>CAVRZH010000025.1:0-7887 GCA_963725455.1 Bryobacterales bacterium
CTGGATGGCGTCCAGCAGTTCTTGTCCGCGAAACGGTTTGGTCAGGAACTCGACAGCCCCCGCCTTCATGGCGCGCACCGTCATCGGCACATCCGCATGGCCGGTGATAAAAATGATCGGAATCGGAACTTTCGCCTGGATCAAATCGCGTTGCAGTTCCAGCCCGCTTGCGTCCTGGGAGCCGCACGTCCAGCACCATGCAGGCGGCGACCTCCGGGCGTTTGCTTCCAGGAACTCGCTGGTTGACCCAAAGGTCTGCACTCGCAGTCCTACGGACGCAATCAGCCTCTGGACGGCATCCCGGACGGATGCATCGTCGTCAACCACAAATACGATCGGATCCGTTTCGCTCATGAGTCGGATTCACCCTGCGCCGGCAACGTGAATTGGACCGTGGCGCCATAGTCGCTGTTGCGGCTGGCCCACAACCGGCCCCCATGCGCCTCGATGATGGAATGGCTGATTGATAAACCCATGCCCATCCCTTGTGCCTTGGTGGTGAAGAATGCGTCGAAAATGCGTTTCTCGTCTTTGGGATCGATACCGATGCCGGAGTCTTCAACGGATACCAGTACGTCCCCGGAGTTCTGCAGCTCGGAGCGGACCACCAGGCGCCGAGGTCGGTCGGCAACTTCGCTCATCGCTTCAATGCCATTCAGGATCAGATTTACGATCACTTGCTGTAATTGGACGCGGTCGCCGGTGGTGGCCGGTAAATCTGGGGCGCAGCTCGGTCTGGAGCTCCACCTGGTTTCTCAATGCGGCCCCTTCAATTAGCGTGCCTACCTCGCGAATCAAATCGTTGACGCCAAACGTGGTTCTTTCCGGCGCGGCCTTGGTGAACATGGCGCGGATGTGCCGCACTACGTCGCTGGCGCGCGTTCCCTGCTGAGCGATGCAGTCCACCGCTACGCGCGCTTCTTCCAGATTCGGCGGATCGCTCGAGAGCCACATCATGCAGGCATCGGCGTTGGTGACCACCGCCGCCAGCGGCTGATTCACTTCATGGGAAATGGATGCCGCCAGCGCGCCCATCGCGCTCATGCGGGTCATGCGAGCCAGCTCAGCCTGTGCTTCGTAATACGCGTCTTCGGCGCGCTTCCGTTCGGCCATCTCGGCCAGTAGCTGCTCGTTGCTGTGTCTGAGCTCGGCGGTCCGTTCCTCCACGCGCAACTGAAGTTCGTCGCGCGCGTACTTTAGCTCCGTCTCTGCTTGCCTGCGCCACGAACTGAACCAGCCCACCACCAGCGCGGATGCCGCAAACTCAATGAACACCGGCAAAGACTGTCTGTTCACTGCGAAGGAATAAACCGGCGGCGTGAAGAAGTACGCAACCGAAATTGCGCTGAGAATGACTGCGATCCCGCCCGGCCATTTTCCACCAAACCAGGCGCTTGCCACCACGGCGATGTAGAAGAAAAGATATCCGGCCGTGGAAACGACGTTTTGCAGGAGGAACGTAACACCTAGGGCGGTGGCCACAAATGCAACCGCCAGCCCACAGCGAATAATGACGGAGGCTCGGGGCGCGCCGGAGTTGCTGTCCATACGAATTGCGGCTTCTCAGTGCCGACTAGTTTGGCGAACTCCTTGAGATTACCTCGATCCGGGCGCTGAGCGCTGAGCTGCGCTGATGCGACGCTTGGCGAGCAATGCGTCGCACGGTTTCGCCGCAGCATGTTTCAATCGTGAACTTAGCCGGCACTTGAATTCCGGCCGAGCACGGCCAAAGTGCTGAAGCGACATCGTATATCTCTCGGATTCGCATCTCATCGCCTTTGGTTTGGAAATTGCGTCTGCGACGCGGTGTAAGAGTGATTTACGAAAAAGGAGAAAAAAGAAATGAATCAGTTGCAGACGAAAATGATTTTGTTGGCCGGCTTGGTGGCAGCCCTCGCCTTGTCGCCCGTTGCCCGTGCCGATGAATGGAGCCAGAGAACAGTAGTTACCTTCAGTGGGCCGGTAGAAATCCCGGGGCAGATCCTGCCCGCCGGTACGTATGTTTTCAAACTGCTCAATTCACAATCCAGCCGCCATATCGTTCAGGTGTTCAACAAGCAGGAAGATCATGTGTTCGGGACGTTCCTCGCGATTCCGAGCTATCGCCATCAGCCTTCAGACAAAACGATCATCCGGTTTGAGGAACGGGCCGCCGGGTCGCCTCAGGCCATAAAGGCGTGGTTCTATCCAAGCCGGACCTACGGACATGAATTCGTTTATCCGAAGCAGGAGGCCCTTGCTTTGGCCGAAGCGAACAACACGCCGGTGCCTTCCATGCCAACCGAGCTGGCAGCCACGACAACGAAGCCGACGGTCACGATCAAAGGGCCGGAAATCATGGCCCTGCTGGTGGTTCCTCTGAAAGCTGAAGAGCCGACCGGACAGGAAGTGGAGCTTGCTCAAACTACGGAGCCGCCTGCCGCGGAATTGCCTACGACGCTTCCCAAGACCGCATCGATAGTACCTCTCATCGGCCTCATGGGTTTGTTGTCGCTGGGGGCTGCGTTCATCATGCGGCTCGCCATGGTCCGGGTGAAGTGACTTCGGGACACGAGCCCCGATCCTTTCCGCGTTCTGGGCTCGTTCCGTTCTTATATCTCGATTTGGCTGGAACGAAGTGGCAACAGACTTGCTTAAAGCACAGCGTGAGTAAGTGATAAACAAGAGGATTTAGACATGGCACAACTAGTGATAATGGATCAGCCGCAAGCGCTTGGTGAGTCGATTGGTTTGTTGGAGAAGCTGGGCATTCTTTGGTGCAGATCCCTGCATAATTCTCCGATGTGGCCGATCCATGGGCATTACACTTGCCGCGTGTGCCACCGGCAGTATCAGGTTCCATGGGACTCAAGGCAGCCTGTCAACACTGTCGAACTGGCGCCGTCGAAACTGAATCCGTACACCGTGTCGAAGATTGGGCACGTCGACGGCATCCGCCCAGAATCCCGGCGCGCGGTAGCCGTCGGCTAGGCTTCAGCGCTTCCTGGCAAGGGTCGCTTCTGCGCCGAACGTCTGACCAGAGGTTCTCTACACACGCACGTCGCAACAGTTGTAAACGTACTGGCACGCAACGTGTAATCCATCTGCCCCGCCAACATCTGCTGCCTCGGTTTGATAAACTTCCTCCCAGGTAATTGGAGGTGGCACGATGAGGATGGCGGCGATTATAAGCTGCGCGGTGATCGGAACGGCGCTTGGTCTCGCTCCGCTGGCGCAGGCTCACCATAGCAACTCGGCGTTCTATGTGACCAAGGTCATCACGATCAAGGGCGTGGTGAAAGAATTCAAGTGGAGCAACCCGCACGTTTGGGTGATCCTGACAGTCGATGACGGGAAAGGCAATAAAGTGGATTGGAAGGCGGAGGGCCGTCCGCCGGGCATTTTGTTGCGCTCCGGCTGGACGCCCAAGTCGCTGCAGCCGGGTGACGAGGTCACCATCGACCTGAGCCCGGCGAAAGATGATTCTGCTTCCGGCCTGATTGCGCGCGTCACTAAGGCCGACGGAACCATTCTCGGCAACGCGCCGCCGCCGACCGAATAGGGAACGGCCATGAGAATCGACAAGATCCTGCTCAGCATGCTGCTCGGCGCGGTGGGGCTCGGTGCACAGAGTACGCCGCCGGATTTTTCGGGCGTGTATTATCCATTGAATCCATTCGGCCGGTTTCGCGGCGGCCCAGCCGCCGGAGCAACCGCTCCGCGCCAGGGACCACCACCGCGCCCAACCGCGTCGGCGCCGCTGTCGGATGGCTCACGCGGGCGCAATCCGGATGAACCGTCGCTCACGCCGGAGTACATGGCGAAGTGGCAGGTGATCAGCAAAACGCGTATCGCCGGCTCGTCGGAATACGATCTTACGGCCAAGTGTCTGCCGCCTGGAATGCCGGCCATGATGTCGATGGCGTACGGCATGGAGATCATGCAGAACAAAGACAAGATCACTTTCTTCAGCGAGCTGAACGACGCGCTGCGCCGTGTATACCTGGATGGGCGCAAGCCGTCGGAGAAAGTGTTGGAAGATCCCACCTATGCGGGCTATTCGACCGGCCATTGGGAAGGCGACACGTTAGTCGTAGATACCGTTGCGCTGCGCGACAACACCTTTATCGAAGGTTTCACGCCGCATAGCGACGCCATGACGGTGCATGAACGAATCCGGCTGAAAGAGCCGGGATTGCTGGAGGATGTGATTACCGTCACCGATCCGAAAGCGCTGACCAAGCCATGGGAAACGGTGAAGACTTACCGGAAAGCATCGCGCGAGAAAGGGAACGACGAGCTGCGGGAGTTCGCGTGCGCTGAAGGCCTCGGAGAAGCGAAGTGAGGGCCACGGCCCTTGCGTTGGCCGCCGCAATGGCGCTATGCGCGCAAACGCCTCCGGATTTTTCGGGCGTATATTATCCGATCAACCCGTTCGGCAACTTCAAGGGCGGTCCGAAGGCGGGAGGGCCGCCGCGATCTCCGGCCGCGCGTCCCACGGCGTCGGCGCCGGTGGCGGATGGGTCCAACGGCAGGCGGCCCGACGAACCTGCATTGAAGCCGGAATATCTTGCGAAATGGCACACGATGAGCAAGTCGCTGGAATCCGGTTCATCGGAATACGATCCCATTGCCCGCTGCCTGCCTCCTGGGATGCCCGCGATGATGAGCATGTTTTACGGTATGGAGGTGATGCAGAACAAAGACAAGATCACCTTCTTCAGCGAGCTCAATGACGCGCTGCGTCGTGTTTACCTGGACGGGCGCAAACCTTCGGACAAGGTTCTGGAGGATCCCACTTACGCGGGTTACTCCACCGGCCATTGGGAGGGCGACACGCTGGTGGTAGAGACGGTAGCAATCCGCGGCGACACATTCATCGAAGGATTCACGCCGCATAGCGACGCCATGACGGTCCAGGAGCGCATCCGGTTGGAGGAGCCGGGACTCTTGGAAGATCGCATTACTGTGACGGATCCAAAGGCGCTGACCAAGCCGTGGGAGGTAGTGCATTCCTATCGGAAGGCCACGCCACGCGGCGGGACCGACGAGCTGCGGGAGTTCGCGTGCGCCGAGGGAATTTCGGACGTGAAGTAAAGCGACGGCGCCGAGCAGAAGGCTGCGCCAGGAAATTAAGTGCAAAATAAAAGGCCTCGCGGATGTTCTCGCGAGGCCAAGTGGACACCTAAATCGAATTGTTACCAGCGACGCCCGTAACCCCAGCGTCCGCCGAAGCCAAGATAAACTGACGGGCCGTAGAAGTAGGGATATGGATACGGGTAGCCGTAGGCGTAAGGGGCCGCATAATATCCGCCGTAATAGGGCGCGGGCGGAGGGTACCCCGGACCATACGCCGATCCGTATCCGTAACCAGGACGAGGCATCATCGGGCGGCTGCCCGCATTGTAATCCTGCTGGGAGGCATAGCGGAACGCCTGCTGCGAATTGTCGAGGGTCAGCGGCGTCTCCATGCTGAACGTAAGCGGAGTCTCAGGACCGACCACCGTTGGCCGCCCGCGGGTAAACAACACGCCGATGGTGGATACCACCAAGCCGGCCGCTGCGCCAACGCCCGCGCCCACTCCGCCATTCACTCCGGCACCGATCGCAGCGCCAGTGGCTGTCGTGGCGCCGATGGCAAAAGCGTCGCGCCCATAGGAAGTGTTACCGCGGCGATCGATCAATTTTGTTTTCACTTGAATCTGGCGTCCGTCGGCTAGCTGAATGCCGGTGAGCTCCAATTTCAAGTGCGACACGCCCGACACGCGTCCGGCCTTCTGTGCCTCTGTGACGATGCCGGTGACGGTCTCGCCACGGCGGGCTATCAGCAAACCATTCGAAATTATCGGCTCAAGCAGCGTGCCCGTGAAGGCGTCGCCGGTCTGGTTATGGTCGCTCGATAAGGGCTCATTCACGCGAACCGTCACCCATGTGCCCGCAGGCAGTGTGATTGTGGTTGGAGCATAACGAGTTGGGGGAGCAGCCTGGGGAGCCGGACCTTGTGCACCGGGACCCTGCGGTGGAGGGCCCTGGAATCCGGGACCCTGATCGTAGGGACCCTGCGGCTGACCTTGCGGATCACCCGCTGCCGGGGCCGGGTTGCCTACACCTGGGTTGCCCACACCTGGGTTGCCCACACCTGGGTTGCCCACACCTGGGTTGCCCACACCTGGGTTGCCCACACCTGGATCCGTAGCGGCCGGTTGGCCATTTTGATCCTGAGGTTGGAACTTGCGCCATCCGCCGTTCGAAGGTGCGCTGGGCGCGGATTGATCCGCCGGGGGCGCAGGCTGATCCTGAGCGATCCCAGGCAGGGTGCTCACCATTGATAAGACCAAAACAGAAGCAATCGTCCAAGGAAGCGATTTTGTTTTCATGATCGTCGTGCCTCTCAAGCAATACTCCGTTGCATCTGGGTTGCCACACATAACTTGCTGCAAGCACAAGATTTGAGGGGAGGCGCTTTGGCCGAGGGACACCAGGCTGGTGCATTTCGGCCACCTGCCTTACTTACTGGTGTAATAACCATCGCGTGCCTCCACAGTTAACCCGGCTCGCTTTGCGACCAACTGTATTTTACGATATTCAGACCCGGCACCGGTCTTATCCGATGTGTAACCGATGCTGTATTGGTCGCGCAGTTCTTCTTCGATCTGCGCATAGATCGCCGAGATCGGGTTGTTCCGGGTTACTTCGAAGAAGCTACCGCCGGTTTCGCGAGAAGCGCGCTGGAGAGCTTTTTTGCCGGCTACGCTTGCGAAAGTGCCATCGTAGGCGGAGTCATCGGAAAACAGGATGGAATAAACCAGCGTGTCGGCGCGCTGGGCGGATTGGACAGCCTGGAAGAGGCCGATTTTGCTTCCGTTGTCCACGCCGTCGGTAAGCAGGACCACGGCCTTGCGGCCCGCTTGTTCACTCATGATATCCTCGGAGGCGAGCAGCAAAGAATCATACAGATCCGTACCGCCCAAACTCCAGCGACCAATCTTGGGATCGCCACGTTTGCCCGGCAGAAGCTTCGGAATCTGCAGGCGCGCCAGAGCCCGATCCAGAAGCTCCTGCGAAGCTGTCAAGTCCTGCAATAGCTCAACATTGCGATCGAAGTGGATAACGAACGCGCGATCCTGGTCCGGGCGCAGAACTTGAGTCAGGAAGCGATAGCTGGCAGTGCGCTCTTCGGCCAGAAGACGCTTCTGGCTGATGCTGGTGTCAACGAGGAGGCCAATGGTCAGCGGTAGCCCGGATTCCTGCGAGAAGTAGCGGATAGTCTGCGGGCGGCCGTCTTCGGTAAGCGCGAAATCGTCCTTGGTGAGGTTGTGAACCAGGCGGCCCTGGATGTCGCGAACGGTGGCGAAGAGATTCACGACGCGGACGTCGGTGGAAAAGACGGTGGAGTCTTGCGGGAAGGCGATCAAGGGAAGTAAGGCCCAGGCATACAATAACTTGAGCCGAAACATCTTAAGTGTTTTCGTATAGGCTGGGCTGGCCAGGAGGGCGCGTTTTCCAGCGGCGATGGATCCAGAGCCATTGCCCAGGATGCTCGCGAATGACCTGCTCCAGAACGGCGTGGAGCCGGCGGGTGTCTTCAGCGGCATCGCCCGATATCTCAAGTGGCGGATAAAACTTGAGGATGTATTTGCCTTCCGCTTCAGACCATACCGCAAAGCCTGGGATGACGGCGGCGCCGGTTTTGGCCGCGATTTTCGCGAAGGCGACATTGGCGCACGCGGGGGTGCCAAAGAAATCGACAAAGACGCCTTCCTCGGGAGACGTGTTCTGGTCGATTAGAACCCCGACTGCCTCATTTTGATGCAGGGCACGCAGGACAGCCCGAGCCGAGTCCCATTTGATGATGAGATGGTTGCCCGAGAGCTGGCGGCGATCTTCCACTAATTTGTCGATTCCGGG
>CAVRZH010000026.1:0-30727 GCA_963725455.1 Bryobacterales bacterium
GTTCGCGGCGTTGCTTGTCGCGGGCGAGGGATTCGAGGTGGGGCATCACGGGGATTGCGGCGCCGGACGGGAGCGACTCGAAGCTTTCCGACAGCTCGCCGAACGAGCTTGGGCTGTCCGCCGGGTATCTCTGCGTCGATTCGATTGAGCAGCGGGCCTGCAAGAGGAGCGCTGGCGGGCCCCAGGGCGATGACGGCCCGGCGCAACGCATCGCTGACATCTGTCACCCGCCGGTCGGAAATAAGACCGGCCAGCAGGGGCACGTCGCCGCTGCGATTGCGGGCGATGCTTTCGAAATATGTAGTGGCCAGGATCAGGTTCGGGGAGTTCGGAGGTAGGGTGGGGTTGGCGAGCGCCTCCCGCAGCAGGCGTTCGACTTCACCCAGCGACTGGTCGGCTGACGTATTGGCTGACTTGTCGAGAAGACGCGGCATGTTCTCCAAGGGCCTTGTGGTGACGGTGGTGCCGACGGGGGCGGCTTTCAGGCCAAATACTTTCTCGAAAAACGCGCCAATATCGTCGCCG
This sequence comes from Bryobacterales bacterium, assembly GCA_963725455.1. Classification (GTDB taxonomy): domain Bacteria; phylum Acidobacteriota; class Terriglobia; order Bryobacterales; family Bryobacteraceae; genus Palsa-89. The sequence goes on from CAVRZH010000026.1 coordinate 526, forward strand.
GGATTCTTCCTGGGTACCCTCAAGATGCCGAGTTCGATGTCGATCGGATCGCCGGTGAGGAGGCCGATGAAGAGGGGGGTGAAAACCGGGTATGCGGTCATGGACGTCTCGCGGGATAACTGCACCGGACGGCCATCACGAATTCTGTAGATGGTTAGCCGCCGCGCCGAGAGGGTATCGAGGGTTGGCTTCCAACGGTCTCGCATACTCGGCCGATGGGCGTTGCGGAGCACTTCGTTGACGACAACCAGATCGCTTTGCGCCAACGTGGCCGTCTCGGCGATCAGGCAGTCGCCTTCGGCGATCCGGACCTTCACGTCGGCGAGCAACTGCCTTTCATTGAAAATGTTCAGGTCGCTCTGGCGAATCATCCAGTCCGGCAGCGTAACCGGAGGACACGAGTCGCGCTTCTCGACGCGATAGCGGATTACGGGTAGCGCCGCATCGGTGATCGACGAGTCACTGTCCCCTGGGCTCGCGCCTTGCAGAACGGATTCCGCCGTGCCAGTGTAGAGCAGGCTCTGGCAGAGGTTGAAGCACAGCGATGGATTCCCCCCGGCCGCATGTCGATCCTGCAGCAGCGCGATCGCTCCAATGCCATCCTTAGTGCCGCTCCAGGGATGATCGCCGGCCGACAGTTTTTCCCATTCCCTCATCAGGGGTCGATTGATCTGCCAGGCGGCAGCCGTCGCCAGGGCGAGAAGAAGAAGCGCGAAGCCGGCGTAAGCGCATATGCGGGCGGCCAGGCCGAGATGCCCAAACAGGGCCACTGCCATCAGGCAGGCCAGGCTGACGGCGAAGAGATAAGGTGAGGCAATCAGCACCAAACCGGGCACGACCACCAAGAACAGGCCCAGGACGATGGTCCCCGGCACCAATGCCACACCCGTGAAGATCGCCGACACCAAGCAAACGCCAACCAATGGTCTGCGCATCCCGTGCTCCCCCAGCAAGACCTTCGACAGTAAGCGGCATTCGATAAATAGGTGTTATCTCCTATTGCGCCATCGCGAAAGTGCGCTTTGATCAAGCTCAGCCAATCGAACCGGCATGGTCGAAAACCGGCGTTGGGACGCTTTCGATTGTGTCATAGCGTTGATTAGGATTTACGTAGCTTGCGGGCTCGGGAATCCGCTTAGCAGGCTGCTGAAAAAGTTTTCGAGGTCCCAGCTCCCTCACGGTCGCGGCTCGGTAAGCACCCGTAAACACGCAGTCGGGAGTCTGAGCCGCGCGCCAGCGGCACATCCGGAGACGACCGGAAGTCGCGGCCGGCAGGACGTTCGGAGGCGCCAGGGGAGTCGTGCACCGGAGAACATCGACTCGAAGAACACCGGACGGGTGGCGCGTGAGCAAGCGTTTTTTGGCCTTTTTTCAGCATCCTGTTAGACGTGCGCGGGCAAAATCCCGTATAATGGGCCATTCGCAAGCCGAACTGAATATTATCCGCGTGTAATTACCTGCCGCTTGGGTTTATTCGCAATGGCAGAAGTTTATTGTGTACGCCCGCGACGAACGTATAAGACATAATTCGACAGCAGGAGGTCCAAATTAACATCGATCGTGGGCTCATGGCACATCACATTGTCGTCGCCGTGTGTTTTGCCACCGTCCTAGCTTTATCCACGGCCAGTGCACAAGAGCGCACGGACCCGGGATCTTCGCCCACCACCTCGCCAGTGGTCGCGGCCGACTACCCATCCCGGAGCGTCGGGGTGCTGATCTTAAAATCAGATTGGCTTCCCCTTGCCTCCGAGCCGCCTCTGCGGACCCGATTCAAGCACGGATTCGCCCCTGCGCTGACGATGGGCGTAGCTCCTGCCACAATGGTCGCCGAGTATGCAGGGGCGCACGCGATGGTGGAAGCAGGCACTGACCGGCCAATCCTCTGCGTGTGCCATGTGATCTCTTTGCCTGGAAGGCCGACGCTGGTGAGGCTGCATCCCAAAAAGAACGTACGAGAGCTCGACGCGGGCAAGCTCCATCTCGGCGCGAAAACCGCCGAAGCCCAGGCCGGCGACATCATTGCGGTCAACATGTCCCAACCCGAGAACGCGGTCTGGTTGGTCCAACCGCAGGAGCCCCTCCAGCCAGGCGAGTATGCGCTCATGTTCGGGATCCAAAGCTTCGGCATTTTCCCCTTCTCCATAGCTGGCTCAGAGACGCCACTGGAACCGCGCAAAAAGCGCTGAACATTTGACAGGAGCGTGGCTGGGCAGCAGCACCGGAGAGCGACGGTCGCTAGACGGCGCGGCGCTAGACTGGAAGTCTCCATGAGTCTGAAACAGTACTATCTGGGCTGCCTGGCTCACGCTTCCTATCTTCTGGGAGACGAAGCCAGTCCGACGGCTGTCGTGGTGGATCCGCAGCGATGTTCAACAGTATTTGGAGGACGCCGAGAAGTTAGGGCTCCAAATCCGCCACGTCTTTCTGACCCATTTCCACGTCGATTTTGTAGCGGGCCATCTGGAGCTGCGCGATCGCTGCGGGGCAGCCATCCATCTGGGCTCCCGCGCCAAAGCGGAGTACAGCTTTGTGGCGATGAAGGACGGCGATACGCTCGAATTCCCGGGATTGCGTTTGCAAGTGCTGGAGACTCCAGGCCACACCATAGAGTCCATCTCGATTCTGGTGTTCGATCTGCGGCAGGATGCGGCCAAACCGCACGCCGTCCTCACCGGCGATACGCTGTTTATCGGGGACGTTGGCCGCCCCGACCTGCGCGCGTCGCTGGGCTGGACCGCCAGCGACCTGGGCGCCCATCTTTATGACTCGCTGCACAACAAACTGCTGACGCTTCCCGACGAGACACTGGTTTACCCGGCTCACGGCGCCGGCTCCCTGTGCGGGAAGAATCTTTCCTCCGACAAATTCTCTTCCCTGGGCGATCAACGGCGATTGAATTACGCTCTACAGCCCATGACGAAGGAAGAGTTCATTCGTCTGGTTACAGCCGACCAACCGGACGCTCCCCCGTACTTCACGTACGACGCGATTCTTAACACTCGCGAGCGCGCAACTCTGGACAAAAATCTAGAGCAGGTTCAGCGTGCAATCGAGCTGGATGAAGTGCTTCAGATGGGAGACGCCGGGGCTCAGATCCTGGACGCGCGCGATCCCGCCGAGTATGCCAAGGGTCATTTGGCGGGAAGCATCAATATTGGGCTTGGGGGACAATACGCAACCTGGGCGGGCACGGTGTTCGACCGCAGCAAGCCCATCGTGATCATCGCTGAACCTGGTCGCGAAGAAGAAGCCGCGCTGCGGCTGGGCCGCATCGGTTTCGATCACGTAAAAGGCTATTTGCGTGGAGGCATGGAAGCGCTCGCCGCACGGCCGGACCTGGTATGGCCCACCGAGCGCGTGACAGCGCCCATGGTGGCGGAGGAGTTGGCGGGCACGGGTCCGCCGCTATTGCTGGACATCAGAAATCCGCGCGAGTGGGTGACGAAACACATCGATGGCAGCGTGAACGTTCCACTCAACCATCTGCAAGAGCGCATCGGGGAAATCCCACGCGACCGCCGCATCGCTGTCCATTGCGCGGGCGGCTATCGCTCTTCCATCGCGGCCAGCATTCTGCACCAATATGGGATCACCAATCTGATTGAGATGGCCGGCGGCCTGGCCGCCTGGGAGGCCTCGAAACTGCCAGTGGTTTCGCAAGGCTGAACGGACGCGTGCTGCATCTCGCCGTTAGGGGCGGTGAATCAGCTCAATCCGGTTGCCCGCGGGATCGATCGCGAAGCCAATGACAAGGCCGGTCTTTCCAAAAGGGCGCGGGTCGCCGGCCATAGAACCGCCGGCGGCCTTGACGGCAGCGACTGTCGCGGCCATGTCCTGCACGTCCAGAATCACATGGGGGATCGGATCCTTCACATCGTCGGAATCGCGATGCATGATCACAATGGGTGCGCTCTTGTTCGCCTTGGCGGCGTCGACCGTCGCACCGAAGTTCACAAAGACCTCCGGCCCCGTGGGCGCTCCGATCCGATTGACCTCCTGCATGCCGAATGCGGCCTGGTAAAACTTCGCCACTGCAACGCTGTCCTTGGCGCCGATGCGTGCGGAGTCTAGAGTGACTTGAGCCAGCGCGGCCGTCGTAAGCAGCAGGGCGGGTATCGCTATCGCAATTAAGTAAGGGCGTTTCATCGATTTCTCCAGTATCACTTCTGATACATCATAGATCTGATACATCATAGACCGCCTGGCCGTCAAAATGGTGGGCGTTCTGCGATCGCCTAAGATAGAGATTGCAGATGGACAACAGCCAGATCCTTACCATCGCTTTGGCCGCCGTGCCGAATATGCTCGCCGTGCTGGCGGGCATCCTGATCAACAATTCCCGGCTTAGTGACCTGCGAAGCCACATGGATATCCGCTTCGACCAAATGCGCGATCAATGGCGTTCGGAGCTTTATCGCGTCGAGCAGGTGATCGACGCCCGGTTGAAGCATCTGGAAGAGCGGGGTTGAGGCCTGCGATCGCTTAAGATGGAGATTGCAGATGGACAACAGCCAGATCCTTACCATCGCTTTGGCCGCCGTGCCGAATATGCTCGCCGTGCTGGTGGGCATCCTGATCAACAACTCACGCCTCAGCGATACCAACGGGCGATTGAGCGAAACCAACGCGCGCATTAGCGAATTACGCGGGCATATGGACAATCGGTTCGACGAAATGCGCGATCTTTGGCGGTCGGAGCTGTATCGCGTGGAACAAGTAATCGACGCGAGATTGAAACACCTGGAAGAGCGCGGCTAGCGGCGTTCATTTGATCGCTTCGAACTCGAACTCCAGCGCTTTTCCGCGCACGACGTAGCACAGATAATATTCCCAAAACTTCCGGTAGCGCCGAAAGTGGTTCACCAGGAATTCGAACCCGAGCCAGCGCCAGAGGGCCAGCAGGCGCACATGCACCTTTACCTCACGGAAGCGCGCAGCGCTGTAATAACCGAAGCCTCCGTGATCCTCGCCAAAATAGCGGAACGAGAAGCTGTTCAAATGCCAGCGGTGGGTGGGATCGCAGAACGAGCTGAAGTCGGTGTAATGCGGAGTCGCGATAAACAACCGTCCGCCCGGCTGCAGCACGCGATGAAACTCCTCCATCGCGCGGATGACATCCGAGACATGTTCGATCACATGGATCGCGCGCAGCTCACTGAAGGAGCTGTCGCGAAAGGGATAAGGAAACCGGTCCAGATCGCATAGAACGTCGGCGCGGGTGTTCGCGTTGCGATCTACGCCGATGGAACCGGGGTATTTGTTGATGCCGCACCCGACGTCGAGAATGCGTTTGGGCGTGGGGCGGGCGAGGGCGGCGCTGTCGCCACCGGCTACTGGCATTCCCTCAGTGTATCTTCCAGTGTGTGGATGGCGAAATCGGCTTGATCGCGCGTGATGATGAGCGGTGGACAAAGACGGATCGCGTTCCGTCCGGCTCCCAGCACCAACAGCCCGCGCTGGAAGGCCTGGTCCTGGATGCGGTCACGCAACTCGGGCGCGCGATCTTTGGTCCGCTGGTCGCGCACCATCTCGAAGCCGATCATGAGACCCAGGCCACGGACATGGCCGACATGGGGGAAACGGCTGGGCCAATCGCGCATGCGATCGAGAATGTAAGCGCCGACTTGAGCGGCGTTAGCGATCAATTGAGTTTCGAGCAACTCGATGGTGGCGAGCGCCGCGGCCACGGCAACCGGATTTCCGCCGAAAGTAGACGCGTGCGCGCCCGGGCCCCAGTCCATTACGTCAGCGCGCGCGATCATCGCACTCAGGGGCAACCCGCTCGCGATGCCTTTCGCCGTAGTGAAAATGTCTGGAACGACTCGGAAATGCTCGGACGCCCACATCTTGCCGGTCCGTCCCATGCCGCACTGCACTTCGTCGAAGATCAGGAGAATGCCGTGGCGATCTGCCAGGCGACGCAGCTCCTGGAGAAATGCCGCCGGGGGAATCAGGTAACCGCCTTCACCCTGGATGGGCTCCACGACGATGCCCGCTACTTCTTCGGCCGGCACAATGGTACGGAACAGCTCGTCCTCAATGAAGCGCGCGCAACTGACGGCGTAGTCGTCCGCCGAAACGCCCTCCGGCCGGCGATAAGGATCGGGAAACTGCGCGTGGTACACGCCAGAAACCAGCGGTCCGAAGCCTTTGCGCTGGACAACTTTGCTTCCGGTCAGAGAAAGCGCGCCCATGGTGCGGCCGTGGAACGACCCGGCGAAGGCGATGAATTTGTCCCGACCCGTGTGATAGCGAGCCAGCTTCATTGCGGCTTCCGTCGCCTCCGTCCCAGAGTTGCCAAAATAGACGCGATGCGGGGCGCCGCCGGGGGCAATGCTCGCCAGCTTCTCGGCCAACTGCACCATGTTTTCGTAATAAAAGTCGGTGCCCGACATGTGGATCAGGCGCTTGGATTGCTCTTCGATGGCCTCCACAACTTTCGGATGGCAATGGCCGGTGGACGCTACCGCGATTCCGGCGTTGAAATCGAGGAAGCGGTTTCCGTCGACGTCTTCAATCATGGCGCCTTCGCCACGCGCGGCGACTAAGGGATAGCAGCGGGTGTAGGACGGCGATAAGACGCGGCTGTCGCGCTCAATCAGATCAGTGGCGCGGGGGCCCGGCAGGGGCGTCAAAATATGCGGAAGGTCCAAACGGACCATTTCTTTAGCAGGCATTTTGGTCTCCTTCTCTGAACAGCTACTTAGTGAATAGAAAGGGCCGCAGAGAAGAAAACTAGTCGGAACCGAACAGGCTGGGGCGGGATGCTGCTGGTCGCGACATATGCTTCAGTTTCATTGTAGCAATTTAATATCCAATCAGGATCGAAAAAGTTCCTGCCTGGCGTCTAACGTGTGGGAACAATCCCAAGCAATTCAAAATGGAGGACGGGGAATCGTGAAGAAGGCATTTATAGCATTAATGATCGGCAGCCTGGCGGGCTTCGCCGCGTTCGGACAGGACACGGCCAAGCAGGATCTTAAGAAATCCGGGCAGGACGTGAAGCAGGCCGGTAAAGATACCGGAAAAGCTGCGAAAAACGCGGGCAAGAGCGTGAAGAAGAGCACCAAGAAGGCTGCTCACAAGACCGCGAAAGCGACCGATAAGGGCGCCAAGAAAGTAGAAGAGAAGACCAAGTAACAGGCTCGGAGGTAAGGCGACGAAGGGCGGCGGGGCGCGGTACAATTGAAGTTCCCCGCCCATGGTGAAGGCGCTCCCAGACATCCTGGCCACAATTGTCGAGCAGAAGAAGCTCGATCTGGCTGTCCGCGAGCCGGATGTCGAGGAGCGGGCTGAGCGCTCGATTGGCCAGCGCCGGGATTTTTTGGCCGGTCTGACCGCCCGCCATCTGGCGGTGATTGCCGAGATCAAGAAGGCGTCGCCGAGCAAGGGCGTTCTGTCTGCCGACTTCGATCCGGCGGCTATCGCAAGACTTTACGAACAAGGCGGGGCCGCGGCACTGTCGGTGCTGACGGACGAGAAACATTTTCAGGGCAGTTTGTCGGATCTGGAATCGGCACGAGGCGCGGTTGGTCTTCCTGCCTTAAGGAAAGACTTCACCATTGACGCGTATCATGTTCACCAAGCGGCGGCTCATGGCGCCGACGCCATCCTGCTGATCGCGGCGATCCTTTCCGAACGCCAGATGCGCGACTTCCGCGAATTAGCCGAGCGCTACGGTATGGCAGCGCTGGTGGAAATCCATGATGAAGAAGAGCTAGAGCCGACGATCGCATCCGGGGCGCGCGTCATCGGCGTAAATAATCGAAACCTGCACACCTTTGAAGTATCGCTTGAGACCTCCATCCGATTAGCCGATAAAATCCCGTCTGGGGTGGTGCGCGTCGCCGAAAGCGGAATTCATTCTTTAGATGATGTCAAGCGGCTCAGCGCGGCGGGTTATCAAGCGTTCCTGGTTGGCGAGCACCTCATGAGATCGGGAGACCCAGCCGGCGCAATACGGGCGCTCGTATCATGATGGTGAAGATTTGCGGGATCACCAACCGCGAGGACGCACTGGCAGCGGTTGAGGCCGGAGCTTCAGCCATCGGATTCAATTTCTATCGCCAAAGTCCTCGATATATTTCACATACCGGCGCGGCGATGATCGGGGAGAAGATTCCGGCAAATGTGTGGAAGGTGGGAGTGTTTGTGAACGAATCGCCGGAGACGATTGCCAGAATCGTTCTCGATGCCGGGCTGGATGTCGTTCAGCTGCATGGCGGTTCGGAGGCGCGCGGCGTACGTATTTGGCAGGCGATGTCGGCGGTGGACCCGGTGGGCCTGGCGCTGATCGGGAACGTGGAGGCGGTGTTGTTGGATTCGACCGACGGAGTGACTGGCGGCACCGGCGAGACGTGGGACTGGAGCAAGACGCCGGATCTAAAACCGAAGATCATCATCGCCGGCGGCCTGGATGCCGAAAACGTCCGCACTGCCATCCAACAAGCCCAGCCCTGGGGCGTGGACGCCTGCTCAAGAATCGAAAAATCCCCGGGCCTGAAGGATCACGACAAAATGAGAAAGTTCATACATGCCGCACTCAACAGTTGAGGCCGTCGAATCGCCGGACGGAGCGGGACATTTCGGTCCTTACGGCGGCCGCTACGTTCCCGAAGTTTTGATGGCTCCGCTCGAAGAGCTGGAGAAGGCCTATCTGGAAGCCAAGCTCGATCCGGAATTTCAGGCCGAGCTGAAGGACCTGCTGGCCAATTACGCCGGACGGCCCACGCCGCTCTATCACGCCAAACGGCTCAGCGAAATTTACGGCGGGGCGAAGATCTACATCAAGCGCGAGGATCTGCTGCACACTGGCGCGCACAAGATCAATAACTGCCTGGGACAGGCGCTGCTTGCCCGACGCATGGGGAAGAAGCGCATCATCGCCGAGACCGGCGCCGGCCAGCACGGCGTGGCTAGCGCGACCGTCTGTGCTCTTTTCGGATTGGAATGCATCGTCTACATGGGCGAAGAGGACATGCGGCGGCAGCGCCTGAATGTTTTTCGCATGCGATTGCTGGGCGCGAAAGTGGTGGGAGTTTCTAGCGGCAGCCGGACGTTGAAGGACGCGATTAGCGAAGCCATGCGCGACTGGGTGACGAACGTTCACTCCACGCATTACCTGCTGGGCTCGGCACTCGGCGCGCATCCTTATCCGATGATGGTGCGCGATTTTCATAGCGTGATCGGCGACGAAACGCGCCGTCAGATTCTGGAGCGCGAGGGGCGGCTGCCGGATTCGATCTTCGCCTGCGTGGGCGGCGGCAGCAATGCCATCGGTATGTTTCACGCTTTTGTCGGCGACACCGGTGTGCGATTGATCGGCGTGGAGGCGGGAGGCACCGGCGCGGAATTGGGCGCTCACGCGGCGCGTTTTTCGGGCGGATCTCCGGGCGTGCTGCACGGCGCGCACAGTTATCTGTTGCAGGACGCCGATGGCCAGATTGCGTTGACGCATTCGATTTCGGCAGGCCTGGATTATGCGCTGGTTGGGCCGGAGCACGCTATGCTGCACGATCAAAAGCGCGCCGAGTATTGCTCGGTCACCGACCAGCAGGCGCTGGATGCCGCCAAGGCGCTCGCGCGCATCGAAGGAATTATTCCGGCGCTTGAATCCGCGCACGCGGTGGCTGAAGCGTTGCGACGCGCGCCCTCGGCCAAGGGCGACCTGTTCGTGATCAATCTCTCCGGACGAGGCGACAAGGACACCGATATCTATCGCGAAAATTTAAAAGAGCTGGATGATCCGGATCAGAAATGACCAGAATCAGCCGGCTGTTTGAACGCTTGCGGGCGGAGCAACGGCCCGCGCTAATCGCATACATCGTGGGCGGCGACCCATCGCCCGCGGCAACGCCTGAGATCGTCGCGGCCCTGGAACGCGGCGGCGCGGACCTGATTGAGCTCGGTGTTCCCTTCTCCGATCCCATCGCCGATGGTCCGGTGATCCAGCGCGGCAGCGATCGCGCGCTGAAGGCCGGGACCAGGCTGACTACGGTTCTCGAAATCGCCGCGCAGATCCGTAAACACTCCGAGATTCCGCTTCTGCTGTTCACCTACATGAATCCAGTGCTGCGCTATGGCCTGGATCCCTTGGCGCGCGCTGCCGTCGCAAGCGGCATCGACGGCTGTCTGCTCACGGACCTGAGCGTGGAAGAGGCGGAGCCGTACATTCACGTGATGCGCGCAGCGGGTTTGGATACCGTGTTCCTGGCCGCTCCCACCAGCAGCCGACGCCGGTTGGAACTGGTGGCAAAATATTCCACTGGCTTCGTCTATTTGGTTTCGCGAACCGGAGTGACCGGCGAACGAACGAGCGTCTCCGATAGCGTCGAGCCGCTAGTGACCGCGATGCGCGGCGTTACGGATCTCCCGCTTGCCGTGGGGTTCGGGGTCTCGACGGCGGAACAGGTGCGATCGATTGGATCGCTCGCCGACGGCGTGGTGGTGGGCAGCGCCTTCGAGCGCGCCATCGAAGAAAATGCGAGCTCGCCCGACCTGCCCGCCAAAATAGAAGCGCTAGCCCGAAAACTCGCCAGTGGTTTACTATCGAAGAACCAATGATCCCGAATCGGAGCATGGACCAGCTCGCGGACTGCCGCCGGCAGATCGATGCGGTGGACGTGAAGATTGTCGAACTGCTCAACGAGCGAACGCAGATCGTGCACGAAATCGGCAGGATTAAGCGGCAGTTCGAATTGCCGATCTATGAGCCCAAGCGCGAAGATCAGGTGTTTGAGAACGTCACCAGCAACAATCCGGGGCCTTTGACAGCGGATGCGCTCAAGCGCATCTTCGAACGGATTATCGATGAAATGCGGACCATCCAGCAGAAGAAAATGAGCTGAATGAGACGAACGTGCTGAGTGGATTGGGCAGCGCAGGGTACAAAAGAGGCGTCGATGAATAACGTTCAGATCTATTTGACCGTCGGCATCCCAACATTGGCCGTACTGATCGGAATTTTGATGAACGCCGTTCAATTCAGTTCCATCAACTCACGGTTCAACAGCCAGGACGCTCGATTCAACAGTATCGACGCGCGATTCAACAACCTCGAGGTCAAGTTCGACACGCTGATCGGCAAGATCGTCGAATTGGGCAACCGGGTCACGCGCATCGAAGCCAAGCTCGATATCCGATAAATTTCCGCATGCCGCCGCCTTGCGTGGTAAAACTGTGTCTATGGTACGCCTCAATGGAGTGATGAACCCCGGCCGAGTGATGAACCCCGGCGCCGAGCGATCGAGCACGGCTAGGGCGAGCGCCTAAGCAATCCGCCGCCAGTTCTTGTATAAAAAAATTGGGCCCTGGAGGGTATCGAGATGGTGAACTGTCCGAACTGCGACGCCGTGATCGACGTGGACGAAGATGAGCTGGACGAAGGTGACACGCTGACCTGCGATGAGTGCGGCGCCGACCTGAGCGTTACCGGGTTGGATCCTTTGGAACTGGAAACCGAAGAGGACGAGGACGAAGACGAGGAAGAAGAGGAAGACTTCGACTACGACGAGGACGAAGACGAGGATGAAGAAGAAGAGGAAGCTGAAGAAGAGGATTGGCACTAACCTGCTTCGAGCCGGCTTCGTCCTGGCGCTGGCCGCGCTCCTTCCCCTGGGCGCCGCGCCGAAAAAGAAACCTGCTCTCGATACCTACGCCACCTTGAGCGGCAGCGTCTTCGACGACCGCGGCTATGCCCTGCCCGCTGCGAACGTAATGGTGGCTCTCGAAGTTGAGTCCGAAAGTAGCTCCAGCTCCAGCAAAACCAAAGGCAAGCTAAAGCCCCTGGAAGCGGTTTCCGATGCGCGCGGAGAATTCGTGCTGCGCGTACCGCCCGGCCCCGCGCATTACAACGTGTCGGTGGAGGCCAAGGGCTACCAAGCCCAGCGGAAGACGGTCAGCGTGGAGGATCAGGAACGTGTCGAGGTAACTTTCCAGTTGGAGCACGAGTCGAAATAGATGGGAAGCTAATGCCGGCCCGCTACGCTCCGATCGCGCTTGTTGTGCTGTGCGCCAGCCTGGGCGCGACGCCGGCGGACAACAAGAAGCCTGAGGACAACAAGAAGACTGAAGAAACCACCACGCGCACCGTGGAGGGCATGGTCACCAACGCTGAAAAACAGCCGGTGGCGGATGCCGTGGTGCAATTGAAGAACACCAAGACGTTGCAGATCCGCTCGTTCATCACGCAGAGCGATGGCAGCTATCACTTCGCGGGCCTGGGCGCGGACGTGGAATACCAACTGAAGGCCGACCACAATGGAGTCAGCACTTCCTGGAAGACCCTCAGCGTGTTTAACAGCAAGAAAACCGCGGTCATCAATTTGAAGCTGAAGCGCTGAAGCTGAAACGGTGAAACCGCGCAGCTCGGGAATCGTAGAATAGAAAGCATGATGAAACGCGCGCTCGCCCTGGTGTTTTGCCTGCCTCTGTTCGCCGCCAGCCCGCTGGTGCCGCTGGTGCCCATTAATGAAACTGGCTTCCAAAAGTTGGTGAATTCGCACAAAGGCAAGGTGGTCTTGTACGATTTCTGGGCCACCTGGTGCGCGCCCTGCCGCGCCGAGCTTCCCCAATTGGCGCTGCTCGAAGATAAGCTGCGTTCGCGCGGCGTGATAGTAGTTACCATCTCAGCCGACGACCGCGAACATAAGGCCGCCGCCGAGAAGTTTATCCAGATGTTCCGCGTGGATGGTCCGGCCTACCTAAAGCAGGCCGACGATGACGACCATTTCATCAACGCGATTGATGCCAAGTGGAGTGGAGCTTTACCGGCCCTATTCCTCTACGACAAGGCCGGCCGCAAGGTCCGCTCCTTCATCGGCGAGACCGATATGCCCGTGATCGAGCATGCTATTGAGAAGCTGCTCTAATTGTGGCCAAACGAAATCGGACCGAATCGGTCCTGAGGCGCAAAGGCCACCTGGACGCCTTTATTCTTGACAATACTTACGCTGCGTGATAACTTCCCCAGTGGTATATCAGTCATTTCTATATACCTTTCTCTTTGGGGACCAAGCTTGGCATGTTCTGCAGGCAAGACGGGTGGGATGAATCTCATAGGCACTTGTAGGTAGCGGTAAAAGACGGTGTTGGTAATGTAACCAATTGGGACTGTGAACTCGCCAGTCCAAACGTACTGTTGATAGAGGATTGGCGCTCTTGGAAAGCGGGAGACCAAGTCAGGATGTTTTCGCGGAATCCACGGCCCATGGCGAGCCGGCAAAGTAATCGCACTATAATCATTTGAGAGGTGTAACAACAATGAGAGCTAAGTTTTACGTATTCGTGGCCGGCCTTGGTTTGCTCGCCACCGCCGCGCCGATGATGGCGCATCACTCCTTCACGGCTGAGTACGACGCCACCAAGCCGGTTAAGCTGACTGGCACGGTTACCAAGGTGGAGTGGATGAATCCGCACGCCCGCTTCTATATCGACGTGAAGGACGATTCCGGCACCGTCACCAACTGGGAACTCGAGCTTGGCAGCCCCAACGCGCTGATGCGCCTGGGTTGGACGCGCCACTCGCTGCAGCCGGGCGACATGGTCTCGGTGGAAGGCTCGCTGGCGAAGGATGGATCCAAGCTGGCCAACGCGCGCAAGGTCACTTTGGCCGATGGCCGCAAGGTATTCGCTGGTTCCGCGGCCGACGAGAACAAGCCGCCGGCACAGTAGCCGACGCACTAGCCTAAAGGAGGCCCCATGCGATCCACACTAGCCGTCTTTGTCGCCGGCGCCGGGATTTTGCTTACGGCGTCTTTGCCGCTCGCGGCACATCATTCGTTCGCGGCCGAGTTCGACGCGACGAAAGCAGTTACACTTCAGGGTGTCGTTACAAAGCTGGACTGGATGAATCCACACATTTGGATTTATCTCGACACCAAGGATGAGAGCGGCGCGGTGCAGCACTGGCAATGTGAGGGTGGGCCGCCTAATACTCTGACGCGCAATGGCTGGAGCCGGGATTCGCTGAAGGTGGGGGACCAGGCTACGGTGGAGGGCTTCCGCTCCAAGGATGGAACCAACACCTGCAACGCCCGTTCCGTGAAGCTGCCGAGCGGAAAGAGCGTCTTCGCGGGTTCGGCCGACGACGGCGCGCCGAAACGCCCGACTCAGTAGCTAACGCTCTACGGACCGCGAACTTTAGCCTATCGCAGGCAGGGCGCGGTCACACAACAAGGAGATCCTCGTGCGTATTCCTTTTCTCGCCGCCGCGCTAACCATCGTCTCGTTAGCTTCTGCTCCCATCTTTGCCCAGTCAGCGGGCTTCACCGGGGATTTAACTTCGAAACCGCCCCCGCCCGCGAGTGGTCCGGCACCGCGCACTCCCGATGGCAAGCCGGACTTGAGCGGTCTATGGCAGCGGCCTTATGTGCCGGACATGACCAAGACCAACAAGGATAAGACCCAAATCGGCATGCCGGAGCTGCCATTTACCGAGGCCGGGTTGAAGGCCTGGAAGAGCTACGACGCCGCTAATGGTGACTATACCGGAAGCTGCCTGCCCTTCGGCCTGATGCGTTCCATGAATTCGCCGGATCCGATCCAGATCATGCAGAGTCCCAAGTATGTGGCGCTTCTGTACGAGCAGAACACTTGGTTCCATGTGATTCCGATCGACAAGAAGCACCATGAAGGAGCAACTCCCACTTGGTTTGGCGATTCGGTGGGACATTGGGACGGCGACACGTTCGTGGTGGACACCGTCAACTTCAACGGCCGCACGCGGCTGGACACCATCGGCCATCCGCACAGCGACGCCTTACACGTAATTGAGCGCTTCACGCGCACCGACGCAATGCATATCGGCTATGAAGTGACCATTGAAGATTCCAAGATCTTCACCAAGCCCTGGACCAACAAGCGAATCTTCACGCTGCGTCCGGATTGGGAAATCATGGAATACTCCTGCGAAGAGAATAACAAGGACCTCTACGAGGGTCACATCAAGCCGCCTCCGCCGCCGCAATAGCCGCTAGCCTGCGATGAACACATGTCCTGGCTGGGCGACGTTCGATTTAGTTTTCGGACTCTGATCGACAACCCGGGATTCGCAGCTGTAGCAGTCGCAACGCTGGCGCTTGGCATCGGAATCAATGCGGCGGTCTTCACCGTAACGAACGCCGTGCTCTTTAGCGGATTCCCGCGCGTGGACCCCGGCAATCGTTTGCTGTACATCGGCACCAATCGTGGCGTCTCTTATCCCGATTTTGAGGATTGGAAGACTGAGGCGAAATCGTTCCGCGGAATGGCCGTGGTGTCGAACGGCGGTTTGCGGTTCCTGCTTAACGATCGGACTGGCGCTCCACAGGCCTGCGATGGCACCGAACTGAGTGCCAACACCTTCCGTGTCATTGGCCGGCAGCCGATCATCGGACGCGATTTTGCGGCATCCGATGAAATGCCGGGCGCGCAGGCGGTGACCATTCTGACCTACGGGTTCTGGCAGCGTCGCTACGCCAGGGATGCTTCCATCCTGGGCCAGACCATACGGCTCAATGGCAGCCCAACAACGGTGATTGGAATCATGCCTCCTGGCTTTGATTTCCCGCATCACCGCGTGGACGTCTGGGTACCTTTGATCCAAACTCCTAGTCTACGACGACGTGAGATGCGTAATCTCTGGTTCGCGGTTGGCCGCGTGGCGGACGGCGTCAGCCTCCGGAGCGCGCAGGCGGAAATGGACACCATTGGGCGGCGACTGGAAAGCGCTTACCCCCTCACCAACGAGGGCGTTCATCCCAAAGTTTGGAATTTCACTGAGGCTTTCATTGGACCTAATGCAGCCACGTTCTATAGCGCGATCTGGGGAGCGGTTGGATTTGTCCTCCTGATCGCCTGCGCCAATCTCGCGAATCTGCAGCTGGCTCGCGCGATCGGCCGCTTTCGTGAGATCTCCATCCGCATCGCACTCGGGGCCGGCCGCTGGCGGATCACACGCCAGCTCCTGATCGACAGCTTGGTCATCTCGTCCCTGGGTGGCATATTCGGCTGGTTGATCGCCGTCGGGAGCGTTCGCGCCTACGAGCTGTTTGCGAATCCACCTAGCGCGTACAACCAGTGGACCTATGCTTTGGATTACCGCGTGTTCGTCTATCTGGTGGCCATCTCGGTAGGTACAGGGCTGCTGTTTGGGCTAGCGCCGGCCATCCGGCTATCGCGGCTGGATGTAAACGCCACGCTGAAGGATGGCGGCCGAGGCGCGACATCGGGGGGAAGCGCTAAGAGCTTATCCAATCTTCTGGTGATGGGAGAAATGGCTCTGGCCGTCGTCCTGCTTACCGGAGCGGGGCTGATGATCCGCAGTTTTCTAAATGTTTATAACGCGGATTTGGGGGTGAGAACAGCACATATTCTCACCGCCGCGGTGAGACTTCCTGCCGCGCGATATCCGGATGCGCAGGCGCAGATCGCGTTCTTCGATCAGCTCACAGCGCGGCTGAAAAGTATCCCTGGTGTCGAATCCGTGGCCCTCACCGACAGCCTTCCCGGACTCTACGCGCCGCGGCTGCCTTACGAACTGGCCGGCGCTCCACCGGTAGACGAACGTCGCCGACCCGCCATTTCGGCTGTGACCATCGGTCCGGATTACTTTCGAACAGTTGGGGCAACGTTGCAGTCGGGGCGCGAGTTCAGCGATTTCGATGGAGCTTCCGGATTTCCAGTCGCGATTGTGAACCAGAGATTCGCGAACCAGTTCTGGCCGGGAGAAAACCCGCTGGGGAAACGGCTTCGCCTGTTGGATAAAACGGCCGGGTGGCGGACAGTGGTGGGCACCGCGTCCAATATCGTTCAGTGGAACACTGCTACGGGCCAGTCTTCCGATCCCATTGTGTACGTTCCCTACCGGCAGAGGCCCGGGGCCGATATGGATGTGGTGGCTCAAACCCGTGTGCCGCCCGGCGGTCTCGCAGCGGCATTTCGTCATGAGATCCAGGCAATGGATTCAGAGCTCATCATCTATTCGGGTCTTGGATCCATTGAGGGCCCCAAGACTTTGAACGAGAGCCTGGCGCTCAATAACTATTGGTCGAAAGGTGTCAACGCCGCCCTGTTCCTGGTTTTCGCTGCGATCGCTCTCGTGCTTGCGGTGGTCGGGTTATACGCCGTTATCGCCCATGCGGTGAGCCGGCGCACTCAGGAGATCGGAATACGGATGGCCGTGGGCGCAACGACCGGGGATGTTCTCAAACTCGTGTTCGCGCAAGGAATGCTGCCCTTGGGAATTGGGCTGACGGTCGGACTGGGGGCATCGTTCGCCGTCACGCGCGTCCTGAAGTCCGAGCTAATCCAGGTTTCTCCCTCGGACCCGCTCACACTGGTCGGGGCGTCCAGCATGCTGGTACTTGCGGGGGTGCTAGCGTGCTGGGTTCCAGCGCGCCGCGCCATGCGCGTCGATCCGTTGGTCGCTCTGAGGCACGAATAATCCGGAGGGTCGCCTGGCGTACTTGGTAAGTAGTACGGTCACGCTTCGGAGACTACAAAACTTACCGGCACATTTTCCTCAGTATTCCTCGTGTTTTCTAAGGTATGGGCCTTAGTCCCCGTAGCCCCTTCCAGGGAGCATCCGCAGATCTCCAGAAGGTGTTTTGGTGAAAACCAATCGCGATTCCAGAGCGACGCCGCGTCCAACGCGACGATGACAAACCACCCTAAGGTGGCATCGTACAGGCTGCCTTTGATGACGCCGAACAGATCGCGGCCTTTTATAGACAATGAGATAGTCGAGCCGAGGCTCGGCTTTTCTTCCAGCAACACTACGGCGCTCGTCGATGAGATCTCTTCCAAATTCGCTGTCATTTGGCGGATCTCGCCCGGCTGCTCTTCGTAGGTAACTGTTACAAGTTCAGAGCATAGAAACTGACAGGTGTGGTCCATAGCCCGGACTATTGCATCCTGGGTACCAGAACCTTAGGACTTGCCGGCAGAAGTCAGAATTCAGAAGGCAGAAGGCGGAAGGCAGAAATCAGAAGCTAGTGGTGGAGTGTTGAACTGTGACCAAAGGGTCAGCGGCCGGCTCGGCGGCGGCCAGGGCCTCACGGCCCAGGATCCGGCGATGCATGCGACCGACGATATAGATGCAAACCGCCAGTATGGCCGGACACACCGCCAACACCGCGAAGATGTCGCGCACGGGCAGGGTGGTAGATAAGACGATGCCGCCTAGGATGGGTCCGGCCACCGAGCCGATCTTCGCGATCGACGTGGCCCAGCCGGCGCCGTTGGCGCGATAGGCGCTGGGGTAAAAGATCCCGCAGATGCTGTGCATCCCAAAATGGCCGCCGATCAGGAAGCCGCCGGTGATGGCGCTCAAGACCATGAATTCGACGTGGCCCATGCCAACGAAGGTGGCGGTCAACAGCAGGATCACGGTCATCACCGGCATGATCGTTATGGCGATGGCGCCGCGCTTATCGGTGAAGCGCATGAGCAGCAGTCCGCCCACCGCGCCCATCGCGGAGTAAAGCGACGCGGCCGTGGCTGCTTCCTTGCGGCTGTACTTGAGTGCTTCAAAAACTACCGGCGTCCAGTTGACGATAAAGAACACCGCGAGCGAGCTTGCGATATACCCGATCCAGACCAGCGGCGTGATGAAGCGCAGTTCGCCTTTGAACAAAAGCGACGGCTTGAAATCCTTGTTCTGGCGGCTCTCGTCGGTAACGACGAAGTTCGCATTCGCAGGGATCAATTGGCCAGGCGCGATGCGCCGGACAATTCGGGCAATACGCTCCGCGCCCAGGCCCTTGCTCGCCAGGAACCGGATGGATTCGGGAAGAATCGCAAACAGGACGCCCGAGCAAAAGAGCGAGAAAGCTCCGCCGAAGACGAAGACGGATTTCCAGCCAAATTTCGGAATCAGCCAGATCGCAATAGGGCCGCCCAGCGCGGTGCCGAGCGAGTAGCCCATCATGATGACCGTCACAATGGTCGCGCGGTAGCGCTTCGGCGCATATTCGATGTTCAACGCCCAGGCCAGAGGCAGCATGCCCCCGAGCGGAAGGCCATCGATGAAGCGCAGCGAAAACAGCGACCAATAGCTATTGGCCAGAGCGAAGCACATGGTGAGGATGCCGAACAGCGCAGTCGCGAGAACCACCATCGGACGCCGCCCGATTCGATCGCCCAGGTAGCCCAGAGCGAAGCCGCCGACCATGGTCCCGAACAATCCCATGCTGAAGATGTTGCCGAGCTGGATCCTGCTCAGATGATATTGAGCGCCGAAATAAGGCGCGGCGAAGCTGATGAGATTGCTGTCCAGGCCATCGAAAAAGGTAATGATCCACGAGACCAGCACCAGGCCGATGAGGAATCGGCCCAGCTTTTGCTGCTCGATGATCCGGGAAACGTCGACGATGTTCCGTTCAGTCATGCTCGGCGAACAACGGTACTACGATATCAAACGTGCTTCGTTCGGGAACAAGTAACGGGTTACAGTCCGAAACGACTACTGCAAGGGGTCATCTAACAAGTGGATAGGAAGGTTTAGGAGGTAACGTGGATTATCGTGGACGAACATCGGCGGCACTCGACGAGGAATCGAGCGGGCGCTCGCTAACCGGCATGCTGAAGGATGTCGGCACCGGTATCCGGGATATCGTGCGCTCGGAAATAAAGCTGGCGAAGGTAGAGGCTCGCCGACACCGCAGGCCGCGTGCGGTCGGCTTCCATCCTGTTGGGTAGCGGGGGAATTTTGGGGATTTATGCCATCGGATTCATTTTGCTTGCGGCTCTGTTTGCGCTGGAAATCGTTTTGCCGGCCTGGCTGGCGGCGCTGATTCTCGGAGTGGTGTTATTGATCGGCGCGGTGATCGGGGTCGCGAACGGCCGCGCGCGCCTGAGTACCATCCGAGGGCCGCAAAAGACCATGCAGACAGTGAAAGAGGACCTTGAATGGATCAAAGAACAGGCCAGATTGTAGACGAGATCTTAGAAGAGCGGCAGCGTGTGGGCGACGACATCGCCGCGCTTGAGCGTAAGGTGACGGAAGCGACTACCTGGCAGGGTTACGTTGCCCGCAAGCCTTGGATCGCCCTGGCATTGGCGGCGGGCGGTGGATTCCTCCTGACGATGCTGTTCACGCCAAAGTCACATTGAACTTTATCGGGCCGGACGTGCGGTAAAATTCTGGTAGGTTCTATGCGCAGGCTTCTCGAAATTGTACTGGCCGCAGGTATATTTTCCGGCGCGTTCTTCTTTAGCGCGACGCCCGGCGTGGCCAGACCGGAATATGCCCGGCGGACTCAGAAAGAGTGCAACTTCTGCCATCCTCCGGATTCCTGGAACTTGACCAACGCCGGGAAGTATTATCGCGACCATCATTACTCGCTGCAAGGCTACACCCCGCCCGCCAAGCCCGACAGCAAGTCCGGGAAAAACTAGCCGCGCAGAGAATACTAGTGGATTACTGAACGGCCAGCCTATGGTCTTCAGGAACGCGAATGATGGAGCGTTTCAAGCGCAGGCTGTTCTTGTTGGTGTACATGCGCTGGTCGGCCTCCGCCAGCAGTTCGTCGGCAGTAAGGCCGTCTTCGGGCCACGACGCGACGCCCACGCTGGCTGAGATGATGTTCTCGCCGCATACCGCGCGTCCAACTTCGGAAGCAAGCGCTGCCAGAGCCTGCATCTTGTCTCCCACCGCATCCGCCTTCATACCGGGCAGCACCAGGACAAATTCATCGCCTCCGAAGCGCGCGGTGACATCGTGCTCGCGGTTGATTTCCGTCAGCCCCTTGGCGAAAGCCTGCAGGACCCGGTTGCCTGCGTTGTGGCCAAAACGGTCGTTCACTTCTTTAAAGCGATCCAGGTCGCAAACCATTACGGTAAGAGGCGTTTGCTCGTTGGCGCAATGAGAAAGCTCATGATTGAGGCGCTCAAACAATCCCCGGGTGTTGCTCAGGCCGGTAAGATAATCGGTGGTCGCGGACGCCTCCAGCGCGCGATACTTCAGCGCGTTCTCGAAGGAAAGGCCGATTTTCGAACTGAGCCCGGAAAGAATGCGCAGGTGATCCGGCGCGAAGGCATCGGCGTCGGCCCGGTATAGAGTGAGGACGCCTACGGTGTGCTCCTGGCCTGTCAGAGGAACTGACAACGCCGATCGCAGCAGGCTGAACTTCTTCGGGTCGTTCAGGTAGCCGGGTTCGACGGAAGGGTTGCCATTGAGAATCGGCTTATTGTGTTTGGCCACCCAGCCCGACAGCCCCTCACCGAGGGGAATCTGAAGGGACGAAAACAACATGCGGTCGCGGCCGTCCACATAAACCGGTCCCAGCAGATTGTCCTTGCGTTCATACACGGCAATGGAATCGCAGGGAATGAGCTGCGTCAGCCGCGAGCTCAGCACCGAGAGCATTTCCGCCATGCCGAGCGAATTTCCCAGCTCCGACACCAGTTCCAGCGTGTACTGCGCTTCCCTTCCCGCGGCCGCGATCTGGGAACGGAAATCGCGCTGCGAGTCACCGTTGGACGCGGATTCAAACCCGGCGGCGGGCGCGGTGCCGCGCTCGATTCGCGCGTCCACCGAAAGCTTGGAAACCGGCTTGTACAGGCGAACGGCTTCTTCCTCAAGCTGGCGATAGCGTTTGGCGAGAATCCTGACCACGCGCGGATCGTAGCTCTTGCCTGACTCGTCCAACACCACGGCCATGGCTTGATCCAGAGGCAGAGCGCGCCGGTACTGCCGGTCCGAAGCCAGGGCATCCAGGCAGTCTACGGCAGACAGGATGCGGGCGCCGAGCGGTATCTCCTCGCCCGACAAGCCCAGTGGATAGCCGTTCCCATCCCATCTCTCATGGTGAGCCTTGACGATGGGCGCCACCGAGTAGGGGAAGTTCACCTGCTCCAGAATTTCGGCGCCGACCACCGGATGAATCTTCATCTTCTCGAATTCCTGAGGCGTCAGCTTCCCGGGCTTGGTGATGATATGCTCCGGCACGGCGAGTTTTCCGATGTCGTGCAACAGAGAGGCCGCGCGTAGAGCGTTCAACTGGTCCTCGGTGAGTCCCATTTCCTTGCCTATCTCAACCGCATAGTGTTGTACGCGGGAAAGATGATCGCGGGTGGTCTGATCTTTGGCCTCGATAGCCAAGGCGAGCGTTTCGATGGTGCGGATGTGAAGCGCGTTCATCTCCTCTACGTGGGTCTTCTCCTGCTCCACGCGCTCCTTCTCCGTTTCCAACCGGCCGATGTAGAGGCGATAAGAGCGATAGACCACCCAGGCGACGGGCATGGCCAGAAGAGAGAACTCCCAGCCCAGGTTTTCATTCACCCAGTGCAAAACGCAGACCAGCGTGGCTCCCAAGAGATAGTAGGGGAGCGCCCAGAAATAACACTCGCGCCAAACGCGCAAAAGGCTACGCTTCTCCGTCATCGCAATCGCGCCGGCGATCGGAAGGGTGTTGGCGATGAAGTATCCAAGGGTCGCGAACAAGAGCCGGAAAGGCAGGCTGACCCCGAGAGCCCCAGCGGCGTGCATGGCGGCCTCCGCGAACCGGATGGCAATGGCAACCGCGGCGAGATTAAACAGGACCTGGTAAAGGAGGGGCCGTTTTTTTGCGTTCCAGTAGATTTGGACCAGAGCGGAACCGATGCCGATGGCCATGGTCTGAACCGGGCCAATCTCGGCCATCCCGGCCAGGATGAACAGGAAGCTGACCGACAGCGTCCCGGTGACTCCCGGAAGCCTCACCTTCAAACAGGACGAAAGCGAGGCCAACAGCAGGTAACAGAGAAAACGTGGAGAGAAGGCCTCGTTAGTTGTCGCTAGAGGTTGAAGCACCGCCAGCAGTCCGGCGATTGTCACCAGACCGATGAATGTGTTTGCGATGCTCCGCGAGGACTTCACCGAGCGCTCCCCACAGGTTTAGCTTCCCAACTCGATTGGCGGCAGTGGAACCCCCGCGTACTGTTTCGGCGCCCAAACGCCTGCAGTGCCCCAGATAGCTGTGAAGTTCTGCTTCCGGCTGGTTGCTCCCACCGCCGCGGTTCCCCAAATCGCAGTGTCGGGCCCCACAGAGATGTTCAGCCCCCAAATCAGAGCGGTGGTCAAAGGCGTTTCCAATCCTGGCTTGCCCAGGCGCGGCGCTTCCAGACGCGCTTTTTCCAGGCACGGCTTTCCCAGGCAGACCCCAGGAACGTTCATGGAGCGTTGGAGCATCGTATTTATATCGGATGACCGTAGGTTTTTCATGAGCTTCTCCCCGTTTTTCATGACGTTTCCTTGCTATTGATCACCGTCGACAACAATTGCGCTGTCAGGAACGCTGGTACCCCAGATCACGTTCGTGCCCCAGATGACGTTCAGGCTGGCAGGCGCGCTGGTCCCCCAAATAACGTTCGTGCCCCAGATTACGTTGGCGCCCGAAACCAGTGAAGTGCCCCAAATTACGTTGGTTCCCCAAATCACGTTTGTGCCCCAGATCACATTCATCCCCGCGATGTCGCCGATGGTGACGGCGCCCGTGCTGGAGTTGTAGGAGGCCACTGGCGACAAAGCCGAGCCGTTGGGCGTGGCGTTACTGTTCAGCGCATTCCACACGTCCACATATCCGGCGCCCACCGTGAAGATATCGTAGTAGCTGGTGTAGGAGATGCCTGTTGTGGGATCGGTGGCAACGCTTGAGACCGGAAAGTTTTTGTTGGCGGTGAGCATCAGCCGGGCCTTCACTTGATCCGGCGTTAGATTCGGGTTCTGCTGCATCAACAACGCCACCGCACCGCTCACCATGGGCGTCGCCATACTGGTTCCGCTCAATATGAAGTAATTGGTATCGGTGATGTATTGCGGGTAAAGGCGGGGCAAACTACCGTCGCCGAGCACGGAAACAATCAGATTGCCGGGCGCCACCAGATCGGGCTTGACGATATGGTCTAGCAGAGACGGCCCCTTGGAACTGTAGCTGGCAATCTGATCGTCGGAAGTGGTCAAGGTGTTTTCGGTATTCATCGCGCCGACCGTGATCACATACGGATCGTTGCCCGGGGCGGTGATGGTTCCATAGCCATCGGTGCCTTGCGTGTTATCGCGGCCGTCGTTTCCGGCGGCCACCACCACCGTGATACCGGCCTTCCAAGCGGCTTCCACAGCCTGGCACAGCGGATCGACAGTATAGCTTTCAAATATCGGGCGGCCCAAAGACAGGTTAATTACCTGGATATTATATTGCGATTGCCACTGAATGGCCCGTTGAATTCCGGAAATTACAATGCTGTCTGTACTGGCCCCGGCGCCGTTCAGCACCAAGAGGTTGATCAGGTTCGCTTGGGGCGCTACACCGGCATAAACGCCAAAAGACTGGCTGCCGTCTCCGCCCACAATCCCAGCCACGTGCGTTCCATGGCCATACACGTCATCGGTTGAACCGCCCGGGATCACCATATTTTGCGCGTACACAACCCGGTATCCACTGTTGCTGCCGAAGGATGTGCTCATGGCAGTGCTCATCATGCCGGAATTAATCGTATGAAAGTCCTGCTTATTGGTGATGCCGCTGTCGATAATCGCGACGCCAATCCCGTTGCCGTTGTATCCGTTGGTTTGCGCGATGTCGGCGCCTATGGCCTGCAGCTTGTAGTCGGGCGATAGCTGATTGACGGAAAGCGATGCAGCCTTGACGGCGCGGTCCGGAGAGATGTATTTGACGTCCGGGTCATTGGCCAGGTCGGCCAGCGACTTTGCCGCTACGGAGTATACAGCGCTATTGACCACATCGAGAGTTCGCAGATGCGTCCCACCTTTGCGGAGCACCGCATCGATATGCCTTTGCTGGAGCGGTTGCGTGTATTGAACGATCACGTTCACCAGCGCTTCCGGATCGCGCCCCGCTAAATCCGGCGAGAGCTTGGTCCGTTGCCCAAAGCCGAGGCTTGCGGCAGCGAGCAAGGCTGCCACAACCACTGAAGATTTTCTGGTCGTCATGGCGATCTCTAAGGCAAGTCGCCAGCCAATCACAACTGATTACAAACAAGATGGTTAGGTCGCTTTAGCGGCGGGACAATGTGTCCTGGAACCAGCGACCGAGAAGTCCTAGGAATACGCATCTTGAAGCTCTAGTTGGTGGGGATGCAACCTCTCGATCAGCCGCATATGAGGGGATACGATAGATCGGGGGTCCTATCGGGCGTCCCATCAAACCATCGAAAATGGGTGGACGAGCTCTTGCCATAGGACTTCCGCGCGGCTAGTTTGGGCTTCGGCCGGATGGTTATAGGGAGTGACAACCTGTCCACCTGTTTGGCCACATTGAAGTGCGTGGAGAATCCGGAGAAATCAGGGATGGATCTTCTCTTTGCGCTCGAGCATGGCGATAAACTGCTCTATTTTGCGGGCGCGCGTGGCTTCTTTTTTCACCGTTTGGATTCGCCACAGAAGCGCATACCGGTTGGCCCGGTCGAGCGTATTGAAGAACGCAGCAGCGCGCGGATTGGCGTCCAGGGCGGCTTGAAAGTCGGGCGGGACGGCGGCTGCGGCGGGTGAATCATAGGCTGTGTCCCACCGGCCATTCGTCTTGGCATTCTCGATGGCTTCGAATCCGGCGGCTTGCATTTCACCGCTCGCAATCAGCGCCAGCGCCTTTTCCCGGTTGATCTTCGACCAGATACCGCGGCTGGAACGCGCCACAAATCTCTGCAGTCAGGCTTGGCCGCTCTCCGGCTTTTTCTGGGCGTCGATCCACCCGTAGCACAGGGCTACATCGAGCGCTTCCCGATAGGAGACTGATTGTAACGGAGAGCCCTGCTTGGCTAACCGAAGCCAGACGCCGCCCTCGTTGCGGTAGTTCTTGTCCAGCCAAGCGGCCCAGGCACGTTTGGATTTGAAAAGCCTGATCGGAGGCTCTTGCCGGGTGTTAGTCTTCACTGGCTCTACGGCGATTTTAGCTCAGCGATTCGGGCTTCTGAATTCTGGATTCTGGTTTCAATCGCATGTCTGGCTTGGTTCATCAAACCCGTCATCATGGTCGATGAGACCGGCATGATCCTTTCCACCGAACACGGGACGCAAGCGGAAACTCTCATCGAGGCCGCCGAGCTTCCTTCCGGCCCGCTGTCGGCCGGCGAGCTGCGCAAGATCGACGCTTACTGGCGCGCGGCCAACTATCTTTCCGTTGGGCAAATTTATCTTTACGACAATCCGCTGCTCACCGAGCCATTGCAGCGGGAGCATGTCAAGCCACGCCTGCTGGGACACTGGGGGACCACGCCCGGGCTCAACTTCATCTACGCGCATTGCAACCGGATCATCAAGAAATACGACCTGGACATGATCTATATCTGCGGGCCGGGCCACGGGGGCCCGGGGATGGTGGCGAACACGTACTTGGAAGGAACCTACGCCGAGCTGTTCCCAAACATCACCGAAGACGCCGAGGGGATGAAGCACCTGTTCAGGCAATTTTCGTTCCCGGGCGGCATCCCGAGCCATGCCGCGCCCGAGACGCCGGGGTCCATCCACGAAGGCGGCGAGCTGGGTTATTCGCTGGTGCACGCTTATGGTGCGGTGTTCGATAATCCCGGATTGATTGCCTGCTGCGTGGTAGGCGACGGCGAGGCGGAGACGGGCGCGCTGGCGGCCAGCTGGCACTCCAACAAATTCCTCAATCCCGCTTCGGACGGCGCTGTGCTTCCGGTGCTGCATCTGAACGGGTACAAGATCGCGGGCCCCACGGTGCTGGCGCGCATCGCACGCACCGAACTGAAGGATCTGTTGCAAGGTTACGGATATCATCCGTATTTCGTATCGGGCCACGAACCGGGGCCTATGCACCAGGCTATGGCTGCCACGCTGGACGCCATTGTGCTCGAAATCCGGTCGATCCAAAAACACGCGCGCGCGCGTGGCTTTACCGAGCGGCCGCTGTGGCCCATGGTGGTGCTGGAATCGCCCAAGGGCTGGACCGGTCCCAAGGTTGTGGATGGCGTGGCGGTGGAGGGAACGTTCCGCGCGCACCAGGTTCCAGTCAGCGACGTTTCCACCAAGCCGGATCACTTGCGGGTGCTGGAGGAATGGATGAGGAGTTATCGCCCCGAAGAATTGTTCGATTCGGGCGGCAAATTGATTCCAGACTTGGCGGAAATGGCGCCCAAGGGAACGCGCAGAATGGGCGCCAATCCCCACGCCAACGGCGGCCTGCTGTTGCGGGACCTGCGGCTGCCGGATTTTCGTTTCTATGCGGTGAATGTTCCGAAGCCCGGAGCCGAAGTCGCGGAAGCCACCAAGGTGCTGGGAAACATGTTGCGCGATGCTCTCACGCGGAACGACGCTTTGCACAATTTCCGTATCTTCGGACCCGATGAAACGGCGTCCAACCGTTTGAACGCCGTCTTCGACGTGACGAACCGCGTTTCCACCGCCAGGATTCTTCCCGGCGACGAGCACGTGAGTCCGGATGGGCGCGTGATGGAGGTGCTGAGCGAGCATATGTGCCAGGGATGGCTGGAAGGCTATCTGCTGACGGGCCGGCATGGCTTCTTCTCCTGCTATGAGGCCTTCATCCACATCGTAGATTCGATGTTCAACCAGCATGCCAAATGGCTGAAGGTGTGCGGGAGCATCCCCTGGCGCCGGCCGATTGCGTCGCTGAACTACCTGCTCACGTCACACGTGTGGCGGCAGGATCATAACGGCCTGAGCCATCAGGATCCCGGCTTCCTGGATCACGTGGTGAACAAAAAGGCCGACGTGGTGCGCGTCTATCTTCCTCCCGACGCGAATTGCCTTTTGTCGGTGGCCGATCATTGCTTGCGCAGCCGCGATTACATCAACGTGATCGTAGCCGGAAAGCAGCCCGCGCTGCAGTGGCTGGATATGGATGCGGCTATCCAACATTGCACCGCGGGGGTGGGCATTTGGAATTGGGCCAGCAACGATCAGGGCACGGAGCCCGACGTGGTGATGGCCTGCTGCGGCGACGTTCCCACGCTGGAGACCATGGCCGCCGTGGATTTGCTGCGAAAGCTGGTGCCGGATCTCAAAATCCGGGTGGTGAACGTGGTGGACTTGATGACCTTGCAGCCTTCGAGCGAACATCCGCACGGATTGCCGGACAGCGATTTCGACGCGATCTTCACAGCCGACAAACCGGTGGTGTTCGCGTTCCATGGATATCCTTGGCTGATTCACCGGCTGACCTACCGGCGCACCAATCACAGCAACTTCCACGTGCGGGGTTATAAAGAAGAAGGCACTACGACGACGCCCTTCGACATGACGGTGATGAACGATCTGGATCGCTTCCATTTGGCGGGCGACGCGATTGACCGCGTTCCACGCCTGCGCAGCATCGCCGGTTATCCTAAACAAGTGCTGCGGAATCATTTAATCGAACATAAGCTGTATGTATCGCGGTGCGGGGACGATATGCCCGAAATCCGCAACTGGAGATGGCCGGGCGCATGAGGATTCTAGTCCTGAACGGGGGCTCAAGCAGTTTCAAATGCTGGTATCAGGATGTTCCGGGGAATGCTCCAGGGGGTTCTCTGCCATCGGAGGCTTTGGCCCCCCGCTGGACCGCACGTGCGGACTGGAGCCGTGATTCACGATCGGCCGAAATAAAAATCAGCCGATCGGATGGGGCGTCAGTAAGTCGAACGATTAACGCGGCCGCGCCGGCCGGTTTTTTGGAGCCGATTCTCGAAGGGCTATGGAAGGGTGAAGCAAAGGCGATCGATGCGCCGTCAGATATCGATATCGTTGGCCACCGCATCGTCCATGGCGGCCCGAAATATCGCGAGAGTGTTCTCATCACTCCGGAAGTCCGCGCAGGGATCGCGGAGCAAGCCGAATTCGCGCCCGCCCACACGCCGCTTCAACTGGCAGCGATCGAGACTGTCGATCGAGTGATCGGCAAAAGCGTGCCACAGGTGGCCGTATTCGACACTGGATTTCACGCCACGCTCGCCGCGACAAATTCGCACCGATCGCAAAAGCTACTACGACGCACTCGAAAGCGCGCAGCGCGGACCGCTCGACGTAACGCCGTGGGTCTCATGGTTCGCGAATTGCTATGGCCGCGCCGTCGATCACACGCTCGCGGTCGGACGCGAAATGATACAAGCGCGATCGTTTTGGACCGATCACGCAAACGCGACAATCAACGATCGCCAGCGCGTCGTTCTCCAGCGCTATCTTTCGGGCGCTTTCGAGGGATGGATCAACACGAGCAAATACGCGACGCTCGCGAAAACGTCACCGGATACCGCGCAGCGCGACATCGCCGCTCTCGTCGCTCAAAAGATTCTCGTGCCGAACGGGTCACGCGGCCCGCGCACGAGTTATCGTCTGACGCGATACGTATGATCCGCAAATTCGTCGCGGCGTCGAACCCCCGCAAGACGTTCCGAAGCCCACGCGCGGCCGATAGGCCCTCAGCCGAAGAACGGCGAGGTACCGTTCGATCGCAAGCGTCGTGTCGCTCTGGAGGCTCGGGAGGACATGCGAGTAGGTGTCGAGCATCATCGCGATGGTCGCGTGGCCGAGCCGCTCGCTCACGACCTTCGGGTGCACGCCCACGAGACGCATGAGCGTCGCCGCGGTGTGCCGCAGGTCGTGGAAGCGAACGTCGACCAGCGGCCGGACCGGGGTGTACGTGTTCCCTTTGGCGGTCGTGATCGTCACCTTCGCGTGCCGGTCGAACGCGCGTGCCAGAACGCGCTTCCATTCGTGCCCGAGGGTCGACCCTTTGATCGGGTCTCGCCCTTCGTCGGGAAGACCAGGCTGTGGGGATGACCTTCGGCGAGCATCCGCTGCCGATGGGCCCGGAGTTCCGTTACGAGCGTCGGCGACAGAGTCGAGCGCGCGGGCGCCCGCGGCGCGCATCTTCACCTCGACGCGTTCGAGCGACGTGGCTCGAGGGTGTATCGGACCTCAAGGCGGCTGTCGTCCAGGTTGACGTCGGCCCAGGCCAGCGCCAACAATTCGCCCTGGCGCAGACCAGGTGAGAGATCGCGAGGAGGTAGAGCGTGAAGAGCCGGTAGTCGCGGATGTTCGGCGAGAAGTGTGTTCACCTGGTCGGGCGTTAGCACGGAGAACTCGGCGCGCGCAACGCGCGGTTTCTCGACGGCACTGGCAACGTTGACGTGTGCGAGGTCCCATTTACGGCGACGTCGAGCGCGACGCAAGCGGGATGTAGCCAGCTGCCGTGTGCGGGCCGCTCCTGCGTCCTCATCGCCGGAGAGTGCGCGGGCTACAGCGGCGGGGTCAGCTTCATGA
>CAVRZH010000027.1:0-3268 GCA_963725455.1 Bryobacterales bacterium
GAACGTTGCGGGCCAAAGAAATGCGGCGTTCCCTGACAGGTGGTAGCCAGCGTAGTACCGAACACCTCACCTTCCCGTAACGAAAATTTCGCATGGGAGTCCACATACCGCAAAAGTCGAAGGGAGGATTGCTATGCAGCAAGAGCTAACGGGTAAAGTAGCTCGTCCAGTGCGTCTGCGTCCCCACGCGTTGGTCGCTTGGTTCCTGTTTTTGGGATTGCTAGTCTCGCTTGCCGCGAATGTTCGCGAGGATCGAAGGATGAACGCTCTGGCGTCGGATCTGGCGACAGTTCGGGAAGAAAGTCAAAAGCAGGTTGCGGTTCTGCGCGACGCGCAATCGGCTTCGTTGGAACAAGATTTGGTGCGTCTGGATCAACTGACCACCCAGGTTCAGAAGACCAGCCAGGATGAGCTGCAGGAGGCCGCGGCGCTGGCCAACCGGACGCGAGCGGAGTTGGCGAAAACTGTGGAACAAAGGCACCAGGAGATGATCACGGCCATCTCCGATCTACGAGCCGACCTGAGAACGGAAGTCAGGGCCAGTCAATCCAATTCAGTCCAAAAGCCGGAGCGAGACACGCCGCAGGCTAGTGGAGCTTTCCCACCCGCCACCGCGGCCGCGAAATCAGCGATTCCAGCGGCAACACTGGTCTCCGAAGAAACAGATCGGGACGCGCAATCGATCGTGCCAGCCGCCCCAAAAAGAAGCTTCTGGAGCAAATTGAATCCTTTCGGCCGGAATAAGAGCAGGAAGCAGGAAACCTTCGACACCAGCCCGGCGCAGTAGACGCAGCGCATCCGTCGAACGAAACACCGGACTAAACTAGGAGCATGACTTTATCAGATCGCACCTTGTTTGTGACGGGAGCTTCCGGACACCTGGGCCGGAGAGTTATCGAGATCCTTCTAGAAAAGAATGCTGGGAAGATCGTGGCCGGGACGCGCAAGCCGGAAAAGCTAGCGGACTTGGCTGCACGGGGCGCGGTGGTTCGCCACGCGGACTTTGAAGATCCCAAAGGATTGGAAGCAGCGCTGGCGGGCGTGGATCGCGTGCTGATCATCAGTACCGACGCGATCGATCGGCCGGGGCGCAGGCTGGGGCAGCATAAAGCGGCGGTGGCCGCGGCCGCGAGCGCGGGAGTGAAGCACGCGGTATACACGTCGATGCCGAATCCGGAGACCTCGCCGGTGGTGTTCGCGCCGGATCATCTGGGTACGGAACAGGCGCTGAAGTCGAGCGGCATCACGCACACCATCCTGCGAAACTGCTGGTACACCGACTTTCTGATTCCGGGACTCGCCGCGGCCGTAGCCTCGGGTAAACTGATCGCGGCAACCGGAGAAGGCGGAGCGCCATATGTCACGCGCGAAGATTGCGCGCAGGCGGCCGCGGCAGCGCTGGCGTCATCCGATGCCAGTAACAAGACCTGGAACATTACCGGGCCGGATTTGGTGACCTACGGTGACCTGGCGAAATTCGCGAGCGAGCTGACCGGGCACCCGGTGACTTATGTTCCGGTGACGCCGGAAGAGCGTGAGGCGCAGTTGGTTGCGGCGGGTACGCCGGAGTTCATCGCGAAGCTCTTGATATCGAGCCAGAAGGCGATCGCGCAGGGCAAGATGGGGACGCCGACCACCGCGGTGAAGGAATTAACAGGGCGGCAGCCGATGAGCGTTCGGGAGTTTTTGTCGGCCAACAAGGCAGCACTGGCGCCCGCGACCCAATCGGCCACGCGGTGAGTGCCATGCGCGCATGCCTCCTTCTGATTGCACTGGCCGTGGGGACTACGGCCTTCGCCCAAGACACGATCGATCCCGCCAAACGTCCTTCCATCGAAGAGCTGCTTTCGTTGATGAAGGTCGACCGGACCATTCAACAGATGCTTCCTCAGGTGCAACGAATGATGGCTCAGGCCATGGAGAGTTCACTCCCAGGGGCGCTTCGAGATTCGCAAGACAAGGCCAAAGCTACCGCGGAGCTCCAGGACTTCCAGAACAGGGTGTTCGGTTTAATGAAAGAAAAACTCACCTACGCCAACATGAAGCCGGACTATGTGCGGTTGTACGACGAAACCTTCAGCGCCAGTGAAATCGCCGGAATCCTGGCATTCTATAAAACGCCTGCTGGCCAAGCTTATTTGGAGAAGCTGCCGCTCTTGAGCACCAAGAGCGTCGAACTTGCCCAGCGCATAATGACAAACCTTATCCCTGAAGTGCAGAAAATGACCGCGGCTTGGGCGGAGGAAATGAAGCAGAAGTACGGCAAATCCGGCGACGCCAAGTGACCAAGGTTATCTACCACGTTGAGCGAGGCATCGCGCGGATTACTCTGAATCGTCCCGAGCGTCGCAACGCGCTGGATCAGGAATTGTTGAGTGAACTGCGCGATGCGCTCCGAGCCTCGGCGGAGGACGAGAGCGTGCGCGTCGTTGTTGTCACGGGCGCGGGCAAGGATTTTTGTTCGGGCATGGACCTGCGCACCTTTGCCGACGATGCCTCGGGCGATCTTGCCAAATTTCAAGCCGAGGCGAGCAACATGGCCGGGCTGCTGCTGGATATGCGGCGTCATCCCCGGCCGATTGTCGCGGTGGTGCAGGGACGGGCGCTGGGTGGTGGCTGCGGGATCGCGACGGCCGCCGACCTGGTGCTGGCCAGCGATTCAGCCCAATTCGGTTATCCCGAGATCAATATCGGATTTGTGCCCGCGATCGTGATGGCGCTTCTGCGCCGACTGGTCTCTGAAAAACGCGCGTTCGAAATGATCGCGACAGGAGCGATCATCTCCGCCGGCGCGGCGCACGAATTCGGCATGATCAACCGGATTATTGCGACAGATACATTCCAAAGCGATGTGGACGAATTCGTGACCAACCTGGCGGCCAAATCCAGCTCCGCGCTGGCTTTGTCAAAAGAATTGTTTTATCGAACCGACGTGATGCAGTTCGAAGCCGCCATCGTCGCCGGTGCGGAAGTGAACGCGAATGCGCGCACTACCGAAGATTTCAAGCGCGGGATCGAGAAGTTTCTCAAGAAGCCCTGACCAGGAAAACTGCAACTTCGGCCAGGAGATTCGGCAACAGCGTGATCTGCCGCGCCCCTTGCAAGAATATGCGTTTCTCGATGGTCCAATGCTGCAACTGCACTAAGCCTTCAAAGTCGTCGACGGTGAAGAAATGGATGTTGGGCGAATCGAACCAATCGTGCGGGAACAGCCTGGTTTTGGGAGCGCGCCCGGTGAACAAATGCGCCAGCCGAACACTCCAATGGC
>CAVRZH010000028.1:0-16936 GCA_963725455.1 Bryobacterales bacterium
GGACCGTGAACCGATCGGGGAAGCGCTGGCCACCGGTATTCGCGCCATCGACAGCCTGCTGACCTGCGGCAAGGGGCAGAGAATCGGAATCTTCGGCGGCTCGGGCGTGGGCAAAAGCACGCTGCTGGGCGCGATGGCGCGGTCCAGTTCCGCCGACGTCAGCGTGATCGCGCTCATCGGCGAACGCAATCGCGAAGTGCGGGATTTTATCGAACAGGATCTGGGCCCGGAGGGGCTGAAGAAATCGGTGCTGGTGGTGGCCACTTCCGATCGCCCGGCGCCCTTGCGGATCCGCGCCGCATTTGTGGCGCTGGCGATGGCCGAATATTTTCGTGATCAAGGCAAAGACGTGCTGCTGGTGATGGATTCGGTGACGCGCCTCGCCATGGCTCAGCGCGAGATTGGGCTGGCGGCGGGTGAACCGCCCAGCCAGAAGGGCTACACGCCTTCGGTGTTTCATCTGCTGCCGAAGATTTTCGAACGGGCCGGCAGATTTCGCAAGGGTTCCATTACCGGGTTTTTCACCGTGTTGGTCGAAGGCGACGACTTTAACGAACCCATCTGCGATGCGGTGCGGGCCATTCTGGACGGCCACATCGTGTTGTCGCGCGAGCTTGGCGCCGCGGGACATTATCCGGCCATCGACATATTGCAATCGGTCAGCCGGCTGGCCCCGCGTTTGTGCACACCGGAGCAAAAGGCGGCCGCGACCAAGATCCGCGAAGCCATGGCTACGCACGCGCGCTCGGAAGACCTGATCAACCTGGGCGCCTACGCCAGCGGCGCCAATCCGAAGCTGGACGCGGCCATCCGCCTGCGGCCGCTACTACTCGATTTTCTGAAGCAGGACAGTAGCGAACAAGCGCCTTTCGAGAAAACCATGGCGGGGCTCGGTGAATTGGCCAGGCGCGCGGAATGAAACGATTTCTATTTCCGCTGGATCGAGTGCGGCTCTGGCGCGCCGGACAGGCTGCGCTCGAAGAGCTGAAACTGGAGCAACTTGGGATTCAGATGGCCAAGATGAGTGAAGACATGCGCAGCGCCCAAGCCGAGCGGACCGAGAGCGAGCACGAGGTGCTGCGGCAGCCCGCCATGGAAGCCACGGAGCTGCAAAACTTGGATGCCTATCGTTTGTTCACGCGCGACAAAATTCGCGACATCGAAAACCGGCGGCATCAATTGGAAGTGCAGGCGGACGAGCAGCGCCAGCGCGTGATCCGGGCGCGGAGAGACGCCGAGCTTCTGGAGCGATTGAAGCGAAAGGCGGTGGAAGAATGGCAGGCCGCCAGCCAGAAGGAACAGGAGAGCTTCGCGGCTGAACTGTATCTGGCGCGATGGACGCCACGCCGGTAGCGCGGCGTTTCAGGAACGTCCCGAACTCCGCTGCATTGCGCGTCAGCCCGGGGAACGTGGCGATGGTGCGTTCGTCGGGATCGACAATGGCATAAAACGGAATCGCCACCGTGCCGAAGCGCTTCTCTTCGAGCTGCTGATTTTGCTCGGACTCGGCGTCGGTGCCGTCGGTATAAAGATCTACCAGCACGAAATCCTTCAACAGTGGCGTGATTTCGGGGCGGGGAAACATATTGGCCTTCATCCAATGACAGTTGGTGCAGGCATAACCAGTGAAGTTGATGAAGACCAGCTTGTTTTCGGCGCGGGCTTTGGCGAGCGCTTCTTTGTACTGGTTCTTGAGCCAAACGGGAGCTCCCGACTCCCCACCACCGCTGAGCAATGCAGTCGGTTTCCCTTGAACGGGAATGAACGCTTCCACGTTGCCGAGCGATGCGCCGAACAGGCCGGGCAGCAGGCTGATGGAGAAGGTGAGGAACAGCGCGGCCACCAGGACGCGGCCGACGCCCAGGTGATCGTCTGATTTGATTCCCTCCAGGCGCAAGAAGCCGAGCAGATAGAGACCCGGCAGCGCGAACAGCACCACCCAGGAAGCCAGGAACACTTCGCGCGAGATGAAGTCCGTCTGGAGAATCTGATCGGCGGAGCTCAGGTATTTCATCGCGATGGCGAGAACCACGAAGCCCAACACCACTTTCACGCGCATCAGCCAGCCGCCGCTCTTGGGCATCCTCTGGAGGAACGATGGGAACAGCGCCAGCAGGAAGAAGGGCGCCGCCAGGCCGGTAGAGAACGCCGCCATTCCGATGACCGGCTGCAATCCTCCGCCTTGAACCGATCCCGCCAGCAGAGACCCCATAAAGGGTCCGATGCAAGCAAACGAGGTGAGCGTGAAAGTCAGGCCCATCAGCAGCGAACCGAGATAGCCGCCGCCTTCGGAAGCCTGGTTGAGCTTCGTCAACAGGCCGGAAGGAAGCGCGAGTTCGTAAGCTCCCAGCAGGCTCAAGCCGAACACCACGAACAAGGCTCCGATGAATCCGTTGACCCAGGGACTGTTGCCAAGCTGCACCACTCCCGCCGAGCCGACCAATACCTTCAACAATGCACCGATCCCGGTGAAAAAGACTATGATGCCGAGGCAAAAAGCTAGCGCTTGTAGGACGCCATTGGTCCGGGATCCCGTCTGACGATTGACAAAATAGGAAACCGTGAAGGGGATCATGGGAAACACGCACGGCGTGAAAATCGCTGCGATCCCCGCGGCGAAAGCGGTGATCACGAACAAGCCGAGCCCGGCGGCCGGCGCCGTCGGCCCCGGCGGGATTGGCGCGGTCTGAGCGGCTGGCGGGACAGAAGACGTGGATGCCGAACCAGCGACAGGGGTTGGGACCAACGTATATTCAGCGGGGATTGCGATTGCAGCCGATTTGGCCGATGGATCGATGGCCACCGTCGCCATCGCCGACTTTTTCTTCGGCGGCAGGCAGATCGTGTCGTTGCAGGACTGATAGCGCACCTTGGCCGCGATATCGGCTGGCCCGGCTGGCGCGTCCTTCTTCAGTTCGATGTCGAACAGCAAAACGTACTGCTCGGCGAATGTTTCGGTATCGATGCCGAAGCTCGGGTCCAGCTTGCGCACCGGCTTGGCCTGGTAAATCTTGAAACCGGCGACGGCCGGGTTGTCGGCGATGCCGGCCGTAGTGGGATTCGGGCCGCCGGGCGGCGTGGTCATCGAATAAACGTGCCAGTGCGGCTCAATGGTGCCGGTAAGCTTTCCTAGCACGTGGCCGCCGGGAGCCGCGGACTTGGCATCGAACGTGAGGGTCCACTGTACTGGATCTTCGGAGGCGCCGGCCATGGAAACCAGCGCGAAAAAGCCCACCAACAACGGCCGAATCATATCAGTCCGCCTTTGCGGCCACGGAAGCGCCTACCAATTGACCGTTGGCCAGCTCCTCCTCAATTCGTTCGTTGATCTTTCCTTCGGCGAACTCGGCGGCCACGCGAATGGCGTTCTTGATCGCGTTGGCGTTGGAGCGGCCGTGAGTGATGATGCAGATGCCCTTGACGCCGAGTAGCGGAGCGCCGCCGTACTCGGAATAATCCACGCGCTTCTTAAATTCTTTGAAAGCTCTTTGCGCCAGCAGCGAGCCGATCTTGCGGGTGATGGTGGCTTCGAGCGATTCGCGCAGCATCTTCGACACCATCTCCACCAGGCCTTCGCTCACCTTCAAGGCGACGTTGCCGATGAAGCCGTCGCACACGATAACGTCTGTCTCGCCGGTATAAATATCGCGGCCTTCCACGTTGCCGATGAAATGGATGGGCAGCGCTTTCAGCAGCGGTGTCGCGGCGCGCGTCAGTTCATTGCCCTTGTGTTCCTCTTCGCCAATAGATAGCAGACCGACGCGGGGGCGATGGGTGCGAAAGATGACTCGCGAATAGATGTCGCCCATGACGGCGAATTGCGCGAGCATGCGGGGCGAGCAGTCCACGTTAGCGCCTACATCGACCACAATTACCGGCGATCCTCTCAGGGTTGGGAAGGCCGCCGCCATGGCCGGGCGATCCACACCAGGGAGCATGCCTTGCACCATCTTGGCGGTGGCCATCACGGCGCCCGTATTCCCGGCTGAAACTACCCCATCGGCCACGCCATCGCGTACCAGCCGGGCAGCTACATGGATGGAGCTGTCCTTCTTTTGCCGCATGGCCTTGACGCTGTCGTCCATGGTGACGTGTTCGCTCGCGTGCTGCACTTCGAGGGGCAGATCGGCGATGTCTTCGTGCTTCTTCAGTTCAGCGCGAACCACGTCCTGCTTGCCGACCAAAATGACTCTGACGCCCAGCGAGCGGGCAGCCCGAATAGCACCCTCCACCTCTGCCTTCGGGGCGTCATCGCCGCCCATTGCGTCAACCGCGATGGTCACCATGGAATGACGATTTCCGGATGCTTATTCTTCCGCAACCTCGATCACTTCCCGGCCTTTGTAGCGGCCGCAATGCGGACAGGCGCGGTGGGGGAGCTTAGGCTCGTGGCAATTGGGGCACTCGGCGTGGCCGGCCACGCGCAAATGATCGTGGGACCGGCGCGTGGAGGTGCGCTGCTTGGAGTGTCGGCGTTTTGGATTCGGCATCTTATCGTTCCTCTAATTTGTGCTGGCTTTCACTTGTAATTTTTTGAGCGCGGACCAGCGATCATCCACCAGTTTGGACTCGCATCCGCAGTTTATCAGGTTGCGATTCTGACCGCAGGTGGGGCAGATCCCCTGGCACTCGGCGCGGCACACGCGCTGCATCGGCATACTGAGCAGGACGTGCTCGCGCAATACATCTTTCAACTCGATGCCGCCGCCTTCGTAGAAAGCGATTTCGGCTTCTCCCTCATCTATCTCTACTTCCTCTTCGTCCTCGGCTTCCGCGGCCGGGCGGTAAAACAGATCGAAGCTGGAATCGATCGGAAACTCAGCCGGCTCCAGGCAACGATTACAATCGCAACGCATGGTAACCGCCAGATGTCCGCGCACTCGAATTTCCCCGAGCGTATGCGGAAGAAGCTCCGCTGTACCTTCCACCCGGAGCGGGGTAGCCTGACTTAACCGATCGCCATCGTCAGGAAACTCGATTTCGCCGGGAGCGAAGGCCAGCTCAAAGTGAACCTTCTTAAGTTCCAGCTCCTTGACGCTGATAAACACACCCACACCTCGCCATTTCGGAGCGTTAAGCCGTTAGTATAGCAGGGTTTGGTTGTGATTGGCTACTTGGCAGCGTAGGCTGTGTTCGCAGAAGCCTGCAGAAACCGGGGAATCGCCAGATCCGGATATTTCTTGCTCATCGCCATGAAGAGCGCCTGCGCGTCGGGCGACTGCATCCGGAGCGCATCGAAGTCCGACAGATAGTTATCCATGAACTTCAGGAGGTCCGGCGAATCCTTGGCGGCGGTGTCTTTTATGTGGCCGGCGACGACGACGCGGGGATGCAGATCGCTCATTCGCTTGATGGATTCCCTCCAGGCGGCTCGCGTACTCTCCGTCGACGAACTCAGGTAAGGATGAACCCCGCTGAATACGATATCCCCCGCGAGAATCGCCCGCAGGGAAGGAATCCAAAGAAAACTGTTCGTATTTGTATGCATGTCGCCCTGCAGGTCAGGGATCACTTCAACGTCCTCACCGTCCACGGTAAGGTGCATGGAGGGAAGCAGTTGAGGAGGAACCAGGCTGGCCGGGAACAGGTCCGGAGTACGCGCTTTCGCTTTCTGAAAACTCGCTTCGGCGTTTTTGTTATAGAACTCGAGAGCTGCTGCCGTCATGTAGACGGGCGTGCCGGGGAACCGTTCGACAATCGCTCCCACGCCATCATAGTGGTCGCCATCCGGGTGCGAAATGACGATCGCTTTCAGATGCTTGCCGCTGCTCGCGATTTGGTCGGCCATGCGCTTCGCGTCGGCCAGGTGAAACTGGGCGTCCCACAGCAGGATCTCGGTGGGGCCAACCACTTCCACAGCCACGGCGTAGATGGAAGCTTCGTCGGCCACTACTCGCTCCAGATGGAGTTTCGCGTGAGCCGCATAGGCGGCCGGGTTGAGGACTGCGAGCATTGGAATGAGCACCGCCGCGATTCGCGCCGGAAAGATTGCAGATCTTTTCACAAAACACCTTTCTGTAAATGCTGAGCAAACCACAGACGGTGTGGATGGGTGCGCTTAGCCTCACGCTAGGCAATGTCATTGTATTTAAGCGTGGAGTATCTCACTTTGTCAAACGTTAACCGTATCCACTTTGGGCAGGCAGCAGATCTGATTCGCTAGAATACAGGACCATATGATGAAGAGCGTCGTTTGGGGAATCTGTTCAACAGTTGCGATGCTTGTCGCGCTGGGGCAAAGCGTTCCCTCGGCAATTTCCTCCGATCCGCCGCCGGATCGGATGCATCCGGCGAAGATGACCGTTTTGCATATCCCGAGCCACGGTGTTTCGATCAACGGCCTGGTGTACCAGCCTTCCGGCGGCGGACCGCATCCCACGCTGGTACTCTGCCATGGCCTGCCAGGCAACGAGAAGAATCTCGATCTGGCGCAGGCCGTGAGGCGGAGCGGTTGGAACGTGGTGACGTTCAACTATCGGGGGTCCTGGGGCAGCCCCGGGCACTTCAGCTTTTCGCAAAACCTGGAGGATGCCGACTCCGTGCTGGCCTTCGTGCGCGATCCTGTGAATGCCGGGCCGCTCGGCATCGACAGTGGGCGCATAGCCCTGGCCGGGCACAGCATGGGAGGCTGGGTGACGGCCCACACCGCGGCGCACGATCATGCGCTGGTGGGCGCGATCATCATTTCGGCGGGCGACATGGGCCATGCCGCGATGCAACCGCGCAAGGGCGTGATCGCGCTGATGGCCGACAACATGGAATCGCTAGCTGGTGTCACCGCGGAAAGCATGGCTGAGGAAGCCATGAAGAATGCCAAAGCGTTTCTGATGACGAATGCGGCCGCGGGTTTGGTGAACATGCCGCTACTCGCGCTGACAGCCGACGACGGACTGGCCCCCGATACGGATGCTCTGGTTCGGGCGATTCACGAGCATGGAGGCAAGAACGTCACCGAGAGCCATGTGGCGACGGATCATTCCTGGAGCGATCACCGCATCGCGCTCGAAAGCATGGTGATCAACTGGCTGCAGGGTTTGCCGCAGAGGAAGTAAGGAGGAGCAGAGTTCCCTCCGAAGCGATCGGTAGTGTCCTATAAAGTGCAGGTAAATCTTAGGCCCAGCAAGAGATGTCGAGAACAATCGATGGCGAGTATCTATCGCGCGGGGAAAAAAACGTCGAACAGTTTGGTGGTCTCGTACACAGCGGTCTCAATTCGTCTCAGGCCGGGAATCACCCCGATATTTGGCCCATTGTCACCAAATTGCCGGAACGCCACGAGTGCGGTGAGTTTCATCCCCACGTACACCTCACGATGCGCGATGGGCGTTTTGATGCTTTCACCTGTTGCGGGGTTTTTACGAACGCGCACCAGTTGCTGCAGGTAAATTTGGGGAGTTTGTTGGGGCCTGGAAGCGACGACTGTCAACTCGCGATGCTTGTCAAAGCGGTTCATATCATGAAGAACGAGCAGGGCGTGGTTCGGACCTTCCCACTTGGAGACAGCGTTGTATGGCTGCAGCGACTCGATGAGTGCGCTGGCCTGATTACCGACTCCCTCTATTTTTCGGTTGAACATTGTAAGTTTGCCGGGAGACGTCGGCCTCGTGCTAAAGATTGGGAACTCAATAGCGCTGGGGGTGCTGGGGCTGTGTCCCACCTGTCGCAAAAGCTCCCAAATGAGATTGTCAAGCGAGGCGCGGTAGTGGTGCAGGATTTCGCTGATGAGGACCGGAAATCTGGGCAGTATACTCTGATTACTCCAAAACTCATTGAATTTCTTAATGGCCACGTGATCGCGTTCGACGACTTCGCGGTGTCCCTTTTCGTCCAAGAACCGACTGATCTCGATCTCAAGGTTATCGATATTCTCTTTGGCCCTCTTGAGTCGTTCCGCGATCCCCTCTAATGGATGTGCCATGCTAATGTTTTGATCGTTGCGCATTACCCCCGCGCGGATTTCCTAAGCGGCCAACCCTTGCAGGAATGTCAGATGCAGGGGCCTATCTGAAATTTGGGTTGAGTTCAAAACTTCTAAAACGATCCTGATTTGGTTATGATAGTCCACCCTTCCTCCTGAAGGTGTTCCATCGCCTCTGGATAGGTAGCGACGAGCGCGATTTCACCGCCGCGTTTTATTTCGTAATAGTGAATGCCGGCGGGCAGTTCCGTCTTAAGAACTACAGAGGCTGCCGTATGTTCATCTAGGAATAGCTTCGCGGATTCGTCGCCCTCGATTCGCCAGCCTCCGTCGGACTGAGGAATGATGTAACCTTGCGTAGCGGAAAGGCCGTTGCCCCTGCACACTGCAAAGTACCCGCGCAAATCGCGCCACAGGGAGAAGTCCATAGCAGCATCGTATCACTTGCCCGAATTGCTATCTTCTAGGCCAACAATTCTGCCAAATCCCGCACGCGATCGGCGATGCCCGTTTGCACCGCGCGGGAATCACGCGCGGTGAACGACGAAGCTGACAGAAGTTGCAATAGGCAAAGTGCGGGCGGTTTGCGGTCCAGCGGTCGTCCCACTTTCTTGAGAGCCCATTTCGTCAGGCGAGTTAGGCTGCCATCTGCATTCTGATCGGAACGTTCCGACGTTCGATAATGCTGGTGCAAATTCGGCTACGACCAGAACCGCCGAAAACTGGACCGCCGTCCTCGCCATGATCCGCGATGGGCTATAGCGAGCCTTGGAAACGCTTTCCGTCGTGCCGTAGACTTTGATGAGTTGAACAAGGCTCACTCGATCACCGAGAGGGGCGGCAAGACCGTCGCCGAGCATGGGGGCAAGAACGTTACCGAGAGCCATGTGGCGACGGATCATTCCTGGAGCGATCACCGCATCGCGCTCGAAAGCATGGTGATCAACTGGCTGCAGGGTTTGCCGCAGAAGAAGTAAGCAGAGCCGGCGATGCTCTCATCTTCGGCAATGTATACTGTCCATACCGGAGCTTCAGCGCGGCACTTCTGTGCAGGGAGTGGGCGGATTGGCCTTGTCGGGGTTTCGGGGCAATAGACTATGTGGATTGTCCGGCTGGCGCTCGGCCGCCCTTATACCTTCGTAGTAATGGCGGTGCTGATCGCCATCCTGGGCGGCGCCGCCATCACCACCATGGCGGTCGATATTTTTCCTTATATCGACATTCCTATTGTCAGCGTGCTTTGGTTCTATCCGGGCCTTGGTCCGGAGGAGATGGAAAAGCGCGTCTCCACCAATTTTGAGCGCACCCTTACTTCGAACGTAAACGATATCGAACACATCGAGTCGCAATCCTACAGCGGCTATGCGGTGCAACGTGTTTACTTCCACCCCAACGTAAAGATCGACATGGCCGTCGCACAGGTAACCGCGACCATGGAAACGGCGCTGCGCAACATGCCCACCGGCATGTTTCCGGCCAACGTTCTGAAATACGATGCATCC
The DNA here is from genome assembly GCA_963725455.1 of Bryobacterales bacterium. Lineage (GTDB taxonomy): Bacteria > Acidobacteriota > Terriglobia > Bryobacterales > Bryobacteraceae > Palsa-89. The sequence continues at coordinate 9,421 of CAVRZH010000028.1, forward strand.
AGCGTTCCCATCCTGCAGCTCGGCCTTTCGAGCAAAACGCTGCGCGAACAGGAAATCTTCGACATCGGCAACAACTTCATCCGCACCCCGCTCGGCACGGTTCAAGGCGCCTCCGTTTCTTATCCCTTCGGAGGAAAGCAGCGCAGTGTGATGGTGGATTTGAATCTGGACGAGCTGTATGCCAAGCAGCTTTCGCCCAGCGACGTTTCAAATGCCCTAAATCTTCAGAACCTGGTGCTGCCCACCGGCACCGCCAAGATCGCGAAGACCGAGTATCAGGTTCGCGTGAACAGCAGTCCGGTCCTCCTCAACGATCTGAACAATCTGCCTATCAAGACGGTGAATGGCGCCACTGTATACATCAAAGATGTTGCGCAGGTGCACGATGGGTATTCGGTGCAGAACAACATCGTGCGCACCAACGGCTCGCGCGGCGTGTTGATCACCGTTACGCGCAACGGCAAAGCGTCCACCCTGTCCATCGTCAATGCGGTGAAGGCCGCGCTGCCCGGCATTCTGGCGAACGTCACGCCGGAGCTGAAGGTGACGGCTTTGGCGGACCAGTCCGTTTTCGTGCGTGCGTCCATCAAAGGTGTCATTCGTGAAGCGCTGATCGCCGCGGGCCTTACCGGCCTGATGATCCTGCTGTTCCTCGGGAGTTGGCGCAGCACGCTGATCGTTTGTATTTCCATTCCGCTATCCATCCTTACTTCGCTCTGCATCCTGAATCTTCTCGGGGAGACCATCAACGTGATGACCCTGGGGGGATTGGCGCTGGCGGTCGGTATCTTAGTGGACGACGCGACGGTGGAGATCGAGAACACGCACCGCAACATTGCCATGCGAAAGCCATTGGTTCGCGCGGTGCTGGATGGCGCGTCTCAGATCGCCGTTCCTACTTTTGTCGCTACTGTCTCCATTTGCATCGTCTTCGTGCCGGTGATCCTGCTCACGGGCACGGCTCGCTATTTATTTACTCCGCTCGCCATGGCGGTGGTGTTCGCGATGCTCGCGTCGTATCTGCTGTCGCGGACGCTGGTCCCGACCATGATGGCGTATCTTCTGGAATCCGAATTGGACGCCTATCGCGAAGGAGCCGACGGCGCGGCCAAGGGCGGAAAAGGACTGATCTGGAGCGCGCACCATTTATTCAACGCCCTGTTTGAAAAGCTTCGCTACCGTTATCTCGGCCTGCTGGATTGGTCCCTGGCTCATCCGGGACGCGTGCTGGCGGCGTTCATGGGAGTATCCATCGCGTCGTTCGGGCTGACGGCGCTGATCGGCGAAGATTTCTTCCCCGCGGTGGACGCCGGCCAGATGCGTCTTCACGCGCGCGGTCCCGCGGGCATGCGCATCGAAGAGACGGAATTGAAATTCGCCGCGCTGGAGCGTGAAATACGCTCCGTGATCCCGCCTGATCAGCTCGACATGCTGATCGACAACATCGGCATTCCGAACAGTTGGCCGGCCATAGCACAAGGAGACATCCCGACCATCTCTTCGGCGGATGGGGAAATCCTGATCTCCCTGAATAAGGAACATCACGCGCCCACGCAGGGTTACGAAGTGCTGCTGCGCAAACGGCTGCGCGACGATTTTCCCGAGATGACGTTCTTTTTTCAACCGGCCGACATCACCAGCCAGATTGTTAACTTCGGGCTGCCCGCGCCCATCGATCTGCAGGTGGTCGGCAGCAACGCCTCGGCCAATTACAAAATCGCGCAAGCACTGGCGAAAAAGATCTCGCTTGTTCCCGGAGCGGCCGACGTGCACGTCCATCAGGTAGCGGCGCAGCCCGAGATTAATTTGAACGTGGACCGGGTGAAGGCTTCGCAATTGGGCCTGACTCAGCGCGATGTCAGCAACAGCATGTTGATCTCGCTGAGCGGCAGCTCCACCTTCGCGCCGAATTTCTGGATGAATTGGACCAATGGCGTGCAGTACAACATCGGCGTGCAAACGCCGCAGTATCGGATCGATTCTCTGGATGCCCTGCTGCGCACGCCGATTTCCGTGGCCACTGACACTGAGAACGGCGTCACGGCGACTTCGATGTCGGGCGCGTCCGGCGGCACCAATTCGTTTGTCGCAGCGTCGCCGAACGGGTCGTCGCTCGCTTATGGGAATCCCGGCGCCGTGTCGGGCAGCACGCAGCTTCTTTCGAACCTGGTGACCGTTCAGCGTGACTACGTTCCGGTAATCGTGAACCACTATAACGTGCTGCCCGTGTTCGATGTGTATGCGAACGTGGACCGCCGCGATTTGGGTGGGATCGGCGCCGACGTGCGAAAGATCATGCAGGACGAGACGCCTCACCTTCCGCGAGGAACCACCTTCGCGCTACGAGGGCAAGTGGCCACCATGCAATCGTCATTCTTCCGGCTCGGCCTGGGAATGATTTTCGCCGTGGTTCTGGTCTACCTGCTGATGACGGTGAACTTCCAATCCTGGATGGATCCGTTTATCATCCTCACCGCGCTGCCTGGCGCGATGGCCGGCATTCTGTGGATGCTCTTCGTTACGGGCACCACGCTGAGCGTGCCTTCGCTGATGGGCGCCATCATGTGCATCGGCGTGGCCACCGCCAACAGCATCCTAATGGTGACATTTGCCAACGATGAGCGCGAAGGCGGAGTGGGCGCGAGAGCCGCCATGCTGGCAGCCGGACAGGCCAGAATGCGCCCGGTGCTGATGACGGCCACCGCCATGATCCTGGGCATGCTTCCCATGGCGCTTGGAATGGGCGAGGGCGGCGAGCAAAACGCTCCGCTGGGCCGCGCGGTAATTGGCGGCCTGATGTTCGCCACCGTAACGACGCTATTTGTTGTCCCGATTATTTACACCTATCTACGCAAGCAGCCACCAGTAGATTACGCGAGGCGATTGCTGGAGCGGGAGCGGGAAGTTATCTGAAATGCCGCAATACACTGAACCCGACCCGCAAATCCGATCCGCCGAAACCGTTGAGGAACGTCTCCGCCGCGAGAACTGGGAGCTGAAGCGCCAACTCGAGGAGTTGAAAGGTCCCGGGCACGCGGGGGCGCCGCGTAATCTTTGGCACCCATCAGCGACGGCCATCTGGGCCATTTTCCTGACAGCGATGGTCCTGGTCGCGATCGCATTTTTCGCCGGCTACATCCCGCTCGAGAAAAGGCGCGCGGTGGTTCTGGGTGAAGCCAAGGAAGAACAAGAAGCCTTGCCGCGCGTGGTGGTGATCAAAGTGGGAAGGTCGACACGCCAGAGCGGCCTGCAGTTACCCGGGAACATCCAACCGATTACCGAAGCCCCGGTGCTGGCGCGCGCGGATGGATACGTGGAGAAGCGCCTGGTGGATATTGGCGACCGCGTGAAGACCGGCCAGACGCTGGCGGTAATCGATGCTCCCGAACTTACCGATCAAGTATCGCAGGCGAAGGCCACGGTACAACAGGCCCAGGCAGCCTTGCAACAGGCGACAGCGAACGTTCAGCAAGGAAAAACCGACATGGAGCTGGCACGCGTGATGGCGCGGCGCTCCGCGCAACTGGTGGCCAAAGGCGCCGTTTCGAAGCAGGATGACGACCAGTCCCAGGCTCAATACAATTCAAAGCTGGCGGCGCTGGAATCGCTGGAGAAAGCCATTGACGTGCAGCGCGCGAATATCATCGCCGCCCAATCCAACCTGGGCCGCCTGCAAAAGATGGAGAGCTACTGCGTGGTACAGGCGCCTTTCGACGGCGTCATCACGCAGCGCAACGTGGATGTCGGCGCGTTAGTAAACTCCGGCAGCACGCTGCTGTATCGCATCGCGCAGGTTGGCACGCTGAGAACCTATATTAATGTGCCGCAGGCGTACGCCGATTCGATAAAGACCGGCCAACCGGCGGTGCTGACTGTTTCCAACCTGCCGGGCCAGGAATTTCAGGGACAGGTGGCGCGGACCGCCAACGCTCTGGATCCCAGCAGCCGCACCCTGCTGGTGGAAGTACACGTGCCGAATCCCGCGAACGTGCTTTTGCCGGGCATGTATTCGCAGGTTGAGCTGCGCAGTGTCCGCGCCGATCCGCCGCTGCTGGTGCCGAGCGATGCCATGATCGTGCGCGCCGACGGGGCGCAAATCGCCGTAGTTGGTCCCGATCATATTTTGCATCTGCACAAGATCGAGGTGGGCCGCGATTATGGCGACCGCGTCGAAGTTCTCAATGGACTGCGCGAGGGAGACACCATCGTGTCGAATCCCGGCGACTCCGTACGTGAGGGTCTGAAAGTGGACGTGGTTCCGGCCGCTGCCGCAAAGTGATCCCGGCTGCAGGGATCGGTTTACTTCACAGCCAGTCACTTTACCGCCACATTCAGTGGAACACTAGCCGCGTTGCCTACCTTGAGAATCACCGGTTGATTGCCGGCCGGTACGCTGGCCGGGATCTGAGCATCCACCTGGAAAAAACCGGCGAACGATTCCGGAGCCGTTCCGGCGTAGCTGTAAGTCGCCGGCACGCCCCCGATGGTGAGCGAGAAAGCTCCCAACGGCCGGGGTAAATTGGCAAGACTCTCGTTGGCGATTTGTCCGTCCACGCCGCTGGGATTGGTCTGGCCTTCGCCGGTGCCATAGATCTGGATATACGATCCGGGAGCGGCCGGATTGCCGGGACCATTTACGCTTCCGTCCTGGTTCAAGATCGCGCCTTGACCGTTGCCGAGCGAGAAGATGGCGGGCGCCGCGGCGACCACGGCTACCGAGAGCGCGTTGCTGGTCTGGCTGCCATCGGTTACTTGCACAGTGACGTTCTGTCCAACGCGATTGAAGATCTCATACGGTGCGACGGCGTTGATCTGGCCGGAGCCAACATAGAGCAGCGGCGCATACACGCCGTCGACGGTGACGCTGATTCCGGCCAGATAGGTGGCCACGTCGCCTGCTTCATCCAACTCCAGAGTCTGGCCGTTCACCGGCCCCAGAGCCGCGCCGAAAATGGTGAAGATCAGGCCGGGAGAAAGGCCCGTAACAGTGAGGCTTGCGCCGTTGACCACCGATCCGACCTGGGGTGTGCCCGCGCCGATACTCCAATCGTTGAACATCTGGGTGGCATCCACGGAACCCAAGCCGCTGGCCGCGTCCCATCCCGGCCCGGCGCTGTAGCCGAAATTGTTGTCGGGCCCGCAATCCGGGGATCCGGCCACGCACGGAACAAAATTCCCGCCGGTGGTGATGTCGTGAAATACACCGGTAGTGGTCTGCGCCATCCAATACAAACTCGGATTGATATTGCCCAGTCCGTAGGTTCCGAGATATTCATTCAGCAGCACCACCATGCCGGCAAAAGTGGGGGCCGCGGCGGAAGTACCGCCGATCAGATCCGCCTCACCCGATTCGATGACCGCATACGGATCGTCGTTATGGGCCGCTGTCAAAGATACATCCGGTACGCCGCGTGCGTTGCCGGGGGGAATGCCTGGACCAACCTGCCAATCGGCGCGTGCAAAGAACGTACTGTAGCCGCCGCCGCTCGCCGAAAGCTCCGTATTGGTTGACTCGTTCCATACCGTTTCAGGAATGTAAGAAAGCGCCGAGGAACCGTTGCTGTTGTTCTGGTAGCTCCAATAGCTGCTGCCGTTAGCGATAAACATGGTGCCCCCCACGCCGGTGACCTCCGGAAGAGCGGCTACCACGTTGACGGACGCCCCGTGCGTGGCCGCCGTGGTGTCACACATGGCCGCGCCATCGTCGCCGGAAGACGCCACCCAGGTGATGCCTTCCGCGTTGGCCTGTTGCGCCAGGCTTTGGAAAGCCTGAGCGCCAGCCTTGGAGATATTCAGTTCGCATCCGGCGTAGCTGTAGCTGATCACGGGCGCCAGTTGCTGATCGATGGCATAAGTGACGGACGTAATGACGCTCGGAGAATATACGAAGAGCACCTGCGCGCCAAACGCCATTCCTCCCGCGTATTCTAGATCCAAATCCGATTCGCCCTCATCGCCCGAGACGTATCCGGGGTCTGTGGCGCCCGGAACCAGGATGAGCTGAGGAGGATTCGCGGGGAGCTCAAAGATGGATTGAAACTTAGCAATATCGGAAAGTTGAATATTACTCTGGCCGATGACCGCGATGGCTTGCCCTTCACCCGTGTAACCGGCCTGATAAATAGGGGAGACATTGTAGATGACGGCCAGGTCCCCGGGCGTGACCGCGTAACCTGAACTTCCCGTGTAATTGGGCTTGACGGCTTTGGCCCGCGCGGCTGGCCTGGGCAGGAAGTCGTCCAAGCCCATAATGCCGAGCACCAGGGGCTGGATGGCCTGCGGCACGAAAGGTTCGGTGGTATTCGCAAAGTGCAACTCGCCGTTGACGCGGAAATGATGAATCTCGGTTTTAAGCGCGGTTTGGATCTGCCGCGCGGTGGCGTTGAAGGCGATGAAGCGGCGGCCGCGCGCCACGGAGACGACGTCGAATCCCTGTGACTGCATCCAGCCGGTAATCTTGGCGATGTCGGCCGGACTGACGCCGAAGCGATCGGCAAACTGCTCCGGCGAGAGCCATCGTCGGAAGTTTGGCGAACCCGGCGTCTGCTGATCGTGGAGAAATTGGTTGAGCGCGGCTTGTTGCGCAGTTGACGGCTGGAGCATCAGACGAACGTAGTTCAGCTTCATCCCTGGATCCACCGCGCCCACGTCTGAGCCTGGCGTGGCCTGTGGATTGACGGAACCAATCAACTTGACCAGGCGGGTGGCGTCCACTTGCCCGGAGATGCGGTCTGTTTGTGCCAAGACCGCCAGTGGAAGCCACAGCAGGATCGCGCAGACTGCGGCTCGGCGGAAGAATTGCATAGTTCTCATAAAGTGTTGGTAGATTTTGGAGATCGGGACCGAAGGTAACACAGCTTTTGGCCTGAAATCTATATCGGCGGGTGCAACGTGGAAGTTAACAATTTCGCTCCGATTGAATTGGGATAATAGGCGAAAGGTTTGTCTCTGTTTGAACGATACACCGAACACGCGCGGCGATCGATCTTTTTTGCGCGCTTCGAAGCCAGCCAGTTCGGCTCCCCGGAGATTTCTTCCGCGGAGCTACTGCTGGGCGTTTTGCGAGAGGACAAGGCGGTTACAACGCGGCTGAGCTTCGATGGCATCTCGGCCATTCGACGAGAGATCGAGGCGTTGGCTCCGAAGAGGCCGAAAGTCGCGACCTCGGTGGAAATGCCCCTGAGCCATGAATCGAAAATGGCGCTGGCGTACGCGGCGGAGGAATCCGAGAGATTGAATCAACCGCTGATTGGAACGCCGCATTTGGTGCTGGGCTTGCTGCGGGTGAAAGACAGCCTGGCGGCGAAGCTGCTGCGCAAGCACGGAATCACGCTCGATGAATGCCGCGAGATCGCGCGCCAGTCGCAGCCTCAGGAGCGAAGGATACTCCACCCTTCGATAAATTTTGAGCGGGCTCATCCTGCTCCGGTCGCGCCGCCCGAGACGTCCTTGGAGCCGACCATTGATAACTTGGGACGTTTGGTGGACGACACGGCCACGCGCTCAAGCAATGGTT
>CAVRZH010000029.1:0-7940 GCA_963725455.1 Bryobacterales bacterium
GTCCGTGAAAAAAGACTCAACACCAAAGAGCAGTGGCAGCGTATGCGCCGTAATACGTAAGGTCGCTGGGGCGGACCTCCAGGATAGAGGCGCAGATCGGGATAATCCTGCCGTTCCATGAGCGCTTTGGCGTAACCCGAATAAGGCTGTCGATCGGAATCACATAATCGCCGGCCCATCCTGGCATCTCGGCGTCGCCAAAGGCGAGAGTTTCCAGCATTTGCCGGGTGGCTCCGGCATCGCGCTGGATCGGGAACACTATCCCCCAAGGCGCTGGCACGCATCTGAGTCTGCCCCACATAGAAATTCCGTAACATTTCCTCGCGATGAATGGCCGCGTTATAGAGCAGCGATTCGAAGGCCGCTTCCTGATAATCGACGATATCGCGCAGATGCCGGTGCCCCCCACCAGGGCTCAAGATAATTCCAGCTCTTCTCGCGCGGCTGGTAGCCGAGCGCCGAATTGGTCGATCTGGTTCGGATCCACGGTAAGCGGAGTGGCCAAACGGGCGCTGGCCGATTCGGTCAGAATGCGCAGGCCGCCGTGAACGCCTGGTAATGCCGCGAGGGGGACCAGAAATCGTACAGCGCGTGAATGGCGATGCCGGGCATGCCCCGCGCCGTCAGGTCCGCAGCCATGGAGGTCCCGATTTCATTCATTTCCTGCAAAAGAATCGGATCGACATTGGGCTCCGCCGGGTCGAGCCACGGAGGGATGAACATGCGGGATGCGTAGGCACCCTGCTGATGAACGTCATACACAATTTCGGGATGCCAGACGTTGTGCAACCGCGAGATGGTAGCGCGCGTTTCCGGCTGAGAAAAGATGTACCAATCCCGGTTGTTGTCGTGCCCGACATACTTCTGGTAAAGCTCGGGCGGCAGAGTGCCCTCGAACTTCGTGCCCAGAGTCGAGCGGTACCAGCGAGTCACGATGTTGACCCCATCGGGATTCAGCGAAGGCACCAGTAACAAAATTGTGTTGTTCAGAATGGCTTCGAAATGCGGGCTCGACTGGGTGACCAGACGCCAGGCAAATTCGACCGCGCTCTGCGTGGAGGCAACTTCGTTGGCGTGAATCGAGCAGGTCATCAGCACAATGTTCTTTCCTTCTTTGAACAATGGCTCGGCCTGAGCGGGAGTGGTCTGCCGGGGATCGGCTAGGCGCCGCTGGATCTCGCGGTAGCGATCGAGATTGCGGAGGACTTCCGGATTTGCGATTTCCGCCACAATCAGAGGACGGTTATCGGCCGATCTACCGTACTCATTTACACGAATTCGGTCACTCGTTTTAGCCAGTGCGTAAAAGTACGAGACGGCTCTATCCCAATCGAGTAACTCCCGATCGGCGCCCATCGGGTGTCCAAACCAGCCAGCCGGAGTGGGTGGGGCGGCAAAGGCAAGGCCGGCGGCGAGAAACAGAGTAACTGCCGCTCGCGCAGCACATGGCTTGCCCATGTTTTGAATTATAAGGTTTCGATTTATAAATGAAAGATCAGGCGCAACAAAACGGTGACATCGCGGCGTCGCGTTCGAACCGGATGCCGACGGACTTTGCTAGGCCGCGGCGCTGTTTCGCGCCAGAAGCGCCGATTCCATCAACCAGTGAATCTGGTGTTTTTCGAAAGGCGCGGAGCAATAATCGGTGGCCCCTGCCTCCAGCGCGTCGAGCCATTCCTGCGTTTCGGGAATGCGTGTAACTACAACAAACGGCACGGCCGGCCGCGCTTCGCGCACCCGGCGCAACAAAGACATATATTCGCGCGGTTCACCACCGGCAAAGATCATGTCGGTATCGGTCAGCTCCCGCAGCAGCGTGCTTACAGATTTGGGCTGAACCTCATGCGCACCCGCTTCAAGGGCTGCGCCAATTTGGCCGGTGGCGGTCTTGTCGAGGCCTACAAACGCAATTCGTGCCATACGTCAGCTCCTTAAAACGAGGTCTCTTCCTGGAGGGGGTAGAGATGTCCGGCCGGGACATCTCCGTTCAAATCCCACTTTCGCACTTTCTACGGATGAGCGCCAGTTAATAAACGAACAAAAGTGCTTCTACCACCAATAAATGTTAGTGATATAACCAATTTCGGCAGGAGCGACGTCCCGATCCTGTGAATAACATTTAATTGGCCCTTCAGGGCTGGTTAATAGTCACCCGCGTCCATGAGTACAGAAGGCCGATGAATACGAATGAGGCCTTCGAAAAGGAACCGGACACTAAAATGAAAAAAATCGCTTCGGCCGTCATTGGCCTCTCACTCACGTTCGCCGCCGCAGGTTTCGCTGCTCAGGCTCCCGCCTCCACGCAGGCTCCCGCAACCAGCACGTTGACCACAAAACAACATGTAAAGAAACACAAGAAGGCCAAGGGCACCACCTCGGCGACCAGCTCGACAGCTACTCCGGCCGCACCCGCGAAGTAAGCTGTTCCGCTTTCATGGAAGTTTCCATGGTTCAACAGGGTCCGCTTCGAAAGTGAAGCGGGCCTTTGTTGTTTTTGCGGCAGGCTTAATCGAGATACTGGATCGAGGTCAAAATCGTTCCCCCCGCAACCCTGGATGTCGATTGGGGAAGGCGGAATCTGATTTCGATGCTGGCCTTGACGTTTATGGGCTGTCCGCCGCGCGTGGCCGGCTTGAAACGCCACTTTTGCAGGCTTTCGGCGGCCTTTTCATCCAGCCCCAATCCCAGTCCCCGAACTACTTTGATATCCATCGGAGTTCCGTCGGAACCAATCATGGCGGCAAGAATCACCGTGCCCTGGAGTTTCGCGTCAAGGGCTTCTCTCGTGTATCCCGGATCGACTTTGTAGAGAACGTTTGGCGATGTCTCAGTGGGGAACGTCTGCGGCGTAGCTGTGACGGCGCCGGCCAGTAACAGGAGAAGTGCAAGCCTCATAGGCCGATTTAACACTTTCCGCGCGCGGTTGGCAAGGCCCTTTAACGGATGGTGTCGGCCAGAGAAAAGATCGGCAAGTAAAGGGCGATCAGAACAAATGCCACGAAGATGCCCATAAAGATCATAATGGCCGGCTCGATCAGAGAAAGCGCCGCGGTCATTTTCGTGTTGACGTCGTCTTCGTAAAATTCAGCCACGCTGGTAAGCATGGCGGGGAGGGCGCCGGTGGATTCGCCGACTTCGATCATGTCTACGGATAGCCCAGGGAAAATACCAGTCGCGGCAAGCGACGAAGAAAGCGACTGGCCTTCCCGCACGGACCGGCCAGCCGTCACCAGAGTTTTGCGCAACAGCGGCGTACCCAGGGAATCGCCCGCCGTTTCAAGCCCCTGCATGAGGGGAATGCCGCCCGTTAAGAGCGTGCTCAAAACGCGGAGAACTGCGCAACCTGATATTTGAGCCAGATATCGCCCAGCAGCGGCGTGCGCACTTTTACGCGGTCGATGGCTTCCTGGGCCGATTCGCTCCGCGACCAGAAATAGAAACCGGCGCCGGCCGCGGCGAAGCCGGCTACATAGAGAAGAAAGTAATTGCGGGCCGCGCTGCCAATGGCGATCAGATACAAAGTGACGCTGGGCAATTGAGCCGACATACTCGAATAAAGCGCGGCGAAGCTGGGCACCACGTAAGTGACGAGAAACACCATTAACAGGATGACGAGCACAATCAGCACGGATGGATACATCAGCGAAACCAGCACTTTTTTGCGAACGCCGAGGGCCAGCTTCTGATAGACGATGTAGCGTTCCAGCACTTCGACGAGGCTGCCCGACTTTTCGCCGGCCATCACGGAGGTGACATAAATCTTGGGGAACAAACCCTGGGCTCGGAAGGCTTCGGAAAGAAGAGCGCCCTTGCGGACATCCTCTCGAACGGCGTTGATGTAGGGCGTCAGTTTGGGGTCGGTGAGGCGCTCGGCAAGCAGGTCGAGCGCCTTGAGAATGGGCAGCCCGGCGCGAATCAGAGTGACGAACTGCTGATTGAAGATAAGGAATTTTTCGAGATTGAGGCGTTTGCGCCGGCCGGGAATGGAGATCTCACCGGAAAGATTGAGGCCCGCGCTGTTGGGTTTGACGGAATAAACCAGAAAACCCTGGCGCGTGTAGCGCTCACGAATTTCCTGGGCGGAGGGGCCCTGGGTTACCTGACTGTGCACCTCACCCCGCGGATCGGCGTACTTGAGCAGGAAATCGGGCATCGGTTATTCGGCGGCCTCGACCACTTCGACACCGGGCGGGGCGTGGAAGGCGAACATCGATGGCGCCACCGGGGCGTTCGGCTGCTCGCCGGAAAAACTGAAATCGAGCTTCGACTGATCCTGGCCGGTGACGCGGACGCGGCGAATCTCACCTTCGGGAGTAGTCAGAAATTCTACTTTTGTATAGGCAAGATTGTCCGATTTCGGGAGTGCTGTGATCCATGTGTCCGCTCCGTCGGGTTTAGCCTCAAAAGAGCGGAACTCCTTGCGGAAATCGAGCTTTCCGAGAAGGAACGCCACCGGAGCGTGCATGTCGTCGGATTCTTTCAGTTTGCTTTTCTGGGCCGGGCCGTCGTCCGGGGTATAGAGAAAGACCTCTTTACCGTCGGAAATGAAGAGCTTACCGGCTGGGGATGTATATTCCCAGCGCATACGGCCGGGTTTACGCAGATAAAGCACGCCGGATTCGCTCTGCGCCAGGCGCCTTCCACCCGCGTAAGTCTCTGTAAAAGAAAGCTTAAGCGACTGCTCGCGATTGTAGCGATTCTCGATCCTGCCGAGCAGCGGCGCGAGATCTGCGGGTGGTTCGGCCGCGCCTAAAGAGAGGGCTGCCAGGAACAAAAGGGCGAATCGGGTCACATACGAGTGACGCCGGGGCCGCATGGGCCGTGTACTCTAAATCCATAGGCCTGTGGCGCGGAAGGCCCGGGGATATTTCCGCAGCCCCGAGTGCCCCGTTTGCATCCAACTTGCTGAGTCGAAACCGAATCATTTAAACATTTAAACGAAGATGCCGGAGACAGTAGAAACCAAGCCCGAGGAAGTCACAACGCAGCGAGCGCAGACGCCGCCAGCGACGGAAGCTCCGCCACAACAAAAAGCGGATCCGAAGCAGGAAGCGAAGGCCCCGCCGCGTCCGCGTAAATCTCTCGGCCGGCGAATTAAAGATCATCCGATCAAGTTTCTGGTCTTTCTGGTTCTTCTGGCGGTGCTGGCGGTGGGCGGAGTTCGTTTCTGGAACTACCTCAGCTCCTATGAGGACACGGACGACGCCCAGATCGACGGCGACATCTATGCCGTCACCAGCCGGATAGCGGGTGAGATTAAAGCCGTCTACGTGCAGGACAACCAGATGGTAAAAGCCGGTCAACTTCTGGTCGAACTGGATCCGAAAGATTACGATGTTGCGCTGGACGAGGCCAAAGCGGCGCTCAGCGAGTCACAAAGCCAGGTAGCGGCGGCCCGTCCCAACGTGCCAATCACTTCGGTTAGTACGGAGACAAGCGTCAGCACATCCACGGTGGATATCGCGGCCGCGCGATCCGCGGTGGCGGCGGCGCAACGGGACTATCAATCCGACCTGGCCGACGTGCGCAAATCGGAAGCGAACAACGTGAAAGCCCAGGCCGATCTGGCGCGGTACAAATTGCTGGTCGCAAAAGACGAGATCAGCCAGCAGCAATACGATCAGGCGGTCGCGGCGGCCAGCGCGGCGGCGGCCGACGTCGAAGTGAAGCGCGCCACGGCCGAGGCGTCGGCGCAAACGATCGAAGAACAACAGGCGCGGCTACAGCAGTCGCAGACCCGCGAAGTGGAGGCGCAGCGCAACCGTCCCCAGCAAATCGCGCTGCAGAACGCTCAGGTTCGATCGCGCCAGGCCACGGCGGAACGGCAGGAGACGCTGGTGGAACAGGCGCAACTGAATCTCTCGTATACAAAGATCCTGGCGCCGGTGGACGGTATCATCGGCAAGAAAAACGCCGAGCCGGGCCAACAGGTGGCTCCGGGCCAGCAACTGATGGCCGATGTGCCGCTGGACGACCTGTGGGTTACGGCGAACTTCAAAGAAACGCAGCTGGAGAAAATGCATCCGGGCCAGCGCGCGACGATCCACGTCGATTCTTACAATCGCGATTATCGACGGGTATGTCGAGAGCATCGCGGCCGCCAGCGGGGCGCGCTTCAGCCTGCTGCCGCCGGAGAACGCGACGGGAAATTATGTCAAGGTGGTGCAAAGGGTGCCGGTGCGGATCCGCTTCAAGCCGGACAGGACCCGAACCACTTACTGCGCCCTGGCATGAGCGTCGAACCGAAGGTCTGGCTGAAGTAATTACCTAGGGCAGCCACGAAGCCTTCCCAGGCTCCCGTGGTGTTGTCGAACTGCATGCGGGCGTTCTGGAAATACGCATCATGGCCTGATCGTCGTGGATGGGGTCGTGGTGAAACAGCAAGAGGTGCTCGGCCCGCGCGTCGCGCGCCACCATGACGGCATTCGACCAGGTGCTGTGGCCCCAACCTTTGTGGGTTTCGTACTCGGCGGGGGTGTACTGGGAATCGAGAATCAGAATATCCGCGTCCTGGGAGTAATCGCGCAGGGTCTTATCGAATTCGGGTAAGCCGTGCTCATAGTCGGTCCCGTAAACGATAACGGCTCCATTCACTTCGATGCGGTAACCGGTGGCGCCCTGGGGATGATTGAGCGGGAAGGGGCAAACCGTAACGATGCCGCTCTTCACGTTCTGGTCCTTTTCAACCTGATTGAACTGGCGCTGCGCGGCTACCTGGGAGAAATTGACGGGAAAATAGGGCTGCGCCATCTGACCTTCCAGAGTTTCCTGCAGCGGCCGGCAGGAGGCGCCTGTATAAAAATCAATGCGGTTCTTCGGTCCATAGAGCGGCGCGAAGAAAGGGATGCCCTGAATGTGATCCCAGTGAAAATGCGTGAGGAATATCTTGGTTTCGATCGGTTCTCCGCCGGCTTCCTGCATCAGCGACTGGCCGAGAGCGCGCAGACCGCTGCCGCCGTCGAAGATGAGGCACTGGTTATCGGCGGTGCGAACCTCGACACAGGGCGTGTTGCCGCCGAACTTGAGATTTTCGATTTGGGGGGTCGGCGTGGAACCACGTACCCCCCAGAATTTGATCCGTACGTGGGCGTCCATTCAGAAGTTCATTTTGGCGCGGATGCGCTTGCGATCGCCTTTCCCGACCCGGAGCTTCATTGCTGTTGCATATGCCTGGCGGGCTTGATCCGGATGATTACCGGCCTTTTCGGCGTCGCCCAGCATTTCCCAGATGGTGGCGTCCTGCGCGCTCGCTTTTGACGCCGCGCGCAACTGTTCGAGGGCGGCATCGGCCTGATTGGTTTTCAGGTAAAGAGAAGCCAGTGCGACGCGCGCGCCAACATATTGCGGCTTCTCAGCGACCACCTTCGCATACTCCGCAATGGCACTGGCGTTATCGCCGGTCGCCACCAGAGTTTCGGCCAGGCTCAACTGCGACGGCAGAAAATCGGGGCTTGCGGCAAGGTTCTGACGAAATTCCGCTATGGCTTCGCTTTGGCGCCCTTTGATACCGGCCAGGAGAACACCGAGGTTATGCCGGGCCGGAAGCAGCGCCGGATCCTTGGCCAGCGCCTCACGGTAGAGCTTTTCGGCTTCGGCCGTCTTGCCTTCGGAGGCCTTCAGCCAGCCGAGGGCGTTCAAAGGCATGCCTGAGTTGGGCGAAAGCGCGGCGGCTTTGCGGTAGAGGGCTTCGGCTTCGGCGCGGCGGTTGATGCGCTGATAAACCAGTCCGAGATCGTAAGGCAGATAGCTGTATTGAGGTGTCAGCTTCATGGCTGCCTGATAACTGCGGATGGCGTCGTCCGTGCGGCCGGTTTCCACGTAGCAGAGCGCGAGGTTGTGCAGAGGATAGGCCCAGTTGGGAGCGAGGCGCGCGGCATCGCGGAAGGCGGGAATCGCCTTGTCGAATTCGGCCTGCTCGAGGTAGGCGATCCCCAGTGCGT
>CAVRZH010000030.1:0-8156 GCA_963725455.1 Bryobacterales bacterium
GCACAACCATTGGCCGGTTTTTACCGATCGCCGCAGGCCATTGTCTACGTTCGTCACCGTAACGGTGGCTCCGGAAAGCGCAGCTCCGGTTGGATCGGTGACTGAGCCCAGTATCGCGCTGGTGGTTTCGCCCTGTCCCATAGCAAGTACGGCAATGAGGTAGACGCAGGCGAATTTAGGCATGCCTAAAGCATACAATGGAGACGTGCCAACTTCCAAGCCGGGCCACGATCGTGAGCGAGCGGTTCCCAGAGGCCCGTATAGCACCGAATCGATCGACGACTATCTCAAGGCGATCCTAGAGCTAGGGGGCGCCGAAGAGCAGCGCGTGACCAGCAACGCTCTCGCGCAGCATCTTGGCGTTCGCCCTGCCTCGGTCACGGGGATGCTCCAGAAGTTAGCGCTGCAGCAGCCGCCGTTCGTGAAGTACGAGAAGCACCACGGCGTGCGTCTCACCGCGGCCGGCAAAATGCGCGCGTTAGAGGTGATACGCCATCATCGTTTGCTGGAGCGCTTCCTGCATGATTTTCTCGATTACTCCTGGGACGAAGTTCATGACGAGGCGGAACGGCTGGAGCACTTTATTTCCGAGCGGCTGGAAGACCGTATCGCGGCCAAGCTAGGCGATCCGGAGACCGATCCACACGGGCATCTGATCCCGGAGCGGAACGGCGTGGTTCCGGCGCGGGAAGAAGTGGTTTTGTCGAAGTGGGCGTGCGGTGTTCCGGCCGTCATCAGCAGCGTGTCGGATCGCGATGCCGCGGCCTTGCGCGAGATGACTCGGCTGGGATTGAAGCCGGGCGTCGCGATCACTCTGGAAACGGGTGCGCGTAATGCTTCTCTCCGGGTTCGTATTGCTGACCGTTCGGAAGCCGTCCGGTTGAGCCAGGCGCTCGCCTCCGGAATCTGGGTCGTTGCGGGTACGCCAGCCGAACGGTTGGTCTAGCGGGCCTTTTTTATCTGGCCCGACTTGATCAGGGTGAGAATCTTCGCAATCCGGGTATCCGTGACTGCCTGCACTGCGTCGATGGGGGTGTTGGGGGCTTGAGCCCAAGCGTCCCCGACGACTGGCGCAACGTTCGGAAACGTGCCATCAATCAGAATCGTAAAGGTGGCCCGAACGTGCATGCCATTCGGCTCCTTCGCGAGCATGGTGAGCTTACCGGAGATGGTAAATCCCGTTTTGGCGGGCTTTCCATCCACGGCATTCTGGGGTGTGAAGCCAGTGGTTCCCTTCACGGTGTCAAAGGCTTCAGCGCCCATGGCGTCCGCGATCGGTTGACCCTGCGTTTTGTCGATGCTCATATCCACCGTCCAAGGTCCTAATGTTATGTCCATATTTGTTTCCTCCGTTTGAACTCTATCCAGTTAGCCGCGGCCCGTGACCACGGCTATTGAACGCATTGTAAGACACCTGAATTCATGTACGCTTTACCCTCCTACAATGGTGTATTGCGGCCGTTCGTCCCATTCTTTCGGAATCCCCATCTGCTCACTATCGCGGGCAATTATTGGCACCGTGAACTGGACGAGCAGCGCTTCCCGGTAAACGCCAGGCTTTACGCAACCGAGCCGGGCGTGCAAGTCCTGGTGCATTCGCAGATGGCGGCCGGCGAACCGGTGGCGCACTTGATTCTGGTTCATGGATTAGAAGGCTCCAGCGCCGCGGGTTATGCGCGCAGCTTGGCTCAGGCCGCGCTTGAGGCTGGGTGCGCCACGCATCGGTTCAACATGCGAAGCTGCGGCGGGACGGAACGCTTGAGCGGGCGCACGCTGTATCATTCAGGGCAAACTTCGGACCTGCTCTCCGTGGTCCGGCAGCTCCCGCGTGCTGCGCCGATTTTTCTGGCCGGCTTCTCGCTCGGAGGCAATGTGGTTTTGAAACTGGCCGGAGAACTCGGGGATTCCGCATCGGATCTGATCGCCGGAGTGATGGCGATTTCCACGCCGATCGATCTGGCGGCCTGCGTCCGGCAGCTCGACAAGGCTTCCAATATCATTTATGCGCGCAGGTTCGTCACCCGCCTCAAAGAGCGGATCCGCGCCAAGGAGCGGCTCACGCCTGGGCTCTTCGACTTGAGCGGCCTGGATCAAGTCGAAAACATCTACGACTTTGACGACCGGTTCACCGCCCAGGCGTTTGGTTTCGGCAGCGCCGCTAACTACTACGCCACGCAATCGTCCAATCAGTTCCTGGACCGCATCCGCGTTCCCACGCTCCTGGTGCAGGCCAAGGACGATCCGCTGATTCCTTTCACCGTCTACGATCATCCGGCGTTCTCCACGAATCCTCACCTGCGCCTGCTGGCGGTGGAGCACGGAGGACACCTCGGCTTTATCTCGAAAACCAGGCCGCGCTTCTGGCTGGATCAGGTTCTCGTAAACTGGGTATTAGAAGCAAGGAACAACGTTACGGCCAGCTTCGTCTCTTAATCCAGTGGCGAAAAGTTTAAGACAAACGGCGTCCTTTGGCGAGGCGGCAGCCATCGCGGCGGATTCCTTGCGCTCCAGCAAGCTGCGTAGTTTTCTTACGCTGCTGGGCATTATCCTTGCGACCACGACGCTGATTGCAGTAATGTCGATGATCCACGGGATGGACGTGTACATCGCGAACACGGTTACCAGCATGGGCTCCGACGGCTTTCGCATCGTAAAGATCGCTTTCCTGGGCAATTTCGATCCGAAGAAATTCCTGCAAATGCAGAAGAGGAATCCGGAGCTGAGCCCGGCTGAGTTTCAATATCTGAAGGATCACGCCACGCTGGTTCAGGATTTTGGGATGAGCGCTAGCCGCAGCGTGAGCGTTTCCCTGGGATCGCAGACCCTGACTCAGATCAACTTGAACGGAGGGACGTCCAATTGGGCGTCGTTGGGCGACACCTCGATCGCGTCCGGCCGCTACTTTACCGAGATCGAAGACCGGCATCGATCCGCGGTCGCGGTGATCGGCGCGGATGTGAAGAGCAACCTGTTTGGCGGCTCCGATCCGATTGGCCGCGAGATTAAAGTGGAAGGCCAGCCGTTCACCGTCATCGGCGTGGCCGAAGCCAAGGGCAGCGTGTTCGGCCAGTCCCAGGACGGGTTCGTCGATATCCCCATCGAAAAATATTTTGAGATTTACGGCTCGCGCACCGGCATCACCTATGCAGCCCGTGCGGTTGACCAGAAAGTGCTGGAGCAGGCCAAGGACGAAATGCGGATGCTGATTCGCGCCCGGCGGCATGAACAGCCCGGCCAGGACGATACTTTTTCGATTCTGTCTTCCGATGCGCTGGTGAGTGCGTTTGACCAGCTTACCAACGCCATCGCTGCAACAGCCGTCGCGATCGTGTCTATCTTCATGGTGGTGGGCGGCGTGGTGATCATGAACATCATGCTCGCGGTGGTGAGCGAACGCACGCATGAGATCGGCATCCGTAAATCGGTGGGAGCGCGCCGCCAGGACATCCTGAACCAGTTCCTGATGGAGTCGTCGATGCTGGCCGGCATGGGGGGATTGATCGGCGTGGCCTTGGCCTGGATGGTCGCCACCGCGGTGCGGAGCTTCACGGCGGTTCCCATGGCGGTGCCTATCTCGGCGGTGCTGATCGGATTGTCTTTATCCACGGCGGTCGGCCTTTTCTTTGGAATTTACCCCGCGCAGCGCGCTTCCAAGCTGGATCCGATCGAAGCCCTGCGAGTGGAACGCTGAAGGAGACATGGGATGACCTGGGTGGAACTGAGCGCGGCGATCGGCCTGGCCCTGGATACCGTTCGCGAGCACAAAATGCGGTCGTTCCTAACGGTGCTGGGCGTGATCATCGGCACCGGCACCATCATCGGCGTCGGGTCCATTATCGCGGGCCTGGACGGCGCGGTCACCGGAGTGATGCGGAGCTTCGGGACCAATACCGCCATCATCTTCAAGGCTCCCATCGCCTTTCACCGGCTGACCGCGGAAGAGATCCGGCGCAAGCCACTGACCTATGAAGACGGCTTGGCAATCGCAGCCCGCTGTCCGTCGGTGCAGTCTGTCAGCCCTTATTTGATTCCGAACACGCCCGGCAGCGGCCCGCAGATCAACATCGCCCGCTACAAGGGCAACGAGCTTTACAACGCCGGCATCTCAGGAACTGACGCGGCCTACGTGGAGAGCGGCCAGGTGGACATTGCCGAGGGGCGCTTCTTCACCGAAGTGGAAAATCAGCACCGCATGCCGGTAGCCGTGATTGGCGCCGACGTGCCGCGCGCGCTGTTCAATGGCGAAGACCCGATCGGCAAGTGGATCGATGTCAACGGCCACAAATTTGAGGTGGTGGGAGTGACCAAACGCCCGGGCGCATCGTTTCCAGGACAGGATGACATCAACATTTACCTGCCCTACTTCAGCATGCACAAGCTGTTTCCGGCGTCCAAGGAGAATCTGCTGTTCGTCACCGCCAAGCCCGGCCGGCTGGCTGCGGCCATCGATGAATCCACCGTCGTGCTGCGCATTCAACGGCACGTTCCGCCCGACAAGCCCGACAACTTTTCCATCTCCACTTCCGATCAACTGGTGGCGCAGTTCCACAGCGTAACGGCGATCGTGGCGCTGGTGATGGTGGTGATGAGCTCCATCGGCCTGCTGGTGGGCGGCATTGGGGTGATGAATATCATGCTGGTTTCAGTCACCGAGCGGACGCGTGAAATCGGTATCCGCAAGGCCATCGGCGCCAAACGGGCGGATATCGTTTTGCAGTTCCTCACCGAAGCGGTGGTGCTGACCGGACTGGGCGGCTTGATCGGGATGACGTTTGGATGGGCGGTTTCGCTGGCTTGCCGGCTGCTCTATCCCGCGCTTCCCACCGCGGTGCCCCTGTGGGCGGCGGCGTTGGGCGTCGTGGTGTCGGTGGCGATTGGGCTGTTCTTTGGGATTTGGCCGGCCAATAAGGCAGCGCGTCTGGATCCTGTGGTGGCTCTGCGCTATGAATAGCCCCAGGTACGAGTAACGCCCGGTTTAATGTGTTCTGCGGACCGGCTTCGTTTTGCGCGCGGGCCGTTTGGCGGATGCCGTTCGCAACGGCCGGTTGCAATGCAGACAGCGCACGATATCTGAACGTGTGGAGAGATGGCACGTCCCGCAATAAATCTGCGGCAGCGAAACAGTTGTAAGACCCTGTAACATTTTCGTCTTGGTTTGTTTATCGACGGAAAGCAGGCTTTCTTTAGAGTAAATTTCATCGTTCCCAGGCGTGTGGTAAGATAAGCCGCTATGATGTGCCAGGAACGTATTCGTCTGGTTGCCGATTACCGGGAGACAACGCGCACTTACGCCGATTTTGTGCGCAAGATGACAGACCTCGTCGGTTTGGGTATTGAATCAGAAGTGGATCTGCTGCGCCGTTCATGCCGCCTGTCCTGGGATGCAGCCGAGAAGGCCCGTCTCGCGCTGTACCGGCACGAAGCCGATCACAGCTGTAACCGAGCCGACTTTCAGGTGTCCTCTGCTTCCGCGGCCCCGCCGCACGGTTAGCGCCTGCTAGTGTACTGATCTTCCGGTGACTTCGTGGCAATGCTCTATACTGGTCTCTTCGGAGAGTTTTGAGTCACTCATGAAGTCATCGGAACGGAATATCTCTGCCAGCCGTGCTGAGCTCATGGAGCGGTTAGCCGCTGTAATGCAGGCTTCTCGCACCATCTGCTCCGAAGTGGCTCTGGCCGTTTGCGAGAGCAGCGAGATGAGGATTGCTTCACGGCAGCTGCGTCTGGAGAGTATCGGGACCACCGTTCGGATCGCCGCTTCCAGGCAGAGTTTGCGGCCGCGCAAAGCACGGAAACATCAGTGCATCGCCGATATGATCGTACAGGTCTTGTCCAGCCGGGGCTATTCTGCCTTCGTCGCGGAGCAGCCTCGGGATACGGCGTCAATTCAATAAATAATGCGTTAATATTTTCTTCCGCGCGCCAGGAAATTCTGCTACTGTAACCTAAGTAAATTGAGCCGTTGAGCAGATGCCGAAGAAGACCCCACCGGGCAAGCCGAAGCCAAGCGCGACCAAAACCCCAACGCTGAAGACCCCAACGCCGAAGACAAAGAAGAGACCGTCCTCCGCGCTAGCGTCGGCGGCCGCAACCGTGCCGGTAGTCGGGATTGGCGCTTCGGCCGGCGGACTGGAAGCATTCCGCGAGTTACTGGAAGCACTCCCGAGCAACACCGGCATGGCTTTCGTGCTCGTTTCGCACCTCAGCAAGACGTATAAAAGCATGCTGAGCGAGCTGCTCTCTAAAGTGACCCGCATGCCGGTGGCGGAAGTGCGTGGCCAGATGACATTGCAGCCTGATCACATCTACGTCATCCCTCCCAACGCTACCCTCGAAGTGGAGAATGGCGGCCTGGTGGCGCAGCCGATCGAGGAACAGCATCGCCACGGGATGGTGATCGATGCTTTTTTCCGTTCCCTGGCGGCGCAACGCAAGAGCCAAGCCATCGGGGTGGTGCTTTCAGGAACGGGCACCGACGGTACACTCGGGCTGGCAGCCATCAAAGCCGAAGGCGGCATCGCCTTCGCGCAGGATCAGCAAAGCGCTAAGTACCCGGACATGCCACGCAGCGCCAGCGCTCAATTCGGTTCGGCTAACTTCGTGTTGCCGCCGGCTCAAATCGCCAAGGAGTTGGCACGCATCGCCGGTCATCCTTACCTGCAACGAGCGCAGGCCGACGATAGCGCAACCCAGCCGCACGAATCGCAATTAATCGCCATCTTCCGTTGCATAAAGCGCGCCACCGGAGTGGACTTCTCGCAGTACAAGCCCAGCACGCTGAGAAGACGCATCTTGCGCCGCATGGTCCTGAACAAAATGGAGACCATGGGATCCTATCTGCAGCGCCTGGAATCCGATCCCTCCGAAGTGGAAGCGCTGTATCGCGATCTGCTGATCAATGTCACATCGTTCTTCCGGGACCCCGAGACTTTTGAGTACCTGAAGAGCGAAGTCCTGCCGGATATTCTGAAGCATCGCCACGGTGAACTCCCGATTCGCATCTGGGTTCCGGGATGCGCCACCGGCGAGGAAGCCTACTCCATCGCCATATCGTTGCTCGAATGCCTGCAATCGTCCGGGGCGCCGCCCATCCAGATTTTCGCCTCCGACATCAGCAAGGAAGCCATTCAGATCGCCCGCGATGGCCATTATCCCGAGAATATTGTGGCCGATGTTTCGGCCGAACGCCTGCAAAAGTTCTTCACCAGATTGAACGGCGGGTATCAAATCAGCAAACAGGTGCGGGATCTTTGTATCTTCGCGGTGCAGGATGTCACCCGGGATCCGCCTTTCTCCCGCATGGATCTCATTAGCTGTCGCAATCTGCTCATCTATCTGGGCGTGCCGCTCCAAAGGAAGGTGCTGGCGGCGTTCCATTATGCTCTGAACCCTAATGGCTACCTTCTGCTCGGGACCTCGGAAAGCGTGGAAGCGGGGTCGGACGCGTTCCAGCCGATCGACAAGAAGCACAAAATCTATTCCCGGCTGCTGACCTCGGCGCGGGCACACTTGGAATTTCATCCCACCGAAATGGTGGAAGACCCGATTCGTGTCCGACGGCAAGGCTTAATTCTGCAGACCGAAATGGATTTGGCCCGGGAGGCCGACCGAATCGTTTTGTCGCGGTTTTCACCGCCGGGAGTGCTCACCAATTCCTCATTCGAGGTTCTACAGTTCCGGGGCCGGACGGCTCCCTTTCTGGAGCAGCCGCCGGGCCAAGCGACGCTCAACCTGCTCAAACTGGCTAAGGAGGGATTGGCCATCGATCTGCGCGCTATGCTGCATCAGGCCAAGAAGTCGGGCGATCCGGTTCGCAAGGCCGGTGTGCGCGTGAGAAGCGACTCGGCGGATATCGACATGACTCTAGAAGTAATCCCCGTCATCGATAAGTCCGCTCCTAACGGCGCCAAGAATCCCTGTTACCTGGTGTTGTTCGACGCCACTCCGCACCAAAGGCCCGCGGCCGGCGGGCACCCGGAAAAAGCATGGGGAAGAAGCGGCCGGGCGGCGAACGCGAGATCGCCGCTCTGCGCGGAGAATTGGCCGGGACGCAGAACGATCTGCGGTCCATCATTGAAGAACAGGAAGCCACCAACGAGGAGTTGCAGTCGGCCAACGAAGAGATCCTTTCGAGCAACGAAGAGCTGCAGATTTTT
>CAVRZH010000031.1:0-50309 GCA_963725455.1 Bryobacterales bacterium
AACGCTTGCTCACGCGCCACCCGTCCGGTGTTCTTCGAGTCGATGTTCTCCAGTGCCACCCCAGCGGGAGGCGATGCCCGGTGCACGACTCCCCTGGCGCCTCCGAACGTCCTGCCGGCCACGACTTCCGGTCGTCTCCGGATGTGCCGCTGGCGCGCGGCTCAGACTAGGTGCTTACCGAGCCGCGACCGTGAGGGAGTAACCATGGGCTTGCAGCCCACCCATGATGATGAAAATGACTTCCATCGGCGGTAGGGTAGTGAGAGTCGAGGAACGGGAGAGATCTTTCCGACTCTGGATATGTTGAGACCGTGAGGGAGTATGACCCGGAATGTGCGTTTTGAACGAATGATTGTGACGGGGTGCTTCCGCTGAGGCAGCGCTCTGAGCACGTAACAGTGTCTAACTTTAGCTATCGCGCGTTCTGCCGCTTCCTCGGCGGAAAGGATGAGATGTCATATATAGTAGCGGGAATCGATGTCCACAAGAACGTGCTGATGGTGGTGGTCGCCTCGGCTGGGGATGAAGTGGCGGACCCTGCTGGCGAGGCGATTGAGTTTAAGTGCCGACGATTCGGAGCGGGAAGCAGCGAGCGGAAGCAGATTGTGGATTGGCTGCAAGAACACAACGTGCGCGAAGTGGTGATGGAATCGACCGCGCAGTACTGGAAGCCGGTGTGGCTGGATCTGGAGCCACATTTTAAGAAACTGCATCTGGCGCAGGCGCACTCTAATCGCGCCCCCAAAGGCCGCAAGAACGACTTTGGCGATGCAAAGCGGCTGACCAGGCGGTTGTTGGCCGACGAACTCATGCTCAGTTTCGTGCCCGACGCCGAGCAACGTACGTGGCGGACTATGACCCGCGGCAAACAACAATTGGTGCGCGACCGAGTGCGCCTGCAGAATCAATTGGAAGCGTTGTTGGAGGAAGCGCGCATCAAACTCTCCAGCGTCATCAGCGATCTGCTCGGAGTGAGCGGGAGGCGGATCTTGAAAGCCCTGAGCGAGGGAGAAACTAATCCAGACCGTCTGGCCGAGTTGGGCGACGACCATCTGAAATGCACCCAAGCGGAATTGAGCGATGCGCTGACCGGCTCAGTCGAGCCAGTACATCGCGAGCTGTTAAAGCTGTATCTGGAACGGCTCGGCCTGTTGGATCAACAAATTGAAAAGCTGGATCAAATGACGGCCCGGGCGCTCCAGCAGTACGAGGAGGCCGTAGTCCGGGTAGCCGAAATTCCCGGGTTCGGGCCGGATTCGGCGCAGCAACTTATCGCAGAGATGGGCGCGGATGCAGCCGCGTTCCCTTCGGCAGGTCAGTTTAGCTCCTGGGCCGGATTATGCTCCGGCAGCAACGTGAGCGCGGAGCAGAACCAGAGTTCCCGCTCAGCCAAAGGGAACCATTCTGTGCGGCGCATCCTAACTCAGGCCGCGCAAGCTGCGGTGAAGAAGCGGGGCGGCCACTTCCAATCGCTTTTTCGGAGATTTTTGCCGCGCCTTCACTATACCGGCGCCATCTGGGCTATCGCCCACCGCCTTGGCCGCCTCGTCTGGAAAATCCTGCACGATCATGTACGCTATATCGAACAGGGCCAAGAAACCAATGCTAAGGCCAAGAAACGCCGAGCCGAAAAGATGATTCAGGCCCTCCGCAAGCTTGGCTACGCAGTAACCCGCACACCCGATGCTCCAGCACCGGCACGGGGGTGATTTTCAACAGAGTCGGGACCTCGTGGACTTTTTCAGCAGCCTGCTAGTTGATGAGATAATTCAATAAAGATGTACCTTCTCGCGCGCCGCCTCGCCCTCCCCTTCCTTCTTCTGTTACCGCTTTTGGCTCAAGCGCCGGGGCAGGTTCAAGCGCCGGGGCAGGTTCAAGCGCCGGGGCAGGTTCAAGCGCCGGGACAGGAAGACGCAACCTTCTCGACCGAAGTGAAGGTGGTCAATATTCTGGCCACCGTACGGACCAAATCCGGCCAGATCATCAACGATCTTTCCAAGGACGACTTCGCCCTCACCGAGAACAAGCGGCCCCAAGAGATTCGCTATTTCTCCCGCGAGTCGGACCTGCCGCTGACCATCGGCTTGATGGTAGACACCAGCATGAGCCAGGCCCGCGTGCTCGAGAGCGAGCGCAGCGCCAGCTTTCAATTTGTGGATCAGGTTCTACGCGAGGGAAAGGATAAAGTCTTCGTCACTCAATTCGACATGGCGGTAATGACGCGTCAGAAGCCGACCTCGTCCCGCCGCGATCTGGAACAATCCCTGCCCTACGTCGACACTCCCAGCAAGAGCGAGTTAGAAACGCAGCGCGGCGGGGGAACTCTGCTCTTTGATGCGGTGGTGAAAGCGTCGCGCGAGATCATGAGCAACCAGCAGAATCGCAAAGCCATGATCATTTTGTCGGACGGGGGAGACAACGGAAGCGATGAGACCCTGGCCTCCGCCATTGAAGCGGCGCAGCGCGCCGACACCATCATCTATTCCATCCTGTTCTCGGATGCCACCTACTACGGAGGTTTCGGAGATCCTGAGGGCAAGGGCTACATGCAGCGTTTGGCCAGGGAGACCGGCGGCGGTTATTTTGAAGTTTCGAAAAAGCAAAACATCAATCAGATCTTTGGCATCATCGAGAACGAGCTGCGCAGCCAGTACAACCTGGGGTTCGTTTCCGATCAGCCGGTCCGCATCTCGGAGTTTCGCAATCTGCAACTGACGGTCAAGCGCAAGGATCTAGTTGTCCAGGCGCGGGATCGTTACTGGGCGCAGCGCTAGCTGCTGCTTGACTGCCATCCGATCCGCGAAGATTCTGGCCAGCAGCAAAATACCGGATAAAGCGGCGCTCAATGTCAGCGACATCTTGTGGTTCGAAATAAACGAAATCACTGTCAAAACCAGCGACGCAATAAACAGCAGGTTGCTTAACGGCGTCACCGGGGCGGCCGGCTTTGGCTCTTTCTTGCTGCGCAAAACGCGCTTCTTCGCCTCGGGGACCGCCAGCCCGCAGATGTAGCACTCGGTGTCGGTCTTGGTGATGACGCTGTTGCATTCATTGCATCGGGCCATGAACTAATTAGACTAGGAACCAGCAGGAGCGTCTATAGAGCGGCTGTACCTTCTTGCCTTGGTACTTTCGTTTTTCGCGCTTGACTCCTCCGGAAAAGCACGCTGAAATTTGGGAATGAAGCTCCTGGCCGCACTCCTGTTCCTGGGAGCCGCGCTTTTCGAGCCGTTTGTTTTAGCGCAAGTCGCCTCGGCTCAGGTGATCGAAGGCACGGTGGTTGATTCCATTACCGGCGCGCCTATCGGCGGAGCTTCCGTGCAGATTGAGGACGCCCGTAAGGCTCCCTATCAGGCGGTCTCGGACGAGCACGGCGCCTTCCGTATTGAGGGAGTGGCGGATGGAACCTACACCGCTTTTGCGCTCAAAACCGGATTTCTGACGGTGCAAGATGAAGCGGCCAGACGGCCCTTTGGCGTGGTGGCCGGCCTCGATCCAGTCCATCTGAAGCTTTCGCTCACTCCGCGCGGGCGGATCTCCGGGCGCGTGTTCGACGCGAGCGACCGCCCAGTTGCCGGCGCCATTGTTTCGTTGCTCCGGGAAAGCGGAGCCGGGCAGGCGGTCAACAGCGGCCCCGATGGCGGCTTCGTGATCGACGCTGACCCGGGCAGCTATTTTCTGAGCGCGCGGGCTCCGCTCAAACTCCCACCACCCCCGCTTGTTGGCGATCAACGCTACGCTTGGGTGAAGACCTGGTTTCCCGGCGTGGCGGATGTGGGTGCGGCGCAGAAAATCCTGATCCGCCCCGGCGCCGAACTCGCCGGGCAGGATATCCAGCTTCGCGCCGTGAATGCCTACCGAATTCGTGGGCAGGTTCGTTACAGCAACGGAGATCCAGCGCCCGGATTCATGGTCGTGCTGGATTGTGGCGATGCGCCCTTGCGCCGCACGTCATCAGGAAAGGACGGCAGCTTCGAGTTCGCAGACCTATACGCCTGCGAATGGCATCTATCGACGGAACCAGCGACGGAACCAGGCACTGACCGAGCTTTACGAGCCTTCGCAGCCGTAACTGTCAATGGGCGCGATCCGCAGCCGGTTGAGCTCCGCCTTGCTGCGCCGTTTAGCGTTCCAACCGAATTACTACTGGAAACTCCGGACTCTACGACGAAGATTCAGGCTAGTGTCGTACTTGAGCCGCAAGGATACGGCGCCCCGGCCAGCGGCAGGAGGGAGAAGGACGGGAATTACGAGATCGATGGTCTTTATGCCGGCCGCAGCTATCTAATCGTTTCCTTTCCCCCCACCGGCGCGGGATATTACCTTTCTTCGATCACCATGGGTGACCGGGACGTAATGGGTCAAATGGCGGAATTCAGCCCCGGGTCGGCCCCTGTAAAAATTGTGTACAGATCCGACGGCGGGAGCGTCCGCGGCCATGTGGAAGACTGCGCTAGCGCCTCGGTCATCATGGTTCCCCAGGACCCTGCCTTTCAGCGCGGTGATTTGACCTCGGTACGATTAGCGCGCTGCAGCGAGGGCGATCGTTTCGAAATCCGCTATCTTCGCCCCGGACGTTACTATGCGTTTGCTTTCGACCCATGGGACGGAAATAGGCTGAGCTTGATAGCGAGCTTGCCCGAGTTGATCAACAAAGCGGTCTCAGTAGATGTGAAGGCCAACCAGACCGCCAACGTGGAGCTCAAAGTTTCATCGGCCTTCTAGCCAGTCTTTCCCTTCTAGCCAGGCTTTCTAGGACCAACGCAAGCGCTGGCGCAGCTCCGTGATGTGCGCGGTGTGGTGCCGCGAATGCCACGCAAGTGCGGGAAGAATATCTTCGATCGTCAGGGAGCCGCGTTCGGGATGAAGGAACTTTCGCGTCCAATCCTCGGAAGCGAGCGACTCAAAGAACAACACAGTGCGAGCATGGATGCCTTCCAAGACCCGCAACGATGGTTCAATCGCGCCAGCGCGCCCGTCCTGCAAGTCGGCCCACAGATTCTCGGAGAAAGGCTGGATCGTCGGCTCGTGTTCCGTCAATGCGAGTTTTCCTCGGACATACCAGTTAAGATGCGAGTCCGGTAGGTGGTGGACCACTTGACGGACGGTCCAGCCCTCGGGGCGATAAGGAGTATCGAGTTGGGCGTCCGAAAGACCGGTGACCGCGGCCCGAAGCTTCGCGGGCGCCTCGGCCACTTGCGCAAGAAAAACCCTCCGCTCCTGCGCGGAGACGGGAATTCCGAACTGAAATGGGCCAACGGGATATCGGAGGTCTGGAGTGGACATTGCTCACACTGTAGCAGCAGGGCCAGCAGCGGCGGAGCCTGTTCTTCTCCGCCTGTTCTTCTCCGCCTGTTCTTCTCCGCTACGATAAACGTATGACCTTCCGGCCGGCCGCTCCGGTTTGGCTTATGCGCTCGATCTTTATTCCTGCCTCGCTCGTTCTTGCGCTGGTCACCGGAGTCTCCCGCATCGCCGCGCAGGAGGAACCCACGGTCGTCTTCGGCACCACGGTGGTCATACCTTCGGGTTTGCGCGGCCTGGTCTATAACATCAAGCGCAACCGCACCCAGCTTCCCGATTTCGAAAAGCTGAAGCCCGCCGGCCCCCCGATCTACACCTCTTCGCTGAACGTGCCTGCGCAGGACTTCCGGCAAGGCTTCCCCGGCGTCACCAAACGCATCGAATGGTTCGCGATCGACTATACGGGCAGGTTTTGGATCACCAAGCCAGGCGCCTATAGGTTCAACATGCTCTCTGACGATGGGGCCAAGCTTTACATCGACGATCAGGTCATTATCGATAACGACGGTCTGCACGCGCCGCTGTGGAAGGATGGGACTGTCGATTTGGCGGGCGGCCTGCATCGCATCCGCGTCTCCTATTTTCAGGGTCCGAAGTGGGCCATCGCTCTGGTCTTGAAGGTCTCGGGGCCCGGCGAGCAACTGCGCGTTTTTAGCACTGACGAGTTCAAACCGCCGCCCGATCCCGGCGAGTGGCATCTCCCCGCCAAGCCCGACACGCCGTAAAAGTAAGCGCCAGGCCCTTACTAAAGGCGCTTCGCGAATATAGCCATTGACAATATAGCCATAGCGGATATACTAAGGGCGATGGCCCAGAAACCTCCTCAGCCGGACGCGTTCCTTCCGTTGCCCTCCGCGACTTTCCACATCCTGATGGCGGTGGCCGAGGAAGATCGCCACGGCTACGCCATTATTCAGGACGTCGCGGCTAGAACCGGCGGCGAGCTCAAGCTGAGCGCGGGCACGCTTTATCGCTCCATCCAGCGGATGCTGGAGCAAGGCCTCGTGGTCGAAACCGAAGAGCGCCCCGCCCCCGAATTCGATGATGAGCGGCGCCGCTATTACCGCATCACGCCCCTGGGCGCCGCGGTCGCCAAGGCGGAGGCCGCGCGCATGGCAAAAATGGTCAAGTGGGCGCGCGCCATGGGATTCGCGCCGGAGAAGGCATGAGCTGGACGCCTTATGCGATTCTATAGGGCGCTCCTGCATCTTTATCCATCGTCCTTCCGAGCCGAGTATGGCGATGAGATGTGCGCCGTTGTCGCCAGCGGCGGGGCTTCCCTGCTCTCCGCCACGCTCGAAGCTCTTCGCAACGCTCCGGCTGTGCATTGGGACATCCTTCGACAGGATCTCCGCTACACCGCGCGCACACTCGCCCGCGCGCCCGGATTTACTGCAGTGGCGATCCTTGTGCTCGCGTTGGGCATCGGCGCCAATACGGCCGTGTTCTCGGTGACTGATTACGTCCTCATTCGCCCGCTTCCGTTTCCATCCCCGGATCGGTTGGTATCGCTCTGGGAAACTTTGCCCGGTTACCAGCGCATGGAGTTGTCTCCCGCCAACTATCGCGATTGGAAACGTATGAACGGCGTATTCGAAGAGCTGGGCGCGTTCACCGGATTTACGGTCAACCTCATCAGCCAGGGATCTCCCCAGCGCGTTCCAGGCGCGATAGTGACCGGTAATTTATTTACGCTCATCGGCGTGCAACCCCTGCTCGGGCGCTCCATCAACCCGGATGACGACCGGGATGGCGCCCTTCAAACCGTGATATTGAGCTATGGCCTGTGGCAAAGGGTCTTCGGTGGCGACACGAGCGTATTGGGGCGAAAGCTCAATCTGGATGGGACCCCGCACATAGTCATCGGAGTCATGCCGCCCCAGTTTCACTTCCCCGATCAGGAGACGGAATTCTGGGCTCCGTTCCAGTTCCCGGAAGCGGCGTTTGCGGACCGCAATGACAACTACCTCGATGGGGTCGCCCGGTTGCGCCCTGGCGTCACCCTCCGGCAGGCCCGGGCTGACATGGACCTGATCGCCGGACAGTTAAGACGTCAGTATCCGAACGAGCTCCAGCACACCGGCGCGTTTGTGGGGTTCATGCATGAGGATGACATCTCCGATGAGCGGCGTTTATTGCTGGTCGCGCTAGCGGGAGCCGCTTTCTGCGTGCTGCTGATCGCTTGTAGCAACCTGGCGAATCTTCTGCTGGCACGCGCGTTGGCGCGTAAAAAAGAATTAGCCGTGCGAACCGCGCTCGGGGCCGGCCGAGAGCGACTCGTCCGGCAACTGGTGACGGAGAGCATGGTTTTGTCATCGCTGGGAGGGGTGCTCGGGGTACTGCTCGCTCTGCTGGCGCTGCCGCTGCTCACCAAGCTGGTCCCATCGCTGCCTGCATCCGGCACGCCTTCCATCGACGGTCGTGTTTTGGGATTCGCCGCAATCCTGACAATCCTGACCGGCATTGGGTTCGGCGTGTTACCCGCACTGCGAGCCGGCCGGGGCGATCTCACCGGTTTGCGTGAAGGATCACGTTCGGGAGGGGGGCGAAAGGCCGGGCTCCGATCCGCTCTCATCCTCTCGGAAATTACCCTGTCCGTGGTTCTCTTGATATCGGCCGGCCTTTTGCTGCGAGCACTGTTGAGAATCCAATCGGTTGATCCCGGATTCCGCAGTGACGGAGTGCTGACGCTCGAGACCGCGCTTCCGATGCCAAAATATGCGTCCACCGCCAAACGAACCGCCTTCTACCGGCGCGTACTCACCGGAGTTCACGCGTTGCCTGGCGTTTCCGACGCCGGCTACATCAGTTTTCTCCCCATGCAGATGGGCGGCGGCATTTGGCCCGTTGATATCGATGGAAAAACGCTGGACCGTTCAGAGGGACACTCGGCCAGCTTGCGCTTCATTACTCCGGGGTTCTTCTCCACCTTGAGAATCCCGCTGCAGGCCGGACGAAATCTCAGCGAGTCCGACGCGAGCGACAAACCGTTCGTCGCGGTGGTCAGCGAATCCCTGGCGCGCCGTTATTGGCCCGGCCAAAGCCCCTTGGGGCGCCATTTCAAATTCGCCCTATCAGATCGAACGGTTGTGGGAGTGGTCGGCGACATCCGCGTGCGCGGCCTGGAGAAGAATAGCGAGCCTCAGGTGTATGTTCCTTATCAGCAGGCGCCGGACGACTCACTGGTATTCTATGCACCCAAGGATTTGGTGATCCGCTCCTCGGCCAATCCCCTGCTCCTACTGCCCGCTGTCCGGCACATCATCCGGGAAGCCGATCCCGAGCAGCCGATTTCCGAAGTTCGCACGTTATCCGAGATCGTGCAGAACAATACCGCGCCCCGTGCCGTCCAGGTGCGCATCATCGGCGCTTTCGCCGCGCTCGCGTTTCTGTTGGCCGGTATCGGCATCCATGGCCTGCTGTCCTTCACCGTCTCGGCCCGTTCTCCCGAGATCGCGGTACGCATCGCGCTGGGAGCACAGCCGCGCAATATCCTGAAGCTGGTGCTCCGCGAAAGCTTCCTCCTGGCTGGGACCGGCGTTGCTCTCGGAGTGGCTCTGGCTTATGTGGCCGGCCGCGCCATGCAGGCGCTGCTGGCAGGTGTCGCCCCAGCGGACACGGCTACCTTCGCGAGCGCCGCCGCATTATGTTTTCTCATGACGATCGCCGGCAGCCTCATGCCATCGCTGCGTGCGCTGCGTGTGGATGCGATCACGGCTATTCGGGCGGAATAGGCGTCTTCCATCCCTCAATTTGATTGACCGTCGCGCCGTCCATCCATACGCGAAAATAGCCGGAATCGCCTTGCCCATCCACCATCTCCGCGGCCTCGCTCTGGATCTCCAACTTCTTCCACTTACCCTGCATCACTTTTCGATACTGCTCGAAATAGTTCCGCGCGGACTCCGGTGAGTCCCACGTGGATGCCACCGCCAGCACCGGAAACTTCTCGCGCTTCTGCTCGAACAACGAATATGACCCGCCCGCCAGATGCGCCGCCAGAGCCTCGCCCTCCGCCGCGGTGGTGTATTGCGAGAGCAACACCCGGAAATCCAGCTCTCCCAGCGTGCCATCGGCCAGCTTGTGGAACTCTCGTGATTCGGGTATCGGCGGAGGAATTGGAATTACAACTCCACCGTGTCCCAGATATCTCTCCGGGTGCAGGATCTGTCCGCTGCTCAGCGGCGGCTGAAGGAAAACCTGCGAGAAAGCCTCGCGTCCCAGCTTCCGGAACACCGCGTCTTGAAACATCAGCCCTTCCGCGTATGGAAACACCAGGGACTCGCGGATGTACATCGGCGCTTGCGAAAACACCGGGTATTGCTGGGCGGCCGACCCTTCGATGCTCTGCTTCATCAGCTCCAGAACGGCTCGGGGAACTTCCGGCTTCCCGCCGCCTTCGCGTGAAATGTATGCAGCCATTAGCCAGGTGGCCTGCCCTTCCATCACGGCCTGCCGTGCCGTGGCGCTATCGTCGCTCCGCATCCCTTCCCGAATATATTTCGCGAGATGAAAATGCTGATCCGCCAGCGCGTGCGCCAATTCGTGCACCAACGCCACACGCTCTTCGTCATTTGACGCGGCGCTGGACGCTTCCCCGGTGCCCTCCAGCACGAATAGCTTCTTCTGGTCGTAATCGTAAAACGCGGCGGCCTGCTCGGTGAGCAAATCCAGGGTGCTTTTCCGCAGGTCGAAATCGGCGGGAACCAAGCCTAGCATTTTGAGGGTCAACTCCTCGGCGCGCGCTTCGTCCGGCTTCATGGTCTCGTGCAGCCGCTGTTCCAGGTAGCGATGCAACTGGTCCTTGTTGATCAGGGCGAACGGAACATGGTGCTTGAACCTGAGGCCGGTGATGGCCGATAACCCCTCCTCGATGTGGCCAATATTCGCGAACAGCTCCTGCGCCGGCGCCGGGATAATCAGCGCAACGGCCGTCAGAAATGAAAATAAGCGTTTCATGCGACAATGAACCTTTATGGTAGACGAGAAATTGTATTCAGCCGAGGCCCATGGTAGCGGGACCTTTATCATCAGCAAGCCCAAGCGCAAATCGGGCAAGCTCCGGCAGTCCAGAGTGAAGAAGCCACGGCGCGGCGCGCGCAAGTAGTACTCCGTTCACGCCGTTACTTTCCAGCGCTTGTCCTGGTACTTCTACAGGCTCGACAAAACGCCGCGCGGCCTTAGACTATAGCTGTCGAAATGGCGGTTCTTCGCAAAATCGCGCTCGGTCTCCTGCTGGCGGCGCTCACCGCGGCTCTTGTGACGGCGGGCTGGGAGCTGTGGAACCATCAGCAATGGGCTTCTTTGCCCGCGAATGTGCCCGGTTTCACCCCGGACGATCGCGCGCGCGTATTGCAGGATCGCATGGATCTGCTCACCAAGCGCGTAAGCGACATGGAACTGCTGGTCCTGATTCTGCTCGGCACTTCCGGCTTTTACTCCATCGTCTTAGTCTTGTCGTCTTATTTCAGCACCACCAGCTTCGCCCGGCAGGCCGACCAGACCATCCACCATATCCAGGATCAGATCGGCCTGGCGATGGGCGACCTGCGCGAACTGCAGGAAGAGACCGAGCAAAAGCTGCAACAAATGACGCTTGCCCGAACTGCGGAAGTTCCCGAGCCTCCGGCCGCCTGGGAGACCCAGGTCGCTGAAATGACCGCGCGGTTGGCTGCCTGGCGCGATGCGCCTCTGAGCGAACATGCCCGGCTGGAGCTGGTTCGGGATGAAAACACGGCGGCCTACCTGGAAGTTGTCGCCGGCTCGCGGGCTGCTTCAGCTCTGGCGGGGCTGTACCTCGGGTTCGGACGCATCTACGCGTCCTCCGACGCGGCCCGGTCGCGGTTCTACCTGGAGCGCGCGCTGCGGCTGGCCGCGCCCGAATCGCCCCTGACTTCGGAAATCCACTATGACCTGGCCTGTGGTTCGGCCGCCTCCCACGAGTTCTCGCGCGCCATGCGCGAGCTGGCCGCAGCCTTCGAACATCAGTTTAAGACTCTCGACGAAAGGCTGGCCGGAGATATCGAGGAAGGCGGCAAGCTTTATGAGCTGGCCTCAACAGCGCCCTTCGACAAGGCCGTGAACGATCTGCTGCTCAATATGAGCATCGGCATCGGTTGAGAAAAAACTTTCAGGCCGCAGATGAACGCAGATCAACGCCGATAACTATTCTTTCGTGCGCTCCAAGGCTAGGGGCGGACTCCAGGAGCAAATTCAATCTACGCCAGCTGAGGCGTAAGTACCTATCTTTTTGATCTGCGTTTATCCGCGTTTATCAGTGGCCAATACTGCTTCAGCGGCGAATGCTGCTTCAGAAAATGAAGCTCAGTCCACCGCGCAGCGCGCGTGGCGACTGTACCAGCGTCACGTGCTGGCCGCCCTCGACGACAGGCAGATAGCCCTGCGCCAGACCGTTCTGCAGCTCGGCCGTGGCTTCCAGGCGCCCTGGCATCCCCAGCACCGACGGAATCGGCTGCCGTAAGCGGACGTTCAAACCCGGCTCGGTGTAAGGGCTCTGCGTCAGATAGAAATGATCCGGCATGATGGTGTTGTTGTAATCCATCCATTGATAGCTGCCGGTAATGATGGTGCCGGTGAGCGGAAGTTTGGCCGAAGCCCTGGCCGAAGCCCAAAAACGCTGCACGGTCTGAAGACGGGAGCGCAACGCTTCCGCTGAGCTGGCCGCGACATCGTCCCCGTCGCCGGAGGGCGCCAAAGCGCCGCCGCTTCCAAACGACGAACCGATCTGCACGTGATCCCCGAGCGCCTGCGACAGCGACGCCGCAAACCCGGAGCGCTGATAACTGCCGGCGTCAAAAACACTGTTTTGAGATGAAATATCCGGCAGCAGATCGCCCGGCGCAAACGCACCATCGGGCGCAACCACCGTCATCGCGGCATTGCGGACTCTCTCGTGATACGCGCTCACATTAAAGGTGGTGGAGCGAAGCCTCTTCTCATAGCCGATCTCGGCGTCCTGGGACCGCTGGATGGCCGAATGCCCGTCCAACAACGACAGGCGCGGCAGCATCGCCAACGCCGCCAGATCCTGCGCTAAAGCTTCAGAATCTCCGGGAGCGCGGCCCTCCCCGTCGCGGGGTTCGGCGGCCAATTCCGCGGGAGGCGCGCCCGAACTGTAGGCCACTTTCACCAGGCCCGCGGCGCCCAGATTATACGTCAGACGCCCGAATTGGTTGAGCGAGTTCACATGGTCCATGAAACTCACCGAATCGAGCGAGGTGCCATAATCCAGCCGCAAATTCTCGGTCACCATTTTGCTGTCGTGGATGGAAACCGACATGGTGCGCAAAGCTGGCCCATCCGGCTGTCCAGTCAGGCCGACCGCGCTACCACGCACCGGAAGATAGATCTGTTGCACCGTCACTGCGATCTCCGGCCCCACACCGTCCCGGCTGAAACTGGTGCGGAAGCCGGCCGTCGGCAGGCCCGCGTGCGCGCTATAGCCGACGTTGCCGCTCAACTGCAGCTCATTGTGCCCGAACACCGAAGTGGCTACCGCAAAAGCCGTACCCAGATCGGCTTGCGATGAGGTTGAACCAAGCGATCCCGGATCGCCTCCGGAGAGATTCAGCATCCCGCGTGTATCGGAGAAAACACTCGCTGGCCCCGCCTGATTTTGTGCCGTGCTTTGCTGTTGGTCTTGCGGATCCTGGCCAAGGTCGGCGGGTAACATTCTCAGAACCGGCCGCGTGGCGGCGGACTCCTTGAGCACCCACTTCCAATCGTCGCTCATCAAAGCGCCTTCGCCAGGCTTGGCATATACCAGCTCGATGGTACTGAGAACGCTCGCCATATCGACGTACAGCAAGCTCTGCATACCCGGTTGTACGGCGATCTTTTGCTTCACCGCAGGCACAAAGCTGGCCAAGGACACGCGCACCGAATAAAGGTCAGGAGTGAGAAGGCCGAAACCGAACAAACCGCGTTCGTTCGTGATGACCCGCTTCATCAGCTTTTCCGAGCGATTGAACAGGAAAACCGTCGCGCCGATCTGCGGCACGCCACTGGTGTTGCGAACCACGCCGGCGATCGTTCCTGGATGCGGGGTATCGGGCCCGGAGAACGCCATCGGCGCCGACAAGATCAGCGCGGCAATAAGGCCCGCAGCGAATTTAGGCTGACCCGTCATCTTTTCCGTACAGGCTTCGGTGTTCCGTACAGGCTTCAGGGGACGGAACCGACCTCCGCCCTATGACTTACTTTACCGTAAAATTGGCGCTTGGGGTTAACACCTGATTACTGTTGTTATCAGTAACCTTCATCTTTAAGGTGTACTGCCCCGGCTCCAAGGATTGCAACGGCAACAGCTTTTCCACCGTCACCTGCTGCGAGGACGCGCCCGGGATGGATGTCACCGCCTCGGTGTAGTGCAAAACCGGATCTTTGGCGCCGCTCTTGGTGATGTCGTATTCAATGGACCCGTTCGGCTTGTTGGTCTTTTGATCGGGCGAGAAGTTGTAAAACTGGGTGTAGATTCCCAGCTTCTCATCCCGGTCGAAGGTATCGGTAAGCCGCGGCCGAACCTTCGTGTCGCCGATCACGAACTGCCCGCTCCCGATGCTATTGGTCGGGACTTTTTCGATCAGGTCCGCCAGGATCAGGCTGCTGGACGCCAGCTTCTCATCGTCAAAATGAGGAACTGTCAGCGCCATCGGATAGGTGGTCATGTTGCCGCCGGTGATGTCCTTACACACAATATTCAGCCGGTACATCCCTGGCGCCAGCGGAATCGATTTTTGATAGATGGACGCTCCGTCCAACGCCTTCTGTAGCATGTCCGTGGGCACCTCAATGGTCACAGGATCTTCAAAAGTGTTTACCACCCGCCCGGTGATCGAAGTGATGCGCCCGAAAATGTTCACGGTCGCCTTCGAGACATTGTCCTTTTGCTTGAACTGCAGGTCACGGCGCTGGAACTGGATGGTTACCGTTGTCAGAATGGTGGAATCGGTGATGCGGATGTACTCCGCGCGTACCTTAAACGGCAGATTGTTGTAGCGGATACTGGAACTGACCACCGCTTGCAGGTCTTTGAACTTTACTTCCGGCGGCTTCTGCAGATTCGCGAACTGCTGCAACCGGGTGAATTCATTCATGCTTTCCGGCAGCGGCTGGTTGCCGGTGCCGAGCGTGGTGCCGTCAGTGCGGGTAAAGCGCTGCGATTGATCCGCCAAGCCCATCTGCTCATACAGGGTGAGGCCCGCTCCCGGAACATAGGTCAGCGCGTCCTTTTCCGATGGGTCCATTGTCATGCGGAACTCGCCCGACATGGTGGTATCCACAAACTCGATTTTTACGTTCGTGCCCACACCTTCGATATAGCGATAAGTCCAATCCACAAACGGGAAGGTGGACGTAGTTCCGCCACCCTCTTCGATGGGACGGTCGTAAGTGCCACCGGAGGAATGATCGTCGATCTCGTCGGGAGGCCCATAAACAATGTAGATTCGGCCGCGATCTGTTTTCCATCCCGGGATACCCGAAGCGAAACGCTCGTTGGCATACGCGATGCGCCGGTAATGCTCTTCCTTGAACTCGTTCTCTTCGGTGTCCGGTGTCGGATCGCGCCGCAGCCAGAACTGCTCGATAAACGCTTCCCGCTCGTCGTCGGTGCTCAGCCGCTTGAATGCCTTCCGCTCCTCATCGGTGATGATGTAGGCAACGTCCTCGTTCAGCCACTTCTTGTACGGCGTTTCCAACTCTTTGCGAAGCTTGTCTTCCTGCTTCTTTTTCTGTTTCGCCGTCATCGGTTTCGCAACAGTGTCGCGGGACGAGGCATCGACCTTCTTATCCTTATCGTCCTTATCCGGCTGCGTCGCGGTTTGCGTGGTCGTTTGCGGCGCGGCCAGCAGGTAAACTCCCGCCAAACCCGCCACAGCGACGCTGGAGCAAACCAAGAAGTGCTTTAATTTCATACAATTCACCGCCAGACGAGATTCAAATCTTCCACCATTCTAGGCTCTTAGCGCGAATCGGTCAAGGGAGGGACGCACTACCAGGCCAAAGCGTTCCGGGAAATCGCTGCCCTGGAGCAGCAACAGGATACAGAACGGTTCATCGGACGCGCGAGACTGCGCGTACTTCCCGAATCCGCCCGATCATTTCATCCCGGCTTTTCGGCAGCGGCGCGGTTCGTAGATCTGGGGATGTCTCCTCGATTGCGAGCGCGATCTCCACCAGCCAGGGAACGCGAAGATGCGCCGCCCGCAACAGGTCGCGCTCCAACATCACTTCCGCGATAGGCCCCTGCGCGGCAATGTGGCCATCCACCAGAACCCAGGCGTCTTCCGCCCACTCGTACGCCAAATCCGTGTCGTGCGTGCTGATCACAATCGTGGTGCCGGTCTGATGCAGGCCGCCGAGAAGACCCAGCATGGATGTGATGCCGACAAAGTCCAGCCCGGCGGTTGGCTCGTCGAGAAGAATGATCTCGGGTTCCAGAACCAGCACGCCCGCCAGCGCCACGCGCTTCTTTTCGCCCAGGCTGAGCTCATGAATGGGGCGGTCGGCCAGATGCACGATGCCCAGGCTCTCCAGCGTCCGCATCACAAGCTCGCGCGCTTCCGCCGATTCCACGCCATTGTTGAGCGGGCCAAACGCCACGTCCTGCTCCACGGTGGCTCCGAACAGCTGATCGTCCGGGTCCTGCAGCACAATCCCGACCTTGCGGTGCAACCACTGCAAGCCGGACCGTGAATAGTCGATCGGACGTCCGAGAACGATCAGCTCACCCTCGTTGGGCCGCAGAGTTCCGTTCAACAGGAGCATGAGTGTCGACTTGCCCACGCCATTAGCGCCCAGCAGTGCCACCTTGCGAGGACACTCCAGCTCGAAGCTCATCTCGTGCAGGGCCGCCTGGCCCTCGCCATAAGCGAAGCTCACGTCCCGAGCCTCTAAAATCGAAGCCATGTTACCCCCCTGGTAAACTCGGCAGCCAGGAACAAACCGGCCTGGATCGCCAGAATGCCCGCAATCGCGGCCGGAGAAGCGGCACTCCGCGGCGCCAGTACCCAAAGCCGCCCCTGGTACCCACGCGACTCGATGCCATCCTCCAGGCGTCTGGCCCGCTGCACGCATCGCAGGAACAGCCCGCTGGCCAGCATGGAAAGCGCACGCATGCGGCTGCGGTAATCCGCTCGCCCCAGTCGCCAGGACTGGGCCCGTCTCATCTCGCCCAGAGTGGTCGCGGTAACGAAGAGAAAGCGGTAAATCATCAGCGCCAAGTCAATCAGCACCGCCGGGATGCCCAGGCGTTGGAACACCGGGATCAGCTCCATCAACGGGGTTGTCCATCCGATAAACGCGAGACAGGAAATGGCCGCAACGGACCGCAGCAGCAGCCCAGCCGCGAGCGGCAACCCGTTCCAGTCCAATCCCACCGAGAACCCAGCGCTGGAGGAATGATCGATCTCAACCAGAATTCCGAAGGCCGTTAGAATGGCGAACGATACCGGCACGGAAAGAACGCCCAGCCAGCTGGAGACTGGAATCTTGGCACCGGCCGTGGCTGCCAGCGTTACCAGCAGCGCGATGGCCACGCACCAGGGGAACGGCGCGACGAAGAACGTTACCAGCAGCAGCCCGCCGCCGAACAATACCTTCTCCCACGGGTTGCGATGCCTCCACGCGTTGGTGAACGCGATGTCGCTCAGATGCGGATGCAGATGCATGTGCCGGCGCGCGCCGTGGTTCGCTTTGCGCCGTCGCCGCGAACGAAACCACAGAATCGCCCAGGTCAGGCCCGCCACGCCGATGGCTGCCTGAAGCGTGAAGAGCAGCGGCTCAGCCGCTTCGCTGGGCGTGAACAGCGGCTGCGCGATCGGACGGTAATTGGGGCGAAGATTTTGAATCGCAGTGACGGCCTGATCGTCGCTGCCCAGAGGTTTGGTGTAGTTCGCATACAAAAACGCTCCGATCATGGTCGCGAAAACCACCACCAGAACCACGGCATTGGCGGAACGGAAACGTCCTTCGGAATGCGGCGCCGCTGCGCCCTCCAGGCCCACCGCGTGATCCGCCGCCAGGTTTCGTAACAGGACCACTGTCAACAGACCCTCCGCGATCGAGATCGGAATCTGGGTAATCAGAAAAACTCCCAGGAATTTCGCGAAGGACGCCGTGTAACCGCCATGAGCCGAAGGATACGCCAGCGCTAACTGGCAAGCGGTGGTGACATACGTCGCTAAGTCGCCCACCACGGTAGAGAGAAAGATGCAGCGGTCCCGCTTCCAGCCAAACCGCAGCAGCACGCGCAGCAGAAACCACATGGCCCAGGGGCCAACCACGCCCAACGAGAACAGATTCGCTCCTAACGTGGTCAACCCGCCATGAGCCAGCAACAAGGCTTGAAACACCAGCGTGATCAAAGCCAGTGCGGGCATTGCCGACGGGCCGAACAGGTAGGTCCCAACGGCCGTGCCAGTAGGGTGCGAAGAGCTTCCCGTAACAGAGGGCATACGCAGCGCGGTCAGCGTAAAAAGGAAGGCCGCGGACGCCGCCAGAAGCACGCGGTTCTCGCGCTTCTTCTCCAGATCCTTGGAAATCGCTCGGACGCTGACGATCACGGGAGGCAGGGACGCCGCGCCCCACGCGATGCAATGCGATAACGGTAGAAACCCCTCCGAAATATGCATCCGCCTAGTCCCGATCGCGCGCCAGGCTGGGCAACAGACGCGCTGAGTTGCCGATGAACAACAGCTCCGACGACACGTGAATCAGCGCCGCCAGCACCGGGTTGAGCATTCCGAATGCAGCCAGGCACACACCCGCTCCGTCCACCAATAGCGTGCCGGCGAAGTTCGCGTAAATGATGTTGCGACAGCGGCGGGCAACCTTCAGCACCTCCGTGAATCGGAGCAGATCGTTGCCGAGCAGCACCACCGCGGCGCTCTCCCGGGCCACATCGGTGCCCGAACCCATGGCCACCCCCACGTCCGCTTCCAGCAGCGCCGGCGCGTCGTTGATGCCATCGCCCAGCATGACCACGTACTTGCCTTTCAGGCGCAGGTCACGCACCCATTCCACTTTCTCTTCGGGAAGCATTTGGGATTGGACCTCATCCACCCCCAGTTCCTTGGCGATCGCGTCGCCAATCTCTTTCCGATCCCCGGTGAGCAGCACCGTCCGGCATCCCATGCTCTTTAGCTCGCGCATGGCCGCGGCCGCTTCTTTGCGCAGAACATCGACAATCTGAAGCGTACCGAGGAACTTTCCGTTAGCTGCGATCATCACCTCGGAGGACTCCAGGTCAGCACCGTCCCCAGGGCGAATGGAAACACCTTCTGTTTCCATCAGTACCCGCGTCCCTACAATCGTGCGAGTTCCGTCCACCTGGCACACAATACCTTTGCCTGGAAAATATTGAAAGTCTTCCGGCTCTCCCACCAGGAGCGACCATTCCTGCGCTTTCTTCGCAATCGCTTTGGCAAGCGGATGCTCGGAAAATCGCTCGGCGGACGCCGCAATACGCACCACCTCCTGGGGACTGACGCCCTCCGCCGGTTGCACCCCTACAACCTCCGGAGTACCGAGCGTCAGCGTGCCCGTCTTATCGAGCACAACGATATCGGCGTTACTCAGCCCTTCCAGATAGCGTCCCCCTTTGACGATCACGCCCTTCTGCGCCGCTCGGCCAATGGCGCCGAGAATCGCCAGCGGTGTGCCGGCCGCGATCCCGCACGCGCCCGCGACCACGATTACCGAAATAGTGGAGCGCGCATCGCGTGTCACCCAAAACGTCAACGCCGCGCAGGCCAGCGCAAAATACACCAGGTAGCCCGCCAGACGGTCCCCGATCTTCTCGATAGGCGCGCGCGATTGCTCGGCCCGCTCCACCAGTTCGATGATGCGCCCGAACGCGGTGTCATGCCCGATCTTGTCGGCCTGGATCTCCAGAACGCCCGACTGGTTCATGGTTCCGGCGAACACACGCGAACCGCCGATCTTTTCCACCGGCATTGACTCGCCCGTGATGGCGGCCTGATCGACGAAGGAATGGCCGCTTACCACCACACCGTCCACGGGAACGTGACCGCCCGGCCGGACTAACACCACGTCGCCAACTTTGACTTCAAGAAGATAACGCGGCGCTACGCTCCCCTCCGATCGCACTTCCACCGTCTGCGGCAGCAAGTCCAGCAACCGGCGAATAGCGCCCCGGCCCCGGCCCACCGTCATCCCCTCGATAATCTCGGCGATGAGTACAAACAGCGTAATCAGAAGCGCGGTGAAGAACTCCCCGATGGCCGAGGCTGCGGCCAGGGCGATGGTCATGGAGAGTTCCATGGTCATGCGCCCCTTCGCCAAGTCGGCAATCGCTTCCTTGAAAATCGGGAAGCCGCCGATGACGATACCTGCCAGCGCCAGCCAGTCTATCGCGCCCCAGCGTGGAACCACATGGGACCAGACCAGAAGCAGAACC
This sequence comes from Bryobacterales bacterium, assembly GCA_963725455.1. Lineage (GTDB taxonomy): Bacteria > Acidobacteriota > Terriglobia > Bryobacterales > Bryobacteraceae > Palsa-89. The sequence goes on from CAVRZH010000031.1 coordinate 19,745, forward strand.
AGCGCCACAAATCCCACACGACCCCACTCCACCCAGCTTTCCGCGTGGTCGTGTTGCGCGGCCTGGCGGTCATCACCAGATTGACCGCCAGGATGATGCTCAACCACCGCTATTACTTCTGAATGCTTCGGAGTCGCGCCCGTCATACTGGCCTCCCGCCCCTCTGGCGAAGTCAGGTTCGGATTCGTCTAATTGGCTAGGTTTTTGTGAATGCCCGCCAGGCTGCGTAGAGCTTCAGCCGCTTCCTTGGAGTGGGCCGCGTAGTGACGTGCTTCCCCCGCCAGTTGCGGTGATGTCTTCTCGTACTGGTTGGCTAGCGCCTCATGATCCTTGGCGTCAGTTTCGTGATCCGCCGCGTGGGCGGCATAATGGTTTGCCAGTTTGCGATGATCTTCGCTCTTGGCTGAAGCTACCAACTTGGTCAATTCTTCGTTGGGCAGGATGTGCGTTGACATGAGTAACTCCCTTTCTTCGGTGCATCTCCTCAAATTCGTGTAATTTACTTGAAGAGGATACACGCCCTTCTGGAGCAACTAAATGTCCAACCAGGGATCGCGCCGGATATGGGCGAAACTACTTAGTTCGCCGTATGTTCTGCGTGAAGGCGCGCAAGAGGTGAGTGGCCTGCCGCTGGATGCGATGCGCTTGCTGCGATTTATTTTTCGCTCGTCGCCTTATAAACCTTGGTGAATTTATTGCGCTCGTTCCAAACCGTGAACGATCCGTTCGCCTCGGCTGTCAGCTTAATGTACTGCCCCGCATCCTGGTCTTCCACGTTCGCAATGAACGGATCCGGCACATTGTGCTCTTTGCCCCCATCCACCGCGTAGTGCAACTGCCATAGGTCTTCCAGGCCCGGCGAATTCTTCACGGTCTGCCACGCCTCCGGACTACCCCCCTTGCGTGCGCCATTATTCATGATCGCCACTCGGGGATGGACCGCGTCCACCAGCGCCGGCGAGTTGGATTGATTCAGGCCGTGATGCGATGTCAGGAACACGTCCACCGTCCCAATCGGGTTGTTGGGGCACATCAGCTCCAGCTCTTTGTTCCACGTCAAATCGCCCATGTCGAGGAAACGAAACTTCTCGAACGTCACCAGCACGCCCACCGATTGCGCGTTCTCGGTGGGATCGGGTTCACGCTTAGGCGTCGATGCGCAAAACGAATTGGGCTGGCCCGCGCCTTCCAGCGGTGTCTGGATGTGGGCGCCGGCCGCCGTGAGCACTCTCACCGAAAGCCCCTTGACTGGCACCGTGTCGCCCGGTTTCACCACCATATGCTCGCCACGCTGGATAGCCTTGACGTAGTCGCTGTAATCTTCCTTCACTACTTTGGTGTCTTCGATGTTCGGGCCGTGATCCAGGAAATTGAGGATCTTCATCTGATCGGCCAGCTGCGGCACGCCGCCCACATGGTCGCGATGGTAGTGCGTGATGAGTAAATAATCGATCTGCTTGACGTGGGCGGCCTTGGCAGCCCGCACGATGCGGTCCGCGTCGCGCCCTTCAAATCCGCGCCAGCCCGTATCAATCAGCAGAGATTGCCCGGACGGGCTGACAATGAGAGTGGATTGCCCCCCCTCTACGTCGATGAAATAGATTTCAAGCGCCTTTCCCCCGAACAGCCCGAGCGGCCCGGCGGCTCCCAGCTGTAAAGGAAGCGCCGCCAGCAGCGCCACCAAAACCATGCCGAATTTTGAGGTACCCATTTGTCCCGCATCGTATCACACAGTAGTGATATTGCCGGAACAGGACGCGAAATCGTAACGTAATAATGATTAGGAGCCCATGCCTTACTGTTGCCAGTGCGGAAAGTCCGTCGGGAACCACGATGCCTATTGCGGCGTCTGCGGCGCCCGCCAGCCGGCTGCTTCCGCGCCTCCGATGGATTACATGCACGGCATCAGCTCGCGCACCGCTTCCCTGCTCTGCTACATCCCCATTCTGGGCTGGATCGTCTCCATCGTGGTGCTGGCTTCCGCGCGTTTTCGGGCCGATAGCCGGGTCCGCTTCCATGCCTTCCAGGGGCTCTACTTGTTCGTCGCCTGGCTCCTGGTGGATTGGGTTCTCAGCCCCATGTTTAGCTTCACGTTTTGGGGTCCGCCGATGCACCACGTCTTCCCTGGGCTCATGAAGGCCGTCATTTTCCTCGCCTGGATCTTCATGATCATCAAAACCTCCCACGACGAGACGTACAAGCTGCCCATCCTGGGCGATCTAGCGGAAAAATCGGTCTCCGAGCAGCGCTAACGGCTCGCGCCTAAACCGGCTCCCTTACGGTCGCGGCTCTGCAACGCTTCGGATCTACGGAGCCGCGCACATCAGTAAGCGGTTGTTAATCCCACTTCTTCAGATGCGGCCAGAACTCGGCCAGCGGCGGGTGCATTCCCTGGCAATAGTAGACGTCGAAGTGTTCATGCGGCATCGAGTACGGATGATCGACGTGCGCCTCTTTACGAACACTGGTGAAGAGCCGTTCCAGCGTCTCCTGGCGATCGTCCATCACAATCATGCTCTCGCCGGTATATCCTCGCGGCCCCCAAAGAAAGTAGCTCTGATGCCCTCCGATGGCCGGTGGCAAACCGTACTTCGGGCCGAACAGATCGATGGCTCCCGCCTGCCCGTAGTTTTGCGCAAAGATCGCGGTACGCGCGCGAACCTCCGGCGGCAGGCTGTTATAGACCCGCGCCACCGTGGCAGCCATTTCTTCCCATCCGAACTGATCGGCGAAAATCTGCGGCAGAGGCCCCAGCCTGCTGGTTTCGATTCTGGGCTGCTCGAGACCGATGGTTTTCGTATATCGAATGTAGGTTTCCGGCGGCAACAACGGGATTGCAAGCGGCGCCAGCACCGCGCCACTAACCAGCATCAAGACCGGGTACGCGAACTTCAACCACGCTAGTCTCGGCCGCGCCAGCAATTGCTCCCACAGTACACCGCCTCCGGCGAACAGCACGGGGAACGCGGGAAACAAGTAATAAACTCGCGGACTCATTATGACGATAACTGCGGCCGTGAAAATCCAGGCCCATCCCATCGCGCGAAAGCGTTTGCCTGTTTCGGTAAAGAAGTAAAACCAGAGTCCGCCGAACCAGATGGGCAGCGTCAGCGGATTCATTAACAACATCTCTTGCTCGAAGAATGCCGGCGGCCCCAGTGGAACGTCCCGCCCGCTGGCTCGAATATTAGCTTGCAACTCCAGGAACGGAAAATGATGCTGGATGTTCCAAACCAGATTCGGCAGGAAGATCAGAAATGCAATCGCGCCGCCCACCCACAGCCATCGGCTGGCCAGCAGGTTACGCTCACTGCTCAGCAATAATCCCAGCACCAGCCCGGCGCCGAAGATCAGCATGGAATATTTGTTTTCCAGACCGAATCCAGCCAGCACGCCAAACCAGATCCATAGTGTTGTGTTTCCTGTTTTGATGGCCCGGAGCAGAAGGTACGCGCAGCCCATCCAGAACAGCGGCTCGAACGCGTTCATCGTGAGCAGCCCGTCCGCACCCAATATTCCCGGCGCAATCAACGCTGCCAGCGCGGCTAGGGCTTGGGCAAAAACCTTCCCCCCAAGCTCACGGGCGATCAGGGCGGTAAGTCCAACTTCTGCGACTCCAGCCAGCGCGGGCAACAAACGAATCGCCCAAAGCGACTGCCCCAGCACCGAACGCACCACCCACGTCACTAGCGCGATCAGCGGCGGCTGATCCACATACCCCCAAGTCAAATGCCTGCTGCAAGCCAGATAATACAGCTCGTCGACGAAGTAGCCGTAATGCCGGCCCGCGTACAAGTGCACCACCAGCTTGCAGGCGGCAATTGCAAGCAAAACCGCGCCAGCCCTAAGTGCCAGACGCGGCTTCACGGATGACACTCAGTAGCACGCTTCGAGCAAAGCAAACACTTCCTGCTCGGTCATCGGCCGGTCCACCACGCCCATGTGCGAAAGCTCGTGCGTGATCGGTCCCACAATCTCGCCGATCTCTTCGCGCGGCACGCCTGCGTCACGCAGCCTCTTGGGCACATCGAACTGCGCGATAAACTCCTCCGTACGGTCGGCGCACGCAAGCGCTGCCGGCTTGGGATTGGACGGATCGAACGGGATGCCGTAGCCCTCCGCCACCGGACCAAAACGCTCGGCCGCGATCTCCGCCATAAACCGCATCGAGTTGGGCAGCGTGATGCACGACGTGATTCCGTGCGGCACGTTCCAGCGCGGACCGATCTGATGGCCCAGCAGGTGCGAAAGCCCGAAGCGCGTGTTCATCGCGCCATAAATCGAGTACCAGGACGCGAACTGGCAATTTCCGCGATGCGCGAGCTTCTCGTCGCCTTTGGTAGTGATCGATGCTTTCAAATGCTCCACAAACAGCGCGATCGACTTTGCCGCCAGCGCATCGCTGATGGGCTGATGCCGGATCGCATAGGCGCATTCGATGGCATGATCCAGCGCTCGAATCCCGGTCGATACCCACAGCCAGTCCGGCGTCGCGAGCGTCAGTACCGGATCGTTAATCACCGTTCGCGGCAAAACGCGCATATCGTACACGCCGCTCTTAACGCGCGTGCTCTCATCCGTTACTCCGCCCGCGTGCGTATATTCGGCCGCCGATAAAGTAGTCGGCACCGCGATGTGTACCAACTCGCGCTTGTCGAGCAGGCCATAAATCGCCACCTTGGTGGAATCGATCGGGCTGCCGCCTCCCAGACTAACTAAACTGTCGGCGTCGGCGCGCTCGATCTCTTTTTCAAGCTCGTTCACCGTGCCGCGCGGCACGTGCTGCACAATGCCCGCGAACACCGAAGCGCAATGCGAACCTAGCGCTCCCGTCACTTCATGGATTATCGGCAGCTTCGCCACCACGTCCGTGGTGACCACCACGGCGCGTTTCAACCCGCGCCGCTCCATCTCATCTTTCAACGCCGCGATCTTACCGGGCCCATAAATCACGCGCTCCAGCCGGCTTAAATTGAATTCGCCCGTGGGCGCTTGCCACTTCAGGCGATGAATCTCGGGGGATGCCATGCGGCCATACTATCAAATCACCGGCTCTTGACAAGCCGGCTAAAACGGACTCACCACCAGACCAGATGGGTTTCGATACGAGATAAGATGAGCAGCATGCACAGTCACTCCCTTGCCTCCCGTGCCCTGCTAGCAATCGCGGCAGCCACCGTATTCGCAGGCGTCTTTTCCGTCCAAGCCGCTTCGCCCGACCCCAAGGTGCTGTCCTATCAATTACCCGACAAAATCCATTGGACCGAGAACGCCGGCGGAGCCAAACAAGCCGTGCTGGTGGGCGACCCGTCCAAGCCCGGCCTCTACATCGTCCTCACCAAGTGGACTCCGCACCACATGAGCCATCCCCACTTCCATCCGAACGATCGCTATATCACCGTGATCTCGGGCACCTGGTGGGTGGGCACCGGCTCCAAGTACGATCCCAACAGCACCACGCCCATCCCCGCCGGCAGCTTCGTCACGCACTACGGCAAGCAGATCCACTACGACGGCGCGAAGGACGAAGAAGTGACGCTCGAAATCGTCGGGATGGGCCCAGCGACGTCCACGCCCGCGGAGACGAAATAGTTTGCGGGGCAATTAACCCGCTCTACGTCAATGCCGTATAGTTAAGAAACGTGATCGCCGAAATCGTAGGCCTGCCGGCGTACGAATCACAGGTGTCGACGCTTCTCGATGAGGAGGAGCAGTTGGCACTGGAGTTCTTCATTGCCTGCGCGCCGGAAGACCATCCTGTGATTCCCGGTTCCGGAGGCTTTCGGAAGGCGCGCTGGGCTCGTCACGGCAAGGGGAGGGCGATGATCATGGGTGTTCGCAACTCGAAACTCGCATCAAAGAAACGAACCAAGTTTGGTTTGGAGCTGGAGCAGAGCGCCAGGCAGATCCTGTCTCACGTGAAGGAGGATCTTAAACTGCGTACGCGTCGTATCGTGCTTCCAGACGACGTGGACGTAAAGCGAATCCGGACGAAGGCGGGAATGTCGCAGGCGGAGTTTGCCCGCGCGTTCTGTATCAATCCAAGAACGCTACAGGAATGGGAGCAAGGGCGCAGAAAACCGGACGCAACGACGCGCGCATACCTCGCGGTGATAGCGAAAAATCGCAAAGCGGTGTTGGCCGCATTAGCGTCATGAACCTCATTTGGTGCCGCCTGCGCTGGCCTGCGGACCCTCGATGGACCATACTTCTGTCCCAATCGGCACATCCTCTTTACGCGACTCCTTGAGGAGGACAGCTGTCCAACCGGGGTGAGGATGGATGAACTCGAGTCCGTCAATGCACACAACTCGCTCCACCCCATCAGGGCACTTGAGCAAGAGCGGATCCCCCAACCTTGAAACATTCATCCTGAACCGGGTCAATTCCAGGAACGAGAACAATCCCGCGGCCTTGGATAGTAAATATATTCGTAACTGTAAACAGTCGTCGCGACACAAGGATCAGTGCAGACCGCGCGAACCGGCGCCTATCCAGTTACTTCCAAATGCACGAACCCCGGCAAGCTCGCCGGCTGATTGCCTAAGAAAACAATCCGGCGCGTCTTGGGAAACGGCAATCCGGTTTGAATCGCGCGCGCGTACAGTCCAACCTGGCGCAGGATGCCGCGATAGGTCTCGTCTTGCGTGTTCAGAATCGCCACCTTCGATAAAAATCCCGCGCCCCATCCGAGTGGCAGCACACACCCGCGCCGCGCTTCACGCACCGCCGTCAGCCGTGCCTCCAGTTGCTCCACGGTCGACTTCAACAACGCCAGCCCGGTCCACTCGGCGTACTGCTTCTGGATGCGCAGCAGTTGCTCGGTGTACGCGTTTACCAGTTCGAACATCGCGCCAGGATTCACGGGTGCGCGCCGCCTCAGCGCCTTCCCGATTTCCGGCTCTGAGAGAAACGCGTTCTGATGCCACTCGCCTTCGAAGACCGCTCCCGGCGCGGCCATCTCGGCGAATACCGGCGTTGAGTCTTCGGCGCGCTTCACGCTGCCGCGCGGTGTCTGCTTCCACGCCACTTCGAACTTGCCCCCGCTGCGCGCTTCCAGCGTGGAAGTCCGCAGCAGATAAATCTTGAATGTGCTGGGAGGCACGGTCTTCGAATCGAATGCGGAGACTACGCGCAAGGGATCGGCGCCCGACGGCCCCAGCGCGGATTCTTCCACCGAAATCGCCGGACGCCGCGGCATTCGGCCTTCCGATTCGATGCGCGCCGCCAGATCCGCGACGAAGCGTTCCGTCAACCGTCCGTGAACCACGCCCGTACGAAACGCGCCTTTAATCGCAGTGCCCGGCAGATACGGGCCGCTCGGACCGGTGCTGAATGTCGGGATGAACAAATGCTCGGCATGCGTTCGTTCCCAATATTGCGTGGAGCTGGCGTGTTCGAACGGAATGCGGCGCCCGGCGTAGTTCTGCGCGAAGCCGCCCCAGGACGCGAAATCGAGCTTGTCCGCCTTCTTCAGCTGCGTGAGATAACTCTCCAGACGCGGGCCTTTGGCGAGCAGACGAAAAATGCGCCACTGGTCCAGCACGTTGACGTGATCCTTCCACACCATATAGTCGATGGGGGAAAGCCTCTGGCCGTCGCCGACCAGCGTGGGCGTCAGGCAGGTCAAGCGATAGTTCATGCGTCCATCACCATCCTACCGAGCCGCGACCGTGAGGGAGCCGGTATCATGCAGCCACCCGCCAGGGAATGGGAACCGTCACCGCGAATCCGGCGCGATAAACCGGATGTGGAAACCCTTCCGGCGCCACGTTGCTGGCCGCACCGCGTAATTCGTTCGATGCCAGCAGCACGGACCCTTCGGCGATCATCGTAGTCGGCTGTTTGGCCTCGCCCCATCGCGCGCTGCTTTCGATGCGGCCGGTGCGCAAGACGGTAGCGTAGTTGCCGCGCTTCCAATCCACTGCGTCGTTTTCAGCCGGCGTGTAAAGAGACAGCAACCAGTGCGCTTGCTCCGTTGCGGAGGTTTGCGGTGGAGTCCAGCGTTGCCACTCCGGGGCTTCGGAACGGCCCCATCCGCGCGAACGTTCGCCGCCTAAACCGGAATCGGCCAGCAACAGCAAGGCACTTTGAACCGGCCCTTGCCAGCGCGAACGGGCAGCTTCGTCGGCGAACTGGACCACGGTCCAAAGTCCGCCCGCGCGCGTAAATTCAAGACACGCCGTGGAGTGAATCTCAACCGCCGCGTTCTGCAGCCGGTCCACTCCGGCGCTCGATCGCAGAGCCACCTTGAACGGTCCGCGGCCCTGATTTGAAACCACCAGACATTCGCTCTCGCCATCGACCGCCCAGCGATCTTCATCCATCGCCTTGTCCAAAAGCAGTGACTCGATCACCTGTAGCGGAACGAAGTGCGCCCCTTTATAACGAACCTTGGTGGACTCGGGCGGCGGCCACAAACTGCGCGGGGGAACCACCAGCAGCGTATCGCCGATGAACGGAAAGAAGGAACTGAATCGCACGGCAGGCGCGCCGGCCGAGGTGACGGTAGCTTCAAACCACTCTTCCGCCAGCCCCAGTTGCGCCATCGCCGAGCACACCGCGGAGAACAACGCATCGCTGTGATAGATCAAATCCACGCGATCGCGCGCGCCCGAGTCCGGGCCGAAGCGCCACGGACCCACGGGACGAAATCGAACCGCGAAGTTCAGATTAGAAGAAGCCGGCGACATTCCTACTCAGCGAGTTTTTCCGCGAAATCGGAAGCGGTTACAAGTGACTGCACGCTGGCCAGGTCGCCACCCGCCAGCAGCTCTTGTTCGGGCGATCCGGACGCATAGAATCCGCGGCCGCGCCACGTGAGTTTCAAACTGGACAGCGCCACGCGGCCGTTCCCGCGCGATCCTCCGCCGCCCAGGCTGTCGTCTTCGAGCAACCGCAGGCCTTCCACCAGCCGCGGCAACAGCTCGCGATCTTCCGGGCACAGAACATCCAGGACCACGCGGAAGTGGAAGCGCGCTCCGGCCGGCACGCGTTCCAACGTGCGCGGATTGGCTTGCGACGTAATGCGATCGATGGCGTTCTCGCTCTTCACTTCAGTCAGCTCGTCGTCCATGTTCTCGCGCATCTGGGGCGTGATGCTCTCGGCGATCAGCGGGGCATCGTACACTGTGAGGCGCGCCGGTGTGGCCGCGCTCGATTCCACCGCATCGCCAGCCACGCGCTCCATGCGTCCGGGATTGCGCCCGAACAAAAGACAAACTTCGTCGTCGGGCCGCTCGCTCTGATGAATGCGCACTTCCTGGCCCTTGCGCTTCGAAATATAAACCAGCTCGGACGGCACGGCCAAGCCCGAGGATTGTTCCAGCAGCGAGCGCAGCTTGCCTCGCAGCGAACTGCCGGGAATGTAAGGCAGCCCGAAAGCATCTTTGACCACCGGATTGTCGGCGCCGCCGATTTCAAGCGATCCTTTGCCTGCCCCGATGTGCAGCCCGGTCTGGCAGGCGATGTCGCCTTCCACAATCAATTTTCCAATCAGCTTCAATTCCGTTTGCGCGGTGTGCGAACTCATGTCGGCGGGTTCCTGAACTCTCTTCTTTATTCGTTATAGGCCACAATTGCTTCGAAAAGATCGCGAAAGCGTTCGTAGCCCCGGGCGTCGTTCTTGCGCGTTACCTGCAGCAGCAGCTTCTCGAGTGAATCCAGGCTGCGCAAAGAATGCCGAGCGATGGTGTAAGCCAGGCGCGCCCGCAACATTACGAATTGCTGTTGCCGTTCGTTTTCCGGAGCACGAACCGCGCGGCGCACGGCATTGTAAAGACGGCGCAACTGGCTTTTTGTGCCGGAATCCATATCGCGCATGCGGCTCACCACGCCATGGGCTTGATTGTCGAGATACAACGGATCGGAGATCAATTTCTCGATATCGATTTCAGGCGGTCCTTCAAAGCGCCCGCGATCGCCGCCACGCCGGTCGTCACCACGTTCGCCTCTCTCGCCACGGCCACCTTCCCGGCCGCCATGCGGACCTCCCCGCCCTGGTCCCCGATCTCCCTGTGGGCGATCTCCCGGCGGACGATCTCCTTGCGGACGGCCACCCTCGCGACGCTGTCCTTGCTGGCCTTGTCCGCCTTCGCGCCTCGGGCCTTGAGCTGGACGATCACCCTGCGGACGGTCGCCCTGCGGCTTCGGTACGATGTTCTCAGCGGGCGCCGCGGCTGCAGCTGGCTCCTCCGCCACGCGTACTTCTTGCTCTGTTTGCTCTGTATCAGCCATCCTAACCTCTTATCTGAGTACCGCCGCGAGTGTCGGCATGGCACGCGGGACTGCGTGCATCACGATGCTATTCATTCGCGGGGCCCTCTGTCGAGAGCCTTGCCCATTCTAGCGCTACGCGCCCGGATGGCCGCAACTTTATATTGGCGGGATTCTTACCCACCAAATCGGCAATCAGGCTGGCGCGTGCCTTTTGGAAATCGCGGGCTCGCGATCCGCTCCTTGGCGCAAATAAGATCCGCAACAGGCGGCGATGAAAGCGCCACGGACGCTCCACCCGTTTGGCGCCGGGTGCGCGGCGCGTCTCGCGATAAATGCCGCACAGATCGCGAATATATTGCGGCGCCACGCCAAACTCGCGCACCATCGCGGTCAATTCGTCCTTCAGCTCGGCCGCGTCGGAAAGTTGCTTCCATTCGAGTGTCCGGCCCAGCAAGTATAAGCAGTCCTTGTCGGCGGACTTCGCAATCTCCAGCCGGTCCCGCGCTCGCCCGTAGACCGATCCGAGCGGCGTGTCAAGCTCCGGCGCCAGCGCCAGTGCCATAGTGATGGTCTTGCCCTCCGGCCCCGGAAACTCCTTGAGATGCTCTTCGGTAAAGCGTTGGAACAGCCTTTGCAACTCCCGCGCGAATCCGATTAGCGCGTCCCAGGCGCCCACCACCGCAAAGTCGTCGCCGCCGGTGTGCAGCAGATTCACCCTGCGCCAAAACTCCGGCAGCGAGCAGAGCACTTCCACTTCGCCCGCAAAGAATTGTTTGTAGAGCACCGAAAGCTGCACGTACTCTTCGATGCTTTGCAGCCGGCGGATGCGGATGCTGAAACTGTCCACGTCGCCCCGCAGCACGCCCCATATCGGAAGACCCTCGGCTCGCGCCGCTAGCACCGGAGCCGTCGCGGTTTCGCGGCCGTCATCGGTAAGCGCGCTATGCCTCGCCAGCGGAACCGAATCGGGCGAGGTGCCGATGGGCCAGGAATGCTTCCCACCGGTGGTCAGCATGACGGCGGGCGCTTCGGGCGACCAGCCGACGCTCGATGCGTCACGCAACGCGTGGCCCAGATTCTCGAAATAGGCTGGATCGGCTTCGGCCGGCACGGCGCTTTGCGTTGGACTAAGACCGGTCGCCGCCAGCGGCGTTCCTTGCTTACGCTGAAACTCGTCGTTCAGCCGCTTCCGAACCACGGTCCAATCGCCCAGGTTTTCGGTGATGGCCCAGAGCAGTTCCAGGCGATTCTGGCTGAGCTCGCGGATCCCCTTGCGCGCGGCCACGAGAAAATCCTCCACCTGCGGCCGCACCTCTTCGGGAAGAACCACCAGAAACTGCTCCCCGCCGCTCGACCCCAGCAGCATTCTGGAGAGCCCCAGCTCCGCGATAAGCGCGCGAGGCAGAATTTCGCTCAGCAGGCTGACCCAGCGCAGGCGACCGGTAAGAAGGGATTCGGCGGGCTGGCCGGATGGCAAGAACTCCTCGACACCCAACAACTTGCCTTGCAATAGGATCTGTACGGACATGCGTTTTTCAGTGCGACTTGGCGCGGTGAAAGCTCAAATGTACCACGAGCCAACGGGTGCCAACGATAGGCGAAGGTTACTTGGCCGGCTCCGCCTTTGCCGCCTCCGGGGCTGGAGTTGGGAGCGCCGCCGTGCCGTCCAGCATGTACACCAGCAGCTTCGGCGTTCCTCCGGTGGCCGTGTTCTGTGGCCCGGCATTGCCGATCACGCTGCCGATCCCGCCCATCAGCGCGACATATTGCTTACCATCCAACTGATAAGTAATCGGCGGCCCAATTCCGCTCCTCAGGCCAGTCTGCACCTCCAGCAGTTTCTCGCCCTTGTCCGCACTGTACGCCAACAGCCGGCCGTCGTTGATGCTCTGAAAAACCAGGTTGCCCGCCGTGCTCACCGTTCCGCCGCCGATCCCTCCGCCGCCGGGCATGCGCCAACGATACTGCTGCGTTACCGGATCCCATGCAATCAGCGCCCCGCGGCTACCCGTTCCCGGCAGCGGCTCCGGACCAATCACCGGAAGGTTGTTCTCGCGCGGCTTCGGCATCGGATGAACCAGGCCGTTGTTCGACGTCCGGTCCGTCTTCGCCTCGTATTTGTCCTCGCTCGCAAACGTCCAACTGCTGCCTGTGTTCCCGGAAATGTACACCAAGCCCGTGGCCGGATTAAACGACATGGGCGACCAGTTGTGCGCCCCGCCCGCCGAAGGAAAAATCGTGACAGGCTCGCGCGAATAGCGCGCTTCCGGGTTCACGATGGGCCGCCCGGTCTTCGGATCCACGCCCTTCGCCCAGTTCACCTTGGCATAGGGCTGCGCGGAAATGAACTCGCCGGTCACTCGATCCAGCACATAGAAGAAGCCGTTCTTGCTGGCCTGCATGATCACTTTGCGCGGCTTCCCGTTGATGGTCAGGTCCGCCAGCATCATCTGCTGCACGGCGTCAAAGTCCCAGGTGTCGTCCGGCACCACCTGGTAATGCCACTTCAATTCGCCCGTGGACGCGTGTACCGCGACGATGGAGCAAGCGTACAGCCCATCCTTGCCTTTCGATCCGCGAAACTCCTCCGGCCATGGTTCGGCGTTGCCGGTGCCCGCGTAAACCAAATCCGTCTCCGGATCGTACGCGATCCCGTCCCACACCGCGCCTCCGCCGCCCAGTTTCCACGCCTGCGGATCCCAAGTCTCGGATGCCTTGCGCATGGCGGAATTTTCGAACGGCTTCGACGGATCTCCGGGAATGGTATAGAAGCGCCATAGTCGGCGGCCAGTCATCGCGTCATACGCGTCGAAAAAGCCGCGCTTGGGATGATCGCCGCCGCTGATGCCCACGATCACTTTGCCCTTGGCGATGCGCGGCGCCATGGTGATGGTGTACTCGTCCTGCGAATACGCCACGCGCGATTCCCACACCGGCTTTCCGGTTTCAGCGTTCAGCGCCTCCAGCCGCCCGTCGATAATGGGCGCGATAATCATGTTCTGATAGAGCGCTACTCCGCGATTCACTACGCCGCAGCAAACCGCCGGCCGCACCGCGTTCTGATTCACTTCCGGATCCCAGCGCCAGCGCTCTTTGCCGGTGCGCGCATCCACTGCGAACACCACGCTCCAGTTGGTGATGCCGTAAATGGTCCCGTTCCAGACCAGCGGCGTCGCTTCCTGTCCCCCGCCGCCCGCGCCCAAGTCGTAGAACCACGCCAGCCCCAACCGCTTCACGTTGGTGGTGTTCAACTGATCCAGCGGACTGTAGCGCGTTTCACCCGGCGTGAACCCATAGGTCAGCCAGTCCTCACCGCTCTTGCCCGCGCTCTTGAGCGTGATGTCGTCCACGCGGCGAATCTGTTGCCCCATGGCAACGGACAGCGCCAAAGCAAGGGGCGGCAGGCATCGGAAGATCTTCATAGGAGCCTGACCACGATATCAAAAACTCCCGTGAGATAGGATATTCGTCATGTCTCAGCTTCCGCGAAGCGCGCGGGCCGTGGTATGCCTGATTTTCGCTGCGATGGCCGCCACGGCAGCCGGGCCGTCGCAGGTGATCGGCATAAACCACTTCGCCCACATCGTTGCCAACCTCGACAGATCCTTCGCATTCTATAAAGACCTGCTGCAGCTCGACCCCGAGATCACACCGCAGGCCTTCGCACCCAATCCCGCCATCATGAAGATGGGCAACACCATCGGCGCGCAGTCGCGCATCGGAGTGCTGAAGGTGCCGGGCGCCAGCTTTGGCGTCGAATTGATCGAGTACAAAGATATCGATCGCAAACCCGCCACGCTCCGCAACCAGGACCCCGGCGCCGGCAACCTGATCCTGTTGGTCCGCAATATCGATGCAACGCTGAAACGTTTGAAGCGGGGCGGAGCGAAGATCATCAGTCCCGCGCTGGATATCGGCAACAAGACGCGCGGCGCGTTCGCGCAGGATCCCGACGGATTCTTTGTCGCCTTAGTCCAGCGCGACCCCCTCCCATCGACCAAAGCCGTTGCCACCAGCAATGTGATGGGCGGGCTGATCGCCGTTACCGCCAACGATACGGACCAGACCGTGCATCTCTATCGCGATGTACTCGGCTTCAAACAATTGATGCAGTTCCCTTATTCAGGCGACGCCAATCGCATGGCCATGGTCAACGCTCGCGGCGCTCAATACCGCAGCACGGTACTCCAGATTCCCGGCACCGAGGTTTCCATCGAATTCCCGCAGTTCAAGGACATCGATCGTAAGCCGCTGCACACGCGTTTACAAGATCCCGGAACTTCCCTGCTGCAACTCGAAGTGCGGAACGCGGCGGACGTACTGAAGACGCTCCAAGCGGCCGGCGCGACTGTGGTGACGGTTGGCGGCGAACCGGTAGACGTGAAGATCAGTACCGGCGCGGTGTTGCGCATCGCCATCGTCCGCGATCCCAACAATCTGTATCTGGAACTAATCCAGCGAATGAAATAACAGCGCGCTGATGTGGTTTGAAGATGACGTGGTTTGAAAACGCCTTCCGTGACGCCCGCTTCGCCCTGCGGATGGCCCGCCGCAATCCTGGATTCACCTTACTGGCGGTGCTTACTCTCGCATTGGGCGTCGGCGCAACTACCGCTATTTTCGGCGTCGTCAAAGCCGTCCTTCTGAATCAATTGCCGTATCACAATCCGGACCGCGTGGTGGCTCTGTCGGAAGTGGATCCGGCCGGGCCGACCCGGGAATGGGTGGGCGGATGGATGGCGAACGAGTGGCGCATGCGCGCCGACGATTTCCAAAGCATCTCGCTTTACGGCGACAGCTCGGGGATTTTGTTCGAGAACGGCGAGGCGGAGGTCCTTCGCGGCACCCGTGTCAACTACGATTTCTTTGAAACCCTCGGCGTAAAACCAATGCTGGGGCGAAGCTTCCTTCCCGACGAAGACCGCTGGCCCCGCAAAAACGTCGTGATGCTCAGTTATGGACTCTGGATGCGCCGGTTCGGCGGCGATCGCGGCATTATCGGCCGGGCTCTCAATCTCAGCAGTGAACCGTATCGTGTCATCGGCGTGCTGGCTCCCGACTTTTATCCCCTGCGCATGAGCAATCCCGCGGAGAAGCCCGAGATCTTCATGCCGCTGGGCTATGATCCGCGCGCGGCCGGCACTTGTCGAGGCTGTTTCGGAGGTAGCGCCATCGGCCGTCTGAAGCCCGATGTAAGCGTCGAGCAGGCCCGCGCCCAGTTGAACGGCATCGTCCGTGAGATCGCGCACGAAGACCCGTCCGATTATGGCCGCGACACTTCTGCATTCGTGGAGCCGCTGCGCGATCATCTGGTGGGCTCCATTCAAACCGCGCTGTGGATCCTGATGGGCGCGGTGGCGTTTGTCCTGCTGATTGCGTGCGCCAACATCGCGAATCTGCTGCTGGCGCGCGCCACCGCTCGCAGCAAAGAGATTGCAATTCGCTCCGCGCTGGGCTGCGGCCGGCTCCGGCTGGCCTGTCAGTTACTCACCGAAAATCTTCTGCTCTCCGTAGCAGGCGGGCTTTTAGGCTTGCTTCTCGGCTGGCGCGGCGCCGCGGCTCTTGTTCTTTTGGCTCCCAAGGAGCTTCCGCGCCTGGACGAAGTGCACATGGACAGGACGGTGCTGCTCTTCGCGTTAGGCGTCAGCTTGGCCACTGGACTTCTCTTCGGCATTCTTCCCGCGTTGCGGGTGTCGCGGCAGCGGCCGGTCGCGAATCACAGCGGCCTGCGGAGTCTGCTGGTGATGGCGGAAGTCGCTTTGGCGTTCGTGCTCGCAGTTGGTACCGGGCTGCTCGCCAAAAGTTTTCTGCGGCTAACCGCCGTGGATGCGGGATATGATTCGCACCACATCCTGACGCTCACGCCAACAGCTGCCGGGGGACGCTACGCCACACCACAGGCCATGCTCGGCTACTACCGGCATGTGATCGACAAGGTTCGCGCAATCCCCGGTATTCTTGGCGCCGGCATGGTGAGCAACGTTCCCATGAGCCATACCGAGCCGAGGAAACTTCGCATCGAGGGCGACCCGGAGATCAGTGATTCCGCGGCACCCAGCGCAGACATCTTCTGGGCCTCGCCCGACTACTTCCATGTGCTGAAAATCCCGCTGAAGCGCGGCCGATTCTTCACGGACCAAGACGGAGTGGGTGAGCCGCCGGCCGCCATCGTCAGCGAGTCGCTGGTTCGGTCGCGCTTCCCGAACTCCCCGGCCCTCGGCCGGCGCATCCAACTCGGGCCAGCGCAGGAACACGGACCGTGGTTCACCATCGTGGGCATCGTCGGCGACGTGCGCGATGATGGCCTGGATCAAAACCCCGACGAAGCCGTCTACGTGCCACAAGCTGCCGACCCGGATCACTACACACGCCTAGTGGCACGTACCGCGGGCGATCCCATGAATTTTGAGCGTGCTGTCCGCGCGGCCATCCGCGAGATCGATCCGTTGCAGCCCGTCTTCCACGTTCAGCCCATGGACGTTTATGTCGCCGCACTTCTGGCGGACCGCTCCTTCACTCTGACGCTGATCGGCCTGTTCGGGACCATGGCCCTGGTTTTAGCCGCAGTCGGGATCTATGGCGTCGTCTCTTACACCGTCGGCCTGCGCACGCGCGAAATCGGCCTCCGCATGGCGCTCGGAGCCGGGCGGGGCACGGTTATAAGGATGATCCTGCGCGACGTTCTCGTTCTCCTCGCCTGGGGACTCGCCGCGGGCTTCTTATGCGCGTTCGTACTCGCGCGCTTCCTGGCGCACCTGCTGTTCGACGTCCGCCCCACCGATCTGACAACGTCTGCGAGCGTCGCCCTGCTACTGTCCAGCGTGGCAGTCGTCGCGAGTTACATCCCGGCCCGCCGCGCCGCGACGGTCGATCCCAGTCAAGCCCTCCGATCCGAATAATCCAATCCCCAACCCCGCGCGAGTGGGAGCGAGCGCCCTCCCCTACCCACGCTTAAGCGTGCGTAATGCTATCTTCGTTTTCTTGGCCCCAGTACTCGAAGGTATCCGTGTCCTCGACCTCAGCAGCATTGTCGCCGGCCCCACCGCCAGCATGATTCTGTCCGACCTTGGCGCCGACATCATTAAAGTGGAACGCACCGGAGGCGGCGAAGATGGCCGCGCCATGGGGCCGTTTCGTGGCGAGTGGGGCGCGTATTTTGTAGCGCTCAATCGCGGCAAGCGATCCATTACGCTCGATCTCGCGAAGCCCGAAGGGCGCGAAGTAGTGCTGCGCCTCGCATCCACATGCGATGTCTTTCTCGAGAACTTTCGCGGCGGCAAGGCGGCGGCGCTCGGTCTCGACGAAACGGCCATCCGCGCGCGCAAACCCGACATCATTTATGCATCGCTCTCCGCCTATGGCCCCGGCGGGCCGGATTACACCAAGCCCGGATACGACGCCGTACTGCAGGCCCGCACCGGCATCATGAGCGTCACCGGCACGGGCGCCGGCCATCCCATGCGCACCGGCGTGTCGATACTCGACGTCACCACCGGCACCTGGATGGCGCTCGGCATCCTCGCCGCGCTGCTGGAACGCAAGAACTCGGGTAAAGGCCAGCGCGTGGACGCTTCGCTTTTTCAGACCGGCATCCTGTTCATGGCCTATCATCTCGTCTACCGCCAATTTCTGGGCGTCGATCCACAGCCGCAAGGCGCCCGGCACAAGGCGTTCGCGCCCTATGGATCGCTGCCCACTGGCGACGGGCAAATCATGCTCGGCATTTCGAGCGACCGCCAGTTTGAACGTCTCTGCTCGGCGCTGGGCCACGCTGATTGGTCGAGCGATCCGCGCTTTCGCATCAATCGCGACCGGGTGGCCAATGTCGATGCGCTGGAAAATCTCATCGCCGGCGTTCTGCGCACTCAGCCAACCTCCCACTGGGTGACGCTCTTGGATGAGCACGACATCGCCAACGACCCAATTCAAAGCCCCGGGCAAGTATTGAAGGATCCGCAAGCCGCCGCACTGGACCTGTTCACGCCCATCGATTTGACGGGCGAACAACCCATCGTGCTACCCCGCTTGCCCATCGGGCTTTCGCTGACCCCGCCCACTCCGCAAGGCCCTCCGCCGCGCACCGGCCAGCACGGCCGCTCCATCCTGCACGAAGCCGGCTACAGTGACGCTGAAATCGACGAACTGATCCGCATTGGCGCATGTGGCGTTGAAAAGGAACCCGCATGAAACCGCTCACTGAAGAGCAGGAACTGATCCTCCGCACCGTCCGGCAATTCGTCGACAAAGAAGTCATCCCGGTGGCCTCCGCGATGGAACATCGCGACGAATATCCACACGCGCTGGTAGCCCAAATGAAAGAGATGGGATTGTTCGGCTTGAACATTCCCGAAGAATATGGCGGATCGGGCATCGACACCACCACCTTCGCCATGATCTTCGAAGAGATTTCGCGTGGCTGGCTGGGCCTGGCTGGTGTCATCGGCAGCAACTCCGTGATGTGCGATGTAGTAGCGCACTTCGGCACCGAAGAGCAGAAGCGCCGCTTCCTTCCCGGCATGGCGACGGGAGAGAAACGCGGCGGCATCTGCCTCACCGAATCGAACGCCGGTACGGACCTGCAAAACATCAGCACCACCGCCACTCGCGACGGCGCCGTCTACCGCATCAATGGCTCCAAGATGTGGATCACTAACGCCCGGCACGGCAACACCTTTCTGCTACTGGCCAAAACCGATCCAACCGCTCAACCGGCCCATCGTGGCATGAGCGCCTTCGTGATCGAGAAGGGGCCGCCCGGCATGAACGTGAGCCGCGACATCGAAAAAATGGGCTACAAGGGCGTCGAAACATGCGAGCTGCATTTCTCCGATTTCCCGGTTCCGGCGGAAAATCTCATCGGAGGCGCCGAGGGCCGGGGCTTCAAACAAGTGATGACCGGTTTGGAAGCCGAACGCCTGAACGTGGCCGCGCGCGGCCTTGGCATTGCCCGTGCCGCGTTTGAAGAAGCTATCCGCTACGCGCAGCGCCGGACCACGTTTGGCAAACCTATCGCCGAATACCAGACCATCCAGAACAAGCTGGCCGACATGGCCACGCACATCGAAGCGTCCCGGTTGCTGATTTATTCCGCCTGCGAGAAGCGCGACCGCGGCGAGCGTTGCGATCTGGAAGCCGGCATGGCTAAACTTTTCGCCACCGAAACCGCGGCCGAGGTATCGTTCGAAGCCATGCGCATCATGGGCGCTAACGGCTATTCCAAGGATTTCCCCGTAGAGCGCTACTATCGCGATGCTCCGCTGGTTGTGATTGGCGGTGGCACCAATGAACTCCAGCGTCTGATCATCGCCCGCAATCTCCTCAAGAAGTACAAGGCGGACGCCTAGCCATGCAATTCGGACGCTATTACGAAGAGTTCGAAGTCGGCGCGATTTATAAACACTGGCCCGGCCGAACCATCACCGAATACGACAACACGCTCTTCGCTCTGCTCTCGATGAACCAGAATCCGCTCTTCATCGACGAGCACTATGCGCGCACGCAACCTCTGGGACGCCGGCCGGTGCTCGATACGCTCATCTTCAGCCTGACGGTCGGCATGAGCGTCTCCGACACCAGCGGGAAGACCATCGCGAATCTCGGCTACGAAAGCGTGGTCTTTGAACGGCCCATGTTTCCGGGCGATTCACTGTATGCTGAGTCAGAGGTTTTGGAAATGCGCGAATCCGCCAGCAAGCCCGACCGCGGTATCGTTGCGGTTGAAACCCGCGGCTTCAACCAGAACGCCGAGCGTGTCATCGTCCTTCGCCGCCGCTATCTTGCGCCGAAAAGAGGTACGGCTTGAAACAATACACACGCGAGTTAGTCGATTTCCTTCATCCGCTTCAGGCCGTCGATTTACCCTCCGAAGTTCTCGACCGCGCGCGTTACTTCCTGCTCGATTATTTGGCATGCGCCATTCGCGGCTCGCGCGAAGAATCTTCAGCCGCGGTGCAACGCATGATCCAAAGAACCGGCGCCAACGGCTGCTCCACCGTGATCGGCACTCGCATACGAACCATCCCGGGCCTCGCCGCCATGGCCAATGGCGCTGCCTCGCATGCCATCGAAATGGACGACACGCACAGCGGCGGATCCATTCATCTCGGAACCACTATGTATTCGGCTGCGCTCGCGCTGGCCGAAACAACGCCCGATACCTCTTCCGATGCGTTCTTAGCGGCCGTAGTGGCGGGGTATGAGGCCGCGGCTCGCATCGCCATGGCCGTGCAGCCGAAAGAACATTACGCGCTCGGCTTTCATATGACGCCCACCTGCGGCGTTTTCGGCGCCGCTATCACCTCGGCCAAACTGCTCGGTCTCACCGCCGATCAAACCCTCGCCGCGGTTGGAATCGCGGGAAGCATGGCCGCGGGGTCTATGGAGTTCTTGGCCCATGGCGCATGGACCAAGCGAATCCATCCTGGCCTCGCCGCCCAAAACGGCATTCAAGCTGCGCTGCTCGCGGCCGAAGGATTCACCGGACCGCTGGGAATCCTGGAAGGCCGCGACGGTTTTCTGCACGGTTACTCGCGCAATCCGATTCCGGAACGTCTCACCGCCGACCTCGGCAAATCCTTCGAGATCCTGCGCACCGCCGTCAAACCGCACGCCTGCTGCCGTTACATGCAAGGGCCGATTGACGCCATCCTCGCCATCATGCGCGAGAACAATCTTCAAGCCGGCCAAATTCACCGCATCGAAGTCGCCGTGCTGGAAGCAGGTTGGGGACTCGTCGCCGAACCGCAATCCAAGAAATACCATCCCGAATCCGTCGTCGATGCCCAGTTCTCCATGCCCTTCGGCGCGGCCGTCGCCGCGCTGGATGGCGCAGCCGGACTGGATCAATTCAATCTCGAAAAAATACGCTCACCGAAAATTCGCGAACTCATGAATAAAGTCACGCTGGTGAAGGATTCTCGCATCGAAGAGAACTTCCCCAAGGAATGGCCCGCGCGCGTAGCCATTGAACTCGACAACGGCCAGCGCTTCGAGAAATTCGTTCGCTATCCCAAGGGCGATCCCGAGAACCCGCTCAGTTGGGACGAAATGAAATCGAAGTTCGGAGCCCTCACGGGCCGCGAGGAACTCGTCGCCGTTATCGCCAAGTCCAAGCCCGCCGCGATTCCAGCTCTCTGTGGCTTTTCTTAACTACGGAATCAGTTCAATCAGCAGCCCGTTCGGATCGCGCACGAAGACACCCGTCATAGAGCCCAGTCTCACCGGCTCCCCTCCCCGCGTGACAATGGAGCCCCCGCCCGCGGCCACAGCCTTCATCGCGGCCTCGACGTTTTTCACGTGAATCGACACGGCGGGCGAACCCGCATCCGGTACCCGCAGGTGGAAAGGCTTCCGTGGAACATCTTTGAACTCAAGCAATTCAAAGGCTACCGGACTACCGGGAATCTTCGCCGAACTGATGCGCCAGTGTGCTCCGGGCGCATCGATTAGTGCAGTGATGGTTTTATCAGTGGCGTATGCCGCGGGCGCGGGCTTGGTTTCGAAACCCAGTACGTCGTGATAAAACTTCATCGTTTGATCGGTATCCTGGATGGTCTCCCCGATGCGCGCGCCGATAATGTTGCTGTCAGCGGACGCCGTGGTTGCGGGCAGCGGTTGAATCTCGGCCAGTTCCAGCATGAACCCGTCGGGATCCCGCACGAATACCGAGCGGCTCTTGCTGGTCTCGCCTCCCAACTTCATCGGCTCACCGCCCACGCTCAAAACCGACCCGCCGTTTTTCTTCACTCCCGCCAGCGCCATATCTACATCGCGCACATTGAACACCAGCGTGGCCGCGCCCGGATCCTGCATCTGCGGCACGGCTTTCTTCAAAGCAATGCCGCTGAATTCGGTCAGCTCCAGCGTCAGCGCCGTGCCCGGAATGTGGAACATTGCATTGCGAAACTTTGCGCCGTGCGTGTCGGTGAATTTCGACAGATCTTCGTCCAGCGGGGTCGGCCTGGATAACTCCGTAGTCTGTCGCCCGTTCGGCAGGATCGTAGGATCGGGCGTCATTCCCAGCCCTGCGCGATAAAACGCGACGGTTTTATCCAAATCAGCCACCGAATGAATGATCGCTCGCACTCCAATGGCCGGCCCCGGGGCTTCGGCCGTGCCCGCGTACAAAATACCGCAGGCCGCGACAACCAACGCTGTGCTTCTCAGTGCTCGCATCTGTTTCCCCAGGCGCTAGCTTATCACTTGATTCCAACCCGAATCAGCACCTTGCCCATGGGCCCTTCGGCCAGCCGCGTGAACGCCTGCTTCACTTCTTCAAACCCGAACACGTGATCCACCACCGGCTTCTGTCCAATGGCGGCCAGCCTGCGCGTGATCTCTTTCCATGCTGTCTGCGCCTGCTCGCCGCCGAAGTCCGATACGGCCACTCCGCCGATCCGGTTGCGCTTGAAAAACAGCGCCGCCGTATTGAAGCTGGGCACTTCGCCCGCGCTCCGGCCCACCACGCTGATCCGGCCGCCGTAGCCCAGCATCGCGATTATTTGATTGAACAGCGCGCCGCCCACGCTGTCGACAACGATGTCCACTTTCTTGGGTGCGATCGCCGCCATCACCGCTTTTCGCAGGTTGGGATCGCCTGGGTCGAAGACATGGTCCGCTCCCATCGCACGCAGCTTCGCGCCCTTCTCGGCGCTCCGCGACAATGCCACCACCGTCAGCCCCATCGACTTGCCGAGTTGCACCGACGCCGTGCCCACGCCACCGGAAGCCCCGGTCACCAGCAGCACCGATCCGGCTGAAGGTGGCGCTGCAGGATCGCTCCACTGCGTCAGCGCCTGCCATGCCGTCAAGTAAACCAGAGGCGCCCCGGCCATCTGTTCCAGGGACCACCCTTCGGGCGGCGCAGCAACGCTCGCGGCCGAAACAATCACCTTCTCAGCCAGCGTTCCCCACTTGTCCACGCCA
Source organism: Bryobacterales bacterium (assembly GCA_963725455.1). Lineage (GTDB taxonomy): Bacteria > Acidobacteriota > Terriglobia > Bryobacterales > Bryobacteraceae > Palsa-89. The sequence goes on from CAVRZH010000031.1 coordinate 42,887, forward strand.
CAATCGCAACGGAGAATGCCCACCGTGTCGCCAATTTTGACGTTGGAAACGCCCGCGCCAACCCCCACCACTTCGCCCACCCCGTCACGTCCCAGGATGTGCGGCAGCGCCGGCTTAGCGGGATACTGTGCCTGAGCGAGAAATGCGTCCGCTGGATTCAGCGCCGCAAATCGAACACGGAGCAAAACCTGTTGAGGACCAGCCTCGGGATCGGGCACTTCGCCCAGTCTCAAATTCTCGAAGCCGTTGTAGGAATCCATGAGCCATGCGCGCATTCTCGTATTCTCGCGCACTCCAGCCTCGGCATTCCTTGTCTCCCTGGTATTCCTCGTATTCCCTGTTCTGTCTTCTGCCTTCCGTCTTCCCTACTTATCCCCTTTGTCCGCGCCCTTCTCGCCCGGTGCTCCCGTGCCCTGCGATCCGATGAAGAGCTTGCGGCCGTCCGGATAAGTAATGTTGCTGCCATTCGCGCGGTTGGAACTGTCTTTGGCCTGCCACCCTTCCACCACAATCTCGGTGCCGGGAGGCAGCGAGGCCTTGGTGAACCCGCGGCGCAGCAGCCCGTTCGGCGCGCCCGCTTCAATCATCCAGCTGGTCACCGTGCCGTCGGCGTTTTTCACGTCCAGGTGGATCCAGGCGTGTGGATTAATCCACTCCATCTTGGTGACGGTGCCCTTCAACACCAGCGGCTTGTTGACATCGAACTCCGCCGCGAAGGCGTGATGCGCCCACATGGGTGCGGCGGCCACCAGCAGGCCCAAGCCCGCGACCGCAATCGAAAGTTTATTTGTCATAATTACCCTGTCTCCTGATTCGCTTTTCGTCGCCTATTTTCCGGCCGCAGCGGCTTTTCTGTCTTCGGCCCGCGCCGCGCTCAGCATATTATGCATGGCCATATTGCCTTCGTGGCAAGCGTATTCGAAAAGCTGATATCCCGGCTCGTGCGTGATCGGGAACGCGATGGTGAACGGCGCGGTATAGGTTTTGGGATCGTTCACGGTGAGCGAATAGTTGATGGTGTTCGGGCTTACCCGCGTGAACTTCTCGGTCATCTTCATCTCGTCGCTGTAGGGAGCGCCGAAATCGCCATTGGCCCCAATCGCCATCCGGCCGCCCAGCAGATTGGTGGTCTCCACCACCAGCGTCTTGCCTTCCCAGTGCCCCACCGCATCGCCCATGTAGGATCGAATCTTTGAGCTCAAATGCGGCCGGCCGTCGGTCGGAATAATCCGGACATCATGGACCATTTCATAGCGAATCGCAACATAACCCGGCGTCTGCACAATCTCCAGACCGTTGCCGTAGATCACGGGAATAATCGACCCGGCCACGCCGCGCGTGATGCAGCGATCGTAATAACTCCAATTTGTATAGGATGCCGGAATCGGATCGCGCCGCAGTTTTGTCTTGGCGTCCAACTCGGCTTGCGCTTCGGGAGTCAACGGAGGAAGCCTTCCATCCGGCGGATCCACAATCTGCGAAGTCTGGTGCGAAGCTCTGCGCGCAAACTCGCCCCAGTGCCCGGGAACCGGAGCAGCGTCTACCCCACGACCAAACCGGCCCGCCGGTGGAGCAGGAGCCGCCTCGCCCTTCTTTTTTGCTTCTATCTCCGCCACGGCCGGCGAATGATTCGCCCCGCCGGTGTCGACGAACTCTTCCGACCGCTGCACGTTCTTCTCCCGATCCTTGAGTTCGTCCTCGGTCAACGTGGCGCGCGTGCCGAACTTCTTCGGCCGCTCGAACGGCACGCCCCAGGTATCATCGCTGGTCCACGTACCTTGCAGATCTGGCGTTCCCCAAGGCGTCTTGGGCGCGGTGAACGTGGCATCGGAACCACTGACGGACTTGGCGGCCGCGTTCGGCGCGGGCTTGGCTGCCAATGCCGAACTCTGAGCCGCAAGAGGCGTCGCGGCAATCATAGCCGTCACCATCGCCCCAGCGCTCGCGAGCAGGAAAGTTCGCTGATTCATGGAAATCTCCTTCTTTGTTGGGCGATTTCATCGCCGCTGAGGTTACTTGGCCTCGTTTTCGGCCTTGGGTTTGCGGACTAAGTCACCGTACAGCAATTGCTCGCTAAATTCCACGCACTTGAACTCCAGCAGCCGCGCGTCCTTCTCGCGATGCCGGTACAGGATCAGGTTAATCTTCCAGGGTCGCGTGAACGTCGCGGGATCCTCGATGGTCGCCTCGTAGTTCATGGTGTTGGCATCCAGCAGCGAATAGCGCTCCACTACGTGCAGGCTGTCGCTGGCGAAATCGCCGGCGCGGTCGAACCACGCGTTTCCATTGAAACCGGTCACATCCACCACCAGTGTGTCTTTATCCCAGTGGCCGTTCGACGTTCCCATCCAGGTGTCGGTGGCCGGTTCCATGGGCTTGCCCATATTGATCAGCCGGTTGGTTGTGGCGTATTCATAGGCGAACAGAATGTCCTTCTGCGATTGAATAATTTCGAACGGATAGGGCAGATACGCCGCTCGCGGCACTCCCGGCATATAACATTTCACCTCGGGATCTTCTTTCAAACGGTTCGCGAAGTTTTTGTTTTTTTGTTCCAGCGCCGCCGGCTTATAAGGAATGTCGCCGCCTTCCACAATGCCCTGCCCCGGAGGGACCGCCCCGATGGCGCCCAGTTGATAGAACGGCCCGGCCGCCGCGCTGTGGTCTTCAATATCCCAGTCCGCCGTTCCAATAGTCTGCCAAAGTCCGGTCAAATTCGGTTTGCCGTCCGACATGCGGGGAATGCGGCCGGCGGCAGATTGGCCGCGAGCGGGGCTAACACAAAAAAGGAAAGCGGCGAAACTTGCCGCGGTAATCGTAATCATCGGAGATTTATTGCAAAGTAGCATCGGAAAACCCGCCAATCAGCATATCACCACCGCTGCCATTCTTACGAGCGATTGGGTGTATCCAGGATCGAAAGTTCGGCGTCGACGGGGGGATTGACAGGCGGCCGACTTTCTTTCATAATGCAACTATTGCAGAAGCGAAGTACACTAGAGACGCAGTCCGGCCAGTTGCTGGGCTATCTGGACGCGCTCTTTCGCCGCCTGGTTCTGCCGCGCCAGGCAGCCGAGGAACCAAGTTTCGAATGTTCCCGCGAAGAAATTCGCGCGCTGATCCTGTTGCGTACCAGCGGCCGCAGCATCATGAGCGATTTCGCCGGAGAGCTGGGAGTTCCCTTGAGCACCGCCACTCATACCATCGACCGGCTGGTTCGCAAGGGTCTGGTGGTGCGGGTTCGCTCCGAGCAGGATCGCCGCGTCGTGCAGGTGGAAATGAGCGACGTGGGGAAGGCCTTCCAAACCGCTCTGCGCACCCGTCATCAGGCCATGGCGCGAGGCTGGCTCACGCCACTGAGCCCGGCCGAACGTGACGCGTTTCTGAACCTGATGGCAAAAATTGCAAAGCCCGTCAAGCCTACAAAAATCGTAAAGCCTGAGCCCACCCGAACCAATGGCGCCGGCGCTCTGGCGCGCCGCTCAAAAGGAGCCCCTGAATGATCCAAGTCCGCAATCTAGTGAAAGCCTACGGCGACTTTGTGGCCGTCAAGGATATCTCTTTCGACGTAGAGGAAGGCGAAATATTCGCTTTTCTGGGCCCGAATGGCGCTGGTAAAACCACTACCATTAAAATCCTCACCACGCTGCTCAAGCCCACTAGCGGTTCGGTCCGGCTGGACGGCTTGGATCCGAGCGTGGAACACAACGAAGCCCGTAAACGTTTCGGCATCGTCTTCCAGGACCCTAGCCTGGACGACGAACTCACTGCGTACGAGAATATGGATTTTCACGGCGTGCTCTACAAAGTGCCCCGCAAGGTTCGTTTGGTGCGCATCGAGTCTCTGCTCAAGCTCTTTGAGCTGTGGGATCGCCGGAACGATCCAGTCAAGCAATTCTCGGGTGGCATGAAGCGCCGCCTGGAAATTGCCCGCGGTCTGCTGCACACACCGAAAATTGTCTTCCTGGACGAGCCTACGCTCGGCCTGGATCCACAAACCCGCAACCAGCTCTGGACGCACGTCAAGAAACTGAATGAAGAGGAGCGTGTCACCGTGTTCCTGACCACTCACTACATGGAAGAGGCCGACCGCGTGGCGCACCGCATCGCCATCATCGATCACGGCAAAATCGTAGCCCAGGGTACCTCGCGCGAGCTCAAGGAACAGACCGGAGGCGAGACGCTGGAGCAAGCCTTCCTCTCGCTGACCGGCTCCACCATTCGCGACGAAGACGCCACTTCGACGGATCAGATGCGCAACATGGCTCGCATGTTCCGGGGAAAACGCCGATGAGCGCCATCTACATTCTGTGGCTACGTTCGGTAAAGCGCTACGTGCGCTCCAAGCCACGCATCATCGCCGCGCTGGGACAACCCCTGCTGTTCCTGATCGCGCTCGGATTCGGCTTCGGACCCATCTTTCAGAAGGCCGGCCAGGGCAACTACATTCAGTTTCTTGCGCCCGGCGTGATCGCCATGACGATCTTGTTCACCGCGATCTTCTCCGGCATAGAATTGATCTGGGATCGCCAGTTCGGATTCTTGAAGGAAACGCTGGTCGCGCCCGTTCCGCGCATCCTGGTCATGATCGGGCGAACGCTGGGAGGCGCCACCATCGCGCTCATTCAGGGCTTGATCGTGGTCGTGATTTGCTTCGCGGTCGGCTTCCGCGTCACCGATTACAGCAAGCTGCCGGTCGCGATCGTAGTTATGATTCTGATTGCCGTCATGTTCACCGCGCTTGGCACCGCTATCGCGTCGGTCCTGTCGGATTTTCAAGGCTTCCAACTCATCATGAACTTCCTGGTCATGCCGATCTTTTTCCTCTCCGGCGCACTCTTCCCGTTGACCAACCTGCCGAAGATACTGAACGTGATCGCCAGCATCGATCCGCTGTCCTACGGCGTGGACGGCCTTCGCATGGCGCTGGTCGGGATCGCTCACTTCGGCATTACACTGGATCTGGCGGTGCTCGCTATCATTACCGCCGCGCTGCTGGGAACCGGCAGTTATCTATTTTCGAGGATTCAACTCTGAACAAAGTGATTGACTCTAGCGACGCCGCGGTGGCCGATATTCCCGACGGCGCCACCATCATGCTGGGCGGCTTCGGCCTGGCCGGCATGCCGGAAAATCTGATTCGCGCCCTGGTTCGAAAGGGCGCCCAGGGACTGCATACCATCAGCAACAATCTGGGCGTGGATGGAGTTGGCTCCGGGGTTATGCTCGAGAAGGGCATGATCGCTTCGCACCTGGGCAGCTACGCGGGCGAAAACAAGCTGCTGGAATCGCTGGTGCTGGCGGGCAAGCTGAAGTTGACATTGATCCCGCAGGGGACTCTGGCCGAGCGGATCCGCGCGGGCGGCGCGGGCATCCCCGCGTTTTATACTCCGGCCGGCGTGGGAACGGTGGTGGCGGACGGCAAGGAAGTCCGCGAGTTCGATGGCCGCGGTTACCTTCTGGAACGCGCTCTCACCGCCGATTTCGCGCTGGTCAAAGCCTGGCGTGGCGACCGGCTCGGAAATCTGGTCTATCGAAAGACCGCTCAAAACTTCAATCCCATCATGGCCGCCGCGGCGAAAATCACGATTGCCGAAGTCGAAGAATTGGTGGAACCCGGCGTCATCGATCCCGATCACGTCCGGACTCCTGGCGTTTACGTCCAACGAATTGTCCTGGGCGAAAAGTACGACAAGACCATCGAGCGCCGAACGTTGAGGGCGATATGAGGTCCAATGGACGCCCGTGAACGCATTGCGCGCCGCGTGGCGCGGGAACTTCGGGACGGCTACTACGTCAACCTGGGCATCGGCATTCCAACATTGGTTGCCAACTATGTTCCGGCCGGCATGGAAGTGATTCTGCAATCGGAAAACGGAATGCTGGGCGTGGGGCCCTATCCGTGCGCGGGCCAAGAGGACTGCGACCTGATCAACGCCGGTAAAGAGACCGTCACCGAATTGCCGGGCAGCGCCTACTTTTCGAGCGCCGAATCGTTCGCCATGATCCGCGGCGGCCACATCAACCTCAGCATCCTGGGCGCCATGGAAGTGGATCGGGAAGGCAACCTGGCGAACTGGATGGTCCCCGGAAAAATGGTCAAGGGCATGGGCGGCGCCATGGATCTGGTGGCCAGCGCCCGCCGCGTCATCGTAGCCATGGAACACGCCACCAAAACCGGCGCGCCTAAAATCGTCGAAAAGTGCACGCTGCCGCTCACCGGCCTGCGCGTGGTGGACACCATCATCACCGAACTCGCGGTGATTCGCGTGACTCCCGAAGGCCTGGTGCTCGAAGAACTCGCTGACGGCGTGACGGTAGACGACGTTCAGAAGTTCACCGGGCCGAAGCTCATCGTGCGCTAGTTGCAGCCGCCGGCGCGAGATCCTTCGGCAGCGCGACTTTTCCGTCCAGCGCATACACCAGCAATCGCGATGGCGGCAGCGGAACTTTTGTCTCCGCCGGTTCCTCGCCGAAGGAAGCGGGCGGCGCGTTGCCAGGACCACCCGAAACCGCAACGTACTGCTTGCCATCGATCAGGAACGTCATCGGCGGAGTCATCATGGAAAGGCCCGTCGGCACGTCCAGAAGCTGGTCGCCATTGTCGGCTCGATAAGCCACCAGGCGCTTATCGAGACTCACGAAGACCAGATTACCGGCCGACAAAGTGCCGCCCTGAGTTTGTCCGGCCGCGAGACCGCGCCAGCGTTCCTTGCCGGCGACTGGGTCCCAGGCAATAAGAATGTTGCCCTTCCCTTCCGGACCAATCTTCGGGAGGGCCGCATCGGGAGCCGGCGGAGTAAACGGCGCATCTTTATCCTTATCGGCAACCGCGCCGGCTGTATTGGCATGCGCGCCCGCATCCGTGCGCGGAATCGCGAACGATAGCCCCATGTTGTATTGACCCTTGCCCTTCTCTCCCAGGTCGGTTGCATTCGGCACGAACTTCGGATCCGCGGCAAAACCGAAAGCCTGGCCGATCAGGCTCGGAATGTAAACCAGACCGGTGGTCGGATTATAGGACCACGGCGGCCAGACGTGTCCGCCCACCGGGCCCGGCATCACTGCGACAGAAACGTTGCCGTAGTGTGCTTCCGGATTGATGACGGGACGGCCGGTTTTCAAATTCACACCGGAGGCCCAATTCACCGTTACCCAAGGCTCGGCCGAAAGCAATTCGCCGGTGAGGCGATCGAGCACGTAAAAGAATCCATCCTTGGGCGCCTGCATCACCACTTTGCGCGTCTTGCCGTTGATCGGCAAATCGGCCAGCATGAGATCGGCGATGGAATCGAAGTCCCAAACGTCGCCGGGGACCTCCTGGTAATACCAAACCAATTTACCGGTGGCGCCGCGCACCGCCAAAATACAATCGGCGAACAAATTGTCGCCCTTCCCGCGTGACTGCTCGGTCCACGGCCCC
>CAVRZH010000032.1:0-15203 GCA_963725455.1 Bryobacterales bacterium
GTTAAATCAGGGCAGGGTTGAGGTTTTGAAAAAACATGATTAGAAGCGCGGTAAAAGTGCCACAAGTTGGGAAATAATATAAGTAAACCCCCTGAAGCCATTCCTGTGTCCAGAAACCCGAAAATCCCAGTGGTTTGCATTATTAGGGTTAGGGTTGCCATTTTGTTAGGGTAAGCCCCTGTCCAGGGTTACGACATGGAAAACACCTAGCGTATATAGGCAAAACCTGAAATAAGAGGCATGTTCAGGTAAATAGTAATTTGCAGAGGGCCAGAGAGAAGCGCAGGAGGGGAGGAGAGGAGTAGGAGCGTGTTAATCAAGTTGAATAAAGCGTGACTATATAGACTAATTTATCTATTTACTAGAATTCCGTGTGATTATTTGTAAGAAGTACAAGTATGTTATATTACCTAGCTAGATTGATTCCCATTTTACCCCCCTATGCCTATATGGATTTGTTAAGCAAGCATAGGAAAGGATTATAAGAGCAGCTCGCTCTGGGAACGCCTGAGTCAAAGACCCTGCTGGTTCGCAACGGAGTGGATCTCGCGCGATTTCATCCAGCGCCTCGGGAGGTCAACACCACCAAAACCATTCTTTTTGCGGCGCGCCTCACTCCACGCAAGCGGCCATTGCTGTTGGTCGACATCGCGCAGCAGCTCCTGCGGTTGCGGCCCCAACGCGACTTCCGATTCGTTATCGCGGGCGACGGGCCGGAGAAGGAGCGTTTCCAGAGCCGCGTGCGCAAGCTCGGGCTGGATGCCGTCTTCGATTTTCGGGGCCAAGTGGAGGATCTTCCGCCGCTGTTGGCCGCCTGTGACATCGTGATTCTTCCATCCAGCAGCGAGGGTGTGCCGCTGGTGATCCTGGAAGCGCTGGCCAGCGCGCGGCCGGTGGTGGCGTCCCGTGTGGGAGCGATTCCGGAGGTGCTGGATTCGAGCTGCGGGATGTTGATTGACCCGCCGGATGCCGTAGAGTTCACCCGTGCTCTGAATTCGCTGCTCGATCAGCCCGAGCTATGCGACAAGCTAGGCGCAGCGGGGCGGCGCAAAATGGAGTTGCTGCACGACATCCGAAAAACGCAGGAAGTCTTCGCTAGTCTCTTTGAAGATCAGCGTTCTTCGGTCTCGGTTGCTTCCACAAGCCGGTCGACAGCGATGGAATAAATCGCCATCTTGCCGTCGCGGTCGCTTTGAAAGATCACTCGCTGGCTGTTAGGCGAAAAGAACGCGGTAACCTGTCGCGGGTCGCTGGCGCGATGCTGGCACAGGGTTAGCTCCCGCTTCACGGACCGGACCAGGAGCAGCAGGTACGGCGAAGCCTTGCTGCCGCTGGCACCCACAAAGACACTGGTATCGCTGTTGCGGTTAAAGGTGACGAACTGGCTGGTGGACGAAACAAAGCTGTCGCCATTTGTATCGGGCGTGAACTCCCGAATATTGTTTAACTGTTTCCGGTCGGCCGGGATATTCAGGTAATCGACGGACCTACCGTCGTCCGACCACAGCGCCGCCGCAAGGATGCCTGGCGCAATTCGCAGCTTATGATTCTGCGTGCCGTCATAATTCACCACCCACAAATCCCCGTTCTTCTGATAAAGCAGTCCGGCGCGCTTGGGACGCGGCTGGGGTGCTGTGATCGGATCGGTTGATTCCGCTAAAGTGGTTGCCATTCCGGTGCGCATGGTGATCAGGCGTAACCGGCTTAGGCCCTGCTTTTCTTCCACCAGCGCGGAGACCAGGCCGTCGTCGGAAAGGCTGAACCCGCTTCCGAAGTTAAACCCTTCTTCGGCGCGATACACCTCGCGCGTGTGGCCGCCGTTGAGGCGGCTTAGGTATAACGACCGGCCAGCCAGATAGGCGAGGTCGCGCTCATCGGGCGCCAGCGTCAAGGAGCCTGTGATTAGATCCGGCGCGGAAGTCAGCGTGTGCGATTGTCCGTTTTTGAGATCCATCCGGTAGGCCTCGACGGCGCCAGACCGGTCGCTTGAATAAATCAGAAAATCGCTCTTGTGGGAAATTGGCCGCGAGTAGTAGGCGGGCAGCCAACTATGGTGCGACGGATCAGTTAGCCGGACCACGTAGTTTTCGGTGGCTTCGTCGGCGTAACGCTTGGCTTCCGATGGATAGGCCAGCGCTTTGTCAGCCGCCAGAGAAACGCCGGCACTGGCGAGCGAAGCAACGAAAAGTCGGCGAGTAAGAGTCAAGCTAGAGATGGCTGCTCTGGTAGTGTTCTTTCAGCAAGTCCTCGCCGAAGTCGCCGTTAAAATCGCGCCAGACGGAGTGAATGTGGTTGGCGTGGTCCTGTGTGTCGTCGAACTCCACCAGAAAACTGGGGGACTGGATGCGATAGTAGTGCCCCTGGCCCGGCTCTTCACCACCGGCCCACGCAAAATAAATGTTGCCCCCGGCGGTCTTGATCTGGTCTTCGCGCGTCTGATCGATTTGGTCGGTCATGTTCCGGCAATACTCGTCGAGCAGGTTTTGAAAAATCGCGCGCTGCGCGGCAGTCATCTGGGAGGCCATCAAACCGCTGGGCTGGCCATTCAGAGCGGCCTTGCGTGACGCTTCGGTAAGAATCTCCTTAGGCGCGTCCTTACTGATGACTGCGGTTTTCTTTTGATCCGCCGTAAGCGACTTCACCAGCTGGCGGCCGAGATCCTCTTCGCGCGCGAGAACGCGCAGCCCCTTGCGCTGGCCCTCCAAAATCCGCGCGGGGTTGGTTCCAAAGAAGCTGGGCGCACCCTGCACCTGGCCGTTGACGATAGTGAAATTCTGGCTGAGGTGATGCCCTTCCACGCGATAGCCCCAGGCGCCGGTGGCGGAAGGCTGGCCAAAGACGGTGAAGAAATAACCTTCGGGATCGCGGCCGGGGCCTTTGCCTCCTTCCATAAGCTTCAGCACTTCATCCAGGCTCATGATGCTGACAGCCTTGATGTAACCCTGCTGGCTGAGTCCCGCGGCCAGGAGCGCATGCGCAAGCTGCTTTTGTTCCGGCGTCATGTCGCGCATCGCGAGGCCTTTACGCGGTTTCGGAATGTAGTGCCAATCGAAGCGCTCCTGGTCTTGAAATTGGAACGTTGCCTGCGCCCGTTGTTGCGGCGTCAGTGAAGCGAGGAATGCCTGGGCGGCATCCGTCATCACGGACGCGGAGTGCAAACGCGTGTAGGCGGAGGTGAGCAACAGAGCGCCTAAACCGATGGCGAAGATCCGCAACGCTGCAGTTTTCACGATGTGCCTCCTTCTCGACAAGCAAGAAGCGCCGTTTCGCGGCGTGCTTCTAGCTTATCCGAGGAGGACCATGATTGGGGATTTGGGATTAGGGTTTGGGGGTTGGCTATAGTAGCAAGGCCTCGATGCGATGGGCGTGCACCATGTTCTCGCACGGCGACCATTCGAAAACGGTGAAGCGGCCGTCCTGCGATGCCACCAACGCCGCGCAGGCCGGTTGATCGGCGCGCTGATCGTGGACAAACTGCGCGGCTGAAAGATGCCGGGTGCCTCCTAGCTTTTCGGGGTGAACCAGCAACGCCTCACCGCCTTCGATCGGCTCAGTCAGCATGACCTGCTCTACCAGGGGATGGCCCTTGCGCCGTGTGATTTTCGCGCCAAACCCGAGTACTTCGTACTGATCGGTGAGAACCACGGCGCCATCGACGGCGGTAAGTCCGGCAACTGCATCCACGATCCGGTTCAGCTTGCCGCTATCGTCGTTCGACGAACGGGCTAGTTCCGCGAGAGCGGAGAACGGCGGCGACACCGCGTAGGGGATGGGTGAGACGATGGATTCGCGCCAGGCATCGGGCTCACTCGGCGAGTTCGAGGGAACAACCAGGAGCGATCCGCCGCGACCATGGGCGCGCATCGACACCGCGAGTTGCACCAGCACATTCAGTGAATGCTTCGCCGAATGCACCCAGGCCGCCGGCGATTCGGAGCCGAGCAGGGCGGTCAGCAATGCCGGGCAATCGGGGATGGCGGCGGCGTGCTCGTCGACTATTTTCACCTGGTCGCCTTCCAGCACGGCAACATTCACGAACTTCCCCGCAGTCTCGCTGTGATGCTTGATCACGATCAGCCCGGGCGCGGCCACTTCGACCACGAAGCACAGGCTCGGGATCGCGCGCGTAGCACCCCACACGGAAAGCCCTTCCGGTCCAAGTGAGACACCCAGATGTATCCCCGGGCGCTCCACCGCGGGTGCAATCTTAGTCAGCAGGCCGGGGTCGAGTGGCAACGGCCTCTCAAAAAGCAGGGCGCCCTTCGTTTCGCTGGGAGTTAGGAACGCCAGCGAGATCTTGGGGACGAAGCCCTCTTCACGGCGCAGGCTGGCCCAGAAAGCGGCGTCGACAATGGCCTGGATGGTTGCGGTATCCGGCAGGGTTGCGACGCGCCCATAGCCACCGGCGCCAAGTTCCGCTCTCTGCCGCGTGAAATAGGCATGCACCCTGGGCGAGACAATGCGAGCGGCTGGGTAGGCAGCCTCACGTTCCATGTTTGAGATTATCGCTTACCGGCTTGTGCTTGCGGATCTGCGGCTACGGGCGGCCAGCGGCGCTAATGATAAAGTTCCTGACGAGTTCGGTGATGTTGGAGGAATCGAGAAGCGCCGGTTCCACGTATATTCCGGTGCGGAATACATCGTTTACCGGAGTGGAGTAGACGATGTGCCCGTAGAGCGTCAGGCCGAGGATTTCTAGCTTGACCAGGGCCCCGGGTGTCAATGGTTCCTTCAAGAGAGAGCTAATGCCCGAATCGGAAATATCCTCGAGCTGACCAACCAACTGCGCCTCGCCGTCTAATTCGGTGAGAAGAACCGGCAGATCGGTTTGGAACCGCTGGTGGAATCGCCGCTCCATGGCTGATCTAGGTATCGCCGGAATGAAGCGGCAACTTTAGTTCAATCCGGCCCTATCGCGTGATTGACCCGGAGGCAGCACCAGACCAGCTAGGGTCGGTGATTCCCATCGCGGCCAGGAACGCGACGTCTTCGTCACTTAAGATCAGTTCTTCAGCATTTCCCGAAGCTTGCGTCGGCTGAGCGTCCGGACCGGGAGCTTCTTCGAGTGTGGCGTCGATTGCAAATACCGGGCATTTGCCGGTGCGTTTCAGCGCCGCCATGGCAGCGGCGACATCATTCGATTCCAATATGGCTTCGTGGATGGATTGCCGAAGGGCTTCGAGCAATCCTTTAACATTCTTGGTCACTTTGATTCCCTCCGAGTGCGATGTCTCGCGATCTTCACGGCGTTTCCTATGGCACTTCAGCAGCCATCTGAGAAAACGCGGCTTTTCAAGATCTTAGAGAAAAGCACGAAGTGAGGTCGCGACCAAGCGTGCGCGGAGTGACGCACACCGATGGGTTGCCTGGGCAAGGATGTGGGCGTTAGCCGACAGTTAGCCAAAATAGAACGGGGCGGGATTTTAACCCCCGCCCCAATTTGAAAGTACTTTTCGCTGCAGTTTAGAAGTTGATGCGCCCGGTTAATTGAATATCCCGTGGCCCGGCGCCTTCCGCAGTCTGGAGGCTAGTGATCTGCCCGAATCCGGCGACTCCTACGAGGAGACTGTTCGGAACCCCGAAGTTGGGGTGGTTGAACACGTTGCCTACCTGCGCTCCGATTCGCACCCGGACCCGTTCCGTCAGGTTGATGCTTTTGATAAGCGAGAGCGAAACGGCCTGGGTCCCAGGCCCGACCACATCGCCGGCGCTGGCGTTTCCGAATCGTCCAATGGCATTGCCCGGATTGGCGAAGGCGGCAGGGTTAATCCACTGGTTGATGGACTGTCCGGCGTAAGGATTCACACCCTGGACCGTATCGGCGCGGCCACCGGTTGCTTGGAATTCGTTATAACCGCAGCCGCAGGGGTCGTCGAGAGTTCCCACACTCAAAAAAGGCCCGCTCTGGAAGAGCAGTACGCCGCTTAACTCCCATCCGTTGATTACGTGATCCACCAATCCATTCGCGCTGTTCAGAAGCATTCTCCCCTTGCCGAACGGCAACTCATAGAGGAAAGTGGTCAGAAAGCGCTCGCGGCGCGAGAAGGCAACGTTTCCATAATCCAGGCCGGGAGTCTTTGGATTCGAAACCCATCCCCCAAATTCACCGGTGAATTGATCGGCGGAGGTGGTGGCAGCCCCGTCGGCGTTGGATAAGTTACGCGTATACACATAACTGGATTGGAATTGCAGCCCGTTGGAGAAGCGCTTTTTCACGGACAAAGTGGCTGCGTTGTAATTGGAGAAACCGAGATTGGTGTTGTACTGCATGTAGCTGAAATCCGGGAACGCGAAGGCCGAGCTGGGCAAGTTGCCAAACCCTATAGTATTGGGGTCAGGCTGATTGAGATTGGTGTGCATCCCAAGGTTCGATGCATGATTGCCGTCGTAGGAGGCACGCAGACCGATGCCGTAACCCAGATCGCGCTCCAGGGTGAGGTTCCATTCCTGTACGTACGGATCCTTGTAGTGAATATTGGTGACCTGATAGAAGGCGTACGTTCCAGGCTGGGCGATGTCGGATGGCCAAGCGTAAGGCAGTTTGAAAGTGGGGGTTCCGTTACTCTCGATCGAGTTCACGAACGTACCAACATCGCTGGATTCAACAGCCCACGCGCTGATGGCCGCGGTGCCGAGGAGTGCCTCGATAAATTTCCCATATCCGCCGCGCAGGACCGTTTTATCGTTACCGAAAACCCGCCAGGCGAAGCCAACCCGGGGCGCGAAATCCAGCTTAGAGGAAAACCGCAACGCGGCTGGAACACCGGCTTGCGCCGCGGTAATCACTGGCGTGGGATAAATCGCTTGCACGAATTCCGGGCTGGTGATGCCGTACGTGCCGGGCCCGGGAATAATAACGGCGCCTTGCACTGTTTGACCGTTCACGACGCTCGTATAATTCGGGACGAAATTCGCCAGGTTGTTGTATTGGTCCCGGAACATGGGGTGATATTCCCAGCGCAGTCCGTAATTGAGAGTCAGGTTCTTGGTTACCTTCCAGTCGTCCTGGGCGAATGTGGCAAAGTGCTTCGCCCGGGCGTCCACGTTGGGCGCCACCGTGGTAGCGATGGTGGCGTTGTCTGGATAACCCAACAGGAAGGACGCGAATGGTGTGGCTGCCCCGTTGCCCAGCACCTGACCCAGCACAGAGCCGTTGAAGTTGTACGCCCCTAACAAGTCGTTGTAAAAAGCGTTGTTGCCATAGGCGTCCAGGATGCGGCCATCGGCGCCAAACTTCATGGTGTGCCGGCCCAGAGTTTTGGTGAGCGTCTCGAGAATCTGCTTGGTGCTCTGGTTAGCGATGGAGGACTGCCCCCAGGTGGGAGCAAATCCGGCGATCGCGATGTTCGGAACAATATCGGCCCCGGATGGCGCCGGCGTCGGCAGGCCAGTCAGGCCTAGCGCGGCCGCTGTTCCTGTCGCAGTGAATCCGAAACTACTCGCTTCGTGATTTGCGCTATACCCCACGCGCAGTTCGTTGATGAGGGTCGGCGTAATGGTGTAGTTCCAGGCTACCGTCAAGGCCGAATCCACTTCGGGCGTGGCGTTCGCTCCCTGACTGGCAATTACCGGCGGCCCACTGCCAAAGTTGCTGAACGGTTCCGAAAACGCCCGCTTGTTCTTGTAGGTAAAGCGCGCATAGAACTGGTGCTTGGTGCCGACGTACTGATCCATGCGGACATCACCCTGGTTGCTTTTAATCGGGATGTTGAAATTCGCGAGGTAATTGTTGGCAACCGCTCCGGGCGTTCCGTAGTTGGGCAGCGGGTAAAACAAATTCAGCGCCGCTTGCGAGTAGGGATTGATCATGCTGGCGGGGATCTGATTGTTGGGATACCCGGTCAACTGGTTCGCGGTACCGCCGTTGGCGGGACTGAGATATGCGGAAAGATCGCCGGCGCGCATGGCAGCCGTGGGAACACTCTCGACCAGAGGTATCGACTTGGGCAACCGCAGAGCTTCAAAGCTCGCAAAGAAGAATGTCTTGTCGCGCCCGTTGTAGATCTTCGGCAAAACCACCGGGCCGCCCATGAAGATTCCGAAGTTGTTCATCTTCAACTCTGGGGCTTGGTGGCTGAAGAAGTCGGCGGCGTTAAAGTCGTTGTTCTGGACATTCTCAAACGCGCCGCCGTGCAACGAGTTCGTGCCGGACTTAGAGACAGTGGTGATATCGGAAACGCCACCGTATTCCGCGGCGTTGATGTTTTCGCTGATGCGAATCTCCGCAATCGCGTTGAAGGAGGGGAACAGCTCGGAAACCGCTCCAGCTCCGCCCTGGCCGTTCAAATTAAACGATCCTACGGTGCTGATTCCGTCAATACTCATCGAAAGCTGCGCGGGTAACGTGCCGGCTACCGAAATGTTGCCATTCGAATCGGTTTGAACACCCGGCTGTGCCGTCAGCGTGGACATCGCGCTGGTGGATCCTTGCGCGCGGGTGGTGATGGCTACCGGGAGATCGACCAATTCGCGTGATCCCTTGGTTTCCGCGATGTTGGATGTATCGGTTTGAAGAGCAGCCCCGGCGGTGGATTCAACATCTACCGTCGTAGTCTGGGTGGCAATTTTCAGATCGGCATCGACGCGCCTGGTTTCCCGAGCGCCCAAGTCGAAGGGAGCGAACCGCGTCTCCTCAAAACCAGGCGCCGTGATATCGAGCTGATAATTGGCCGAATCCAGGTTGGGGAACTGGAACGAACCCGAATCGTTCGTCATCACAGAACGAGCGTTGTTGGTTCCCGTGTTAAGAAGTTTTACAGTCGCACCCACCACGGCCGCACCGCTGGAGTCCTTAACCGTGCCAATTACCGTGCCGGTGGTGGATTGCGCGGAGGCTATACCGCAGCCGAGAAGAAGCGTGATCGCGACACCGGAAAAAAGCCGAGAAATCCGGCGCCCGGAAGACCGTTGAAACATTACCATCCCTCCAAAAATTGAGAATGTACCGAGTAATGCCGACGAGGCACTAGCTTCATCAAAGCGTGCAGATACAACGATAATGACTAGTTGAAAAAGACTGAACTTGCCTAACCCTGCTGGAACGGGAGCAGTATCCGAGAGCACAGAGAAGGGTGCTCAGTCAGGACGGGAAAGTACGTTGCGCCTTAGAGCGCTGGGTGAATACGTTCGCCCACGGCACTACGGAGAGTAAGCAGCTCGGATGCCCTGGTGAAATGTAGACGTTAGTATAATCGGGAAACTAATACGCGTCAACAAGAAATCTTGGCAGCGCCCGCGGAGTGTACGTATAGAACCAAAACTCAAGCGGACACGGCCACAATAGTGTTAGCACGAAACCGTCTGTTTGCAGAGCGATAAAACGCTACCCGTTACATACCACGGCGCGCGTCAGAAGGTTTGCTTGTCGAGAAAAGCGATCAACAACCGGTTGAACTCCTCCGGCTTTTCGATCATCAGGAAGTGGCCGGTGCCTTCGATCTCTTCGTAATCCATGTTGGGAAAATGTGCCTTCATGTAGACGCGATCGCCCGAGCGCGAGTGATCGGCATACAGCCCAAGGATCGGCTCTTCGAAAACATCCCCCTTCCAGTTGGCCCGGTCGAACGTGGCCTGCAGGGCGCCCACGGCCGTGGATTCAGGCGCTCCCAGCATCATCTGCAGGATGTGTTTCTGCATGTCGGGCGTGGTGGAAGCGGAGAACATGCTCCGAATCATGGCCTCGCGCGCTTTCGGACCATCCGGGCCGCTCATCGCCTTGGGATCCGGGCCCTGGGTGCCTTCGGGAAGGTTAACCAAGCCATCCACGAAAACCATGGCCGCAGTGTGCTCTGGGTAAAGACGGGCGTACTGAATCACCACCGGCGTGCCCATGCTGTGGCCTACTACCACAATGCGATCCGCCTTGGATTCTTTCCTGACCGCTTCAACCGCGCGCGCAAAAAGATCCATCGACAGCTTGCCTTTCTTGGGCGATCCGGTCTGTCCATGCCCGGGCAGATCGAGCGTAATCACTCGGTATCTTTCGGACAATGCGGGCACCTGCGCGTTCCAAGTGGTCTCGTCGCAGGTCCAGCCATGCACCAGAATCACGGTCTTGGGCCCTTTTCCAGCCGTGGATGAATGGATCTTGATGCCGTCCACGGTGGCGGCTGAAAGCCCAGCAGCGAGAGAGGCCCAAAGAAACACATGGAGAACGGATCGCATGGGAGCGATTATACACGGCGCGGATTACGCTGCAGCCGAGGACGGCAGGACATTGACGAACGAGGCCCTTAGCGATAAAGTGCGAGGTGCGATGTCCTCCTCCAAACTGCAATACCAATCGGGCTTTGGAAACGAGTTTGCCACAGAAGCGCTGGCGGGCGCTCTGCCGCGGCACCAGCATTCCCCGCAGAAGCCCCCTTTCGGACTTTACGGCGAACAGTTCACGGGCACGCCCTTCACGGCTCCGCGCGGAACCAACCGCTGGACCTGGGTATATCGCATCCGCCCGTCAGCCATGCACAGACCGTTTCGCCAGATTCCGAACGGGCTGATTCGCGGAGGGCCTTTCGATGAAGTACCCGCTCCGCCCAATCAATTGCGCTGGCAGCCGCTGCCCATTCCACAGGTTCCCACCGATTTTGTCGACGGGATTGCGACGCTCGGCGGAAATGGCGATCCGTCGTTGCAGACCGGCGCGGCAATTCACTTCTATGCCGCCAATTCATCCATGCGGGATCGCTTCTTCTATAACGCCGATGGCGAACTGCTGATTGTGCCGCAGCTCGGAGGCCTGGCCTTTCACACGGAATGCGGAATCCTGGAAGTTGCGCCAGGGGAGATCTGCGTCATCCCGCGCGGTATCCGGTTTCGAGTGGAGCTTTTAGACCAGGCGGCGCGCGGCTATATCTGCGAGAACTACGGGCCACATCTCAGGCTGCCGGAGCTTGGGCCAATTGGCACGCAAGGTCTGGCGAATTCGCGTGATTTTCTCGCCCCCGTGGCGGCATTTGAGGATCGCGAAGGGGATTTTCGGTTAATCGCAAAGTTTCTGGGGAATTTGTGGGAGGCCGAGATCGATCATTCGCCGATCGATATCGTGGCGTGGCACGGCAACTACGCGCCCTATAAATATGACTTGGCCAAATTCAACTGCATTAATACCGTGACCTACGATCATCCGGACCCATCCATCTATTGCGTCCTGGCTGCGCCGACCGCGATTCCCGGGACTTCGAACATCGAGCTGGCCTGCTTCCCGCCGCGCTGGACCGTCGCCACCGATACCTTCCGGCCACCGCCCTTTCATCGCAACATTGCGAGCGAGTTTATGGGGCTGATTCACGGCGAGTACATCGGCAAGCGCGAAGGTTTCATCCCCGGCAGCGCCAGTTTGCACAATTGCATGTCGGGGCACGGGCCGGATAACGAAGCTTATGAACGCGGCCGCAACGCCGATGCGACACCGCAGTATCTGGACAACACGCTCGCGTTTCTGTTCGAAACGCAGCTGGTGGTGCGGCCGACGAGGTTCGCGCTGGAATCCGAAATCCTGGAGCGCAATTACTTCGAGCACTGGCAAGGCATCAAGAAGCTATTCAACGCCCAGGCGGCGGAAGAACCCGAGGCTATTGGCCGCCGGAGTTAGCACCCGGGTTGAGCCCGGATCGTAGCTTCGAGTAGTAGGAATCGTAGAAGGCGATCATGGCCGGCTCGATTCCCTGCCCTACCATTACGGTGTCACCAAGCACGATGTTCTTGTCGCCCTTCTTCTCGCTGTACGCGGGCCATTGCGGCAAACCTTTGCCGTTGGGATTTCCAGTGGTGGCGAAGTTCACCCAATAAGACGACATCGTGTCGGCAAGTTTTTTGTCGACATCGGTCCACGTCACGTTAGGCGGCTGATTATCGAACATGTACGCCAGATCGGCGGTATGAGTTGCGCCGCGCGACCGTTGTCCAGGGGCCGTGGGGGGAACGTGCGTGAAGTAATAAAGATAAGCTTTGGCCTTTCCGCGCTCGCTCTGCAGCTGCGCCCATTCGCGCATTTGCCAGCCGAATTCGTCGCGGAAGGCGGCCAGTTGGGATGCCCCGGCTTCGCTGTCGGAACTGGCCGGGTACAGTTTCAGATAGGCATCGGCCTGATCGTTGAAGCGCCGCTTGGCTGTGCTAGTGAACTCGGCGGCGTTGCCGGAACCGGGCCGCGAGAAGAATGTTCCTTCGTCGTGATTCGATCCAACCAGTACATCCACATCGTTTTGTTTATGATTTTCGTAGGTGATCGAAAGATCCTCAGGAACATACCAGCCGTCGACAATGATGGCGAAGGGGCCGCGGGCATTCTTAAGTAACTCTTCGGCCGGCTTGGCGCGCAGGTCGGCAATGGACGTTGCGCCCAATGCCTGCACCATCTTCTCGCCATTCTCTTCGGCTTGGGCACGCGTGGTCATTTTGCCGACGTTCACTCCCATCCAGGCGCCGCTCTGCCCGATGGCGCGCGCGAACAGTCCTTTACCTTGGGGCGAACCAACCATCGCCGACACCAGCATGGAACCAGCCGACTCCCCGTCGATGGTGACGCGCTTGGGATCGCCGCCGAACGCAGCGATATTCTTTTGCACCCAGCGCAAGGCCATCGCCATGTCCATCATGCCGTAATTACCCGACGCGTTGTGCCCGGATTCCTTGGTTAATTCCGGGTGCGCAAGAAATCCGAAAATTCCCAGCCGGTAGTTATAAGTAACCACCACCACGCCCTTGCGCGCCAGGGCGTCGCCATCATACATCGCGAGCGATCCGGCGCCTCCGGTGAAACCGCCGCCGTAGGTCCAGACGATGACGGGCCGGCGTTCGCCCGCGGATTTCGCAGCGGTCCAGATATTCAAATAGAGACAATCTTCGCTGGGCGCCGGTCCGGAAGCGCTGGCCGGTCCACGCCGTTGCTGCATGCACACGGGGCTAAACTCGTCGGCTTTGCGCACGCCTTCCCAATGCGAAGGTGGCCGCGGCTCGTGCCACCTCAGGTCGCCGACGGGCGGCGCCGCGAAGGGGATGCCTTTGTACACGCGCACATCGTCGGTGGAACCGGAGACGCCCGAAACCAGGCCGGTTTCCGTGTGGACGGGGTCAGAAATAGCGGCGGAGAGAAACGAGGCTCCAGCCAAGAATATTCCAAAAACGAGGGGAAATAGGCGTCGCATGGTAAGCCAGTATGTCAGCTTTCCGCGGGATGGGTCAAGCAGTGCCTCAGCTATACTCGCGGGATGAGCACTTTCGTTTTGGTCCACGGCGCCTGGCACGGAAGCTGGTGTTGGAAGCGCGTCCGCGGGGCACTGCAGGGCGACGGGCACCAGGTGTTCACGCCTACACTGACCGGCGTGGCCGACCGGTCTCATCTCCTTTCACCTGACGTCAATCTGGAAACGCATATTAATGACGTAGCCAATCTGATCCGGTGGGAAGAACTATCCGACGTGGTACTGTGCGGGCATTCCTACGGGGGTTGCATAATTAGCGGCGTTGCCGATCGGATTCCGGATCGCATCGGCGCGCTGGTGTACCTGGATGCCTTCGTCTTAGAAGATGGCGAGAGCGTACACAGCGTGTTGCCGCCGCCCGCCAGCGCCTCGCAGATCGACGGCGCGCAGCACGCTGGAGAAGGTTGGAAGGTGCCGCCCATACCCGCCGAGGCATTCAGAGTTAACGCCGCGGACATCGAATGGGTGAACCGGCAGTGCACCGTGCAGCCGCTCGCCACTTTTCAGCAGCAGTTGAAGCTGACCGGTGGCATCGATAAAGTCAGGAATGTGACCTTCATCCTGGCCACCGGATTCGCGGGAACTTTCCAGCCGTTTTATGAGCGGGCCAAGGCCAAAGGATGGAAAACTCAAGTCATGGAGTGCGGCCACGACGTGATGCTAGACCTGCCGGACGAACTGACGAGAGCGCTGGTCGAATCATCGAAACGAGAGGCCGCGATTTCGGCCTGGCCTAAATTCAGGCCGCTTGCGGCGCCGTCTCCAGCTTCGCGCCCAGGGTTAGGTAATTAAGCAGCGTAGATGCGATCGCGGAGCCCGCGATCACCAGCGCCATGGGCAAGGCCGGATTGTCGATGAAGCCAAGGAATATCGTGGCCAGTGCGGCTATAAGAAATTGGTTGGTGCCGAGCAATGCCGATGCGGTGCCCGCTATTTCGCCATGGCGCATCATGGCAATGGCCGATCCGTTCGGGAACACGAACCCCTGGGCCGAAACGTAAATGAAGACGCAGGCGAAAATACTGACCAACCCGCCGAATCCCGTCAGCACGCTGGCGAGTAACAGCAGACCGGCGAACAGCTGCACCGTGTTGGCCGTCCGCAGCACACGCCACAGCGGAATACGATGCGACATACGCCCGTTGATTTGAGAAGCCGCCACCATGCCGGCCGCCACTGCTCCAAACAGCCAACCGAAGCGCTCGGTGGGTACCTTATACAGAACGATAAAGACGAACGGCGCGCTGGTGATGTAGGCGAACGTTCCAGCCGAGCTGAAACCGCAAACCACCGACGCACCGATAAACGTTTTGTCCTTGAACAGCCGGGCGTAAGAGGACTTGATGACGTCGAAATGCAACGGCCGGCGGGCGTCGTGCGCCAGGGATTCCGGCAAGCGGAAGTGCATCCCAACCAGGCAAAGCGTGCCGAGCAGCGCCTGAACTACGAATGCCGAGTTCCACCCGAACCAGACCAGCAGATAGCTGCCGATCAGTGGCGCGACTACCGGCGATACGCCCAGTACCAGGACCAGCATCGAAAAAATGCGGCGCAGTTCGCTGGCGGGAAAAAGATCGGTGACCATGGCGCGCGACATCACCGCGCCGCCGCAAGCGCCGACGGCTTGCACCAGCCGGGCGATGGACATTACGGGAACCGACGGCGACAGCGCGCACGCAGCCGACGCGGCGATGAACACCAGCAGGCTGGCGTACAAGGGCGGCTTGCGTCCGAAACGATCGGTGATGGGCCCATAGAGCGGCTGGCCGAGCGCATATCCCAGCAGAAACGTCACCATCGTCATCTGAACCCAGGCGGTGGAAGTGTGAAACACTTTTTCGATCACCGGCATGGCTGGAAGATACATGTCGATAGAGAGCGGCGCGAAAGCCTGCAGCGCGCCCAACAGGATCAGGAGTTCCAGATAGCGAAGGCGGGAGCTAAGGCTTGCTTTTTGAGCGATCACGAGGAAGAGACAAGTGTATCAGTAAGTTTGCCTCTTCC
>CAVRZH010000033.1:0-15537 GCA_963725455.1 Bryobacterales bacterium
GGAACTGGTCAGTATGGAACCTGACCCTGCTAGTGTACAAACCCTAGGGCGCGCGCCACTTTACGGACTGGGCCGGTCCGGCCCCATCTTACAGAAATTTCCTGCATTGGACGATGTCAGGCCTAAAGCTACATCGCAGCCGGGAGTCCAATGCCAAATATCGCAAGAAAGAGAGAACGGCGGCGCCATTCGCGCAGCCCCATCGGCAAAACGGTGCCGGTTCTCTGGGAAGACGAAGACGGGCAGGAAAAGCTGTTACAAGGCCGCTTGATTGACGTATCAGTTTCCGGCGCAAGAATATTGGTTCCCCTGAGGCTTCCCGCGCGAGCGGTGGTGAGCTTCAATTGCTTGTCGCTGATCGTGGGTGGAAGGGGAACAGTCCGCTACTGCAATCCAGCCAAGGGAGGGTACGAAATCGGCGTGGAATTGAGCAACGGCACCGGCTGGCGCGATCCGAACAAGGATCTCCAAAACCTGGCCGCCGGCATTGACCAGTCAAGCCACCAGTCAAGCGGCCCTTCCGGTGAGCCAGCCGAGCTGGCGGATGTGCCTGAAATAAGTTCCGGGATGGCGCCCAAAAACAAATGACATGTGAAAACTGCGGCGCCGCTATGCGCCTGTCGCGTGATCAGGGCTTGATGATCTGCGATTATTGCGGCAGCCAGATCACGCCGCCCGCCGATGAAGAAGGCGTATTGGTATTCGAACCCACGTCGCACCGTTGTGCGGCATGCGAAACTCCGCTGGCGGCTGCATCCCTGGAATCCCATGAGCTGCTGTATTGCACGGGTTGCCACGGAATGCTGTTCGACATGGAGAAGTTCCTGCCGCTGCTGGATGTTTTGCGCGAGCTGCGCTACTGGTCCAGAAGCTCCCAGGCGCGGCACGAATTGGATACTGACCGGACGCTCGATTGTCCGCTCTGCAAGCAGCAAATGGATCGGCATCTTTACGGCGGAGGCGGAAACGTCGACGTGGATTCATGCGAGCCCTGCAGCGTGCTCTGGCTGGACCGTGGAGAGCTAAGCCGGATTGTGGCAGCGCCCGATCGCGATCCGCGAGAGTTTTCCGAGCAACTGGAGAAGAGCGCCTCGGGAAAGGTTCAAATAAAAAGCGCGGCCGAACGTCCCAAAGGTTGGTAGTCCAGCCGCGCTTGGCTTGCTTGCGGTTAATTCGATCGAAAAGCGCTATTGAGCCGCTGAAGTTGTGGGCGTCACGTTGGCGGCCGATTGTCCCTGGCCGGTTACATCCAGCATGTAGATCTTCACATCCACCCGGCGGTTCTCTTTGCGGTCTTCCCGAGTTTTGTTGTTGGCGTCCGGAAAGTCGCTACCTACGCCTAACACGCGGATGTCTCGCAAGGGAATATTATGTTCCACGGCCAAGTAGTGCACCACCGCGTCCGCACGCCTGCGGCTCAGTTCCCGATTGTAAGACACATTGCCCGTCCGGTCAGCAAATCCTTCCACTTCAACTACATAGCCCTTCATGCTCTGAAGCTTTTGGATGGCGTCATCCAGCTTCGCTTGCTCATCCTTGTTCAAGTTGCTCTTGCCAAAACCAAAATAAATGGGCGCGGTACTGATCAGCTTATAGTTATCCAAATTCTGGATGGTGGTATCGAGCTTGGTTCCTGTTTGCTGAGCCAGACTGTTCGCAGCTTGTGCCTGTTGTGCGGCAGCAGCGGCAGCGGTATTCGCCTGAGCGGCGCTGGCAGCGGCTTCGGCCGCCTTCTTGCCGGCATCGGTGGCCTTCTCATCGGCGGTAGCTACCTGCCGGTCCAGATCACCGATAGCCTGCTTGTTTTCGTCGGTCTGCTTTTGCAGCGTGCCGACCTGTGCTTGCGTCTGATTGAGCTGGTTCTGCACCGGGGCAATAGCTTCCCGGACGTGCTTCTTTGTAGCGCATCCAACACTCAGAACCGATACAACAGTCAGGGCTCCCACAACCACGGGTGTATTGCGAAGTGACATGAGGCGTTCTCCTTCTGGGGTTTCAATATAGCACGTCTCCCGCCAAAAGCAAACTAATAGTACTTAAGAACCATAGGTTCCATTTAGCAACAAGTTGACATCCGTCATGCGAAAAGCATGTATCTCCGGGTGTGGTAAAACTTTCCGGGCTATATCCCGTTTTGACACGATTGACATTCAATAGTGAGTGCGATTTGGTGCGGCTAAGAGCGCTCCTGCGCTAAATTGGTTCCACGGTGCAGACTTACGATCTTATTGTTATCGGCTCCGGCCCGGCGGGGCAACGCGCGGCCATCCAGGGTTCCAAGATGGGAAAACGCGTGGCTTTGGTGGAGCGCCGCGAAGTTGTGGGCGGAGTCTGTGTCAATACCGGCACAATTCCGAGTAAGACGTTTCGCGAGGCGGTCCTCCATCTATCAGGCTATTATTACCAGAACATCTACGGCGTGAACTACCGCGTCAAAGACAAGATCACCATGGCGGACCTGGCGTTTCGCGTCCAGCACGTGATCAAAACCGAAGTGGACGTCATCCAGGCCCAGTTGTCGCGCAACAATATCGAACTCATCAGCGGGATAGCTGGTTTTATCGATCCGCACACCCTTCGAGTGACCAACTCAAAACAGGAACAGCAATTCTGCGCTGAACATATAGTCATCGCCACCGGCACCAAACCAGCCTTCTCACCGAAGGTACCTATCAACGGCCGCAACATTATCGATAGCGACCAGGTGCTGGAGATGCCGGAGATTCCGAAATCGCTGATCGTAGTCGGCGGCGGCGTGATCGGTGTCGAATACACCTGCATGTTTGCGGCTCTGGGCGTCCGCGTCATCCTGGTGGAGAAACGGCCGCGTCTGCTGGAGTTCGCTGACGCCGAGATGGTGGAGGCGCTGTCCTATAACTTGCGCGATCATCGCGTCACGCTGCGATTGAATGAAGAAGTGGACAGCGTGGAGGAGACTCCCGAGGGCGCCGTGGTAGCGAAACTGGAGAGCCAGAAGAAGCTATCGGGCGACGCTCTGCTATTTGCGGTGGGCCGCCAGGGCAATATCGACGAACTGAACCTGGAGGCGGCGGGCGTGCTGGCGGACTCGCGCGGGCGCATCAAAGTGGATTGCGAATACCGGACCGCGCAGCCGCACATCTTCGCCGTGGGCGACGTCATCGGTTTTCCCAGCCTGGCATCCGTCTCCATGGAACAAGGGCGCATCGCCGCGGCCGGAGCCTTCGGCAAGAAACTAATATCGAACCCGGCCAGTTACCCGTACGGCATTTATACCATTCCGGAAATTTCTTTCATCGGAAAAACGGAAGAGCAGCTTACCGACGAAGACGTTCCCTACGAAGTGGGAGTAGCATATTATCGCGAGATCGCGCGCGGTCAGATCCGGGGCGACACCACCGGACGCCTGAAAATATGTTTTCATCGCGAGACCAAGCAGGTGCTGGGCGTGCACGTGATCGGCGAAGGAGCATCGGAGTTGCTTCACATCGGCCAAGCGGTTATGATTCTGGGCGGCTCCGTGGAATATTTTGTCGATACCGTTTTCAATTACCCGACCTTGGCCGAGTGCTACAAAGCTGCGGCCTTCAACGGGTTGAACAAGCTGGCGAAATGGTGAACGGGGGTAGCGCAACGTAGCGCTTGCAAAACAATGGCTCGGACAATTGGAATCACCACCGCCGAGGACATCGCCACTGGGCTGGTGGTAGGGCACGAGCTGGCGGGCAAACTGCGTATCTACGAGCAGGGCCCCGAGGACGAGCCGCTTCTCAGCCTGCCGCCGGACGGAATTGCGCAGCGTTTCGCCGAGGAAATCCAGGCCGTAGCGGCGGGCCAACCGGTGGACGCTATTGGCGTCGGGCTGCCCGGAATCATCAACTGCGGCTTCATCGAGGAATCGCCCAATCTTCGGCAGCTGAAGGGCGTCCATATGCAGGACCTGCTGCGGGAGGCTCTGGCCAAGTGCGGGATCACCGCGCCGGTATACGTTTATAACGATGCCGACGTGCTGGCCGCCGGGCTGGCCGCCACGCACGGAAATCTGGATCGCTTCATTCGCGTGTGGACGCTCGGCAACGGCATCGGCTTTGGCGTTTATCCGCGGCGTGAGGGCGTGTGGGAGGGCGGCCACGTGGTGGTGTCGCTGGATCCGCGCGAGCGTTATTGCGGATGCGGCGGCGTGGGCCATCTGGAAGGCATCATGGGCCAGCGCGCCATGCGACTGCGCTTCCTGGACATGGAGCCGGACGAAGTATTCGAAAACGCGCAGAAGCGGGACCAGCGTTGTGTGGAGTTCGTTAAGCTGTGGCATCGCGCACTGGCCGCCGCGACGGCCAATTCCATTCACCTGGCCGGACCCGGCAAATTCTTCATCTCCGGATTTAACGCCAAGCATCTGGATATCAATCTGCTCCATCAGTACCTCCACGAAATGGTGAAGATGAGCCCACTGCAGAGCTACGTGTTTGACGTGGTTCCATCCAGCGATATCAACGGCGTGATCGGCGCGGCGGTGAGCGCGGGGCAGAACGCGGTGGCTTGAACGAAAACGCTGGTACGCTACACTCTAACTTCCGATGCGTAAAATCTCTCCGGCCACCAGCGTGAGTGGCGTGATCCAACTGCCCGGCGACAAATCCATTTCGCATCGCTATGGAATGCTCGCGTCCATCGCCGAAGGCCCGACCAAAATATCGAATTATTCCACCGGCGCCGATTGCCAGTCGACGCTCGCGTGCATGCGGGCGCTGGGCGCAGCAAACGAAACGCGCGACGGCGTGGTCTGCATCCATGGCGTTGGCCTGGACGGACTGCGTCAAGCATCGGCGCCGCTGGACGCTGGAAACTCGGGCTCTACCATTCGGATGCTTTCCGGCATTCTGGCCGCGCAACCGTTCGTGTCGGTCATCGGCGGCGATGAATCTCTCTCGAAGCGCCCCATGCAGCGCATCATGAAGCCGCTGGCTCAGATGGGAGCACACATCGACGCGCACCAGGATCGTTTTCCGCCACTCACGATTCACGGCGGCAAGCTCCAGCCGATCGACTATACGTTGCCGGTGGCGAGCGCTCAGGTGAAAAGCTGCGTCCTTTTTGCTGGATTGTTCGCGGAGGGGCGCACCACGGTGCATGAGCCACTGCGCACGCGCGATCACACCGAACTGGCGCTGCGCGAATTCGGAGCCGACGTGGACGTAGACCGGCTTTCCATCAGTGTGATGGGCCGGCCACGCCTGGAGGGACGGGAGCTGCGCGTGCCTGGCGACCTTTCGTCCGCCGCATTTTTTCTGGTGGCTGCGCTTATTGTTCCGGAGTCCAGCATCACCATCCACGGCGTCGGGCTGAACCCCACCCGATCCGCGCTGCTTGATTTTCTGGCCGAGATGGGCGCGCAGGTAAGAATCCTGGATGTCACTTCATCGGGAGGTGAACTCATCGGTGATATTTCTATCCGCAAATCCCGCATTCAAGGTGGAGTGCTGGAGAAAGCCCGCACTGCCGCGCTGATTGACGAAATCCCGGTGCTGGCGGTGCTAGGTGCAGCCAGCGAAGAAGGCCTGATCGTGCGCGATGCAGCCGAATTACGCGTGAAGGAGACGGACCGCATCGCCACCATCGCCGAAAACTTCCAGCGCATGGGTCTTACGATTGCCGTCCATGAAGACGGCTTCGAAGTTCCCGGCCGGCAGAAGTTTCATGCCGCCGAAGTGGACTCGTTCGGCGATCATCGCATCGCGATGGCGTTCTCCATTGCCGCTCTGGCCGCCGATGGGCCGTGCACGATTCTCGGCGCGGAATCCGCATCCGTGTCTTTCCCCGAGTTTTTCGATACACTACAGCGAGTCGCCGAGTAAACTTTCGGAGCAAATCTGAAATGGCTGTAGCTGATCTAACGCTGGAAGGTCTGATTCACGATCTGAACAATGTGTTTCAGACCATCGCGGAGAGTGCCGAGTTACTGGAAGACGATCCGAGATGGGAGAAGCTGGCCCACACGCTCCAACGCAGCGCCGGCCGGGGACACCGTATCGCGCACAGCATACTGGAAACCAACCGCACGGCCACCGAACTGGTTCCAATTATCGAAAACGCATCGCAATTTTGCCAGGATTATCTGGAGTGCGCCAATGGGCCGAAGATCGGGTTCTCATCGGAAATTGACGCGGAGTTTCGCTTAAAGGGCGACGCCGCCGGATGGGAGCGCGTATTTGTGAATCTCTTCCTCAATTCCGCGCAGGCCGGAGCGAAAAACATTCGCATTCGCGCATGCGGAAACGAAATTGTGGTGAGCGACGACGGGCCAGGTATTTCCACGGAACTGCTGCCTAGAATCTTTCAGCCGCGTGTCTCCACTAAGTCCATCATCTCCGGCCTGGGGCTGTACGTGGTGCAGTCCATCGTCGAACAGAACGGCGGCTCCGTGATGGCCTCCAATGGCCTGGCGGGCGGCGCAATCTTCACCCTGAGTATTTAATTTCGCCTGCCCGGTAGGCTTCATCCAGAATCTCGACCACGTGCGCCACGCGCTGGCCCTTACCGAATTTTTGCACGCCTGCTCGCAGTTGCAGCATACATCCCGGGTTGGACGCCGCGATCACGGGAGCCTCCGTGGCATTTACGCTTTCCATTTTTTTCTTGAGCAGAGACATCGCCATACCGGTGTGGACGACGTTGTAGATTCCCGCGCTGCCGCAGCACAGATCCGACATCTGCATCTCCCGAAGTTCCAGTCCCGGTATGGACGCCAGCAGTTTCCTCGGCGCGGAGCGAACCTTCTGGCCATGCGCCAGGTGGCAGGAATCCTGATAGGTGACCGTGAGAGGAAGCACGCGCATGGGCGGATTCAAGTCGATGGAAGCCAGAAATTCGTTCACGTCCTTCACTAGAGCCGTAAAGCGGCGCGCCTTTTCGGCGTATTCCGGATCATGCTCCAGCAATTCGGCATATTCCTTCAATGTGGATCCGCAACCGCCCGCATTCGTAATGATAGCGTCGAACCCGCCGTCCAGCGTCGCATCGATCCGGAGCAAAGCGTCAATGTTCCGGCGGGCCAGCTTGCGCGCCTCATCGCGAATCCCCGCGTGGACATGCAAGGCGCCGCAGCAGCCTTGGCTGGCTGGGATGGTTACGTCGCACCCATTCTTCTGCAGCACTCGCACCGTCGCTTCATTCAGCCGCGCGAAACTGAGGTTAGCGATGCAGCCGCCCAGAAACGCCACGCGATACCGCCGCGCACCTTCCGCCGCCAGCGTCTTGCCGTAATAGGCAAAGAAGAACGGCGTTTCGATCGGCGGCGCCAAAGCCTCCACCTCGTGAAGCCGCGCCGGCAGAAATCCCGGGAGACTAGTCAAGCGCTTCAAACCGCTGGCCTGATAGAGATACATCAAGGCTCCCGCGATTTCAAGATTCCGCCGCGACGGGAGTAGCTTCCGGAACACCAGCCAGCGCAACAATCGTTGTCGCCATGGCCGCTTGATCTTGGTTTCGATCTCCGCGCGCGCCGCTTCCACCAATCGTCCATACTGCACACCCGATGGGCAGGCCGTTTCGCAACCACGACAGGCCAGGCACAGGTCGATATGCTCCATGTACGATGGGCTAATGGGCGCGCCGGCCGCAACTTGCACCATCTGGTAAATGCGTCCGCGTGGCGAGTCCATTTCGACATGCAACTCCCGATACGTGGGGCAGGCATTCAGACACAGCCCGCAATGCACGCAGCGGTCCAGATCAGATTGCTGCGGTTTATCGAATGCGGTGAGCGACTCGGATGACATCAGATGCGGCCGTACAGTCTGCCGCGATTCA
Organism: Bryobacterales bacterium; assembly: GCA_963725455.1. Taxonomy (GTDB): domain Bacteria; phylum Acidobacteriota; class Terriglobia; order Bryobacterales; family Bryobacteraceae; genus Palsa-89. Next base: position 7,789 of record CAVRZH010000033.1, read on the forward strand.
AAAGATTTTGCGGATCGAACATTTCCTTGATCTTCTTCATCATCGCAAAATCGTTCCCGGGCTGAGGCCATAGGCTCGCATTTTGGAGGCCCGCTTTCTCGCGGAAATCAGGCGGCGCGAACTCAACCACACTATTACCCACGGTTGGAAACTTCAAATCCGCCGCCCGCTCGAAGTAACCATAGCAAACTCCCGAACCCGCACGAGCCAACGCCTGTGCGGGCAAGGACTCCAGCACGCGACCGACATCGGAAAGGACGCAGGAAACACGCAGCACCGCGCCGTTTTCGCACCTCCGCAGAAACTGTGGAGTGGCTTCGCGAATATCGCGCCACAGAGTTTCTTCCCCGGCGCCTTCCAACACTCGCATGCGTGGTAATTCGCGCGAATATCGATCGAGCACCGCCGGACTTCCGCCCGCCTGAATCGCCAGCTGATAGCTTTGGCCCGACTTCACGATGTCTATCGCCACCGGCTGCAATCTGCTCTTCAGCACGTCATCGCGCGCCGCCATCACGTCCTCTACCTTGTCGAAATCCTGCACAAACGTTCTGGTGCCGGCGGGCATGGGGTACAAACGAAAATTCAAGATCGCCAGCGCGGCCAGCGTACCGAACGATCCGATCATCAGCTTGCCCATGTCCAGCCCTGCGACGTTCTTCACCACCATGCCCCCGGTGCGGATCAGCTTGCCTTCGAGCGTCGCAAAGGTCATGCCGATCACCATGTCTCGCGCGCTGCCGTACAAGCGACGGCGCGGTCCACTGGTATTGGCCGCCACGATGCCGGCCATGGTAGCGCGACCTGGAAACGCGGCGCGCTCGGAGAACGGCGGATCGAGCGGAATCATCTGCCGATGCTCCGCCAGAATGCGGCTCAGCTCGCAATAAGTGATGCCCGCGCCGACGCTGATGGTAAGGTCCCGCGGCTCATATTCCAGAACCTGGTTCAGCCCCGCGGTGGAGATGGTAACGTCGGACGGCGCGATGGCTCCGCCCATTCGGCCTTTGGTGGAATGCCCCAGGAGCGTGATGTGTTGTTTTCGCGAGCCCGCCTCGGCCAGACATTGCGCTAGTTCCTCTGGGCTACCCGGAACAATGGTCATGAATTAGCTATCGTATCAGGCACCGTCCGGGGGACTTTCGCCTCTGCGAGAATAGACCTTCGTGCCGCCCCAGAATCCGATTGGCTTTGGCGTGAGCGATTTTGTCGAGCTCACTCTAGCCGTCCTGCTGATTGCGATGGCGTTCGTTTCGCGCCGGTGGATGCAGGCGCTCGCGTGCAAGCTGGCTCCGAAGACGGCGTGGTGCATGCTGCTGCTAGCGGTGCTTCCGGTGGCGTTGCGGCTGGGGATGCTGCCCCGGCATCCGGTGCCTGCGCCCAGCGTTTACGATGAATTCGGACATCTGTTGGTGGCCGACACGCTGTTGCATTTTCGTCTCGCCAATCCTCCCCATCCGCTACATCAGTTCTTCGAAACGTTTTTCGTATTGCAGACTCCCTCCTACGCATCCATCTACCCAATCGGGGAAGGCCTGACACTGGCGATCGGCCGCGCGATCTTCGGCTTGCCCTGGGCCGGGGTGCTCTTAACCACCGCGGCGATGTGCGCCCTTTGCTATTGGATGCTGTGCGGCTGGACCACGCCGGAATGGGCGCTGCTGGGCGGCCTGCTCACGGTGATTGAGTTCGGGCCACTAAATGCGTGGACGAATAGTTATTGGGGCGGGGGGCTGGCCGCGTGCGGCGGCTGTCTGGTGTTCGGGGCTCTACCACGGCTGCGACAGGAAGGTCGCGCGCGCGCGAATAGTTCAATGGGCGCGCTCCTGGGATTAGGGATTGGGGTTCATTGGTTTTGTCGACCGTATGAGACGATTTTTCTCGTCCTCAGCGTGGCGTTATTTTTGTTGCCAGGCTGTCGATTAGTTGCTAAGCCAGTGCTGGCGGCCGCGATGGTCTTACTTCCGTTTGCTGGATTGTCCCTGCTTCAGAACAAACAGGTGACCGGAAGTTGGGCCACGCTGCCTTACCAACTGAGCCGCTACCAATACGGTGTTCCGGCCGCGTTCACCTGGCAATCGAACCTGCAGCCGCACAACGAGCTTACGCACGAGCAGCAGATGCAATATAAGATGCAGACGTCGTTTCGCGCCAGCGGTTCGGAGACAGTCCGAACTTACCTGCAGCGGCTGGTATATCGAGTGCGTTTCTACCGCTTCTTTTTTCTCGCGCCGCTTTATATCGCACTGCCATTCTTTCTACTGAGACTGCGGGAGCGACGTTTCGTGTGGGTCGCCATAACGCTCGCGATCTTCGCGCTCGGCGTTAATTTCTATCCGTTTTTCGAAACCCACTATCTGGGCGCGCTCACCTGTCTGTTCGTATTGGTTAGCGTGATCGCGCTTCGCGAGCTGCCGTCCTTCGCGGCCTGTTTGATCGTCCTCCTCTGCCTGGCGCACTTTGCATTCTTCTATGCCAGAACTTTCTTCGAAGTCGACACTCCCACACCGCGCGCCATAGTGAGCCGCGAGCTCCTGGGAGCGCCCGGCAAGCAACTGGTATTCGTGCGCTATTGGCCGAGGCACATCTTTCAGAATGAATGGGTGTATAACGCAGCGGACATCGATCACTCACGCATTGTTTGGGCGCGTGACCTCGGCAACAACGAGGATCAGAAGCTACAGCATTACTATCCGGATCGAACCGCTTGGCTTCTGGAACCCGACGCAAACCCGCCGAAACTGGCGCATTTTCAGGCAAACCCGGTGCCGCAGAAGACTGTGCCGCCGCCCCCAACGCCCAATCCCCAAACCCCCAAAAGGCCGCCGCTGCGGTTCGAACCGGTGCCTTAAAGAATGCGAACCCTCGGCTTCAGCGTTAGTGATTTAGTCGAATTCGTCTTGGCCCTGGTATTTGTCACGTTGGCCTGGCGTCGTGTTGAACCCTATGGCGATCGGCTGGCGCAAAGGCCTGGCTGGTCGATGGCGATCCTGGTGGCGCTTCCCATCGCGCTACGTCTGGCACTCGTCCCGCAATATCCAATTCCCACGCCAAATGTTTCGGATGATTTCAGCTATCTTCTGAGCGCCGATACGTTACGGCATTTTCGGCTCGCGAATCCCGTGCATCCGCTGCACCAGTTCTTCGAAACGTTCTTCGTGCTGCAGGAACCCGCGTACCAGTCGATTTTTCCGCCGGGCCAAGGCTCAATTATCGCCATCGGCTGGACCCTTTTCGGCCATCCCTGGGCCGGCGTGGCATTGAGCATCGGCGCACTTTGCGCACTGTGCTACTGGATGCTGCGCGCATGGACGTCCCCAGGATGGGCGCTGGTGGGCGGCTTGTTCGCTGTCATCGAGTTCGGACCGCTCAGCCAATGGATGAACAGCTACTGGGGCGGCGCGGTTTCGGCGTGCGCCGGCTGCCTAGTATTTGGCTCACTACCCAGGCTTCGTACGAACGGCAGCCGCTATGGGGTTCTACTGGGTGTTGGTATAGTTCTGCAATTCCTTACCCGTCCCTATGAAGCGATTTTCCTCACCCTTAGCGCTCTCCTGTTTTTCGTGGCGAGCGCTAAAGCCCTGCTGCGACGACCCATCATTGCAGCGCTGGTTGGTGCACCGGCCATGGGTCTGCTTCTCCTGCATTGGACCATATCGCCGTACCGGCTGAGCCAGTATGAGTACGGCGTCCCGACGTCGTTCACATTCCAGCCGGTCCCGACGCCGCATCGTTCGCTGACACGCGAACAGCAACTTGATTACCAGCAGCAGTCGCAGGTTCATGAGATCGCCGGCAATTACTGGCCGCGCTGGGCCAGCCGAATCCGTTTCTACCGCTTCTTTTTTCTCGCGCCTCTCTACTTGGCGATTCCATTCTTTCTATGGCGTGCGCGCGAGTGGCGATTTGCATGGGTTTTATTAACTATCCTGCTCTTCAGCTTGGGAACGAATTTCTATCCCTATTTCTACACCCACTACATTGCGGCTCTCGCTTGTTTGTTCCTGCTCGTCAGTGTATCGGGCCTCGAGTACCTTAGCCGCTGGAACAAGCAGGCCGCGTCCATTTTGCTCTTTCTCTGCGCTGCGCATTTCATCTTTTGGTATGGGCTGCACGCGTCGCGCGACGAAGAACTCGACGCCGCTCTGACGCCGTTTGAAACCTGGGACGCCATCAATCACGGCGATCCCGAGGGCCGCATTGCGATCAATCGGCAGCTCAATGCGCAGCCCGGCCGGCAATTGGTTTTCGTCCGCTACGGGCCGCAACACCAGTTTCAGGAATGGGTTCACAATGCCGCCGATATCGATGGCTCCCGGATCGTCTGGGCGCGCGACCTTGGCCTGGACGAAAACCAGAAGCTGCTGCGCTACTATCCGGATCGCACCGCTTGGCTGCTGGAACCTGACGCGCATCCGCCCAGATTGCAACCTTACCCGCGCTGAACTACCAACCCGACTGCTGCATTCGATCCAGGATGATCGCGCTATAGTCGTTCATTCGCTCAGGCCTTCGCTTCAGCGGCGCAGGAATAATCGCGGCCAATCGCGCCGATTGCTCGCGGGTTAGATCCGACGGCCGGGTGTGGTAGTAGTGCTCCGCGGCAGCTTCGGCCCCGTAGATTCCCGGCCCCCACTCGATCACATTCAGGTATAACTCCAGAATCCGGTCCTTGGTTAGAACCGCCTCCATCACAGGCACCAAGGAAGACTCCACGCCTTTACGGACAAATGATCGCTCCGTTGTTAAGAACAAATTCTTTACCAATTGTTGCGTGATCGTGGAACCACCGCGCCCCAAACGCTGGCGCTTCATATCGTCTTCCAGGACTTTTTGCATCTCCACCCAATCGAATCCGTGGTGCTGGCGAAACCGGTCGTCCTCCGCGGCCACTACCGCATGCTGTAAGTTAGGCGAGATGCTCGCGAGCGAGACAAATTCATAGTGCTTGGTGTAAGGCCGATGCGCACGAAGCGCCTGGACACGGCGCTCGATTTGAACCATCGTCGTCCACGGGTTGATCCAGCGCAGCAGCACGATCTCGATCCCGCATAACGCATACAGACCGGCGAGCAGCGAGATGACCCAAACCAAAATCGCTCGAAATGGCCGGGACCTCTTTTTCATCTCTACTGCTATCATCGAACTTTCGCCATGAGCAACGTTACTTATCTGGAGTGCAGCGTCTGCGCCAAACAGCGCGACGCGAGCAAAATCCACACTCTCTGCGAATGCGGCGGCCCGCTGCTGGTCCGCTACGATCTGGAAAGAGCCAGAGCAAACTGGAAGCGCGAGTCGCTGGCCGGCGCGCCCGCGTCCATGTGGCGCTACGCTCCCCTGCTCCCGGTTCGCGATCCCCGGCACATCGTCTCGCTCGGCGAAGGCATGACACCCATGTTGCAGGCCGCTCGCCTCGGCGCTGGCATGGGAGCGAACGATCTCTGGGTGAAAGATGAAGGCATCAACCCCACCGGATCCTTCAAGGCGCGCGGACTTTCGTGCGCCATCTCCATGTGCGTGGAGCTGGGCGTGTCGAAGGTGGCCATCGCGTCCGCGGGTAATGCCGGAAGCGCTCTAGCGGGTTATGCCGCCGCTGGTGGCATTGAAGCGCACGTCTTCATGCCGCGCGATGTTCCGCAGTCCAACTACACCGAGTGCCGCGCTTATGGAGCGCATGTCACGCTGGTAGACGGTTTAATCAGCGATTGCGCGCGTATCATCAACGAGCGCAAGGACGCCGAAGGCTGGTTCGATATCAGCACGCTGAAGGAGCCCTATCGCATTGAAGGCAAGAAGACCATGGGATACGAGGTTGCCGAGCAGTTCGGCTGGAAGCTTCCCGGCGCAATCTTTTATCCTACCGGTGGCGGTGTCGGCCTGATCGGCATGTGGAAAGCTTTCGACGAGTTGGAAGCGCTCGGTTGGATCTCGCACCAGCGTCCGAAGATGATCGCGGTGCAAGCGGAGGGCTGCCAGCCTGTGGTCCGGGCGTTAAATCAAGGTGAAATGAAGAGCACGTTCTGGGAGAACGCGCATACGGTTGCGGCCGGGTTGCGCGTTCCAAAGCCTTTGGGCGACGCTCTCTCCCTGGCCGCCATTCGCGCCAGCGGCGGAACCGCCGTGGCCGTCAGCGATGAAGACCTTCTGGACGCGAGCATCGAACTCGCCAGCACTACCGGCGTTTTCCCGGCCCCGGAAGGCGGCGCCTGCGTCGCTGCCCTGAAGAAGCTCCTATCCGCGGGTTTCCTGAAGCCGGAGGAACGCATCGTACTTTACAACACCGGAACGGGATTGAAATACCTGGAGGCATTTTCCACGCGATTTCCCCGTACTTCGCGCTCCGAGCAGGATAAACTCGGAGGCTTGATCACACCTCGCTAGCGGCCCATTTCGCGCCATTGTGCTTTTGACACTGGCGCTTGACTTTTGGCAAACTGTAGAGGTGTCCCAAAGGGAGTCAGCCCTTCCTCCCGGCTTCGGCCCTGCTGGTGTTTCGAGTCCGCGGTCGCGAACCTGCCTCTTCAGATACCTCTCAACAAATGATGTCAAGGAGTCCTGTCAATGAAACTATTTGTGGGGAATCTACCCTATGCGGCTACTGAAGCCGACTTAACGGATTTCTTCTCGCAAGCGGGTGTGGCCGTGGATAGCGTGAACGTAATGCGTGATCGTTTTACCGGCGAGGCTCGCGGATTCGGGTTCGTTGAGATCAACGACGACACTGCCGCCAACCGCGCCGTGGAAGCCTGCAACGGCCGCGACCTGATGGGCCGTGCACTGGTGGTTAATGAAGCCCGTCCCATGGTTCCGCGTGAAGGCGGCGGTGGTGGACGTCCCGGTGGCGGCGGTGGACGCGAGCGCCGCGGTGGCCGGCCGGGCCGGTAATTTCCGGACTATCCTTCCAGCATCTTTGCGATGGCATCCGCATCGTTAGGGACAACCAGCGGGCGGTTACCCATCCGTGCGTCGATATTCCTGCCTTCGGGATCTTTGAGTTCGCCGGTGTGATAGCGATAAATATAGTCGGGATCCTTTAAAACATTCCCCGTCAAAACAGCGACTACATCTTCGTCCGAACGGATGGTTCCGGCCGCGGTAAGCTTTCGAATTCCCGCTAGCGTAGCGGCCGAGGCCGGCTCACAGCCGATACCGCACTGTCCGATCACGGCCTTGGCATCGGCGATTTCCTGCTCGCTCACTTTCTCTACCGTGCCGTTGGTGACCGTCACTTCGTGCAGCGCCTTGGGCCAGGACACCGGATCGCCAATCTTGATGGCTGTGGCCAGGGTATGGGGGTCGCGAACGGCGTGGAATTCGTGCTTTGTTTTCGTGAGGGCGGTCTTCATGAATTCGTAAAACGGAGCGGCGCCTTCCGCCTGGATCACAGCCAGGCGCGGCATCTTGCGGATGAAGCCGAATTGACACAATTCGCGCAGGGCCTTTCCGAATGCGGACGTGTTGCCCAGATTGCCGCCGGGCAGAACGATCCAATCCGGCGGATTCCAATCGCGCTGGTCCAGCATCTCGAAGATGATCGACTTCTGGCCTTCGATGCGAAACGGATTGATGGAATTGAGCAGGTAAATGCCCAGCCGCTCGGCCAGCACACGCACCAGCGCCAGGATCTGATCGAAGTTGGCCTCCACTTGAAACGTGCGCGCGCCGTATTCTAAAGCCTGCGCCAGCTTCCCGTACGAAATATTGCCGTGTGGGATAAAGACGATGGGATCCAGTAACAGGGCATAGACA
>CAVRZH010000034.1:0-9833 GCA_963725455.1 Bryobacterales bacterium
GAAGGCGATTTTTCCGTGAATGTAGTCTGGCAAGCTTCGCTCGACGATCTCGCCGCGAACGTACTCGGCGTCGTGTTCGAACGTCATACGCAGGTACTGCTCGGCCGTGATCTGGGCTTTGGTGGCCATCTGTCTCGAAGCATAGCATGGCTCGCCGCCCCCGGATTTCTTCCATCCGGCTCGGAAATCAGGCCTTTCGGCCCGATCCGGGCGGCAAAAAGCGGGCTCACGCTATAATGGTGCTTACCCCACGCGCAGCTACATTTGCTGGTCTGCGCCCTGGAGAGACAATGGCTTACGTAATTGCAGAACCTTGCATCGGCACGAAGGACACCGCCTGTATTGATGCGTGCCCGGTCGATTGCATCCATCCCAAGAAGGACGAGCCCAACTTCGGCGAGCACAACATGATCTATATCGATCCCGTGGAGTGCATCGATTGCGGAGCGTGCGTTCCGGTTTGCCCGGTTTCGGCGATTTTCGCGCTGGACGATCTGCCGGAGAAGTGGGGTAACTTCACCAAGATGAACGCCGATTATTTCGGGCGGTAAACCGGCTCCCTTACGATCGCGGCTCGGTAACTACGGGCGGTAGATGGCCGAGCTGGTATCGGTTTCCCACACCTGGATGGCTGAGATGCGGATGGGAACCTCGTTCTTCAATCCAACGTTGACCTTGTCGTAAAAATACTTGGCGATGTTCTCGGCCGAAGGATTGATCTCATCAAAGGGCGGCAGGTCGTTGATGAAGCGATGGTCCAGATACCCCACGGCGCCTGTGATCAGGCGATTCACTTCCAGAAAATCCACCAGCAGGCCGGTAGAGTCCAGTTGCTGGCCCTCCACGGTTACGCGCACGCGATAATTGTGCCCATGCACGTCTTCGGACTTGCCATGGTAATTGCGCAGTGCATGACCGGCGGCGAAAGTCTGTTCCACGGTGACTTCAAACATATTCAGTTCAAACCTCGAAAAATCTCTCCACGGCTTCCAGTTCTGTGCTGAAAGCATAAGGCGGCAGGCTGTCGAAGAATACCTGGCCGTACCTTTGCTTCGTAATACGATTATCCAGCAAGACAAGGACGCCGCGGTCGGTCTTGCTGCGGATCAGCCGTCCGAAGCCCTGCTTGAGCGCCAGAGCAGCCTGCGGGATCTGGTAATCGTAAAACGGATTGCCGCCTTCTTCGCGGATGCGCTCGATGCGCGCTTCCACAACGGGATCGCTCGGGACAGCGAAGGGCAGCTTGTCGATGATCACGCAGCTCAACTGATCGCCTTGCACGTCCACGCCCTGCCAGAAGGAGGAAGTGGCGAATAAGACGCAGTGCGGCGTGGCGCGAAACTCGTCCAGCAGCGCGTTGCGCGGGCCGGTGCCTTGCAGCAGCGTGGGATAGTCGATTTCGAGCGACACGCGGTCGTACACCATGCGCATCTGCTGATAGCTGGTGAAGAGGACGAACGCGCGGCCACGGCTGTGGCGCAGGATACGCGTGATTTCCTCGGCGGCGGCGCGGGGAAACGCGGGAGAGCGAGGATCTGGCAGATGCTGGGGCACGTAGAGCAGCGCTTGCTTCGAGTATTCGAAGTGGCTGGGGACGACGAGCGAGCGGGTGTGGCGGATGCCGAGGCGGCGCTCGGCGAATTCGAATGTTTCGCCCACGGCGAGCGTGGCGGAGGTGAGGATGACGGTGTCGAGCGAATCGAAAAGCTTTTCTTCCAGGATGGATGAGACATCGATGGGCGTGGCCTGCAGGAAGCAGCCGCGGCCGCGGCGCTCCACCCAATAGACGTAAGAACGGTCCGAGCCTTTGCGCCAAAATTCCAGGCGCTGCTGCAATTCCTGGACGCGGCGAAAGAGCGGGATCACCTCGTCGGGCGAGTTCTTGACGAGTTGGAGGTGAGAACCGATCAGCTCCAGGGCGCGCACCAGGTCCTCCAGCGCCTCGCCATGCTGCTCGAAGAACGCCGCGTGGCCCTTAAAGGCGATGCGTCCCTCGGTTTCGCCGAAGAGCAGGAAGAATTGCTGGGCGCGATCGTCCAGCGTGTTGAGGACGCGATCCAGCTCGCCTGAGCCGAACTGCTTGGCGCGCGAGACCACTGCGATATCCCGGGACAGTTCCTGGAATTGGTAGTTGCTGATGCCGACGCCAAAGTACTTGCCCGCGACGTCTTCGATCTCATGCGCTTCATCAAAAACTACCGCTGCGTATTCGGGGATGATGCCGCCGAAATCGTCATCCTTAACCGCCAGGTCAGCGAAGAACAGGTGGTGATTGACTATGATGATGTCGCTTTCGTGCGCGCGGCGATGCATCTCGGTTAAGAAGCAGCGCTCAAACTGCTGGCACTTCTGGCCGGTGCAGAGATCGCGGCGGGCATCCAGTTTCTGCCAGGCGGAACTGGACTCAGGCAGCGTCTTGATCTCGGAGCGATCGCCCGTGGTTGTTGTCTTCTCCCACTCACGGATGATCTGGAAATCGGCGACTTCTTCCAAGCCGCTCAAAATCGGCTCGCGATCGGCGTCGTAGATCTTCTGGCGGCAAGCGAAGTTGGCGCGGCCTTTCATGTAGCAGACCTGCAGAGGCCGGTCGAAATGCTGCTGCAAGAACGGGATGTCCTTATAGAAAAGCTGCTCTTGCAGGTTCTTAGTGCCGGTGGAAACAACCACGCGTTTCCCGGAGAGCAGGGCCGGGACCAGATACGCCAGTGTTTTTCCAGTGCCGGTGCCCGCATCCACGAGCAGGTGCTTTTTTTCAGCCAGCGCGGCCTCCACGGCTTCCGCCATCTCCAGCTGTCCGGCGCGAAACTCGTAGCGCGGGTGCCATTTCGAGAGCACTCCGCTCCGGGAGAAAAACTGCCGCGCGGTTAGCGCTTTTGCAGCCGAGGACATCACTTCTGATTCTGACACGTGCCAATATGGTTAGGACGCAAAATAATGCCCGACTACAAAGCACTCGAAAATCAGTTCCAACAGATTCTGAATATGAGGCGGCGACCGGTGGCAGTCAGCTTCCGCGATGAAGCGCCGCCAGCGGTGAACAAGTTCTCCGGGTCCGAACCGGCCGGTTGCAGCTTCTGGAGGCTGGCGGCGGACGGCCAAAGTTTTGCCACCGCGCCCCAGGACCATTACAACTGCCCGGTGGGTTCTTATACCCACAACATCCCTTTGCCTGAGAGCCGGGCACAAGAGCTGCCGTCCATTCTGGGAACGATGACCAGTCTCGGGTACCTGAAGATGGAAGAGGTTCCGGGGATTCCCGTTTTGAAGCAGAGTCCTAAGAACATTCTGTTCGCGCCGCTGGGCGATACGGCAGTGGATCCGGACGTGGTGCTGTTTGTTACCACACCGGGCAAGCTGATGTTGCTGGAGGAGGCGGCGCTACGGGCGGGTGTGGCATCGAAGCTACCCCTGCTGGCGCGGCCCACGTGCATGGCGATTCCAGCGGCCATAGAGCACGGGATGGTGACCAGCGCGGGCTGCGTTGGGAATCGCGTCTACACAAACTTGGGCGATGGAGAGCTGTATGCCGCGCTTCCCGGGAGCGCGTTGGAGCTAGTGGCGCAAGAGTTGCAGACCATCGCGTCGGCTAACGCCACTCTGGAGCAATTCCATCGCGAGCGGCAGCATCAGCTGTCGACAGCGTAATGTGGTTGGCCGACGGCGCCACGGTAGAATCGAAGTATCGATGCGATTCCAGATTGCTTGCGCGCTGCTCCTTCCGATGAGCCTGGCCGCAAGTCAGCCGGTGCATGCCAAACACGCCATGGTGGTGGTCCAAGAGCCGTTGGCGGCGGACGTTGGCCTGCGAGTGCTCCGGTCCGGCGGAAATGCGATCGACGCGGCGGTGGCGATTGGATTCGCCCTGGCCGTAACGTATCCATTCGCCGGCAATCTGGGCGGCGGTGGATTTCTGCTCGCGCACTTCGCCGATGGGCGATCTACGTTTATCGACTTTCGCGAGAAAGCGCCGCTAGCCGCCACGCGGAACATGTATCAGGATTCCAACGGCAACGTAACCGCCGACAGCCTGGTTGGATGGCGCTCAGTGGGTGTGCCTGGAACAGTGCGCGGGCTGGAACTGGCGCATCAGAAATACGGACACAAGCCGTGGGCCGAGTTGCTGGACCCGGCGATTCAGTTGGCGAGCGAGGGCTACTCCGTCTCTTACAGCCTGGATGCGTCGCTGCACGATGAGGAGCACGCCAGGCTGCTGTCGCAGTTCCCGGAATCGAAACGGATTTTTTTGAACGCCCACTATGGCGATAAATTCGTGCAGCCGGAACTGGCCGCGACACTGAAGCGCATTCGAGATCGGGGCGCCAGCGACTTCTATGACGGCGAAACCGCACAGAAGCTGGCTGCGGCGATGATGGCCCACGGCGGGCTGATCACCTTGGCGGATTTAAAGAAGTACCAGGCAGAAGAGAGCGCGCCGCTCGTTGGACACTATCACGGCGATGAAGTTATCACCTCGCCTCCGCCCAGCGCGGGTGGTATCGGAATACTCCAGATGCTCGGCATGCTGGAGGGCTCGGGATACGAAAAGGGCGGCGCGGGTTCGGCGGAATCCATCCATTACATGGCTGAAGTAATGCGGCGGTTCAGTGCGGACCGCAGCGAGTACTTTGGCGATCCTGATTTCTACCAGGTGCCGATTCAAAAACTGCTGGACCCGAAGTACATCGCCAGCCGCCGCGCTAGTATCGATCCGGCGCATGCCACACCTAGCGATCAAATTCATCCCGGCAGCATATCCATGCGCGAGGGCACGGAGACCACGCACTTCAACATCGTGGACAGCGCAGGCAATACCGTGGCCGTGACGTATACATTGAACAACGGATATGGCAGCGGCGTCACGGTGCCCGGCCTGGGTTTTCTATTGAACGATGAAATGGACGATTTCGCATCCAAGCCTGGCGCGGAGAATTTGTTCCACTTGATCCAGGGCGAATCGAACGCGATTCAGCCCGGCAAGCGGCCCGTATCGTCGATGACTCCGACTATCGTGCTGCGCGATGGTAAGCTTTTTCTGATGCTCGGCGCGCCCGGCGGATCCCGTATCATTAACGGCGTACTGCAGGTGCTGCTGAATGTGGAAGATTTCCACATGAACGTGCAGGATGCCGTGGACTGGCCGCGGTTTCATCATCAGTGGATGCCGGACGTGCTGTATGTCGAGAAAGGTATTTCTCCCGACACCGTGAGAATCTTGCGCGGCATGGGCCACCCAGTTTCACCTCTGGAGGGCACGTCGCCCGTGGTGGCGCGTGTGGAGGCGATTTTGAACGAGGGCGGTTGGCTCCAAGGTGCGACCGATCCACGGGGCAACGGAAAGGCCGAAGGTTACTGATGGACCACGTTCTATCCACACACCTGCTGGTGAATCATCGATTGAACACCGTCTGGCTGGACAAAGTCTGGCAGGCGGGGATACCCGCGGTGGAAATTTTCTGCGCGCGCCAGCATCTGGATTACCGGGACAAGGCGCAGATCAACGAGCTGGGGCACTGGTTTCGTGACTCCAAACTGAAGCTGCACTCGCTGCACTCGCCGATGTACAGTGACGATGTGTGGGGCCGGTCCGGGCCGAACTCGCACATCAATATTACCGAGCCGGTGAAATCGAAACGGCTGGATATGCTGGACGAGATCAAGCGCGCGCTGGATATATCCGAAGTGATTCCGTTCCGTTATCTGATCCAGCATATCGGCGAGTTTGAAGAAGAATACGACGAGCGCAAGGTGGACGCCGCGTTTACATCGCTCGAAGAGATTCATCTTTTCGCCAAGGCGCGCGGTGTGGAAGTGTTGCTGGAGAACACGCCGAATGAGCTGTCGAGCGCCGAGCGCCTGGTTCACTTTCTAGGCCAGACGCATCTGAAGCTGAATTTCTGCCTGGACGTCGGGCACGCGAACATGAAGGAAGGCGTTCCACAGGCCTTCGCGATTTTGAAGGACCGCATCCGGTCCACGCACTTGCACGACAACAATGGCCGCGAGGACAGCCACCTGTGGCCCTTCCACTCGCAGGGCGGGACCATCCATTGGGACGAGACCATGCGGTTGCTGCGATCGTTGCCGCAGCAATATCCGCTGCTGCTCGAGTTGCGCGATTATCCCGAGTTTCCGCTTCCGCAGTCGCTCGAGGTGGTGAAGCAGATCTTTGAGAAGCTGGAGAGCGCGGACAAGCTCGAAACTGTTTGATGGAACCAGCCTGATGGAATATTCCCGTATTCGAATTGAGGACGCAGGCAGGCACGCCGGCGAACCCGTGGAGATCGCGGGCTGGCTTTATAACCTGCGAAAGTCCGGAAAAATCGTATTCCCACTGCTGCGCGACGGCACCGGCACCATACAAGCCGTGGCGGTGAAGGCTAACCTGGACGAAGCGACGTTTGAATCGCTGAAGAACCTGACGCAGGAATCGTCGTTGATCCTGCGCGGCAAGGTGAGGCCGGAGCAGCGCGCGCCGGGCGGCTACGAGATGGATGTGGAAGGCGCAGAAATTGTGCAGCGCATCCCGGAGACGGACCCTTATCCGATTACACCCAAAGAACACGGCGTGGATTTCCTGATGGATCACCGGCATCTTTGGCTACGCAGCAAACGGCAACATGCGGCCATCCGGGTGCGGCATGAAGTGATCAAAGCGGTGCGCGATTACTTTGACACGCACGGGTTCACGCTGGTGGATACGCCGATTTTCACGCCCACCGCGTGCGAAGGCACGTCGACGCTGTTCGAGGTGAACTACTTCGAGGACGAGAAGGCGTACCTTACGCAATCGGGCCAGCTCTATAACGAAGCCGACGCTATGGCATTCGGCAAGGTGTATTGTTTTGGGCCCACGTTCCGCGCCGAGAAGTCGAAGACACGGCGCCATCTCACCGAGTTCTGGATGGTAGAACCGGAGATGGCTTACGCGACGCTGGACGATGTAAAGCGCGTAGGCGAGGAGCTGGTGGTGTACGTGGTGGGAAGGGTGCTGGAAAATCGGCGGGCCGAGCTGGCCGACCTGGAGCGCGACACCAGCAAGCTGGAATCCGTGGCGTCGCCTTTCCCACGCATGAGCTACGACGACGCCGTGGTGGCGCTGCAGAAGAAAGGCAGCGAGATCCAATGGGGCGGCGATTTCGGTAACACCGATGAAACCCTGATCACCGAAGGCCTGGACCGGCCGCTGATCGTGGACCGGTTTCCTACCGAGATCAAGGCGTTCTACTTTGAGCCGGATCCCGAACGCCCGGAGCTGGCTCTAGGCGTGGATTTCATCGCGCCGGAAGGTTACGGCGAAATCATCGGCGGCGGCCAGCGCATCCACAATCTGGATTTGCTGTTGAAACGTTTGGACGAGCACAAGCTTCCACGGGAAGCGTTTGACTGGTATGTAGATCTACGCAAATTCGGCAGCGTGCCACACGCGGGCTTCGGGATGGGTATCGAGCGCTTCGTGGCGTGGATGTGCGGGCTGGAGCATATTCGCGAGACGATCGCGTTCCCGCGAATGCTGTATCGGACACGGCCGTAGCGTCCCGCGATCATGCGTCCCAAGCAAATCGCGATTATCGGCGCGCCCCTCGATTTGGGCGCCGGACGGCGTGGCGTGGACATGGGACCATCGGCGGTGCGCGTGGCCAACCTGAATGGGCGGCTGGCGGAGCTTGGCTATCAGGTGGAAGATTTGGGCAATGTGCCGGTGATCCAGCGCGAGAGCCAGGGCGAGGTCCATTCGCGTGCGAAGTATTTGCCACAAATTGCGGAAACTTGTACACAGGTGGCCGAGATGGTGGAAGTGGCGCTGGGATTGGGCAAGTTGCCGCTGGTGCTGGGCGGCGATCATTCCATCGCGGTGGGCACGGTGTCGGGCGCGTCGCGGCATTATCAGCGCCGGGGCGAACGGCTGGGGATGATCTGGATTGACGCCCACACGGACATGAACACGCCGGACAGCAGCCCGAGCGGTAACGTTCATGGCATGCCGCTGGCGTGCTGCATTGGCCAGGGGCCGGACGAATTGACCAAGATCTTTGGATATTCGCCGAAGGTGGATCCGGCGAATGTGGCGCTGGTGGGGATCCGGTCCGTGGACGGCCAGGAGCGCGACATCGTGCAGCGCTCCGGGGTTCATGCCTTTACGATGCGTGACATCGACGAGCGCGGCATGCGCGCCGTGTTTGAAGAGGCGATTCGCATCGCGGGCGATGGGATGGCGGGCATTCACGTTTCGCTCGATATGGATGCCGTAGATCCGCGGGAGGCGCCGGGCGTGGGTACGCCGGTGGAGGGCGGCATCACGTATCGCGAGGCTCATCTGGCGATGGAAATGCTCGGGGATACCGGGCGGATGACGTCAATGGAAGTGGTGGAAGTGAATCCAGTGATGGACGAAGCGAACCGGACGGCGATTTTGGCGGTGGAACTGATCCTGTCGGCCATGGGTAAAAGAATTTTATGAAAACGAATGTGGCCGTGATTTACGGTGGACGCACGGGCGAGCACGAGGTCTCGCTGCGATCGGCGAGATCCATTATTGAGGCGATTGACCCCGAGAAGTACAAGGTGCTGCACTACGTGATTTCGAAGGAAGGGAAGTGGAGCCCGCGGCCGATTGTTCCGGAGCCGGGCGGAAACGCGGGGATCGACGTTGTGTTCCCAGTGCTGCACGGGACCTTCGGAGAAGATGGCACGGTGCAGGGCTTGCTGGAGCTGGCCGATTTGCCGTACGTGGGCGCGGGCGTGATGGCGTCGGCGATTTCCATGGATAAAGACATGATGAAGCGCGCCCACTACGCCGACGCCAACGGTGCCTCAACCCCAGCCATGAGGCTTGACGATCAGTCGCATTAACCAAGCGGTGTTCGCCGGAGGTTTTAAGAAATGTTCCTTCCGAGGTCTTTTGTCTGGAAATGGCTAGGTAATGAGTGGTTTGTCACAGAGAAGGCATCAGCACTTTTTGCGACTTCTTCTCTTTTAACCTTAGTGCTGACAGCCGTTCTATACATCGGTGTTCCGTCTCCAAACACCTTATCAACTGCTTCTATCGTCTTGTATGGCGTTGTGGGTTTCGTTTGCCCTCTCGCGATGTTTTTCCTGTGGGTCGGAATGTTGCGTTTCTGGACGCGGGGGGAACCCTCAAACCGGGTGGCGAGACGAATTTGGTTCATTATTTTGATCCTTGGACTGTGCTACGGAGCGATCCTCTACTATGCATTTGTTTACATGCCAACTGTGAGGAGGAAGAGTAGGGTGCATCTGGAGGGCGCGGCATCATGAAAACCTTCGGACGCGTTTTGCTGTCAGGATGGCTCTTGCTCTTCTTAAAATACGGGGACATGATACCTATTCGCCAATTGTGCTATCGTCCCAATATGGCTCGTCTGGCGCGTGTCGTGATCCCGGGGCTTCCCCACCATGTCACCCAGCGTGGCAACCGGCGCGAAGCCATCTTCTTCCAGGATGGCGACCACGAAATCTATCTCGATCTGCTGGCCGAGCAGGCGTTGAAGGCCGAAGTTGCGGTCTGGGCCTATTGCCTGATGCCAAACCACGTCCATCTGATTCTTAAACCTGCACATGCCGACGGCCTTGGCCGCGCTGTCGGCGAAGCCCACCGGCGCTACACCAACTTCATCAACGCTCGCGGACGCTGGACCGGCCATTTGTTTCAGAGCCGCTTTGCCTCCGTCGTGCTGGACGATCTCCACCTCATCCGCGCCGTTCGCTACGTCAGCCTGAACCCGGTGCGCGCCCGGCTGGTCTCCCGGCCCGAAGATTGGAAGTGGTCCAGCATGCGAGCCCATCTCTCCGGGATGGACGATGCGCTCGTCACG
>CAVRZH010000035.1:0-51192 GCA_963725455.1 Bryobacterales bacterium
TGTGTAGGTACCCTTTACTTCGTTTCGGTTTAATTATTGGCCGCTGGCCGCCTCCGTCGGCTGCATGTGCCAATTCCAAAACATCTCCGTGAGTATCCGGCGATTTGTGAAATTGTCGTCCACAATCAATACGGGAATCCCCTGCAAAAGCGTTTCCTGCGTGAGCATCCGTGGTTCGTGACTGCTCGCGCCCAGGCCGATAGTGAAGTGGAAGCTGCTTCCTTTGCCCTCCTCGCTTTCCACCCACAGCTTCCCATCCATGGTCTCCACCAGGCGGGAAGAAATTGTTAAACCCAAGCCTGTTCCTCCAAACCGTCGCGTGGTGGAACTATCGGCTTGAGAAAAGGCTTCGAAGATCAGCTTCTGCTTTTCGGGTGGAATGCCGATGCCGGTGTCGCTCACGGTGAAGTGCAGCCTTAGCTGATCGCCAGCCTGAGCCTGCAGCGCCAGCTCCAGGTGCACCTGACCATGCTCGGTGAACTTGATGGCGTTGCCCACCAGATTGACGATAATCTGCTGGATCCGGGCAGCGTCCCCAATGGCATGGTCGGGGACGTTGGGCTTGATGTCGCAGAGCAATTCCAGGTGCTTCTCATGAGCTCGCAGGGCCAGCGTTTTCATGGTTTCTTCCACCACTTGGTGTAGCGGGAAGCAGGCCGCGTCCAGGTCGAGTTTTCCGGCTTCGATCTTGGAAAAATCCAGAATGTCGTTGATGATGGTCAGTAGCGATTCGGCGGACATCTTCGCCGTAGTTAAATATTCCCGCTGTTCAAATGTAAGATCGGTGTCCAACACCAACTCGGTCATTCCGATCACGCCGTTCATGGGCGTACGGATCTCGTGGCTCATGGACGCCAGAAACTCGCTCTTCGCGCGGCTGGCATTTTCCGCGGCCTCTTGAGCCTGCTTTCGCTCGGTGATGTCCGTCATCACGCCTACCAGCTCTTTCGTGTTTTCACTCCCCCGGACCAGACGAACCGAGGTTCTCAGCCAGATCACCTGGCCGGCAGCCGTGAGCATGCGATGCTCGAAGCGCTGAGGCCCTTTGTTTTGGGCAGCGGCGGCACAAAACCGTTCTACTAATTCGCGATCTTCGGGATGCACGCGATTGAATAAGAAATTACCGTCGGCGACCCATTGTTCGGCCGGGTAGCCGAGCAGCTCCTTGGCCTCTTCGTTGACAAACGTGAATTGCGAGGAATCAACGCTGCGCCGCCACAGGATCACCTGGGCCGATTCCACCAATTGGCGGAAACGCTGTTCACTCAGACTGAGCGCTCGGGACTGCGCGGAGAAACGCCGATCCACCAGGGATGTCAGGATGGTCAGCCCCAAGACCATAAACGTGACGACGATAATACTTGCGATGCCAAGCTCTGAAATCTCCACCGAATGGGTCAGATCGGGCGCCGGCGAATTCATCCGCGTATAGGTAACCGCGGCCATGCCGGTGTAATGCATAATCGGGATAGCAGCCCCCATCACGATGGCGCTGGCTGCCTTGCGCCACCACGCCACTGTGTTGTCTTCGCGCAACCGGAACGTCAGCCACAGGGCCACCAGCGAAATCACAATAGCTAGGGCCACCGACAGAATGACGATCGGCTGGGAGTAATGGCACATGGTCGGCATCCGCATCGCGTTCATGCCGATGTAATGCATGGCGGCGATTCCGATTCCCATCAGCAACCCGCCGAGACTGGCGCGCAGCGGCGGCACGACACGCCCGCTGACAACCAACAACGCGACGCCCGATGCCAATATCGCTGCCAGGAGAGATACCAAAACAGTGGGCCAGTTGTAGAGGACCGGAACCGGAAGGCTGTAGGCCAGCATTCCGATGTAGTGCATGGACCAGATGCCAAGGCCCATGGCGCCGGCTCCGCCGGTCAGCCAGACGAATCGAACGCGTCCGCGCGCGGCCGTGACGCGCCCCGCTAAGTCCAGGGCAGCGTACGAAGCAAGCGTTGCTATCAGTACGGACAACGCGACCAGCCGATAATCGTACGTGCCGGCTAGCGCCGCCGCGTTGGCCGGCATTAAATGCCTCCTCTGCCGGACATCCGACTCCTCCAGCAGTCTTCACGCCCGCTCAATATGTATGGCACCTTACTGTCGAACGTTGAAATCCAAGTCATTGCGCGCGAAGGCATTTATCGGTGAACTGCTGTTGCTACTCTTTCAACATCGGCCCAAGCACAAGGCCGCTTTAGTCGTTGAGGGGGTATGGTTTTCCTCGATCCGCTTGATATCGCAGCTTCCGCCGCACCCCCAAAGCCGGATTGACAAGCCGGCGCGCTGAATCGGCTGGCCTTAGGTTCATTTTGAGGCGCCTCGGTCGGATATAATGCAGTTCGCAGGTCCTGCATTCGCCTGATCAATATGAGGAGTTATCGGCAGTTATGAGTCAGCAAAATTTGGAGGAGGCGCTACAGGCCGCCGGGAATCCGGTGGAGCGTTTGCGCAATTCGCAGATCGGGCCTTATGCGTTCCCGGTGGTGCGCCCTGAGTTCACCAATTGGAGAGACGAACAGCGCGCCTGGAAGGAGAGCTGCGCGCTCTTTGACCAGTCGCACCATATGACGGATCTCTATGTCGAGGGACCGGAGGCACTCAAAGTACTCTCGGACCTGGGCATCAATAGCTTCAAAAATTTCAAGGTCAATCAGGCCAAGCAATTTGTGGCTTGTAATCCCGACGGATATGTTATTGGCGATGCGATTCTGTTTTACCTGGACGAAAACAAATTCAATCTGGTCGGCCGCCCGCCTGCTCTGAATTGGGTGCAATACAACGTGGAGGCTCGCGGCTATAACGCGTCAGCGCAGCGCGACGAGCGGTCCGCGGTCAATCAAGGGCGCCGGAGAACTTTTCGCTACCAGATTCAAGGCCCCCACGCGCTGCGCGTGATGGAGAAGGTGACTGGAAAGCCCGCGCCCGATATTCGCTTCTTCCATATGGATGTCTTCAAAATCGCCGGTCGCGATGTGCGAGCTTTGCGTCATGGAATGGTTGGTCAGCCCGGGTGGGAGCTCTTTGGGCCGTGGGAGGACGGTGACGCGGTCCGCGACGCCATCGTCGAAGCGGGTCAAGAATACGGGATTCGACAAGTGGGCTCGCGGGCTTATCCCACCACCTGCCTGGAGTCCGGCTGGATTCCGTCCCCCCTTCCGGCCATTTACCTTGGTGAAGAGTTGAAGGGATACCGGCAGTGGCTGACCACCAAGAGTTACGAAGGCTCCGCATCGCTGGGCGGCAGCTTTTACTCCAATAACATCACCGACTATTACTTGACTCCTTACGAACTCGGCTACGGTCCCTTCGTCAAGTTCGATCACGATTTTGTAGGACGAGCCGCGCTCGAAAAGATGACCGGTCCCGAGCGCCGCAAGAAGGTGACTCTGGTCTGGAACGGCGAAGATATCGAGCGGGTGGTTGGTTCCTTGTTCCATGCCGGCGACATCGCCAAGTACATCGACCTGCCCTTGGCTAACTACGCGACGTTGCCATTCGACAAAGTGATGAAAGACGGCAAGACCGTTGGGCTGTCCACTTACACTGGCTACACCTATAACGAGCGCGCGATGCTCTCGCTGGGCGTCGTGGACGTGGCCTACAGTGAGCCGGGCGCCCAGGTCACCATCGTCTGGGGCGAAGAAGGGCGTGGAACGACGAAGCCTACCGTGGAGCGTCACGCGCAGGCTGAGATTCGCGCCACGGTAGCCTCAGTCCCTTACGCCGAAGTTGCGCGCGTGGCGTATCGGCCGCACTAAAGCCCCACTAAAGAGGAGAACTATCATGGCATACATATTCCACCAGGACGATCTGCCGAAGCTGGTGGCGGTGGTTCCGGGCCGCGAGCGGACCTTCTTCGTCAACAAAGAGCTTGCCAACATCGATGACATGCTGGCCGGCGTGATGGTGTACAAGGCGCACGGCTCTTCGCCTTACCATTACCACGAGATCTGCGAGCACTTTTATTTCATCATGGAGGGCGACGGCACAGTGGAAACGGAGGAAGGCACGCGGCCGGTGGGTCCCGGCGACATGGTCTTTATTCCAGCCGAGGCCAAGCATCGCCTGCGCGCCAGCGAGACCGGCCTGTTCTATTTCGAATTCCAGGCGCCCAATCGCTTCAAGACCCACATCCTGGATGGCACGCCGGACGATCTGCGCTGGAATCGCCTGGACGGCCGCGTTTGGGTCCAAACATAAAGAGAGCCCCCATGACTACTTCACTGACCTTTATCGATACCAACAAACTGCCGCGTGTGAAAACTCCGCAAGGCGAAGTCACCGAGATACTGAATCAGCAGTTGGTCGGCGCGAAGAACGTTTTAGGAACGCTGCGCTGGCTTTCTCCCGGCGAAAAGTTCCAGGCAGATCCATTGGAAAAGCATCAGCTGATTTACCTGATGGAAGGGCAGGGAAGCATTCGCCTGGACAACCAGGATTACGATGTCTCGAAGGGTGCCGGTGTCTATCTGGGACCTTCCGAATCAGCCACCATTCAAGCCAGCGCCGGATCGCCGCTCAAGCTTTTCCATCTGATGGTTCCGCGAATTCCAGCGTAATTGTCGAGAGCCTGCGGCTCTGCACCCAGCGGCCTTATAACCACCCTAACCGATTTGTAACAAACCCCTTTCTCCTTGACAAACTTATGAAAAAGGGCAAAACTTGCTAAATCAGCTAGGTCTTTCGCTGCCGGATTAGAAGACTGAACTTTGTGTGTTCAGCCTCAAAAAGGGATTCAATGCACATCAGACTGTCGTCCAGCGCAATTCTTGTTGGTTTGCTTACCTTTTTAGCGGGTCCATTCGCTTACGGGCAAGCCACTGGAAGTATTTCCGGTACAGTGACGGACTCGAGCGGTTCTGCCGTGCCGGGTGCGAAGGTGACGGTAACCGCGCCTGCCACTGGCCTCACTCGTGCTTCCAACACCAACGATAACGGCGAGTATATTATCCCGCTGTTGGGTGTCGCGAATTACACGGTCCAGGTGGACCTGCAGGGTTTCCAGAGCGCTAAGGCCGATGACATCCGGCTGCAAGTTGACGAACATCGCGAGTTGGATTTCAAGCTGAACCCGGCCTCGGTTCAGAGCAGCGTTGAGGTGAGCGCAACTGCTGTGTCCATCCAAACCGCGGACGCCACTCTGGGCCAGGTAATCACCACACAGCAGGTGGCCGACCTTCCCCTGAACGGACGTGATTTCGTGCAGCTTGCCACGCTGACACCGGGCGTAGCTCAGGAGACCAATCCGAACAGCTTCTTTAATGGCGGCCCCAGCAGCGAAGCGTCCGCGCGCGGGTCCTACTCTCTTTCGGTGGGCGGATCGCGCGCCAACAGTACAGACTGGCTGTTGGATGGTAACGACAATAACGAACTGACATCCGGCGCCATTTCGATTTTGTCTTCCATCGATTCCATCCAGGAATTCAAGGTTCTCACCTACAATTACTCGGCGGAATGGGGAACGCGCGGAGGGCCAACCGTTTTGGTCACAACGAAATCGGGCAGCGACCAGTTTCACGGGACCCTTTTCGAGTTCCTGCGCAATACGGATCTGGATGCGCGCAGTTTCTTCGCAAACAATACCGAGCAATTCAATCTGAACCAGTTCGGCGCCTCGTTCGGCGGCCCCATCAAGAAGGACAAAGTCTTCTTCTTTATGGATTACGAGGAGAAGTATCAGCGCCACGGCATTCCGTTCACTGGCCTGGTCCCCACGGCCGCCATGCGTGAGGGCAACTTCACGGACAATGCCTTCGGCCAGCCGAACACGGTGCAATTGACGAGTCCCTACGTGAACAATATCCTCCCTGCGAGTTCGATTGATCGCGTGGGCCAGGAGTTGATCAATTTGTATCCGCTGCCAAATGCCAACAACCCCGCGCTCGACTACAACTACACCAGTGAGCCGGTAAGGTCGCTCAACGAAGGCAAGTTCGACATCCGGGTGGATGAGAACCTTTCGGCCAAGGACACGTTGTTCTCTCGCTTCAGCTACGATCAGGCCGAGTCCTACGTGCCTGGCGGCGCGCCCGGATTTGCCGAGCAGGGAGCGTTCGCCAGCAACCAGAGCATTCAGAATCATGCCCGCAATGCGGCCATCTCCGAGACGCACATTTTTTCGCCGAACACGGTGAATCAGATGAGCTTCGGATACAACCGGATCTTCGACTACATCACGTCGCAGGGCACCGGAAGCTGCTATGCGGCGACCCTTGGTATTCCAGGCGCCAACCTGGGAGGCAACAGTTGCGGTCTGACATCCGTGGAGATGAGTACTTACTGGTCTCTCGGCGATCGCGGCTACACGCCGTTCGTCGGCGGCACCAATGTATGGACGTACAATGATTCCCTCGACATGGTTCGCGGCAATCATGACATCCGCGCCGGCTTCGGCTATCGAGCCAATCAGTTGAATACTGTGGCCGTCGGTTTCCCCAATGGGTTCTGGGTGGTGGTTGGCCTCACTGGCGACGCCGCGGCGGACCTGCTGGCTGGAGAGTACGTCTACGGAGCTCACGATCAGGAGTTCGATGGTGGAGTCACCGGCCGCCGCTGGAAAATGTACCGGCCCTATGTCGAAGACACCTGGCGTGTAGCGAAGAATCTAACTTTGAACCTCGGCTTGGCTTACGCGATGGTTACGCCCATCAGCGAAGTGGCCAACCGCCAGGCTGATTTTGATCCCGCCACCGGCCAGTTCTTAATAGCTGGTCAAAATGCCGGCCCGAGCGCCGGCATCAAGATGGACTGGACCGCTCTGGAGCCGCGCGTCGGCGTGGCTTGGAAGCCCTTCGGCGGCAACAATACCGTGGTTCGCGGCGGCTATGCAATTTTCCATGATTCGTCCTGGAATCAGGGCGCGCAGGGGTTGTGGCAAAATCCGCCCTATTATGCCGAATCGGACGCTTATGGAAGCAGTCCCATGTCGGCGGGATTCCAAACTTTCACAGCGCCGCCGAATCCATCCACTTTCACCGGTACTATCTGGTCGCAGGATACCGACTTCAAGCAGGGCCGGATTCAGCAATTTAACGTGAACGTGGAGCAGCAGATCCCGGGAAACATCGTGCTGACAGCCGGGTATGCCGGCTCGCGCGCATCTCACATTCTGGTTTCCGGGAACAACATCAACGTGGGATCTCCCGCGGCCTGCGGCACCGTCTCCGGATATACCTTGGGATGCGGGCCGGATGGGTCTGCATTCGCCGCTCCCTATGCGTCTACATTCCCGGGTTCGAATGTTTCAAGTATCTTCGATGTCGGCCGATCGCATTACAATTCACTGCAGATTAAGGCGGAGACGAAGAGTGCTCGCGCTGGACTTTACGCGCTGATCGCATACACCTATTCGCGCTCTTATGACACCGGTTATTCCGATGGCCTGGGAAGCATCATCGGCGCCACGTACTTCCCCCTTCCGAATTGGCAAAATCTGGATTGGGGACTTTCGCAGATCAATTTGAATCAGAATTTTACCGCGAGCATCATTTACGACTTGCCGTGGGGCAAGGGACGGCATTGGGGAGCCAACTGGAACGCCGCGGGTAACGCGATTCTCGGAGGCTGGGAGGCCACCGTAATCGAGCACGCGACGTCCGGTTTTCCCATCTTCGATATCGACAGCGCAAACTCTGGTGTCGGTTTGCTCAACGCGAATGGGAGCACATTGATTCGTCCCAACATGACATGCAACCCGGCGCTAAGCAATCCCACGCTGGCCGAGTGGTTCAATGCATCCTGCTTCTCGCAACCCGCGGCCGGTGAGCTTGGCAATGCGCCGCGAACGTTGCCGGTGGGCGGCCCGGACTTCGTGAACACGGACTTCTCCATCATCAAGCATTTTGTCCCGCACGAAGGCTGGCGAGTGGATTTTCGCACCGAGTTCTTCAACTTGTTTAACCATCCGCAGTTCGGTGCGCCCGGCGGCAACGCGTCCGGTGCGGACTTCAACACTCCCCAGTTCGCCGTGATCAACTACACGGTAAACAATCCGCGTTTGGTGCAGTTTGCTCTGAAGCTGGCGTTCTAATCAGAGTGAGTTAAGCTAGACGAATGAAGCGGCTCGCGATTGCGTTGCTGCTGGCAGGGTCTCTCGCCTGGAGCCAGCCCCGACGTAAAGTCATCATCAACGAAGACTGTTCCGGACCCGGCGGAAGTAACATGCAGACGCTGGCGCTGCTCCTTCAGTCGCCCAGCGTGGAAGTGCTGGGCATCACCGTGGTGAGCGGCGACCAATGGCGTGACGAGGAAGTGGCGCACACCCTTCGCTTGCTCGAGATTATGGGCCGCACGGACATCCCCGTGATGAAGGGCGCCGCATTTCCTCTGGTGCGCCGCCGCGACGAATCGCTTCTCTGGCAGGAGCGCTACGGGAAACTGTACTACGCGGGTGCCTGGGATGAACGTTGGTGGCACGAACCGTTTGTGGTGCCGGCGCTGCCGGAGGGGAAGCCCTCCATCCAGGCCGCCGAGGAAGACGCCGCCCATTTCCTGGTGCGGATGGTCCATCAATATCCCCATGCGGTGACCATCTACGAGGGTGGTCCAATGACCAACCTGG
Source organism: Bryobacterales bacterium (assembly GCA_963725455.1). Classification (GTDB taxonomy): domain Bacteria; phylum Acidobacteriota; class Terriglobia; order Bryobacterales; family Bryobacteraceae; genus Palsa-89. Next base: position 8,576 of record CAVRZH010000035.1, read on the forward strand.
CAGTTGCCATGTCGCTCGATCCCCAGTTTCCCTCACTGGCGCAAGAACTGGTCTTCATGGGAGGAAGCCTGAATCCGCAGACCAACGATCCGGAATTTTCCGATAATCCCCGCCATGAATTTAATTTCTGGTTTGATCCGGAGGCCGCGTATATCGTACTGCGCGCGCCTTGGAAAAAGATTACCTGCACGACGGCGGATATCTCGATCATGGCGCGATTCTCACCCGCCATGGTGAAACGCATCGAAGCGGCCGGAACGCCGCTGGCTCGCTATGTCGCTCGCTTCTACCAGCCGGGGCAGGGGAACGACTACATGTGGGACGAATTGGCCGCGGCCGCCTGGTTGGATCCGTCCGTCATCACCAAGCAGGAGACGCGTTACCTGAGTGTGGACATCGACCACGGAGCCGGCTACGGCAACACGCTGACCTGGACCGAACGCGATAAGCCAAAAATCACCGTGCAGCCGGCTATCATTCAAATGGATCTGGACAAGGAAAAGTTCTACGAAATGTTCATCAAGCTGATGTCCGCTCCCACCGTCCGCGCCAGCTCTACGCATTAATGTTGCACGCGCTAATGTTTTAACTCAAACACAAATTTCTGGATTTCTGCGCGTTCGTGTTCTAATTGTTGTGCCGATTGCTGTGACAGGTGCTGATAAATCTCAAGTTCTTTCGCCGCTTGAGCTGTTTCTCCAAGCTTCCGGTAGGCCAGCGCTAAACGATAGTGTGTCTGTTCCATCGAAGGGTTCACCGCGGCGGCGCTCTGGTACGCTGAAATCGCTTTGGGCCAATCCCCTTCCTCGGCGTATCCGTTTCCGAGCAACAGAAAAGCATCGCCAAGCTTCGGATCGAGACGAACCGCTTTCTGAAGCAATGCCCGGGCTTTGGGCGACGTTCGCGGTAGAGCCGCTGCGTAATAATAGTTCGCCCAGGCATTCTCGGGCTGCAAGCGCGCGAACCGTTCCATTCGCTGCGAGTAACCAGCGCTTTCCGTGATCGCGCCGCTCGACACTTTACCGAGAAACAGATACGGTTCGGGATCGGCGGGATTCAGATCGGCGGCTTCGAAGAAGCGCTGTGCGGCTTGATCGTAGGACCCGCGCGCGTACAGCGCGACGGCGAGGCCGAGCGTCAAACGCCTCGATCCTGGAAATAGGCGATGCCCCTTCGAGAAAACCTCGACCGCCTGTTCGTTCGCGCTGTGTATGAGCAGTTCCGTCCCCCAGTTGAAGAAATTCAGTTCGCTGGGATGGGCCTCGGCGGCCTGCTGATATTTTCGTACGGCTTCTAGCGGGTGTGTGTCGTCGCGTGCGGCGTCGGCGCCCAACGCTGCCGTGGCTTTCGCCAGGCTTTCCGAGGATCGCAATACCGGATCGGAGCCGTGGCCGCCCCGCTGAGAAGGGTCGGTAACGCCCGACACGATGAACTTAGGCTCATCGAAATACGGCGGAGGGGATTCGGGGTTGGGGGCTTGGGCTCGCAGGCACATGGCGACAATCACAAGTGCGGTCCCCCTCATACCGGGATTATAGCCGGAAGTTTATAAACGGGCCAAACGGCTGATTACTAAATCGAAATAACCGTCGGCGTCGATATCTCGAAGGAACAGAACGTTCGGTTTCTTGCCGGTGACGCCCCACCAATCCACCACGGTCATGCCGAGAGTAAGGGCGCTCGCGCACTCCACCTCGATGTGCACGTTGCGGCCACGAAACATTTCGGGCGCAAGCAGATAAGCAATCGTGGTGGCGTCGTGCAAAGGGCCGCCCTCCCAGCCGTATTTGTGTTCGTCGAAAAGCTTATTGAATTTCAACAGATGATAGAAAGCTTCGGCCACGGGAGTGCCCACGCGCCGCAGTTTTTCGAGGCGTGGCGCCGTGGTAAGCGCCTGGTGCGTGCAATCGAGCGGGATCATCGTAATCGGCGCGCCACAGCCGAGAACACGCGCGGCGGCTTCCGGGTCAACGTAGATGTTGAATTCAGCGGCGGGCGTGATGTTGCCGCCTTCTGAGAATGCACCGCCCATCAGCACGATCTCCCGCAAATGCCCAGCCAGGCGCGGCTCCTTCGCCATCGCGAGCGCAATGTTAGTCAATGGCGCGATGCAGCAGAGCGTCACTTCGCCGCGCGGCCGGCTCATTACTAGATCTACGATGGCGTCCGGCGCAAATCCCTTGGCGAGAGGCGTTACCGGGTCCGGCAGATCGTATCCGTCAAAGCCTGTCTTGCCGTGGACCTCCTCGGCCGTTACCAGAGGCCGGACCAGCGGCGCGGCGGCTCCGGCGTAAACCGGCGTGTCGGTGCGCCGGGCCAATTCTAAAGCCTTACGAGCGTTCTTGGACGTTAGATGTACCGGAACATTTCCCGCGACGGCTGTGATCGCCAGCACTTCCAGTTCCTCGGGGGAAGCCAGAGCTGTCAGAAACGCGACCGCATCGTCAGGCGAGGGATCGGTGTCGATGATAATGGCGCGGGGCATCACTTAGCGTAAATCATCACTCAATGTAAATCATCGAGCGCTTTTTGGGCCACTGCATGCCCCGGATGCTGTTTCAATAGATCCGTCAGGACAGCGCGCGCTTTGCCTCGATCGCCCTCCAATACGTAAACGCGCGCCAGGTTCAGGTAAGACTGATCGAACCCCGGCGCCACTCGAATGCACTCTTTGAATTGCGCCACCGCCTGGTCCCGACGGCGGGTTCGCAGATAAAGTATCCCGAGATTGTTCAGCGCCTCGGGATACGTGGGGCGAAGCTTCAAAGCAGTTTGCAAATATTGGTACGCGCGCTCGGTGTCGTCCGTCTGCGCATAAACCATCGCCAGGCTGTAGTTCGCTTCCGGGTCGTTGGTTTTGGCCTTGACCGCCCGTTCCAGCGTGGAGCGGGCTTTGTCCCAGCGCTTCAGTTGGCGATACGCATTCCCGAGATTTTCGAGAGCGATCCAATAATCGGGACTCACGCGCAGAGCTTCCTCGAAATATTCGACGGCGTCGGCGGTGCGTCCCTCGCGCGTAGCCAACAGTCCGAGATTGTTCCAGGCATTCGGGAAGGTGTCAGGATAACCGGCGTCGAGCTTCAGCACCTGCTCAAAACTCGCGCGCGCTTCCGCGTTCTTATCCTGCTTCAAATAAACGCTGCCCAGGCCATATTGGGCTTCCGCACTGGATGGGTCGTCCCGCAGAGCACGCTGGAAGGTTGCCTCGGCTTGATCGTAATAGCCGCGTTGAAAAAACGCCGATCCGAGCGATAGATTGTTACGGCCGAATTCGTAAGTTGCGGCGTTGCCCGGGAAGGGAAGCGCCAAGGCCAGCCGCTGTTCCGTGGTCCGTGGGATGCGCTTGAAATCCTCTTCCACGGTTTTTGGGCTAACTGGCCCCTGGTAAACCTTGACGATGTCGCCATGTGAATCGACCAGGAACGAGGTGGGATGCGTTAGGTCGCGCTGCCGGTCGAAAAGATAGCGATACAAAACGTTGTAGACACCGGAATGATCGTCCGTGGATTGAACCAGCGCAGGCGCTCCGGTTGGCGAGAAATTCGGCGCCGGCACCGGCGAGAGCAGCCAGGTTTCTATGGTCGTGCTCTCAACGCCCTCCTGGGCCACCGAAGTTGGCTCCGCGCGTGTCTGAAACGGTTCATATCGTGAAGGCTCCACGCCTTCCTCTAGCCAGATTCGGTGGTTGACCGGCAGGTTATGGACTTCTTGCACCAATCCGCTCGGCCAGCGGATCGTGGCGTTCACTGGACCTTTGGTCTGCCCAAGCCCGAACAAAACATCTTTGCTGTGCTGCGCCAAAAATCCAGAGCCGGCCTGCAACACTTTGATCTGGCGATCAATGATCACAGCCGCACCGATAGCATCGGGATTGCTTTTCGTGCCCCGCAGCCGCAACGAAATCGAGGGCGGCAGATCCTTAGCTACGTTCTTCAAGACCCGCAACTGCGGCGCGCTACGGTTCTTGAGAAACACTTCTTGCCGTCCGTCGTGATCGAAGTCGGCCAATGCGAACGACCGGCCATCTTCCACAAAATCGAGATCCACGGCGCCTGAAACATCCGAAAATGTTCCGTCGCCATTGTTCGCGTAGAACACATTACGCTCGTATCCGCTCCAGGTGTGGTCGGACCGAATCAATTCATTGACCGCGTTCCAGCCTTGTTCGTAATCAGGCGACGGCTGGGCGGTATTGGGCGAATTGGCCACCACCTGTCGCCAGAAGAAACTGTTGAGGTCCTCTAGAATGGGGCCGGAGACCATTCCATCCGCTATGTACAAATCGGGAAAGCCGTCATGGTCGAAATCCCAGGTATCGCTCGACCAGGACCATCGGCCCATGCCTGCTCCGGCCGTCGCGGTGGAATCCTCGAAAGTTCCATCGCCACGATTGCGGAACAGCGAATTGCCCATCGCATGTTTGCGGTACAGCGCGCGGATTTCGGCGGGCGCGTCGCGCTGGAAGATTTCCTGCGTTGATATTCGCTCGCCTGCCGCGGTCCACATGTCGGCGATGTAGAGATCCTCGATGCCGTCGTTGTTATAGTCGAGCCAGCACACGCTCATGCCCGCTCCGACGTCCTCGACGCCCGATTGTGGCGCTACATCGGTGAAGGTTCCGTCGCCATTATTGCGATAAAGATTCTTGCGTCCGAAATCGTTCACCACATACAAGTCCGGCCAGCCATCCCGGTTATAGTCGCCCCAGCCACAACAAAAGCTGTAGCGCGTGTTGTTCTGATTCAGGCCGCACTGCGCAGTCACATCGCGAAAGGTTCCATCCCGATTGTTGTGCAGCATGAAATTGGGAGGCCCGTTTTCTGCGGCGTAATAAGGCATCGGGTATTTGTATTGATCCGTTCCCTGGTAATAGGCGTAAAGGCAGAAATAGATGTCGAGCCAGCCGTCGCGATCGTAGTCCGCGGCCGCCGCGCCGGTGAAGGTTCCCTGCGGAGGATTGGCGAACTGAAACGCGTTGGGCTTGAGGCGAAACTTGCCGCCGCCCTGGTTCAAAAACAACAGCGGCCCCGAGGCGCGTACGACGATTAGATCCTGTCGCCCGGCGTGCGAGAAGTCGGCGAAAATCGCGCAGGCCGTATTTTCAAGCAGTCCGACACCGGACGACGCGGTGATGTCCTCAAACGTTCCGTCGCCCCGATTCCGATAGAGCCGGTTGGGAAGGCCTGCGGGCTGGCAAACGTAGAGGTCGTCCAAGCCGTCACCGTCGATATCGCCAACCGACACGCCGTTGTGGCCGTAAATGTCGATGCCGCAGGCGGCGTCCAGCACCGTGCGCCAGTGATCCACCCCGTGCCGCATTTGCTCGCGGTAGGAAGAGGCCGGGGCGAAAGCGCTTGGCGCGATGTCTTGAAACCAGGGCTCAGCGGACCGGGCGCGCGTCTCTTCGGACCATTGCCAGCGTCGCAGGCGATAGGGATCGGGCGGTGTCGCGGCCCATTGCAGGTCACAGTACCCCACACGCTGTTCGCGGTGAAAGAGAGGACCGGAGCCCACGATTTCATAGCGCACTCGCGTACGCACGGCTCCATCTGGCAGGAGGCCGATCCGGGTGATCTGAAATTCGCTCGTATGCAAGTCAGTCAGAGAGCCGAGCGAGGATCGGAGTTCGCCCATGAATGATTCGCGGCTGAGAGTCAGTTCCTGGGAAAAAGTGACGCGGTGAACCTGAAGCGCGCTTCCCGGCCGCACTACGCGAGATTCCAGGGGCTGCGGCGATGTGCCCCGGAAATCCGGCGCCAGAGTGGCTTCGATCCCTGGGATCAGGTTGGCGCGCCAGTTCGAGAGCGCGGCGGCGATTTTGTCGTGATATTTCTCGGTGACGAAACCGTCGATCCCCGTTTGGGTGTTAGCGGTCGCCGCGCTCTGAGCGTCTATTCGCCGCAGCCAGGGAAAAGCCAGCGCGCCAGTTAACAGACTGCGTCGCCGGAGGTTCATGCGGTAAAGGGTGCCTTTCTCGTCGCGACAATCCCGGCGCCTTCACGAATGACAACCAGGTGACCGGCCGGTACGTTCGGGAATGTTTGCTGCACGCCGTTGGGCCAGCGCACATCCAGCGCGGCGGCGGCCTCCGTGCCCAGTCCAAAATGCAAGCGCTTATCGTTGACCGAAAGGAAACTGGACTGGCTCATTACCTCCTGAACCTGCCGGCGTCCGCCGTAGCGCGCCGTCACGCGCGCGCCGATCGCGCTTCGATTGGACACGGTGGCTTCCAGTTGGACTTTCAGCCAATTATGTGTTCCGTTGGCATCGTTTCGCAGTAGGGACGGCGGCTCGTTCATGTTCATAATCACGATGTCCATGTCGCCATCATTGTCGAAGTCCCCGAAGGCGCAGCCGCGGCTGGAGTGGGGCACCGCAATGGCCGGGCCGGCTTCGTCGAACAATTCTTCGAATCTTCCGCCGCCCAGGTTGCGGAACAGGATGCGCGGATTCTTGTACGGGAAAAGTGGCGCCTTCTTTTCAAGCTCGGGGTAAACCTGGCCTGCCGCGATAAATAGATCGGGCCAGCCGTCGTTATCCAGATCTACGATTCCCGCGCCCCAGCAAACGTAACGTGTCTCCACTCCCAGGCCGGCCTTCAGCGTAACGTCCGTGAATTCGCCTTTCCCGTTGTTTTCGTAAAGGACGCTGGTGTCGTCGGCGAAATGAGTCTTGAGGATGCCCAGCGTTCCATCCAGCTTGTAGTCCCCGACGCCGACGCCCATGCCGGCTTGCTCGGCGCCGTCTTCGCTCAGTGCCGCGCCGCGCACCAGCCCCTCTTCCGCAAACGTTCCATCATGGCGGTTACGGAAATAGAGGCTCGGCGTGGAATCGCAGGCCACGTAAATATCGGGCCACCCATCATTGTCAAAATCCGCGGCCACGGCCGTGAATCCATACGCCCGGCTTCGATCCACGCCAGCGCGATGGCTGACGTCGGTGAAATGCCCATGGCCGTCGTTATGAAACAGATAGCAGCGGCCCTTAGGAAGACCGCGCGGACCACAATGCACTGGAATGCCCTTCCAGTCGCAGCCGGTGGGCATTTTTGCTCCAGTGTCCAGGTCGACATAAGTGCTGACGAAAAGGTCCAGATGTCCATCGCGATCGTAGTCCACAAAGGTGCAGCCCGTGCTCCATTGCGGCGTGGCCAGCATCAGGCCCGCTTCCCGTGTGACGTCGGTGAAGGACCCATCCCCGTTATTACGGAACAGCACGTTCTGATGGTAATAAGTGAGGAACAGGTCGTCCAACCCGTCGTTGTTGTAATCGCCGATGGCGACACCGGAAACCCAGCCCGGCCGCGCCAGACCGGATTTCGCGGTGACGTCGACAAAGGTTCCGTCGCGATTATTTTTGTACAGCTGGTTGCCGGCCCCCTCCGGAGTAGCGCCGAAACGCGTACCGCCCAGCAGCAGAATGTCGAGCCACCCGTCATGATCGTAATCGAAAAATGCGATGCCGCAGCCGACCGCCTCCAGTATGTGTTTCTTGCTGTCGACGCTTCCATAAATGCTGGGAGCAGTCAGGCCGGCTTGATGGGCCACGTCGACAAACTTCGCATCGAACGGCAGGCCGGAGCGCTTTCCACGTTGTTGCGGGCGAACGTTGCGTGTCGCCATGCCTTGCGCCAACAGCGACCCCTGCAGCATGGCGCCCTGTAAAATGGCCCTGCGAGTAATGCGCATCTAACGGTAGACCAGGCAGCCGCGTGCTTCGAGATCCGCCATCCACGCGGGAAGCTCGATATCCACCCATCGCAAATCGATTTTCTCCAGGCGAGGCAAGCGCGCCAGACTCTGCGGCAGATGCGTCAAAGGGTTACCGCGTAAATCGATTTGCCGCAGTTCTTGTAGAGCGCCAATCGTCTCGGGCAATGCCGTCAGCTGGTTGTCTCTGAGGTGCAGTTCTCGCAGGCGGGTCAAACGCCCGATCGAATCGGGAAGAGAGTTCAACCGGTTCCCGGACGCCCGCAGTTCCATCAAGCCCGGCATTGCGCAAACAGGTTCCGGCCACGAATCGAACGCATTTTCACCGATGTTCAGATAGCGCAGCTTGGTCAACTTAGCGAGCGACGGCGGGAGCGAGGTCAACTGGTTGTCGTGGAGATAGAGAAAATCAGTGAGGCCGTCGAGAGAGGTGAAGGCGTCCGGCAGGCTGAGTGAGTTGATTGTGTCCGAGATCGAGCATGCGCAGCTTTTTCAATTGGCCGACTTGTTCCGATAGTGCTGACAGGTCATTGTCAGCCAGGACCAGCGTTTCGAGCTCTGTCTGCTGCCAGACCCACTCGGGCACACTGCCCAGCCGCTTCTTCCATAAGTTTAGATGGAACCCTGATGTATGCTCCGGCATGCAAGGCGATACTAGCGCAAATCGCGGGGTGTGATTTATTGGGTGGGGCGAAGAACTCCCAAGCGTCTCATCCGGCTGCGCAGCGTGCTGGGATTCATATTCAGGATCTTGGCCGCTCCCTTGGGGCCTTCAATCACCCAACCCGTCGACGCCAGTACGCTTTCGATGTGCTTCCGCTCGGCCGCTTCCATGCTGTGCGGCTGCTCTGACCCCGGCGCGCGTGTTTCCGCGCCCAGCAGCAGCGGCATATTGAGCGTGTCGCCGGGACACAGCACGATCGCGCGCGCCAGAAAGTTTTCCAACTCGCGGATGTTACCCGGCCAGTCGTATGCCACCATCTCACGCAGCATGTCTTCGGAGATCCGCTCTACGTGCCGGCCGAATTGGCGCGACAAACGCGCCACAAAATGGGAAGCCAACTGCGGGATGTCGTCGCGGCGCTCGCGCAGCGGAGGCACATCCACGGGCACCACCAGCAACCGGTAATACAGGTCCATGCGAAACCGGCCTTCACGAACCAACTCCGCCAGGTTGCGATTGGTGGCCGCCAGCAGCCGCACGTCCACTTTCAGCGTGCGGTTCGTTCCCACCGGCTCGAACTCCTGCTCCTGCAGCACTCGCAAAAGTTTTCCTTGAGTTTCGAGCGGCAGTTCGGTCACTTCATCCAGGAACAGGGTTCCTCCGTCGGCGTATTCGAAACGCCCGACGCGCCGTTCGGTGGCGCCGGTGAACGCTCCCTTCACATGTCCGAACAGCTCGCTTTCCACCAGGCCCGCCGAGATAGCCGCGCAGTTCACCTTCACCAAAGGCCGGTTGCTTCGCGGGCTGAGATTGTGAATCGCCCGCGCCACCAACTCCTTTCCCGTCCCGGTTTCGCCGGTGATCAAAACCGTCGCCGTTGTGGACGCCACCAGTTGAATGCGCTCGGTGAGCTCTCGGAATTTCGGGCTGGCGCCCACCATGTCGCCCAGGTTATGTTCAGACCGGATCTCATCCAGCAGGTAGGCATTATCCTGCTCCAGTTGAGCCTTTAACGCGGTGAGCTGCTCCAGATGGCTCTTCAGCTCGTCGTTTAAGCGCAGCACCTCCGCTTCGGCCTGCTTCAGCGCCGTGATGTCGCGCGCGGTGGTCCATACCGATTGCAGCTTGCCGTTCTCGAACACTCCGCTGCGCGTCATCAGCAGATCGCGGCCCTGAAACGTTCTCTCCACTTGGGAAGATTCCCAGCCGCTGCGAATACCCGCTCGCAAACGTTCGGCAAATTCGGGATCGGAGCGCGAGCTGATCACCTCCAGCCGTGCACCCAACAAATCCTCCGCCTTGTCGAAACCGAAAATCCGCGCAGCCTGATCGTTGCAGTCCGCCACATACGTGTGTTGGTAGAAATGCTCGACCTGTTCATCTTCGGGCAGGTCCATCGAAAGCGGCTGCTCCAGTTTGCATAACATCACGCCTTCGTTTCCGTGAACCACGAACGCACGGAAGCGCTCTTCGCTATGCGCGAGAGCGTCCTCGTAATTCTTGCGTTCCAGTTCAGTCCCGGCGCGTGAGGCGAAGATCCCGAGCAGCGCTTCGGCTAGCTTAGGATTTTCCAGCTTCTGCGCGGTGACGGCGCACAGCAAACCCAGGCAGCGGCCGGTGGAATCCAGCATGGGACATCCCACGTATCCTTCCGCGCCTACCGTCGCCAGCATCTTGTCCTGAGGGAACAGTTGCTGCACGCCGCTGGGATACGAACACACCTGGTTTCGCACCACATCGGCGCAGGGCGTTCCCGCCAGATCGTATTCCAATGCTGCTGATTCCCCGTGGCCCGCGTAGACCGCCAGTGTCGCCACTCGTTCTCCCCCTGGTTGCAGCGCTCCGACAAACACATAGTCCGCGGGCAGCGCGCGCGCCAGATACCTTACCAAAGAATGGAAGAAGGCTTCGCCGGTCTTGCCGGACACAGCTTCCGCATAAGCGAAAACGATATCTTCGAAAGCGCGATCGGCCTCACCCCGGGGACTCATGGCGCTCCTGCGGCTGCGTGTTTGAAAGGCTTGCGCTCATTGTAGACGAGCCGGGAGTCAACCGCAATGAGCAGAGCGCTTTTATTCAGATGTAATTTTGAGTTCAGGCTTCGCTGGCTTCGGCTTTGGGGGCGCTCTTCCAATTCGTCCAGCGCGAAAGAATGTCGCGCATTTTGTCAAAGAGAAAGGGCTTTGGTACCACTTCGTTCATGCCGCCCTTCAAGCATTCAGCCTGCGCCTTGCCGGCCGTGGTTCCGATGATCGGAATGGTCAGTCCATCGGGCATGGCGCGAATGCGCGCCGTCGCTTCGATGCCATTCATCAGCGGCATCTGCCAGTCCATAAGAATCAAATCATAGTCGCGCTCGCGAAAGTAATCTACTGCTTCCGTACCATCCCCAGCGACGTCCACCGAACAGCCGAGTTGCTCCAGTATGATGCGGGCCGTTTTCGCGTTTACCTCGTCGTCTTCCGCCACCAGTACGCGAATCTTCTGAACCGACATGGATCTCCTTGCAATCTCGAGAGTGCAAATGGAGTTCCACCTTCAAGTAACTGAATTGTAATAGTCGAAATTGTCGCGACCATGCCATGTCGCGGGCTGCCCTCGTGGCCTCCGTTTCATCGCGCGGTGATTTGAGGATGCTGTGTCAGCCGCATCACACACTAGTTCGTCATTCTCGTCACGGAGCTTGCACCGTCGCCGCCTCACCCGAATTCGCATCAACCATCAACGGGGAAACATTCACAACCTCGAAGTCCGCGCCTGTGACCTTGTCCAGGTTGTGAAGATCGTCGTCGTTCCAGCGCGGATCCGGAACGCCCGAAATATACCATGCGCTGCCGTTATCGGCGATCATCATTCCGTATTTCTTGAGAGCCGTCAAAATAGTTTGATTGGCCGCGGAGAAGCTCGAAATGTCGAAGTCCGCGCGCAGGCGAAGACGAACCCCCATGGGCGGATACTTGGGGTCGGTCAGGCTCGAAGCGTAATGCCGCGCCGGCCATACGTAGGCTTGCTGCGTTTCGGGCACCGTCACCCGGATGGCGTGGTTGATTGCTCCGTCCCGCACTTCGTCATAGATCACCAGGCCGGGAAAAATCGGCAGCCCCGCGGCATCCGCCGACGTCCAACCCGCCGGGCGCAACGCATTGGATCGCAGATCGAAGATGGCCCCGGAGCCGGCTTCCCAACTGGCCGATTGTGGATAGGCCGACCACATTTCATACAACGTGCACGTCATGGTCTGGACTGAGATGACGTGCCGGTCACCATTGCTTTGGCTGCCGCCCTCAATCGGCGCATTGAGCGGAATCGCATAGGGTCCCGGATCGCTCTGGTCCGCGTACGTGAAAGTAGCGGGATATTCAGTTTGTATTCGTGGCACGACAATAAACGGAATGCCGTTCGGCGCGCCGTTATATACAGTCCCGAAATCCGGATGCAACGACGCTCCCAGGCCAATGGTATTCACATAAGTGGACGACAGGCTGGATACCGGCAGTTGATCCACCGGCGTGTTCCAGATGTTGTTGGCTGGGAACACGGGGCAGTTCCGCAGCGCCATCCTTTGCGCCCAAACACAACTCGCCAGCACCAGCCCAGCGAAAATCACTCGCGCCGAACTACGTAGCATTCTTTTCAGACTAGTCCGGCAGACAGTGCGAAACACCTGTGGAAATAGCTGACGGCTTCAACCTTTTCGTCTTAGTCCCGATGAAGCTCGGCTACTTCTCGATCACCGCAAGCACCCGGCCCACGGACCCGCTCGGCGTGTTCACTCCCAGCAGAGCCGCCAGCGTCGGTGCGATATCGGCGGTGCGGACTTTTTCGTCGTGCCTGCCTGGGCGAATGCCACTCCCCAGGAAAATCATGGGTACGTGCGTGTCGTAGCTGAACGGGGTCCCATGCGACGTCCCGTCCTTCGACGCCAGCCAGTACGGCTTTTGGACGATGAACAGATCCGCCGCCCGGCCGCGATAATAGCCGCGTTGCATCAACTCGCCAATCGGTTCGCCAGCCAGGTTCTCATGCTCCAGTTGCTCTCCGGTGTAGACACGGAAAATATACGGCAGCTTTCTCACCGCTTCCGCCGCGATTTCCTCGGCTTCGGCCAGCGCCGCGTGTTTCTCTCGCAGCAAATCGTGATTCAGATAGGGCGCCAGATCGGCTCTTCCCACCATCCACTTGCCCGGACCGTATTTCTCGCTGAGCGCCGACTCGATGGTCTCCGCAACTTCGGTTCCCGAGAACCGTCCCGCCGGGATTCCGCGCTTGGTCAATACCTCGGGCTTCGGAGCAACGCCGTGATCGGAGGTAAACACCACCACGTAGTTTCCTGCGCCCGCTTCCGCCTCCACCGCGCGCAGCAGTTCCCCTAGCACGCGGTCGGTCTGGATGCACATGTCGCGAACTTCCGGTGCGTCCGGCCCAACTTGATGCCCCAGCAGGTCGTTGCTCGAAAAACTGACCGTCAGCACATCTGTTCCCGAATGCCGCCCCAGGTGCTCCTCTTTCAGAGCATCCTCGGCGAAAGCTTCCAGCATGTCGTTGCCATAGGGAGTAGCGATCATCGCTTCGTAATAAGGTTTTCCCAGAACCGAAGGCAGCGTCCGAAAGCCCTCCCACTTCGCCGACGCATACTTTTTGGCTGCATCGCTTTGGTTGAATGCCTGTACCCACGCTGGCAGGTTTGGCATGTAATACGTGCTGGTGACAAATTGGCCCGACTCATGCTCGAACCAATACGCCGCGTTGGCCGCGTGTCCCGACGGCAAAATCGCCGCGCGATCCTTCAGAGAAACGCCGATCACTTCGGTGTCGGACGGCCCGCTGGCCTTGATCTCATCGCCCAGCGTGGTCACCACCAGGCGTCTCGGCGACGAACCCGTTCCGCCGTTGCCGCCCACCAGTTTGGTCGCGTCGTCGGAGACGCTGGTCACTGTCTTGCCTGTCTCGCGGTCGTACCATTCGTTGCCGACAATGCCATCGATCGCGGGGATGGATCCGGTCAGGAATGCGGCGTGTCCCACTGCCGTTACCGTTGGAAAATGCGCCTCATGAGCGTCGCTGAAGAACGCGCCCGAATCGTGCAGCTTTCGCAGTCCGTCGTGATAGTCGCCATCGAAGCGCGTCATGTAGTCGTAGCGGAATTGGTCGACGATAATCGCGACCACGAGCTTAGGTTTTGTGGCTGCCTGCGCCGCGATCGCCAGCAGGAGCGCAATGAGCCAGCAGCGCCCGATCTTCACTTCGGCTTGCACTCCGCGCACGCGCAAATCTTCCGCAGATGATCGAACGAGTAAATCCCGGTGTTATGCCCATCGCTCCAGTCAATCTTGATGGCGTAGTGTCCCACCGCCTCCACGTTCAGCATCTTGAGCGTCGGCTTGAACATCTGAAATGGACTGGAGGGCGGCTCGGCGTAATTGGTCTTCTGCGGCTCGGTCCCATGCGCGCCTGTGCAACTCGCGCAGGGGCATTCATCGCGCAAATATCCCAGTGAATACTGGCTGTGATGCCCGTCCTTCCAATCGATCTGAATGCCTTTCGATTTCGAAATGGCGATATGTTCCGGCTCGGCTTGAATCTCTATCATTGGGTTCTGGCTTTACTGCGTTCGCTCCACGTCGCGGACTCCGGAGATGCGCCGGATGGCCGCCGCCACGCGCTCCAGTTGCTTCTTATCGCGAATCTCCACAATCATGTCGATAATCGCCCCGTCGCCGCGCTTGTCGTCCGAGCTCGCCTCCAGGCTCCGAATATTGCTTTGTTCGGCCACCAGCACGGAGGTAAGCTGATTCAGCATCCCCGGCCGGTCGTCGGTGTGAACTACAACCCGCACCGGAAATGTTTCGGTCACCGCGCGGGCCCATTCCACGTCGATCTTGCGCTCCACTTCGTACATCAGGTTCTGCACGTTGGTGCAGTTCTTGGAATGCACCGCGATGCCTTTGCCCCGCGTCACGTATCCCACGATGGCCTCGCCCCGGATCGGATTGCAGCATTTGGCCCGGTATACCAGCAGATCGTCGACGCCTTTTACCTTGATTACCAGGTCGCCGGTATCGCCCTGAGCCCCGCCCGGCGCTCCAGGAGCGGGTGTGGGGGCCGGCTTCGGCGATTCAAGCGCCGGCTCCTGCACTGCGTCCGGCGCCAGCTTCTGCAGAGCCTGCCGCGCGGAAAACTTGCCATAACCGAGCGCCGCGTGCAAATCCTCCACCTTGGCGCAACCGTAGTCGCTGGCCACACGCTCCAGATCCGCCTTGGTGATTCGCGACATCTGTACGCCTAGCCTGCGCGCCTCGCGCTCCAGATACTTCTGCCCGATCTCGATCGCCTTGGCGTGCTCGGTGGCATTGATAACGTGTTTGATCTTGTTGCGCGCCCGCGGCGTCTTCACCATCCCGAGCCAGTCTTTGCTCGGCATGTGCCCGGTCTGCGTCAGGATCTCCACCACGTCGCCGTTTTTCAGGTTGTACTTCAACTGCACGATGCGGCCGTTCACCTTCGCGCCCACGCAGGTGTTGCCCACGTCGCTATGGATCGCATAGGCGAAATCGATCGGCGTCGCGTCGCGTGGCAGCGCAATCACTTTGCCCATCGGCGTAAAGGTGTAAACTTCCTCCGGGTAAAGATCCACTTTGAGCGTGGAAATAAATTCGCCCGGATCGCGCATCTCCTGCTGCCATTCCACCAGCTGCCGCAGCCACTTGATGCGCTGATCGTCCGCGCCCGGCCCTTTGCGCCCTTCCTTGTATTTCCAGTGGGCGGCGATGCCTTCTTCCGCCAGCCGATGCATCTCGTCAGTGCGGATCTGCACTTCAAATGACCGGCCGCCCGGCCCGATTACAGACGTGTGCAGCGATTGATAGAGATTAGGGCGGGGAATCGCGATAAAGTCCTTGATGCGTCCCGGAATGGGGTGCCACTCGTTGTGGATCACTCCCAGCGCCGCATAGCAGTTCTTCACCGAGTCCGTGATGATGCGCAGCGCGAGCAGATCGTACACCTGATCCAGCGCGATTTTCTGCCGCTTCATCTTTTGGAACACCGAGTACGGCCGCTTGATCCGCGCCTCCACGCGCGCCGGAATGTTCTCGCGCCGCAGATTCATCTCCACGTCGTGCCGCATCTTGGTGAGATACTCTTCGTTCTGCACCCGTTGCGACTCGATCTCGCGCATCAGGTCGGCCCAGGACTCCGGCTCCAGGTAGCGGAACGAAAGATCCTCCAGCTCGCCGCGCACTTTGCCCATCCCCAGGCGGTGCGCGATGGGGGCGTAAATCTCGGCCGTCTCCTGCGCGATCCGCAGCTGGCGCTCGCGCGGCAGCGCATCCAGCGTTCGCATGTTGTGCAGCCGGTCCGCCAGCTTCACGATGATGACCCGGATATCGTTCACCATCGCCAGCAGCATTTTGCGGACGCTCTCCGCCTGCCGCTCTTCGCGCGAGTAGAGTTTCAGCTTGCTGAGTTTTGTGACTCCGTCCACGCAGGCCGCCACTTCCGGGCCGAACTCTTTCTTGATCTGCTCTAAGCTGAGGCTGGTGTCCTCCACCGTGTCGTGCAGCAGGCCGGTCATCAGGCAGACCATGTCCATCTGCATGTCGGCCAGGATCATGGTCACGTGCAGCGGATGAATCATGTACGGCTCGCCCGACTCGCGCATTTGAGTTTTGTGCGCGTCGGCAGCCCGGTGGAACGCTTTTTCGAGGAGGGTGAGGTCTTCTTTCGGCCGCAGCGCGTGGATCTTCTGTTCCAGCTCCGCATAGAGCTGATCGACTAAACCTGGAGCCGGGACAACGTCAGTAGACACTCTATTTCTAGGTTAGCAGGTTGGAGGGCGGCTTGTCGCATCTAAAACCAACGTAATCAATGGTTTCGATGTTGGGGTAGTTGTGCCCGGGGGTACTTCCGGATGGAGTTTGTTCATAGGGGGCCTAAAACGACACTATCACGTTCGATAGCGCTAAAGTAACCCACGGCACGGTCAAAGCTAGGGCATCGTTGCGCGGCTCGGTTCATGCGCCGGGGATCACCTCGACTCGCCGCAGTTCGACCTCGGTGTCCACCTGTGGTCCAAAACCAGCTATTCCGTGCCAGCGCATCTGCGGTTTCTTGTCCTCGCCCTCAATAAGCAAGAACGAACGGCTAAATTTCTCTGGGAAGATCGGCGGGGCGTTGTCGAACCGCCAACGACAGCTAGCCACTAGCGTTCCGCTGATCCACACAGCTTCATCTATGCAAGCGTATCCCCAATCCCCTTTGCCATCGCTGAACAGGTCCATGCGGACGGAGATGGATTCCAGCCCTTCGTCATAGGCCTGGGCAAGTGTGATATCGGACATGCTCTCCAGCATCGCACGTCAGCATGCGAGTGCGACTCGGGCATTTGGCAATTAAAACAGTGGAGGCAGTTAATATGTACCCAAACGAAACCCGATGCTGGCATAGAAAAGTTACTCAGCTGGGCAACCGGGCATTTGAGAAGGCGTTCCAGAGTGATCTAGAGACGCTGTTCCCGGTAACCCTTTACCAGTTCAATATCGCCGTGTGGGGCGGTTCGGATACGACCGAGGTGAGCGTCTGTATATGGCGTGAGCGGCCGTTCATCCAGATCGATGGGCCAGTAGAGCCTGAAGACTGCGGAGGAGATCTAAGCGCCGCGATACTTCAGAGACTCACTGACTCCGTGGAGGATTTTAACAGAGAACCGAGTCCCATGATGGATTTGACAGATAGAATTAGGCCTGTAGGAGGCTGAGCATTCTAAGTGGACGAGAAGCAGATGCAAGCGGATACCAACCGCCGAGTTGGGAGCCACCTGCCACATGATGGCTGGAATGTTACAGCCGCGATAGTCGTTGCGAACAGACCAGCCGTCCATCTGCTCGGCACGGCCAGCTTGTTCGAAATAGGCGGGTATTACTTCGTCGTAACAGCAGCCCATGTTATCAACGCTGCGTACCAATACGACAAGACGATTGGGATTTCCGACGGGTGCGAGTCCTTTGTGTCCACGCATGGAAACTGGTTGTGCTCCATGCCACGGCCCGGATCGCTTGAGGACCCACTCGACATAGCCATCTATAGGTTGCCATCACGGGCGTTGGAGAGGATGAAGCAAATTAGCTTCCTGCGGTGCGAGGACATCGATTTCCGAGAACAATCCAATACCGCAGTATTCAGCCTCCTCGGCTTCCCCGGCATCTGGGCGACACCGAGTCAAAATGTCGATGAGAAGGTTTCACTCACACGGCTGGAGTACACTACGCACGCATATGGCGGGAGCAAAGAATCGTTGATCGGGTACGACTCAAAGTACCATCTGTTGCTCGATTCCGGCGTTAAGGATATTACCCATCCAGATGGCTCACCGGCAGTGATAGTCACGAGAGATGGTCGAGCCACGACAATTCCACGTGATCTAAAGGGTATGAGCGGGTGTGCCGTCTGGGCCATTGGTGACTTGGAGGTGCCCCTGGACCAATGGCGGAAAAGGCATCCGAAGGCGGTGGCAGTTCAGACAGGAATTTATCAGGGAAGCGAAGTCATTCGAGCGACTCGATGGGTCGCGGTCACGACTCTGATTAATGAGGGATTCTCCGAACTGCGCCCGGCCTTGCGCCTTTGGATACCGGACTAACCCCGCGTTCCCGGCCATCCTAGCCCCGTGGTGCGGCCGGGACCAGGGCCCTCCCCCCGCGCCCTTCTTCTTTTTTCAATCTTTATTAGTAGGAGTTTACTCACATGGAGGTACTCGAATGGTATTATGCTTGCGAAATACGTTAATCGAGGGAGGATATTTTGACTATGAAAGATGGCGATGAGCTTGTACTGAAATCGGGTGGACCGAAAATGACAATCGAGTTTATCGATGGCAATGAAGCATACTGCGAATGGTTCATGCCAGGAGATGGCAAGGTAAATGGCCACAGGTTTACCATCCCGGAGCTTCGAATCGCTGGCAGCGGAGAATAAGAACTGTCAACCATGGGTCAAAAACCTGCCGAGGACGATGAGCGCGTTATCCAGATCCTCATCAAACATCCAAAGACGCGAGACGCCTATGGAGTCCCGCTGCGCAGCGTCAGCAAAGCGATGGGATGGGATTCTGCTGAGACGAGGGCTTTTGTAAACCGCCTGGTAGATGAAGGCAAGATCTGCCGCATGATTAGTTCTTTCAAGACTCACGGGGAAGGTGAAGCCCTGGAAATGGGCAATTCATGGTGGGAACGTGGCTTAGATTAGCGTGTTTTGCTTCGCCACCATGTACTCCAGATTCGCCGGCAGCCATCCGTGGGTGCAAGCAGTGAGGCAGGGTAGTTACAGCCGGTATCGATCATCATCGCATCACTATTGGAACGTTCCACGACGTGCCCGAATCGCTGACTGGTTCCTGCTTGGCCCGCCCGCTAAGCCAGTCCCCTATTTTGACCCGGGCTTAGTGGTTCGCTCTTTACTCATCGCCCTGCTAAGCAGCTTTTCGATCACCGGCTGCCAGCTAATGTTGAGCCGCGCCGCCCGTGCGTCAAGTTCGCGCAGCACACCTTGTGTCAGATCAACGTTAACCCGCTAGACCGGCCTGACGACAGTAAACTTATTCTTAAAATACGCGGAGACATCTCGCCCCGCGCCGCCATCTCGGCGATTTCGTCGGCGGTCGGCGCGGTAGACCTTGACCGAGACACCTTTCGCACAGCTTTGGTCCTCTTCATTTCAAGGCCGTGATCCGAGCAAGTACCTCTAACCCGAGATCGCGACATTAACTTGCCTTGCGCACCTTTTTCTCCCCAATTCACAAACACCTACAAATTGCGGACGCCCGACGAATCGAATCCCTTGTTATTCTCGAGCCGAATGCTTTTCGGCCGTCCCAACCATCCGCTTTGGCTTCGTTTCGCGAAATTTGATGAAATTGCATCCCAAGCACAACACCTCCACCCCCCCGCGCGCGAACCCGTCATTTGCCGTGCCCTGGGTCAACATTGAATTGAGGCGCGACCGCACATGCCGAGCGTGATGCAACGCTTCGCGCTGCTTGCTACGCCGCACGTCGCGCCATAGGAGGTCGACTAGCTCACGAACGTAACCAGCCCTGACGCCTGAAGGCCCCACCCCGGTCAAGATAGCCGTACACTGATAAGAATATGAAAAGCACCCTCGGTGTTGCGATCATTTCCGCCGCCGCCCTGTTTGCACTGATGGCATTCGCCGCGGAGGAAGACGGACCCATTCCATGGGCCTACGCCATTCCACCCGCGCCCCCGGCCGGGACCCCGCCAGTCCTGCCCCCGGCGGACACCAGCATGAAACACCTTCCCGGCAGCACCCTCGCCTTTACGCGCGCGCAGATCTCGAACCGCTTCGGCCCGGCCGACTGGTATCCCAGCGATCATCCCTCCATGCCGGATATCGTGGCGCACGGTAAGAAACCCGACGTGTTCGCGTGCGCCTTATGCCACTACCCCAATGGCAAGGGCCGGCCCGAAAACGCGCCGATCGCCGGACTGCCCGTTGCTTATTTCATCCAGCAGATGAACGATTTCAGAAACGGCAACCGAAAAAGCGCCGAGCCGCGAAAAACTAATACCAATCTCATGATCGCGATCGCCAAAGGCATGACCGACGACGAAATCAAAGCAGCCGCCATATACTTCGGCTCCATGACGTGGACCCCGTGGATCAAGGTGATCGAAACCAGCACCGTGCCGAAAACCCGTATCGCGGGAGGCATGTTCCTGACGCTCGAAGGCAATGAGAAGGAGCCGCTGGGCAAGCGCATCATCGAAACGCCGGAGAATGCCGAAGCCACGGAGGTGCTGCGTGACGATCGGTCCGGCTTCTTCGCGTATGTCCCCCCCGGCAGCATCAAGAAAGGTGAGGCGCTGGTGACCAAGAGCGGCTCAAAGACCACGCAGTGCGCCGTTTGCCATGGCGCCGATCTCAAGGGCCTTGGCCCGGTTCCTGGCATCGCGGGCCGTTCACCCAGCTACCTGGTCCGGCAGATGTACGACATGCAGCAGGGCGATCGAAACGGCACGTGGACACAATTGATGAAGCCGGTGGTCGCCCATTTGAGCGAGGAGGACCTTGTGGATATCGTTGCATACACGGCCTCGCGGATGCCTTAGGCCGCGCCGCCCATCGTTAAGGTTCCGTAAAGTTTGTAACGATCCCTTCCCCCGCACGTCGGCACATTAGTAGAATTAAAAGAGGCCGTTTTGCGGGGGTTCCGCGTTTCCGTTCCAATTTTTCATGACTTCATACCATCTATCCGCGCCTATGCTTTCTTGGCCCGTGCTGCTATTTGCTAGCAGCCTCGCACTTTTTGGCCAAAGCAATCCCGCTCCCGCCCCCGCGCCTGATCCGCCGTCCGTTCAGAACCAGCCGGCGCAAGTGCAGCCGGGGCAAACCGATCAAACCCTTCCTCCTCCCGACAAGCGCATTTTCGGCGTTCTTCCCAACTACCGCACTGCCAACGCAACCGCGGTTTACATGCCCATCACCGCGAAACAGAAGCTCACCATCGCGGCCAAGGATTCGTTCGACTATCCCCTGCTTGGTCTGGCTGCTTTCCTGGCCGGCTACGGACAGTTGACCAACGAAAATCCTTCCTTTGGCCAGGGATGGGCGGGCTACGGGCACCGCGTGGCCGTGGAGTATGCCGATCAAGCCATCGGCAACATGATGACGGAAGGATTCTTCCCGATCATGCTGCGGGAAGATCCCCGCTATTTTCGCCGCGGCTACGGCCCCTTCTGGTCGCGCACGTGGTACGCCGCCACGCGCGTCTTCGTCACCAAAACGGACGCCGGCGGCACTCGTTTCAACTTCTCCGAGATCGTGGGCAACGCAGCCGGCACTGCCATCTCCAACGCCTACACACCGGATCAGCGGAATGTTGGCGATAACATCGAAACGTGGTGGACGCAGATTGGTATCGACTCCGCGTCGCAAGTGCTGAAGGAGTTTTGGCCCGATATCAAGCACAAGCTTTTCCACGGCCCCAATCCCAACCCCACCGCCGCGGAGCTTTCCGGACAGCGGCCCTAACTCCCACGCTGCTTGCGCGCTTCCGGCTCGGGTGCAATCATCGGACCATGTTTACCAGAGTGATGCGCACTACACTCCTCGCGCCGTTCGCCTGTGCCGTTGTTCCGCTCCTGCTTCTTGCTCAGCCTCCGAAGAAAAAGATCACGCGCGCGGCCGACCTCCCGCAGTTCCAGTACTCTATCAGCGGGAAGGTTGAGGACCTGATTCGCTCCGAACAAGCCTTCCGCCCGTTTGCCGCCCAGCTCAGGAAAAATGTGGAGTCGGTGCTTCGCGATTACGAGATCGACGACGCCGCCACCAAACGCGGTTTGCTTTCCACATTGGCCGCGCTCGATATCTTAGAGGGTCACAACGACGCCGCCCGCCAGCGTCTGGACGAGATTAAGGCTCTCGAAGAGAAGCCCGCGGCGAAGGCGCTGAGCGGCCTGATATCTCGTTCTATCCTGGATGGCCGGCGGGAATCCACCGACCGCAATTCGCCCGCCTATCGCAAGGCCGTCTACGCGTCTCTCACGCGCGCGCTCGACGGCCTGCCCTTTGATGTGGTGCAGAATGATTTGAAATCCGCCAAGGCCAGCGTGGAGATTGCCTCCGATTCGTTCCTGCTTGGCCAGGTGCAGGCCAGTTTCGATCCAGTTGTGCAAAAAACCGGTGGCCTCAGTTCAGATCTGGCCGACGCTCTGCCCGGCATTCGCCTCATGCTGGTGGAGAGAATCCCGCTGAAGGACACGTTGGACGAGGCGCTCGGCGCCTATCTCTCGGCGCATGCCAAAGAGAAGAAGGATATCTGGGCAGCGCGCGAAGTCACTTTGCCGCCTGGGCAGAAGTACCAGCCAGTCAATGTGGCGGTCTGGGACAGCGGCGTCGATCTGTCCATTTTCCGCGGCCGGGTTGTGGAAAACTCTGGACAGCCCGCCGTGCTGGCTTACGACATCGATAGCCGCAAAACTACCGGCGATCTTTATCCGCTCAACGCCACGCAGGCTGACGCGCTTTTCGGAAGCGAAAAAAGAACTGAAGGGTTTGTCGGACATGCAAGCCAACGTGGAAAGCCCCGAAGCCACCGCACTGAAGCAGACCATCTCCAAGCTCAAGCCGGACCAGGTGAAGCCTTTTATCGAACAGATTTCCTTATTTGGCGACTATGCGCACGGCACCCACGTGGCCGGTATCCTCACCGCGGGCAATCCCTACGCGCGCCTGGTAGTCGGCCGCCTCACCTTCGATTGGAAGATGATCCCCGACCCGTGCCCCTCGCGCGCCCAAACCGAACGCGATGCGGCGGCCGTGCAAGACTATGTGAATTTCTTCAAGAAAAACAACGTGCGCGTCGTCAACATGAGCTGGGGCGGTTCCGTTCGGGATTATGAGGATGGCATGGAGAAATGTAATATCGGCAAGGACATCGACGAGCGCAAGGCTACCGCCCGCGTATGGTTCGAAATCGAGAAGAATGCCTTGGAGAAAGCCATGCTCTCGGCGCCTGAGATTCTATTCGTGGCCGCGGCCGGCAACAGCAATTCGGACTCCAGCTTTATTGAGGCAATCCCCGCCGCGCTGAAAGTCCCGAACCTGCTCACCGTGGGTGCGGTGGACCAGGCGGGCGACGAAGCGTCCTTCACCAGTTACGGCCCAACGGTGCTGGTGGACGCCAACGGCTACGAAGTGGAGAGCTACATCCCCGGCGGCAGCCGCCTCAAGATGTCGGGCACTTCCATGGCGTCGCCCAACGTCGCAAATCTCGCGGCCAAGATTCTGGTTGTGAATCCGAAGCTCACTCCGCCGCAGGTGATCGACGTAATCCGCAAGACCGCTGAGAAAACGGCAGACGGACGGCGCAACTTGATCGATCCGAAGAAGGCCATCGCTTTAGCGGAGAGTCAGTGATATAGGATCAGCGCAAAGCCGAATAGAGCGCCTGCTTCCAACGCGGCACATCAATCGCCCAATAAACCTTCGTGTTTGGGCCCTGCTGGTTGGATCCCTGCTGCAGCAGGTCCATCCAGGTTGCGCGATTTCGCTTGTCGGTCGCCACACCCAGGCGATCCACCACGGTCATGCCCCGCGTGAGTTCGGATGCTATCTCGATATCCACATAATGCTGGCTCGATTCGGTAGCAATGGAGGGATCGAGGGCCACGGACATCGCCACTGGATCCGGCAAGGAAATGCCGTCTTCGCCCGTCTGCGCGCGGTACGCCGCACGCGCCGTTCGATTGCAATCTACCGCGAAGCGCGCCAATTCCGTGCCCATCTTGCTCACGAACTGTATGTCCGCCGGTCCCAGAACCGCAGCACCGCGGCATAGCTGCCAGCCCACCATATCGATTGGCAAACCGCTGCGAAACACCGTGCGAGCGGCTTCGGGATCCACCCACATATTGTATTCCGCGGCCGGCGTGACGTTCCCCTCGCAACAGGGCGCGCCACCCATGATGACGCAGCGCCCCACGTTGTCGGCCAGATCGGGCGCCTGAGCCAACGCGATTGCAATATTGGTGAGCGGGCCCAGCGTGACGATCGTCAGTCCCGGATTGCTGCGTACCAGCGAGATGATGGCTTCTACCGCGTGTTCCCTTTCGGCGCAGCGTCGCGGCGCCGGATAACCGCGGTCGCCCAATCCATCCTCGCCGTGAAACCACTCAGCGGTCATCAGGCGGCGGGCTAGCGGCTTCCCGGCGCCCTGGTAAACCGGCACAGTCGCAGCGCACAGTTCTGAGGTGTACAGGGCATTGCGCGTGGCCTGCTCCACTTCCACGTTGCCGGCCACGGTGGTGATCGCAATGACACGCACGCTCTCCGAACGCAGCGCCATGATCAGCGCTACGGCATCGTCTGAAGCAGTGTCGGTGTCGATGAGAATGGGCTGCGCCACGCCTCACAGAATACCAGGGTTATTTTGCGAGGGTGATGGAATCCACTTGGATGGTTTTGGTCTTGGCGTCCAGCGTGCCTTTGACCGTTACTCTCTTGGCGGCGAACTTTTCCGGCGTGTTCTGGTCGCTCAAGTCGTAAGTTTGCTTGCCATCATACAGAACGTACGTGGCGCCGTGTATGCTGACGCAGGCCTTGGTGCATTCGGCGTCGGTCGGCCCCATCTTCATGTGGGAATGATCGCCGTCGGGGCACATGCTATCGCTGATGATGCCGGTGAAGGTCTGCCTGCCCGGCGCCGCGGCCAGTGCTAGAACGGCAAGCAGACCCAAAACTAAAGCCTTCACGCTATCTAGCTGCCAGGGGTCATGATGTGGGCAGTGGACGTGCCGGCATTCATGATCCAGATGGTGTCCTGGCTCGGCTTGTCGGGTATCCCGAGTGATTGCTCGGTTGCACCCGGCACGGCGACGGTGGTGTGATTGCGGGCGTGCTCGGCATCCGGGCCCATCAAATGGATCCATACCGATCCGAATTCCGGCTTGATGCGGGTTCCGTCTTTTTCTTCAGCATCCAACGCGGATTGAGCGGCCTTGCGGTCGCCACTCGCTTCGGCCTTCAGGTTTTGAGCTACGCGAGGCAGGTTGGCGATGCTGGTGCATTCCAACATGAACGGCGGGTGCCCAGGATAGCCGGAGAGGTCGTAGCAGACCAGCTTGCTCGATCCCTTCTGCAGCGTGTCGTAAGTAAAGTCGGGCTTCCACTTGATGACGGTAACATCTTCCTTTTTCATGCGCGCGGGCGCGGCCATGAGAGCCTTTTGGACCGGGTCGCTGGGCGCTTGCGCGAAGGCGCCGGACGTGGCCGCCAATATAGTGAGAACGATCGGTAACGTGCGTTTCATTCTGTGATCTCCAGTTCGTCTGCCTTGAACCTTGTCGGCGACAGGATTCAGTATATCGCGACGCGCGCAGCCCGCAAGGTATGCAGGCTTGGAAGTGTCAAGACTGTACCAAGGCAACGCGGGCTGTCTGCGCGGCCCTCGTCAACGCCATACTCCGTGACTGACGCGGCGACGGAAACGAACAACTGGATATACGAACATCTGGATGCTCGTTGGGCTCTCTATGGTGTTGTTGAGAATGAACCGGCTCACGGACGGCCTTCATCGATCAGTTGCCTGATCGTAAGACCCTCCAATGTCAATCCCTGGCGAAATTCCCTGGCGAAATTCACGGATGCGTGCACCTGCTGCTTGTGCACGTTCTCTATCGAAAGCTCGCGCGTTCGTCGCCCATGGGGTTTGGATAGCTGTCTATGCCGTCCTGAAGCCCGCTCGGGCCGTCCCATGCTAAGTTCAAAGCATGACGCTCGAAGCCATCAAGGAAGCGATCCAACATCTGCCGGCGGAGGAGCGCCGTGAACTCGTCGGCTGGTTTAAGAGGATCGAAAAGGCCGTCTTGATGGGGAGCCGAGCTGCGGGTCGCTCGCTCGTCGTTGTGATGAAAGCGCCGCCGTAAAAAGAGATCGATCTTGAGGCGACCCGGCCGCCGGCCCGATACCCGCTGCTCTGACTGAATGGCAGCTTGGCACCAAGTCATCGTCTAAGTTGCGACGTTCTAGTAGCCCGGGGCGTGCTAAAGCAGTCGCCTCAACGAGGTGCCCGCCATCTCCTCGCAGATTCGCTTTGCCAGATCAAGGTAGTATTCCTCGCTCACTTTGCGATCTCCAAGTCTTTTCCCGTCTCCGTATACCTCGTAGGTCTGCTCGCCGCTGTCCTCAAAATAGACAACCACTTGGAACTGCTTGCCGTTCTTCGTGAACTCGTAGATATTCCGGTCCGGTCGGCGCTCCGCCATGCTCTGAATCTCGATTGCGCTTCGCAGTTTGCCATCGACACGAACGTATACCTGGCAATCGATCACGCACGCACTCGGGTTTGCAGACACCTTAAGGCCTCGCGCTGTAAGAATGTCCAAGCGATCATTCAGGGAATGCATATTTTCATTATGACGCATTCAGCCGCAGATGATTTAAACAAAACAGCGCTGAAATGTTTGGGGGGGCCGGGCTTATACTCTCTCTTAAGCCGATCTTCTCATAGCCTTCGCCTAACCCCCCTTCACCAACTCCAAAAAAGCCTTCGCGGCGTGGCTCAAACTTCGCTTTGCCGGGCACACCAGCCGGATTTTGCGATCGACCGCCAGCTCCCGCACCTTGATCTCCCGCAACGCGTCCTGCGCCACGTCCTGCTCCACGCACATGTGCGGGAGAAACGCCACGCCTTCGTTGCGCTGCACCATCAAGCGAATCGTCTCCACCGTCGGCATCTCCACGTCCATGTTCAGTTGCACTTTGTGCCGCTGGAACTCCTTTAGCACCACATCGCGATA
The DNA here is from genome assembly GCA_963725455.1 of Bryobacterales bacterium. Taxonomy (GTDB): domain Bacteria; phylum Acidobacteriota; class Terriglobia; order Bryobacterales; family Bryobacteraceae; genus Palsa-89. The sequence continues at coordinate 35,263 of CAVRZH010000035.1, forward strand.
AGGCGATAAAACATAGTGCGCGATGAATGTCTCCATGCCCAATTCGTTGATCGAGACCTGTCCGCGCGTAGCGAAACGATGCCGGGGAGAAACGACGAAGGCCAGGTGATCCGTGTAAATCACCATCGAATGCAGCCGCTCGTCTTCCGGATCGTAGCTGATCACGCCCAGCTCCAAATCACCATCGATCAACTGCGACGGGATCTTGCTCGATAGCGACCGGCGCACCTGCACCTTCACCTTGGGATAAAGCCGGCGATAGCGCTCGATGTGTCCCAGCAAGTACAGCGACGTCGATTCGTTGGCGCCTACAATCAAGCGGCCGGCCGAATTATCGCGCAGTTCTGAAAGCGCGTTCTCCAGCTCGGACGAAAGGTTCTCAAATCGTCGCGCGTAGTCATAAACGATGCGCCCGGCATCGGTGAGCAGCAGCTCCTTGCCTGACCGATCGATCAGTTTCTCCTGTAAGTCCGATTCCAGCTTCTGGATGGCGAGCGAGATCGCCGGCTGGGTGCGCAGCATCTTCTCAGCCGCGCGGGAGAAGCTTTTCTCGGACGCGACAGTCAGGAACACCTTGAGTGGATAGAGTTCCATAAGCGGTCTTTATGCTATGATTGTAACTTATTCTGATCGCTCTAATTATAAATTTGCCAAATCCAAACTCTCTCGGCATAATCATTGAGGAAGACAGGAGGACACATGGCTAATCGAGTCTACATCTTCGACACCACCCTCCGGGATGGTGAACAATCGCCGGGCTGCAGCATGACCGTACCCGAGAAGCTGCAACTGGCGCGTAAATTGGTGGAATTGGGCGTCGACATCCTCGAGGCCGGGTTCCCGATAGCCTCCGAAGGGGATTTCGAAGCGGTGGACGCGGTTAGCCGTGAGTTTTCCTGGGTTCAGGTAGCCGCGCTGGCCAGGGCCAACCGTCTGGATGTGGAGCGTGCCGCCGCGTCTCTAAAAAATGCGCGCAGGCCACGCATACATACCTTCCTCGCTACCAGCGAAATCCATCTCAAGTACAAGCTAAAGAAATCACAGCAACAGATACTGGATGAAGCGGTTGCCGCTGTCGAGCTGGCTCGAAGCTACACCGACGACGTGGAATTTTCCGCCGAAGACGCCACCCGGACGGACTGGGATTATCTGGAGCAGGTCTCGCGCGCCGTGGTCGCCGCCGGAGCGCGGACGGTGAACCTGCCGGACACCGTGGGGTATTCGGTACCCGAGGAATATGGTGCACTGATTGGCCGCATGGTGCGCGCCCTCGGCGATAGCGCCATCGTCAGCGTGCACTGCCACGACGATCTGGGATTGGCGGTAGCAAACTCCATCGCCGCCGTCCAGGCCGGTGCGCGGCAGGTGGAGTGCACCATTAACGGGATTGGCGAGCGGGCTGGCAATGCGTCCCTTGAAGAGATCGTGATGGCGTTCAAGACCCGCCCGGATCGGCTGCCATTTGAAACGAAGATCGTCACCGAGCATATTTACGCCGCCAGCCAGCTGCTCACGAAAACCATCACGTTTGGGCCGCAACCCAATAAAGCAATTGTTGGCGAAAATGCCTTTGCGCACGAAGCGGGAATCCATCAGGATGGATATTTAAAGGAACGCACAACCTACGAGATCTTTGACCCGAAAACCGTCGGCGTGCCGGAAAGCAAACTGGTGCTCGGCAAGCACAGCGGGCGGCATGCCCTGCACAAACGAGCCCAGGATCTCGGATTTGAGCTGGGCAAAGAGGAGTTGGACGTGCTGTACCATCGCTTCACGGCGCTGGCGGATCGCAAGAAGGGTGTGCGCAACGACGAGATCATTGCGCTGCTGCACGAAGTGGTGGGCGAGAAGGCCGCCGCTGCTCAAGATTAACTAACTAATGCAACTCAACATACTGATACTCCCCGGTGACGGAATCGGCACCGAGGTGACATGCGAAGCAGTCAAAGTACTGCGGAAGGTCGCAAAGAAATTCCATCATGAGCCCATTCTGAGCGAAGGCCTGCTGGGCGGGATTGCGATTCATAAGACGGGCGGTCCGCTGCCGCAGGAGACCATCGATCTGGCGCTGAAGGCCGATGCCACTCTGATGGGAGCGGTGGGGCTGCCGGAATTCGACAACGTGGCTCCTGACAAGCGCCCCGAAAGGGGTCTGCTCGGGATTCGCAAAGTGCTGGGCGTGTACGCGAATCTGCGGCCGGTGCGATCTTACAAAGCACTGCTCGATTCTTCCCCGCTCAAAAACAGCCTGGTGGACGGCACGGACATGATCATCGTGCGCGAGCTCACCGGAGGCATCTATTACGGCACTCCGCGTGGGATTTTTGGAACTGGCGCAGAAGAGCACGCAGTCAACACGCTTTCCTACACGCGGCCCGAAATCGAGCGGGTTTCGCGCATGGCGTTTCGCCTGGCGAGGAACCGGCGCAAGAAGGTCACGAGCGTCGACAAGTCCAATGTGATTGAGACCTCGCAGCTCTGGCGCAAAGTGATCGTTGAAGTAGCCGAAGAGTTTCCTGATGTCGCGTTAGATCACCTATTGGTTGACAATTGCGCGATGCAGTTGATCCTGAATCCGCGGCATTTTGATGTGTTAGTCACTGAAAACATGTTCGGCGATATCCTCAGTGATGAAGGAGCCGTTCTGGCCGGATCCATCGGGATGCTGCCGTCCGCCTCCATTGGCGACCAGAAACCCTCCGGTGCCTGGGCCGGACTCTACGAGCCGGTGCATGGTTCGGCGCCCGACATCGCTGGCCAGGGCAAGGCGAATCCTTTTGGCGCCATTGGATCGGTGGCGGCGATGCTCGAATATAGTTTCGGGCTGAACGAAGAAGCGGCGGCGGTGAATCGAGCGGTGGAAACCGTGCTCAACTCGGGCCGCGTGACGGCGGACTTGAAACCGGCGGGCAAGCCGGCCACCACTTCAGAAGTAGGAGACGCAGTAGCGCAAGCAATATGAGTAAACCTCGTACGATTATCGAAAAGATCTGGGACAACCACGTGGTTGCGGAACGGCCGGACGCTCCGTCGCTGCTTTACATTGATTTGCACCTGGTGCATGAAGTAACGTCGCCGCAAGCCTTCGACGGGCTGCGTGCGCGTGGCCTGAAAGTAAGAAGGCCCGACCTGACGATTGCGACCACGGACCACAGCACGCCCACCACGCCGCGCGGGTTGCCGATCGTCGACAAGATCGCGGCCACGCAGGTAGAGAAGCTGATACAAAATTGTAAGGACTTCGGCATTCATTGCTATCCGTTAGGAAGCAACAAGCAAGGGATTGTTCACGTGATCGGCCCGGAGTTGGGATTGACGCAGCCTGGAATGACGGTGGTGTGCGGGGACAGCCACACGGCCACGCATGGAGCTTTGGGAGCGCTCGCCATCGGGATCGGTACCAGCGAAGTAGAGCATGTGCTGGCGACGCAATGCCTGCTGCTGAAGCGATCCAAAACCTATCAGGTGCGCGTGGACGGCGCACTGAAGCCGGGCGTATCGGCCAAGGACATTATTCTGGCGCTCATCGCCCGGATCGGTATCGGCGGAGGCACCGGCTGCATTTTCGAATATTGCGGATCGGCTATCCGGTCACTCTCCATGGAAGAGCGCATGACGGTCTGCAACATGTCGATCGAAGCGGGAGCTCGCGCGGGATTAGTCGCTCCGGACGACACCACTTATCAATATGTCGCGGGACGCCAATACGCGCCTAAGGGCAAAGCCTGGGATGAGGCGGTCGCCCGTTGGAAGCAGTTACCCACCGATGATGGCGCGACGTACGACAAGAGCATTACCATCGACGCTTCCACGCTGGAGCCGATGATCACGTTCGGAACGAATCCCGGCATGGGCATTCCGATACGCGGGATGGTGCCGAATCCAACCGACATTACCGATCCTCTGGAGCGCGAATCGCTGGCGCGGGCGCTCGTTTATATGGATCTGCCGGCCGGGAAACCGCTGCTGGGGCATCCGGTGAACGTGGTGTTCATCGGTAGCTGCACCAATTCCAGAATCTCCGATCTTCGCATCGCCGCCAGTGTCCTGAAGGGCCGCAAGGTAAATCCGAACGTGCGCGTCCTGGTGGTGCCTGGATCGCAGCAGGTGAAGGAACAGGCGCAAGCCGAAGGCCTGGATCAGATCTTCCGCGACGCCGGAGCCGATTGGCGCGAAGCCGGCTGTTCGATGTGCATTGCGATGAATGGCGATCAATTGGAGCCGGGCCAATACAGCGTGTCGACAAGCAATCGTAATTTCGAAGGCCGCCAGGGCAAGGGCGCGCGAACGTTTCTGGCGAGTCCCATGACGGCAGCGGCATCCGCGATCTCAGGCACGGTGAGCGATGTAAGGGAGCTGCTCTAATGGAAAAGTTCACTCCATTTGAAAGCCGGATGGTGCTGATCGCGCGCGACAACATCGATACGGACCAGATTATTCCTGCGCGATTCTTGAAAACGATTTCGAAAGTCGGGCTGGGTGATCAGCTTTTTTGCGACTGGCGCTATGAGGCCGATGGCACGCCCAAGCCGGATTTCATCCTCAATAAGCCGGAGGCGAAGGCCTGCCAGATTCTGCTCGCGGGCGATAACTTCGGCTGCGGCAGTTCGCGCGAGCATGCGCCGTGGGCGCTGACGCAATACGGTTTTCGCGCGGTGATCAGCACGTCGTTCGCGGATATCTTCAAAGGAAATTCGCTGAAGAATTCGCTGCTGCCCATCGTGGTGCCAGCGGATGTACACGCGGAACTGCTGAAGAACCAGGATGCGCCGGTGAAGGTGGATCTGGCGTCCCAAACTCTTACGCTTCCGAGCGGCCGCAAGGTGGAATTTCCCGTGGATGGCTTTCCCAAGCATTGCTTGCTCGAAGGCATCGACGAGCTAGGATACATCCAGCAGCAGGAGCCGGCTATCGCGGCTTTTGAAAAATCGCATCCGGCGGCCATTGATACTCGGGCGTAGCGGGCGCGCCCTCCAATTATGCTGTGCGGTCTCTGTATCGCCGTTATCGCTTGCCCTCTCATGGCGCAACAATTTCATATCGATCACGTGACGGTAGCGGGCAAGAATGTGCAGATGATGATCCAAACGCTGAGCAGCGTGGCAGGAATCAAAGCGCAATACGGTGGGCCGCATTCGAATCACGCGACTGAAATGGCGCAGGCGAGTTTCCCGGACGGCTCCTACCTGGAACTGATCGCGATCCAACCCAAAGCTGATCCCGCTGCTTTAGCTGCGCATTATTGGCACAAGTTCATGGAAGCCGATGTCGGTCCCTGCGCCTGGGCCATTCGCCCGGCTGATTTTTCGTCTGAAGTGGAACGTCTGCGAAAAGCCGGCGTCGCTGTTACAGGCCCGAATCAGGGCGGCCGCAAACGGCCCGACGGCGTGCGGCTCGATTGGGAGACCGCGCAGGTGGGTCCCACGAATGGCGGATTCTTTCCGTTCATGATTCACGATTTCACTCCGCGAGAGAATCGGGCGTTCCCGGGCGGCAAGCCGACCACTACCAAATGGACCGGCCTCGCGAAAGTTGTAATCGGCGTTCACGACCTGGATGCCGCGATCGCTCGATATCGGCAGGCATACGGTCTGCCGGAACCCGAGCGGCGGGAGGATGCGAACTTCGAAGCGAAATTGGCATGGTTCCCTGGAACGCCGGTAGTGCTCGCGGAGCCGCTTTCGCCGAATTCCTGGCTGAGCGCCCGCATCGAACGGTTCGGCGAAGCGCCCTGCGCGTTTGTTCTAGGCGCCTCGGCAACTCCTTCGGGCTCGCTTGACCGCATTACTTGGGCCGATACGGATCGTCTAGGCTGGCATCTAGGTTTCCAAACAACCCAGCCTTGAAAGTGCCACACTTAAAGCATGGCGCGCGGCTGGGAAAGCAAATCCGTCGAATCCCAGATCGAGTCCGCCGAAGAGCGCGCCGCGTTGGCGAAATTGCCTAAGCTCACGCCGGAGGAAGCTGCCCGCAAGAGCGAGCGGGAGAGCCTCCAGTTGACTCGCAAGCGCGTGCTGCACGACATCGAGACATCGCAAAATCCCCGCTATCGCGTGACATTGGAAGCCGCGCTGAAACATCTGGACGACAAGATCGCGTTGCTCTCTTAGTGGCACATTGAGTGGCGGGCACTTGCTTTTACCCCCTCACTTGAGGCAAGCTGGATAGTTTTCCACGTTTCACGGACATCAATTCATGCGGGTGAGAGTTCTCTATCACGACCACTGTTTCGACGGTGCTGCCTCGGCGGCTTATTTCAGCCGCTTTTATGAGGAAAAGTTCGCTCCAGCCGCACAATTTGAATTTACCGGCCTGGCCCACAAAGCGTCCCAGTTGTTCGAAGACAGCCTCTTCGACGGCGACGTGAACGCGATTGTCGATTTTAAATATTCGCCCGATCCGCGGCTCACCTGGTGGTTCGACCACCACCAGAGCGCGTTTCTAAGCCCGGAAGACGCCGAGAACTTCCGCCAGGACCATAGCGGCCACAAGCTTTACGATCCGTCCTACAGCTCCTGCACCATGTTCATCGCCGACGTGGCGCGCCAGCGCTTCGGATATGATCCAACGGACCTGGGGGAGCTGGTGAAGTGGGCCGACATTATCGATGGCGCGCGCTACGCCAACGCACAGGAAGCGGTGGAGCTGAAGGCGCCGGCCATGAAGCTGACGCTGGTGATCGAGGGCGCGAAAGGCTCCGAGATCATCCACAAGATCATCGGCTGGATGCGGCACTGCAGGCTGGGCGAGATTGTCCAGCAGCCGGAGATTCAACAGCTGTACGCACCGTTGTATGAGCGCCACATCCGTTCCATCGATCTGATTCAGAAGCGCGCGCAGACCGGGAACGGCGTGGTGTTCTTCGATTTGATCGGCGACGAACTGGAAGGCTACAACAAGTTCATCCCGTATTATCTATTCCCTAATTCAATCTATACGGTGTCGGTAAGCACTTCCAGCTTCCGGACCAAGGTATCGGTGGGCTCCAATCCCTGGGCCACCGAACCCGTCAACCACAACCTGGCGACCATCTGCGAGCGCTACGGCGGCGGAGGGCACCCGCGGGTGGGCGCCATCAGCTTTGAGATCGGCGCGGTGGACAAAGCGCGCGCGGTGGCGCAAGAGATTCGGCAGGAGCTGGGAACATAGCAGGCGCTGCCGAAGCGCTTACGTTCGAGGGCCGACGGCTTGCTTGAACTGCGCCGTGTCGGTGTACTGCTGAAAACTGGCAACTTTGCCGTCCTTGAACCGGAACACGTGCACGAATTGGGCATCCACCTTGGCGCCGGTGGCTTTGTAAACGCCGCCGTAACGCCCCAGGGCCACCACAGTCTCACCGCCGTCGACGATTTCATGTGGAACCGCTGAGAATCCATCCCATTCACCGCCCAGCCGGGCAAAAAGGCCGCTGAGCAAAGTGTCCACGCCGTGGTAGGGGCTCTGATCAGCGTAAACGAAGTTTTCCGCCTCGTTCCACACGATCTTCGGATCCAGGATTCCGATAGCGGAGGGAATGTCTCCGCGTCCCATGGCTTCGTAGAAACCTTCGATGGTCTTGCCGTTTTGTCCCATGCGCTCCTGATTATGCCACGGGCTGGCTGCACTGTATAGACTCACGGGCGAACACCTTAGCTGACCGGTACCGCAGGACTGGCCTGGCAGGTCTATTGCCGATGCCAAGCCTAACGCCTGAGTGCTATACTCAACTTTCCATCGCGTCCGAAATAAAATTGAAATGCTGCATCGTCTTCGCTACATCCTCCCGGTGGTGGTGCTCATGGCATTCGGCGGATGGGTGTATAGCGACGACCTACCCAAGCCGGATTTGGGCGCGGCAATCCAGAATCTACAAAACACCCTGTCGCAACTCCAAGCACAGATCAAAGATCTTCAGTCTTCCGTGAAGGATCTGGCGCACGAGGCCAAGGAAGCCAAAGCCAGGGAAGGGAAGCTGGAGAAGGCAACCCGCCCCGGCGCCCAGGCAGCCGATGCCGCCGCGCCAACCCAGTCTGCGAGCAAGGCCAGCCCGTCGGCCTGGCAACGCGCTCAGGATGCCTATGAACGCGGCCGGCATGCGGAAGATCTGAAAGCCTACGGATCGGCCATCGAGTCCTTCACCGAGGCCCTGGATCTGGACCCCAAGAACGATTCCGCTTTTCTGCATCGCGGCTATGCCCACTTTTATCTGGGCGACTTCGCCATGGCGGTTTCCGATCTCACCCATTCGATCGAGCTGCAGCCCAACAACTCGCGAGCCTACGCGATGCGGGCGTCCGCGCTGGCCGCGAGCGGCCGGACCAACGATGCCATCGTGGACGAAAACCAGGCCATCCAACGCGATCCTCACAACGCGGAAAACTTCCTGATGCGCGCGAACTTTCATCAGCAGATTGGCCATGCACAGGAAGCGCTGAACGATTACAGCCAAGCCATCCAACTGGCTCCGGAGTCCTCCAAAGCGTACTTGGGGCGCGCGGCGATCCTGCGCACGCACGGGCAGCTTCAACAGGCGCTGTCCGATTGTCACAAAGCGCTGGAGCTGAATCCGGCGGACAGCGCGGCCTATGTTTGCCGGGCGCAATTCTATTTGGCCACGGGAGCCGCGCAGCCAGCCATCGAAGATATCAACCGGGCGATGCTGATCGGGCAGAATCCCGCCGAAGCCGCCGCTTTGCTGAGTGCGGCGCAAAAGATCATCGATACCAAGCCGCCCCCGCCGGCTGCAGCGCCGGCGTCGCCCCCGCCCGTGGTGGTGGCGGAAACGCGTCCAGCTCCCCCCGTTCCAGCGCGCGCCGCCGTTCCGGCTGTTCCCGCGCCGACCGCACCACCTGCTCCTGCTCCGGTGGCTTCCGTTGCGCCTCCTCCGACCATGGCCCGAACGCGTCAGGTTGTAACGCCGTCCGTGGCGCCGCCTCAGCTGGCGCAAAGCCCGCGAGTGATAGCGCCGGTAAACGTGAAACCGCCCCAAGTTTTGCCCGTCGCTTCGAATCGGGGCTCGCACAGTGCTGGCGATGCCAACAAATTCTACCGGCAAGGCCGCTACTTGTCCGAACAGGAAAACTTCGAGCAGGCCGTGCAGGCGTTTACGCAAGCGATACAGATGGATCCCACGCACTCGCTGGCGCTCAATGCGCGCGGGTACGCGCAACTGCGGCTGCGCAATTACCAAGGCGCGATTGAGGACTGCACCCAGGCCATCCGTTTGAATCCGAATTACGCCAATGCGTACGTCAACCGTTCCGTCGCGAGACGAGCGATGGGTGACGTGGCGGGAGCACGGGACGACCTGCACCGCGCCACCGAACTGGGCAGCGTCGCGCAAGCCAGCCTCTCAAAGCCCTAAGCGCCCCTTCGGGCGCACGGGATTGGGGTTGGCGCCTACTGCAGTGGCAGATCGTTCTGGCCGTTGCCGGTTTCGCCTTCATCCGGAATCACGGTTGGAATCACGGACGCCGCGGCTACCTGATCGCCATCTTCCATGCGTACCAGGCGCACGCCTTGCGTGGACCGGCCGGCTTGCCGGATCTCGCCCGACTCCAGGCGGATGATCTTGCCGTCGCGCGTGATGATCATCAGGTCGGTATCTTCCTTGACGGAGAGAATCGCAACCACCTTGCCGATCCTGGGCGCGAGCTTCATATTGATGACGCCCTTGCCGCCGCGCGACGTGAGGCGATAGTCTTCGAGCGGCGTGCGCTTGCCGAATCCGTTCTCGGAAATCGACAGGATGAGGCCCTCTTTTTCGACCACTTCGGCGCCTATAATGGTGTCGCCCTCCGCCAGATCCATGGCGCGAACGCCGCGTGCCGGCCGGCCCATGGCGCGGACATCGTCTTCGCGGAAGCGTATGGCTTTGCCTTCGCGCGTACCGAGGAAGATATAGTTCTCGCCGTTGGTCAGACGCGCGGCCAACAACTCATCGCCTTCATCCAGCGACAGGGCGATGATCCCGCGCGACATCGGGTTGTCGAACTCGGTGAGCTCGCACTTCTTGATGACGCCCTGTTGGGTGACCATGACGATGTACTGGTTCGGCACAAAGTCCTTCACCGGCAGGAAAGTTTTCACGTGTTCGTCCACCTGCAGATTGACCAGCCCGGAAATGTGCTTGCCACGGCCCGTGGTGCCCGCGTCGGGAATTTCGTAGATCTTCAGCCAAAAGACGCGGCCCTTGGTGGTGAAGACCAATAGATACGCGTGGGTGGACGCGACGACTAGGTGCTCCACCACATCCTCAGTGCGCGTTCCCATGCCGATGCGTCCCTTGCCGCCGCGCGACTGGCGACGGTAGGTGTCGACGGCGGTGCGCTTCAGGTAACCGCCATGCGTGACGGTTACCGCGACGTCCTCCATCTGGATCAGATCCTCGAGATGAATCTCGCCGGTGTCCTCGATGATCTGGGTGCGGCGCTCGTCGCCGAACTCCTTTTGCACATCCTTCAATTCCTGCACGATAATGCCGCGCAGCTTTTTGTCGGACGCCAGGATTTCGAGGTACTCGGCGATCTCCATCTGGATATCCGCCAGTTCCTTGAGGATCTTCTCGATCTCCATGCCGGTGAGACGCTGCAACTGCATCTCGATGATGGCTTGGGCCTGCCGTTCGCTGAACTCGAACGTCCGGATCAAGCCATCGCGCGCTTCGCGAGGCGTGGTTGACGCACGGATCAACTTGATGACCGCGTCCAGATTTTCGAGCGCCTTCTTGAACCCGAGCAAAATGTGCTCGCGCTCGCGCGCCTTGCGCAGCAGGAAATCCGTGCGGCGCCGAACCACATCGATGCGATGATCGATGAAGCGCTTCAGCACATCCGCCAGGCCCAGCTCGCGGGGCTGCCCGTTGACGATGGACAGCATGATTACGCCGAAGTTGATCTGGAGCTGGGTGTGCTTGTAGAGATTATTGAGCACGACTTCGGATTGCTCGCCGCGCTTCAGTTCGAAAACGATGCGCATGCCGTCGCGATCGCTCTCATCGCGAATTTCAGAAATCCCTTCCAGCCGCTTCTCGTTCACCAGGCCCGCGGTGGCTTCGATCAGGCGAGCTTTGTTGACCTGGTAAGGAATCTCGGTGACGATGATGGCCTCGCGATCCTTGCCGAACTTTTCGATGGCGGCTTTGGCGCGCAGCTTGAGCGTGCCGCGGCCTTTGGTGAAGTAATCGAGGATGCCCTGGCGGCCTAGAATGAAACCGCCGGTGGGGAAATCCGGGCCCTGCACCAGGTTCACGATCTCACTGAGATGTGTGTCGGGCTTTTGCACCAGAAGAATGGTGGCGTTGATGATCTCGGTGATGTTATGCGGCGGGATGTTCGTCGCCATGCCGACCGCGATGCCCGACGATCCGTTGATCAGCAGGTTGGGAACGCGTGTCGGCAGTACTTCGGGCTCCACGCGGCGCTCGTCGAAATTGGGCCGAAAGTCGACGGTTTCCTTGTCAAGATCCTCCAGCAGCGCGGTATCGATGCGCGAGAGCCGCGCTTCGGTGTACCGATAAGCCGCGGGCGGATCGCCATCCACAGAACCAAAGTTGCCCTGTCCGTCCACCAGCGGATAGCGCAGCGAAAAATCCTGCGCCATGCGAACCAGCGCGTCATACACCGGAGCGTCGCCATGCGGATGGTAATTTCCGAGCACCTCACCGACGATGCCCGCGCACTTGCGGTACGGCCGGTTGAACGCGAGCCCCATTTCGGACATCGCGTAAAGAATGCGCCGATGCACGGGTTTCAAGCCGTCGCGGATATCGGGCAGCGCGCGCCCGATGATCACGCTCATGGCGTAATCGAGATACGAGCGCTTCATCTCGTCTTCGATGTTGATGGGGATCAGGTTCTGCTTGCCTTCCCCCCCGAGCGGCATCTGGGTGCCGTCGCGCGGCGGAACGGGCGGATTGTTCGGGTCGTTCTTTGGATCTTGCGGGTCTGCCAACTAGTTAACTCCTAGAAAATAGAGGAACGAAGCGCTCAAGAGGTGATGCGTTTCGCAAACCTTATTTTAGCAGTCTGGAAGACCCCAAAGACCATCTAAAATCGGCCCTTAATTTCAATGAGTTAGCGCGGTTTTTAGGACGGCTTGCGCGCTGCCGTTCCCTGGGTCCATTTTCAGGGCTTGGCGGGCGAAGTTCTCGGCATCACGATACTGGTGGGAGTTCAAGGAAATGAGCGCCAAATCGTTGTAGATGGGTGCGGCGGGCGGGCCGATGTCCAAGGCTTTCTGGAACTCGGCGCGGGCCTCGGCGGCGCGTCCCAAGCGGGCGTACTGAACTCCCAGATTCAGATGCGCGTCCCGGAAAGCTGGATAAATGCGGATGGCGTCTTCAAACTTGGCGATGGCCTTATCCACTTTATTGGCGTCGGCCAGCCGTTGCGCTTGATAAGCGGCCCGAATGGCTTTCTTCGGAATGGGATGCTGCAGATCATGCAGAGAAACCAACCCAGAAATCGGCTGACGGGCTGAAGGCGCTGAGAAGTCCGGTACCAGCTGCTCAGCGTGGGGATCGAAGGGGTCGTAGCCCAGCGAATTTTCCCCTGACGCTGTTCGCATGGGGATGGAATATGGACTGGTGGCATGCATCGGGACTCCGCCTGAATTGCCGGGCTCAGCGGTGGCGGAGACCTGCGCTCTCAATGCCGACGCAAGAAGGGATGCTGAAAAGCATACAACTCCGAGGAATCGGGCCGTAGACACACTACCTCCTGAACGGATGAACTGCGGAATTCTTCGAACGAGGTTTGTGAGTTTACAAACGGATTTCAGGACGAGTGCAGCGGGGAGTTAACGGGACTCTACGGACATCTTAGAGCGCCCGCCAAAACTTTACCAATTCAAAGTTTCTATGCGGCCTATGGCGTCAAGGCTGCGGTACGTTGGCGGGAAGCGACGACTGCCGGGCGATCTTTCCGCTCTTCACTTCGTCCATGCTGATGTGATTGGCTTCGAGCGTGATCCCGAGCGTCTGATCCAGCGACACACGCGCGTTGCTGTAGGCCACCAGCGCGGCCACGGCGGAGGATTGCGCGGAGATCAGATCGCGCTGCTGGAGCGCGACGTTGTAGGGAGTGGACGCGCCCAGGCGGAACCGCCGCTGTTCGGCGTCGAAAAGGTCCCGCTGCAGTTCGCGGTTCTTGAGCGCGGCGTCAAAGCGGGCGCGGGCCTGGCGCAGGGCCACCACGCCGTTTCGCACGTCCACTTCCACCTGGTTGAAATCCTTGCGATTGGAGAGCTGCGTCTGGCGAAGCTGCAGCAGATCGATGGCGTAGTCGGCCTGCGCCTGGCGGTTGTGAATGGGCTGCTGGTAAAAAGCGCCCCCGGACTGGGTGGGAAAGTTACGGCGAAAGACCTGGCCGAGCGCCGTGCCGATTCCGCCCGAGAAATATTTGTTGCCGCTTTCGGTAAGTCCATCCTCATTGATGGTCTTGGGAACGCCCGCCAATCCCGCATCGCTCTCCACGCCGAACACCGTCAGAGTGGGAAGAATTCCGTTCCGGGTTCCGAGCGAGTTCACCTCGTTAGCCTTCTCGCCGGCTACTTCCGACGCCAGATCGGAGCGGTTGACCAGCGCCTGCTTTACCATCTGGTCGATAGGAAGAAGATCGTCGGTGGCTGGAATCGCGATGGAGTCGATGGGGACGATTCGAACGTTGGCGAAGTCGGAATCGGACGGCCCGGTGCGGCTGATCAGGTTCTTCAAGGAAAGCTCTTGCTGCTGCAGCGTGGCATCGGAATCCACCGCGGCCTGAGCGCTCGACGCAGCCTGGGACTCCGCGCTAATGAGGTCGGAAGGCGCGACCGATCCGATCTCGATCTGCCGCTTCACATCGTTCACGAACGTTTGCGCGGTTTCCGACGCACTGCGCTTGGCGCGCAGATCTTCGTAATCTGCGGCCAGTGTGTAATAAGCGTTCAGGACCTGGCTCACGACGGAAACTACCTGCGTCTTGAAGTTGAGCTCCGTGGTGTTCCGGTTCATGCGCGCCACCGTGATGGTGCGGGCATTGGCGGCCACGCCGAAACCGCGCAGAAGGTTCTGCTGCACAGACACGCTGAGACTGGGAGCCACGGTGGGATTGAGCAGATCGCTGGACGCGTTCTCGCCCAGGTAATGCTCGCTGTAGCTGACCGATGCTATGCCGCCCGCCAGGTAGCCCTGCTGATAGCTTCCGCTGTAAACGTGCGTGGTCTGGACCAGGTTGAACACTCCGCTTTGCACTTCGTCCGGCTGCGGGGCGCTGAGATGGCTGAAGGTGCTGTTCTCTTGCAGGATGGGATCCAGGTTCTGAGTCACCGGTCCGATCTGCGAGACCGTGGCATTCGAACCGCCCCCATTGGAGCGCGTTCCCGGAACGCTGACTCCAGCCGCGGCCTGGCTGCCTGCCACGCCTTGCCCGCTGGCAACCGATCCGGCTTGTGACGCTCCGCTGGGAACGCCGGGCAACGCGCCGCCGGCTTGGGAGCGCTCCAGGTTCCATTGCGAGATAAAGGGATTGTAGCGGCTTACTTCGATGTCGATATTGTTTTCGAGCGCGAGCGCGATGGCGTCCTGTGCGGTGAGATACAGCATGCCGGAACGAACCAGTGCGCGGATCCGCTCGGAATTGGAAAGCCGAATGGGTGGCACCGTCACTGCCAGGTACGGCCGGATGATGACGGGTGCTTGTGGGCGAATCGGCGCTATGTCCTGAGCCCAGATTGTCGAGGTAAGGCAGAGCATGGCGATCGCTTGCTTACGCGCGCGGCTCAGTAAATTGCGCGCTACACGCAGTGTTGCCACCCAGCCGCGACCGTGAGGGAGCCGGTTGCTGGTCATTGCCGGCCTCCCGGAATATTCGGGGGCAGCGTGGAATCGCGGGCGATGCGTCCGCGCATGGCTTCGTCCAGCGAGATGTGATTCACATCCAGCGTGGTCCCCAGCGCCTGGTCGAGCGAGATGCGCGCGTGAGTGTAATTGGCCATGGCCTGCACTTCCGTGCTTTGGCTGGTGGCCAGATCGCGCTGGTCCTGAATCACCTGAAAGGCGGTGCTGGCCCCTAACGCATAGCGGCGCTGGTCGCCCGCGAGGGTTTCCTCCTGAAGCTGCCGCGCTTTTGAGGCGGCATCATAACGCACGCGGGCCTGCTGCAAACCGATGACGGCGTTCTGCACATCCACCGTCACCTGGTTCATGTTCTTGCGCAGATTGAGCTGGTTCTGGCGAAGCTCCAGCAGGCTGGTGGCATAGTCGGACTGCGCCGCGCGATTGCGCAGTGGAATGTTAAGCGAAAGCCCGGCGGAATAGTTCGGGAAGTTTCGCCGGGCAATCTGTTCCAGCAGGCCGCCGTATCCGCCGGCCAGATAGTCGAAGCCGGGCTGGCTAGCGCCGTAAGGAGTGAGCTGGCCGCTCAAGCCGTTGTTGGTGAGCTCCGCGAAGGCTTGCAGCGTAGGTTTGAGCGAGTTCTTGATGCCCACCAGGTTCATTTGATTGCTGTCGATATTGATGCGCGCCGTCGCGATTTCAGTGCGGTTCGCCAGCGCCTGGGTGAGCAGCTGGGGAACCGGGTTGATATTGTCGCTGGCTGGAATCTCGATTTTATCCAGCGGGACAACGTGAACGTTCTCCAGGCCAGCGGCGGAGATGCCATCGCGGCAAAGCGCATTCTTCAGTACGATCTCCTGCTGCTGCAGATTGGTTTGAGAAACCACCAGGTCCTGCTGGCTGGAATAGAGCTGCGCCTCGGCGCGGGTGACTTCAATCTCGGCCAGCGCTCCAATCTGCACCTGTCGTTTGTTGTCGTCGAGCAGCTGTTGCGCGGCGCGAACCTCTTCCTGGCGCGCCAGCAAATCCTCATTAAAGCTGACCAGATCCCAGTACAAATTGAGCGCGGCCGATACTGTGGTGATCACCTGCTGCTTGAACTGCAGGTCGCTCACCTTTACGTTATTGCGCTGCAC
>CAVRZH010000036.1:0-18303 GCA_963725455.1 Bryobacterales bacterium
ACCTACGGAAACCAGAGCGACGGAATGTCCCCGGCCCTGAAGGGGCCGACCTTCCGATTGGTCAACCCCGCTAGGGTTGGGTGGCCGGGTGGGTTTCGTTACCCGCGGGTTAAAACCTGCGGCTATTCAACGTTGGCCCCTCCGGGGCCTAACGAGGAAAGCCTAATTTTAGCGCCTGTGGAGAAAGTACGCCCGTTACGCGATTTCTTAAGCGGTGGAGGAACCCTGAACTTGGGAACCTGTTGCCGGCATTATCAATGCCCACTTCAGCAGCAGGGGAGTGGCGAAAGTTGTGATGACGGCCATTAACACCAGAATCGTGAAGAGTTGCCCTTCGATGAAACCATTGGAGAGTGCGACGTTGGCGATGACCAGTTCCAATACTCCGCTATTGCGTTTGATCCGAATAACAAGGGTGTGGTGTACGCAACCGCGGTAGTGAGTGAGATCGAAACCATTTTCAAAAGCACCGATGACGGCGTGACGTGGACCGCCATTTCTTCCGTGGGAGGAGCGATCTTTGAGATACTCGTCGATCCACACAACTCATCCACTTTGTACGTGGGCGCGCCTTCGGGAATGTCCAAGAGCACCGATGGCGGGCGTACTTGGAATGGGCTGATCGTGCCGAGCGCGTTTGGAGTATCGCAGACTGTCGGCCGATCCGGTGCACGCAAACACCCTGTATGTACAGTTCTACAACACCCTGTACGAAACCAACGACGGCGGATCGACGTTTTCGCAATTGGCGCCAAACCTCACCATCCGTACCTTCGCGGTTTCGTCTGACGGCGCAAGCATTTATCTTGCAACGCAGGCCGCGAACAATGTTTTCGTCACCAAGCTGGATCCAACCGGCAAAACGATTCTGTACTCCACTTATATCGGGGGCAGCGTTTCGGATCAAACGGCCGGCATCGCATTGGACGCTGAAGGCAATGTTTACGTCACGGGTACCACCGAATCGCCGGACTTTCCATTGACCCCGGGCGCATTGCAAGGTTCCATGGGCGAGCCCGGGTTTGTAGCCGTTCCAGGCTTTGTGCTCAAACTGAATCCGGATGGCAATCAACTCATCTACTCGGCGACCATCAACGGCGTTACACCGGCCGGCATTGCGGTGGATTCCGCGGGCGACGCTTACGTCACCGGATCGAGCGGGGGAAGTTTGAACGTCACTCCAGGCGCTTATTGGACCACGGCGCCGACCTGTCTCGAGATTCCCATGTTTCTGTGCATCCCCCAGGAAGACGGGTTCGCGATCAAGCTGAACCCGTCGGGAACGGCGCTGGTCTACGCCACGTATCTGGATCATGTTGTGTCCGATTTTGGCGACGCGTATACCGGCGATCAGGTGGGCCGGGGCATTGCGCTGGACGCAGGTGGCAACGCTTACATCACGGGCGCGTCGCAATACGTGGACAAGCTCAGCGCGGATGGTTCCGCATTGCTCTATTCAACCGCTCTGGGCAGCACTGGCAGAGCCATCGCGCTCGATCCCAGCAACGATGCTTACGTCACCGGGGCCGGAGTGCTGGCGGCCAAGTTCGATCCCAATGGCGCAAAATTGTTTTCCAAGACGCTCGGCAATTCCAGCAACGATTCGGGCCAGGCGATTGCATTGGATTCGGCAGGCAATATCGTGATCGCGGGCGATACCTTCTCCACGAATTTTCCCTTGTTCAGCCCATTGCAGGGAATGTTTTCGTCAGAAACCGGGTTTTTGATGAAGCTGGATGGGAGCGCGTCGAATCTTCTATTCTCCACTTATGTCGGCGATTCCCAAGCTTTCCTGCTGAGCGGGTTGGTGCTGGATTCGAGCGGCCGCGCCATCATTTCCGGAAGTACATTCTCCACCGTGAATTCACAGCAAAACTTCCTGGACGCATACGTTTCCAAGTACGACATGTCGGATATTCCCAGCGTCCGAATCGACAATGTCCTGAACGCGGCTAGCTTGCAAGGCGTCCCGCTTTCGCCCGGTGAGATTGTCACCGTCCAAGGCGCCGGGTTTGGAACGGCAGCGAATACGCAACTGCTGTTCGGTCAAACGCCGGCGACGTTGCTCTCCGTCACGCCAACCCAGATCGGCGCGATCGTGCCGTATGCTTTGGATGGTGAAACGTCCACGCAAGCACAGGTACAATCCGGCGGCGTGCTTTCGAATGCGATGTGGCTGGTGGTGGCGCCCACTTCGCCAGGGATCTACACCGTAAACGGAACAGGCACGGGCCAGGCGCTGGCATTCAATCAGGATGGAACGGCAAACTCGGCCGGCAATCCCGCGGCGGTGGGCTCGACCATTACGTTTTATGCCACCGGAACGGGCCAGACCATTCCGCCGGGTCTGGATGGCGTGCTTCATCGCAGTGCGCCCGTCGCGCCGGTGAATCCCGCTGCGATTTATATCGCAGGCCTGTATGTTTCCGGACCGCAATACTACGAGGGACCGGCGCCAGGTTTTCCAGCGGACGTGTTCACTGTCAAAGCCGTGGTGCCGAATCCAATTGCATTCAACCTGCCGTCTTCGGTACCGGTGCAGATAGCAATCGGCGGCGCGATGTCGCAAGGTTCGGTTCAGATCGCGATCAAACAGAACTGACGAATCGACGCTTTGTTAGTAGAGAATGGAGGGCAGGAACGCGCCCTTCGGTTCGTTGTAAAGGCCGATCGACATCAGCGTCATCGGCTGGACCACGCGGAGGCCGTTGGCGAGACACCAGCGGAACAGTTCCGAGTTGCGCGACGGCAGCAGAAATCCCGGGCCGCCGAACGCATCGGCCGCGGCGATGAGGGCCTGCAGATCCGCATTGGTTTCGGCCACAACGTGCCCGGAGAACGCGAGCGCACTGGCATATCCGGTGATTCGGGCGTGACGCTCCACAACGGTGGCGGTGCCTTGCCGGATGGCATCGGCCAGTTCGCCACTGCGATGATGGCCGTGCACTTGAACAGCGACATCGTTGCAGGCGTCTAGATCGGATGGCTGAGCCCCCGCACGTGAAATCCTTCGAAGGTTTTCTTGATCGCCGGTCCGTTGAAAACAGCTAGCGGCTCGCGAACGTCAAAACCCAGGGTGGTGTAAAGCGAAAGCGATCGATTGTGGAACGCGGCCTGGACCAAACGGACCCCGGCGAAGCTGCGCTCCTGCGCGCGATTGAGCACGTGTTCCATCAGCCGGCGTCCGACGCCTTTATTTTGCGTCCGCGGACTGATGGTGATGGGCCCCACGCCGGCGATGGGACCCCGTTCATCCAGGCAATTGCTTCCCACGATTACCCCGTCGGCCTCCGCGACCACGCAATAGAATCCGGGGTGCGAAAAGATATGTGTGAGCATCGCTATGCCCTGCTCGGGGGCCGGAACATCGGGCGGGAAATTGTGCTCGGTGCTGATCCTGTGGAACGCTTCGTAGCAGATTTGCCCGCAGACCGCTGCGTCCGCGGGTGTCGCGCGGCGAATGATCACAGTTTCAGCAGCGCGCGCAGCCGTTTGGTCTGCACGCGGCTCACCGGCACTTCGGTTTGCTTCTTGTCGTCCATGCGGAGCTGGAAGCTCGACTTGAACCAGGGAATCACTTCCTTGATGCGATGAATGTTCACGAGGAACGAACGGTGAACGCGCCAGAAAGTATCGGGGTCGAGATTGGACTGCAGCTCTTCAATGGTGCGGTAGTTCGATTCGCCCTCGACATTGGTGGCCACCACCGTGATGAGGCCGTCATCAATGGTGGCGTACACCACATCCTGCGCATCCACGATGAAGTTGCGGTTATTGTTTTTCACCAGCAGCTTGGTGCGCTGGGGCGAGGCTTTGGGTGGCGCGAATTCGATTTGTGGCGCGGACTTCGATTTCTCGGTAACCGCCTTGCGCGCGCGCTCCACCGCCACCATCAAGCGATCCTTTTCGATGGGCTTGAGCAGGTAATCGAGTGCTTCCCAACGGAACGCCTGGATAGCGTACTGATCGTAGGCTGTAGCCAGAATGAAATGCGGCAGGGGAATGTTCTTTTCGCGTAGATTCTGGATTACTCCGAAGCCGTCTAATCCGGGCATCTGGACGTCCAGAAAAACCACGTCGGGCTCCAAATTTTCGATGAGCTTCACAGCCTCCAGCCCATTGCGACCCGTCGCCAGGATTTCGACGTCGGGGAACTCTTTGAGGAGGTAGGACAGTTCCTCGCGAGCCAGTTGCTCATCATCGATCAGGATGGCGGAAAGTGTGCTGGTGGCGCGCTCGGTCATCAGCCATTAGTATAGCTAGGATAGCGCTCGGTTTTTCCCGAGACGGCACTACTGCGTTGCGGTGCCAGGCGTTGGAAGGAAATGGTTGGCAGTTCTGATGCTGGTCGCGAATTTTGTCACAAAATGTTAGAATACCGTAGGATAGGCATCGGCAGCCCTGTTCGAGGGTACATTTGAGCATCCTCGTACCACGCAAGGAGATTCGCAGTTGTCCACAATAGGAAATACCAGGATTGCGCCCGCAGAAGGCAAGCTGGGGGTCCTGATTCCCGGCATTGGAGCGGTCAGCACGACGTTCATGGCGGGAGTTGAATTAGTGAAGCGCGGGCTGGGCCAGCCCATCGGATCGCTCACGCAGCTTGGAACGGTACGGTTGGGGAAACGAACCGAGGGCCGCAGCCCGTACATCAAAGATTTTGTTCCGTTGGCCGGCTTGAACGATCTGGTGTTCGGCGGATGGGATATTTTCAACGACACCGCGTACGAATCGGCGGCCCATGCGGCTGTGCTGGACGCGCCGCTGCTGGAGAAAGTCCGCGAGCCTTTGAGCGCCATCAAGCCCATGCAGGCGGTTTTCGATCCCGACTACGTGCGGCGCTTGAATGGGCCCAACGTCAAGCAGGCCGGTTCCAAGATGGATAAAGCGGAGATGCTGATGGAAGACATCCGGCAATTCCGCGCTGCCAACAACATCGAGCGAACGGTGATGATCTGGTGCGGATCCACCGAAGTATTTCACCGCCCGGGAGCCGTGCATCAGACGCTGAAGGAATTCGAGTGCGGCCTGCAGAAGAACGACCCGGACATCGCGCCTAGCCAGATCTACGCTTACGCCGCGCTAAAGAGCGGAGTGCCGTACGCCAATGGCGCGCCCAATCTGACCACCGACACGCCGGCGTTGTTGGAGCTGGCGCGCGATCGCCAGATTCCCATCTGCGGCAAGGATTTCAAGACCGGCCAGACGTTCATGAAGACGCTGATTGCGCCGGGCCTGAAGGCGCGCATGCTGGGGATGTCGGGCTGGTTCTCAACCAATATTCTGGGCAATCGCGATGGCGAAGTGCTGGAAGATCCGGGCTCGTTCAAATCCAAAGAAGAAACCAAGCTGAGCGTGCTGCAGCAGATTTTGCAGCCCGAGCTCTACCCCGACCTTTATAAAGACCTTTATCACGCAGTTCGCATCAATTACTATCCGCCGCGCGGCGACGCCAAAGAAGGCTGGGACAACATCGACATCTTCGGATGGCTCGGGTATCCCATGCAGATCAAGATCAACTTCTTGTGCCGCGATTCCATCCTGGCCGCTCCTCTGGTGCTGGATCTGGTTTTGTTTATGGATCTGGCGCAACGGGCGGGCATGAAAGGCATTCAAGAGTGGCTGTCCTTCTACTTCAAAGCTCCCATGACGGCTCCCGGATTGTATCCCGAGCACGACATATTCATCCAGTTAATGAAGTTGAAGAACACGCTGCGTTGGATGCGCGGAGAGGACTTGATTACACACCTTGGGCTCGAGTACTACGACTAACGGATCCAAGCGCCAGGAGCCGGCCAAGCGAAAAGTGCTGGTGATCGGGGGCACTCTGTTCATCGGCCAAACGCTGGTGAAACAGTTGCTCCAGGCCGGTCACGACGTGACGGTTCTGCATCGCAAGCCCCGCCACAAACTAGGGAAAAAGGTCGCCAATATCATGGCGGACCGCAACGACCCGGACGGGATGAAGCGGGCGCTGGCGGGCAAAAGCTTCGATATCGTATACGACAACGTGTACGACTGGGAGCACGGCACGAATGCCGCGCAAGTGGAAGGTACGGCCCGGGCATGCGGAAACAATCTGCATCGCTATGTTTTCATGTCCAGCGTGGGCGCGTATGGCGACGGGCTGAACCATCATGAAGGCGATGCGCTGGCGCCCGACGATCATCCCGATCCCTACGTACGCAACAAGGCCATGAGCGAGCGCGCGCTGTTCCGCATGCGGCAGCGCAATGGATTTCCGGTGGTGACGCTGCGTCCGCCATTTGTGTATGGCCCGGGGAATCCGTTTTACCGCGAAGCGTTCTTTTGGGATCGTTTAAAAGAAGGGCGTCCGTTGATCCTGCCGGGCGATGGCCGGCGCCTGATGCAATTCGTGCACATCAACGACCTGGTGGCGGCTTGCGTGAAGGCGATCGACACTCCCGATATTGAGGGACACGCGTTTAACATTGCGAATCCCCGGCCGCTGACCCAGGTAGAAGCGGTGGAAGCGTTTGCGCGCGCCGCCGGGAAAGAGCCCACCTTCGTGCGTTTGCCGCGGGAACGAATCCTGCGCGCGGGCGGCCATCCCATGGGGCCGAAAATGTATTTCGGATTCTATTTCGATTTACCGGCCATCACGGTGGTGGTGAACAAGGCGCAGCGCATTTTGAAATTCAAGCCAGTGGAGTTTAATGCCGGATTGAAGGAGACTTATCGCTGGTATTTGCGGCACAAGTTTCCAAAGCCGGATTATTCGTTTGAAGACGGGCTGATTGCGTCGGCCCCGGCGTCGGCTTATTCGGCGCCGGTGGATTAATGATAACGGTCCAGGAATATCTCACCACGAGCTACGAGGCGGACCGCGAGTACGTTGACGGCGAGATTCTGGAGCGTCACTCCGGCGAACAGCCCCACACTCGTGTCCATGCAGTTGTGACGGCCCTGCTTTTTCGGGAGGGGCGTGAGGCTGGAGTTCGGCTGCTCATGTCACAGCGGGTGCAGGTTAGCCCAACACGTTTCCGCGTCCCGGATGTTTGTGCAATTCTGGGTTCTGATCCTCGCGATCCGATCGTCTGGCATCCGCCGTTCCTATGTGTCGAGATCCTTTGTGAGTTGGATGCAGCCGTTCGTCTCAATGAGAAACTGTCGGACTATTTTCAGATGGGCGTGCGCTACGTTTGGGTGATCGATCCACAGACCAAGCGAGCATTTTGCTATACGCCGGGCGAGATGCACGAGGTGCTGGATGGGATGCTACGCACCAAAGACCCGGAAATCGTAGTGCCGCTCGATGAAGTGTTTGAACGTGAGGTCTAGGCGCCGCGTTCTTCAGCGCGGACCTGATTGAGGCGCTCGCGCAAAGCGTCTGGAAGCCCGGCTTCAATTTCCGGTGTGATCAGGCCGACTGAATCCATGTCGATAAGATGGGTTTTATCCTTGAGCCGAAAACTGGTGAGCTTCATGCGCACGAGGTCAGGAACGGGCGCGAGAAGAAATCCCTCAATCGTTTTCGTAGGCTCAGAAAACCCTGGAATGGCCGACAAATCTGTGGCACGAACCTTCTCACGGACGAAAACCAAGTGAACCGCGCTTTTCGCCTTGGGATTTTCGGCGTTCACCAACATGTCGATGCCCGCGACGTGCCGATGGCGAAAGCCAAAACTTTCGGCAGCTCTCGAGATGCGGTCCAGGTCGCCGCGATCGACAGCAATGTCCACATCTCTGGTAACCCGCGCCGCGTCATGGTCTCGCGCGCTGACCTGGAAGAATACAGCCAATCCTCCGATCACACGATATTCGATTCCCGCCGCCGCGAACGCGGAATGCAGGCGTTCCAAGAGCGTAAACAATTGTTCCAAATGGATATCCAGTGCTCTCGCCGTGATCATTTAGGGCTGTCTTGATTCTTGCACAAGCACTTCGCGCGCCGCTTTGGCGGTGTTGCAGTGGATGGCCACAGTGTCATCGGTGTCGCGGGCGTAGCCGCCGGCCAGCACCACGGCCACCGGGACGGATTGGGCCAGCGCCGTTTCAAACACCAGCTGGTCGCGCCGTTTGAGACCATCAATGCTCAGCGCCAGCCCGCCGAGTTGGTCCTCGCGGTAAGGATCGGCGCCCGCGAGGTAGAGCAGCAGATCGGGCTGGAAGCTCATTGCGACTTCGAGCGCGCTGCCCAGGCGGTTGAGATATTCGCTGTCCTCCACGCTGTCGGCCAGATTTATATCGATGGTCGATGGGGGTTTCTCGCTCGGATAGTTGTTGAATTGGTGCAGGGAGAGCGTCAGTACGCTGGTGTCGCCGGCGAAGATGGCGGCTGTGCCGTTGCCGTGATGGACATCGCAGTCCACCACCAGCGCTTTCTCGATGACTCGTTCGCGCTGCAGAGCGCGGATGGCGATGGCTACGTCGTTGATGGCGCAAAAGCCCTCGCCATGCGCTGGAAAAGCATGGTGAAATCCTCCGCCGATATTGAATCCGATACGATCGCGCAGCGCATTGCGGGAGGCCAGG
This sequence comes from Bryobacterales bacterium, assembly GCA_963725455.1. Classification (GTDB taxonomy): domain Bacteria; phylum Acidobacteriota; class Terriglobia; order Bryobacterales; family Bryobacteraceae; genus Palsa-89. The sequence goes on from CAVRZH010000036.1 coordinate 8,497, forward strand.
ATGGTTCCTCCGGTGGCCAGCCAAAATCCTTCCACCATTTCGCGTGAATAAGGAATTTCGAGCTTGACAATTTCAGCCGTGGTTAAAGTCCCAGTTTTCAGGCGTTGCACCCAGCCGGCACCGTGGACTCGCAGGACATCAGCATCGGAAGCGGGCTCGGGTTCGACGAAATCGGACGGCTCGGCGAATCGCTCCGCGAGCAGCGATGCCTGAATGAGCCGGTACTTACGCGCGGGAAATACGTGGTCGCCAAGATTGAGATCGTAGCGCGGGTGATAAACCAGCTGGAAAGGCAGCATCTACTCCCCGCTGCGGTGATGTTTTGCGGAGCGACGATGCTTCTTCGGGGGCGGCGGTGGCGGTGGCGGAGGATCGGCCGGCTTAGTGGCTCGGCGGTACTGCTGGACGGCTAGATTGTGTTGTTCCATGGTCTGGGAGAACTGATGGCCGCCGGAGCCGTCCGCTTTGGCGACAAAATACAAGTAATCCGTCTGGGCGGGTGCGAGGGCGGCTTTGAGAGCCGCCGCGCCTGGATTGGCGATGGGGCCGGGCGGAAGGCCAGCGTGCCGGTAAGTGTTATAAGCGTTGTCGCTCGCCAGGTCGGACCGATAGATGGTCCCACGGTAGCGCGCCTCCAGCAACGCCGCGTAAATGGTGGTGGGATCGCAATCCAGAGCCATTCCTTTGCTCAGCCGGTTCTCATAGACGGAGGCGACGATCGGCCGTTCCTCCGGACGCCCGGTTTCTTTTTCCACCAGTGAGGCAAGAGTTACAACGTCATTCACAGATCCGGTGTGGCTGGAATCGTGCAGTTCACGCCATTGCTTGCGGAACTGGCTGGTCATCATGGCGCAGAGCTGTTCTACGGTGGTGGCGCGCGTGATCCGATAGGTAGCCGGGAACAGATAGCCTTCCAGCGTGGGCGCTTGGGGGGCTAAATCGAGGATGAGCGAAGGATTACGGGCCGCGCGCAAAAAGTCGGATGCTTTTAGGAAATCGAAGCCGCCGACGCTTGCAGCGATGTCGAATATGTTGCTGCCTTCCGGCACGACGAGTTCATAGAAGAAGACATCGCCGCGCGCGATGCGATTGAAGATGTTGGACGGAGTGTCGGCACGAGCGAACTGATATTCGCCGGCCTGCAGTTTTCTTCCGGGCTTGAGGGCGCGGGCGATCAGGAATTGCCACGAGTACCGGATGACGCCGTTTTGAGCCAGCGCGTGCGCCATGGCTTGGGTGCTGGTTCCTTTCGGAAAATCGAGAATTACGGGTTCGCGAAAACCTTGGAAGCTGGCATAGACGGAGACGTAGGCCAATCCGGCAGCGATAATGCCCAAAACCACAACAGCGAACAGCACACGGAGCACGCGCTTCATGATGGGCGGGAGTCGAGAAAGCTTTCCAGTAGAATCACGGCGGCCAGGCGGTCGACGGCCTTGGCGCGTTTTTCAATGCTGACGCCGCTCTCGCGCAATACACGCTGGGCTTGCACGGTGGTGAGGCGCTCGTCCCACAATTGAACCGGAATGGCGGTAACCGCCTGAAGGCGCGCGCCAAAATCACGGGCGTGTTCGGTGCCGCGCCCTTCCCGCCCGCTCATGTGTAACGGGTTGCCCATTAATATCAGTGTGACGTTATGGTCGGAGGCGAGTTTCGCCAGGCGCGCCAGATCCTCTCGAATGTTGGTGCGCTGAAGGGTTTTGAGGCCCTGGGCGGTGACGCCGAGTTCGTCGCTCAAGGCCAGTCCAATCCGCCGTTTGCCCAGATCGAGGGCCAATATTCTGCCTAAAGTCATTAAGAATCGCCAAGAATCGGCCAAAGCCAGTACCGCGGCCATGATTTCAATTGCTGTTTCCGCCGATTTCATTTCATCATAGAAACAGCGGAAGATCACAGAACAAGTGGATCCGGGGTTTACAATGTCTGCCCTAACGCCAACACCCACGCCGAAGTTGCCCGTGCAAAGACAGGCGCAGGCCGGCGTAACTATCCTGGCGGTGGCCGCGGCGGTGGCACTGCTGTACTACGGCCGGGTGTTTTTCATCACCATGGTGGTGGCGATTACGATTGCGTTTCTGCTAGATCCCCTAGTAACGCCGTTCCTAAAGTTGCGGATGCCGCGCGCTGTGGCCAGTTTTATTGTTTGCAGCGTGGCCCTGCTGCTTTTGTATCTGCTCGGCCTTGGACTCTACACCCAGTTCTCCGGCTTTGTGCAAGAGCTGCCCACCTTCAGTGAGCGCATGAACGAGTTGGTGGATAACGTCGCCACGCGCGTGGACGACGTAGAGAAGCGAACTTACCAGGTGGTGGTTCCCAAGCGATTTCAGGAAGCTCCACCACCGGTGGGAGTTCCGGCGCCTGAGGTGGGGCGCAGAAGGCGCGGCGCCAAAGTTGTGGAACCGCCGCTGGTGCCGGCGCAGATCCCCGAAGTACGCATCCATACCGAGCCGACGCCGTTGCTGACCTATGTATACGGATACGTCCGCTCCTTCTACGATGTTTTGCTGATGGCGAGCTTCGTTCCGTTCCTGGTGTATTTCATGCTCAGCTGGCGCGATCACATGCGGCGCAGCTTTCTCTATCTGTTTAGCGGCTCGGAGCGGCAGGTGGTTGGTAAGAGCTGGCAGGGAGTGGCCGATATGGTGCGGGCCTACGTCATCGGCAATTTTATTTTGGGATTGATGCTGGCCACCATCAGCAGCTCGTTCTTTTTTGCGATCCGCCTGCCTTATTGGCCGCTGGTTGGGCCTTTGAGCGGATTTCTCAGCCTGGTGCCGTACGTCGGGCTTCCGATGGCGATGATCCCGCCTCTAGCGGTGGGGCTGATCATTTACAACCAGCCGACCATTTACGTGATGATCGCGGTGGTGGTTGCGGTGCTGCATCTGATTGCCATGAATCTGCTGTATCCCAAGGTGGTGGGATCGCGCGTGCATCTGAACCCGCTGGTAGTGACGGTGGCGCTGATGTTCTGGGGCACCATCTGGGGCGGGATCGGATTACTGCTGGCCATTCCGATCACGGCGGGGATCAAGGCTGTCTGCGATAATGTCACCAGCCTGCACGGCTACGGCAGACTGCTGGGAGATTAGCGGGCATTCGTTGGTCATATCGTCATGAGCAAACGGCTGTTTATATTTTTTGGCATTGGGCTGGTGGCGCTCGCGATCGCCGTGGTGGTGATCCTGACCGCTAACAAGGGATCGCATCTGGAATTGCAAGGCAAGATCATGAAGGTTCGGACCGGAGCGCTCGGCGAGGGGAACAGCATCGCGGTAATGGATTTTCGAGTTACCAATCCTTCCGATCTTCCCTTTACCGTGCGAAACGTCGAAATTACGCTGGAGCCGCAACATGGAGACATGGTGGATGGCATCACGGTATCCAAAGCCGATTTGAAGCAGCTGTTCCAATACAATCGCTTTCTTGGCGATCAGTATAACGACGGCTTGGGGTTACAGGATACGATCGCGCCGCACGCTACGGTAGATCGCATGGTGGCCGCGCATTTTGAAGTGAGCGACGACGATCTGGAAAAGGCTAAAGCCGTACACGTGAGTATCCAGGACGTGAATGGTCCGCTGTGGGAAACCACCGCGAGCATCCACTAAGCGTCTTTGCCTGAGTGCCTTTGCGCCGCCTGATCATTCGACCCGGAGGTATCGGCGACTGCATCCTGTCGCTGCCGGCGATGGAGCAGCTGAAAGCTGAATACACGGAAGTGTGGGTTCCATCGGCGGTGGCGCCATTAGTTCGCTGCTGGCAGACGCGGGCGATCTCATCGACCGGAATTGATTTGCTCGGTCTCCCGGACGTCGAGCCGCCGCCGGGTTTGATGGAACGGCTTCAGTCATTCGATTCGATCGTGTCGTGGTACGGGGCCAATCGCGCGGAGTTTCGCGCAGAGGTTCGCCGGTTGGGACTGCCGTTTGAATTCCTGAATGCTTTGCCGGAGCCGGGCGCGAAGATCCATGCGGAGGATTATTTCTTGAGGCAAGTGGGCGGCGATGGTCTTGCAGTCCCGAAGATCGATTGCGGGCAGGCGGTCCGCAAGGATTTTGCGGTGATCCATCCGTTTTCTGGAAGCGCCCGCAAAAACTGGTCACTGAATCGATTTCGGGAACTGGCCACGCGGTTGGCGCTTCCGGTGCGCTGGTGCGCGGGGCCGGAAGAAGCGTTAGAGGATGCGGTGCGGTTCGAGAATTTGTATGAACTGGCGTGCTGGCTGGCGAGCGCGCGCGTTTACATCGGCAACGATTCCGGAATCACCCATCTGGCAGCGGCGGTTGGGACCCCGGTAGTTGCGATCTTCGGAGCCACCGATCCTGAAGTGTGGGCGCCGCGGGGAGAGCGGGTGAGGGTGGTTAACGGGAAGTTGGACAAGATAACGGTGGATGAAGTTGTGGAGGCAACAAGCAGCGCACTGGCCTAAAGCGACGTGCGCTCAAAATCCTCGGCCATTTCCTGGCCCACTCCGCCGAAGGCCGTGCCGATTTCACGGGCGCGCTGCAACGCGGCGTCAACGTGAGGCAGGATATTCTCGGGTCCCACGTGCTCCACAAAATCGGCCTTATGAAGCAATTGCGCCGGCTGATCGCGCGCTCCACAGAGCAGAAGGGTTCGGCCGGACTTTCGCAAGCGATTGGCGAACATCTCCAGCGCGTGGAGGCCGGTGGCGTCCAGAGCCGTCATATTCCGCAAGCGTACGATCACGACGGCTGGGAACGCGTTCAGGTCGGCCGTAGCCTCGGCCAGCTTCTCGGTGGTTCCGAACAAGAATGGCCCATGAATCCGCAGAATGGCCACGTAGGAAGGGAGATGCTTGTCCTGCAGCACGTGTGCGCGCCCATCGCGAATATATTCTTCGGTTACCGGGACGACTGTCGTGGTTTGGGAGATCCGATAGATGTAGAGGAGCGCAGCCAGGACCATTCCGACTTCGACGGCGACGGTGAGATCCGCCAGAACGGTGAGCGCGAAAGTTGTAGCCCAGACCGCGATGTCGGCCTTGGAGAGCCGGACGATCGTGCCAATCTCGCGCCATTCGCCCATGTTATAGGCCACGATGAAAAGAACGGCGGCCAAAGTAGCTAATGGAATGTAGCGGGCCAGAGGCGCGGCGATCACCAGGATGAATAGCAGCGTCGCCGCGTGGATCACTCCGGCGATGGGGCTTCTGGCGCCCGCCCGGATGTTTGTAGCGGTGCGGGCGATGGCGCCCGTGGCGGGGATTCCACCGAACAACGGCGAAGCGAGATTGGCGATGCCCTGCGCCACCAGCTCCACGTTGGAATTATGTTTGGTACCGCTCATCGTGTCCGCGACAACGGCCGAGAGCAGGCTCTCCACCGCGGCCAAAAGCGCCACGGTCAGCGCTGAGGGGAACAAGGGCAGCACGTGGCTGAGCTGGAATGCGGGGACGGAAAGCTTGGGAAATCCTGCTGGAATGCCCCCGAACTTGGTCCCGATGGTCTCCAGAGGAAGGCCCAGCAGCGCGACCACAACGGTGCAGCCCAGCATGGCGAGAATCGATCCGGGAATTCGTTTCGTAAGGCGAGGCAGAAGGATGACGATGGCGAGAGTTGCCACGGAAACGGCAACGGCCGGCCAGGATAGGGTGCCGATGTGCGCGATGAGAACGGACATGCGGGGAAGGAAAGCGCTCGGCACGTCGCCGGTTTTTAGTCCCAGGAAATCCTTGATCTGAGTGGAGGCAATCAGGAGGGCGATTCCGTTGGTAAACCCGATGGTTACCGGCCGCGGGATGAATTTCACCGCAGAGCCCAGGCCCGTCAGCCCCATGAGAATGAGCATCGCGCCGGCCATCATGGTCACCAGCGCCAGACCCGCCAGGCCGAACTTTGCGACGATGCCCGCCACAATGACGACGAAGGCTCCGGTGGGGCCGCCGATCTGCATCCGTGAGCCGCCCAGACCTGAAATCAAAGCGCCCGCGACGATGGCCGTATAGAGGCCCGCTTGCGGAGTGACTCCGGATGCGATGCCGAACGCCATGGCCAGGGGCAAAGCCACCAGGCCCACGGTCAAGCCTGCGAGCAAATCCGCGCCGAAATCCTGCCGCGAATATTTGCGCAGGCAACGCACGGACTCCGGCAGCCATTGGTCGGGGAAGGTCATCGACGGCTCTTTTCAGACTTATCGGCTTTGTCAGACTGGTCTGCCCGATCCATGGCCTGGAGAGTCGCCAGCACCTCACTCATGTGAGCGTGAAAATAACGGCGCATCACGTCCAGAACTTCGACGATCAAGGGATCGCGAACAGCGTAGAAAACCTGGTTGCCGGATTTACGGCTGATGAGGATGTTCTTCGCGCGCAGAACTGCCAGATGTTGGGAGGCGTTGGCTTGCTCGATCCCCAGCCGTTCGATCAGGGCGCCGGCGGACAATTCGCCATCGCGCAGCTGCTCGACGATCGCGATGCGGGTGGGGTGGGCGAGGGCTTGAAAGAACTCGGCCTTAAACTGACGGAGGGCGTCCTGCATGATATCCGGTAAATACGTATATTCGAAATATCGAATATAGCATAAAACCAGGATTTCACCGCTGGCCCGAACCCGCTAGAGTTCCGAGGGGTCTTCGTCCAGTTCCCCCAGGTCTGGCTCGCGGCCTTCCTCTTCGCGATCTTCTTTCGACCATTCGGCCGGCAGGTCTTCGATGGGTTTGGGGACCTTGCCCTTTTTCACATCTTTGTCGATTTTCTTGTCGAGGGGCTTCATAATAGATCTCCCACCATCACTCTAGCGGAATCCAACGTCTGTCAGGATGATGGCGAGTTGACGGCTGTCGCCGGGGACCGAAAAGCTTTTGTCGGCCGTGATGGTGATCCTGGCGGTTTCGCCTTCGGGTTTCAACGGAGGACTGGACAGCGAGTACGTGCCTTGAGCAGTGTAAGTTTGGGACGCGATGACGTGGTCGTTCAGCGCGATGGTGACCTGGCGTGCCGGCGATGCGGCGGGGATGGTGAAGACGGCCGTGATGGGAGCAGGCTGGTCCGGCGGTTTCAGGAGAATGGTAGCGGTCTGGCTCATCCAGCGCCATTGGCCGCTTTCGAGTTGATAGACGCCGCTGACGATTTGCTGTTCGGCTTGGGAGGCATTCATGGGCAGATCGGTCAGACTGGGCTTGCGCTCAACCATCAGTTCGGCGGTGACCTGATCAATGGGCGCGCGCGAGATATCGAAGGGGCGCAGGCCGAACATGGTGGTGGAATACGCGGCGCGGCCGTTGAGGGCTACGATCCGCAAGGGGATGGCTGAAGTGATGGTGCGTTGAGCGACGGGTACCAGCACGCCGCCGCCGCTGGTGAATGGGATGGGATAACTCAGTTGGCTCGAAACCACCATTTCGCCAGGATGTATGGCCTGGCCCTGATGCAGCGGGAGGCCGCCTTCGGATTCGAAATAGTAACGGAGCCCCCATTCGCCGTTGATCCAAAGGCGTTTCGATTCTGCATCGCTTTGAAGGCTGCGGGCGAACTGGCGATAGCCGTCCCAGTGCTGATAGTTGACGATGGCGAGGGACAGGCTCAGCGCGAATCCGCAGGCGAGGCTGACGGCGAGAAGGCGCGTGCCTATGCGCTGGGTTGCAAGGATCGCGATGGGCAGCGCAATTGGAAGCAGGTAGCGCGCGGAGCCGGCAAAGAAGATGATCAGCGCTCCAGCGAAGAAGATGAGCACCCATTGCGCGAGAAAATCGCGCCAGTGGCGAGCGCACCAAGTCAAGATACCGGCGCCGACTGCTATGGATCCCCAGAAGAGCGGGTTCAGGTCATAGAATGCCGCGCCGATGGCGAAGGGGATGCCGCAGAGCGCGGGGGTGATCCACAGGGCAGGGAAGACGAGCCAGGCCAAATGACCGGTGAGGGCGACGGCGCTCTTCAGTTTTTGGGCCAATACCTGGAGCCCGTAGGTGGTCATGTAATTCGCGAGGACGCCGGCTGGGAGCGCGCCGGTGGAAAGGCGCTCGAAGAGATTCCAGGCTAGGAGTACGGCGAGCGGCATTAGGGCAGCCAGCCGCGCGAGCCGCCATTTGCGTCCATACAAAAGCAGGATCGGGACGAGGAGTACGGATTGGTAGGCGGCCAGCGCAGTCAACGCCATGGCGACCGAAGCAGCCGCCAGCAAGGTTACGGACTCGCGATCGACCGCAAAAACATAGAGCGCGGTCGACAGCAGCCAGAGAGCGACGAAGGGCACATCCGCTTCGAGCGACGTTCCGTTTATGACGAAGGCGGGGGTGGCGCAGAAGAGCAGAGTGGCAAGTAGCGGGTGTGGGCTGAAACGACGAGCGACCGCGAGCGCGCTGAAGGCTGCAATCAACGAGAAAAGGATGTAAGCGGCGTGGAAGGGAATTTCCGAGACGCCTCCACCGGCAGCGATCAACAGCGCCAGGAACCAGGCGTTGAGCGGCGGATGCGATTGCCCGCGCATATCGATGTCGCGGCCCATGAAGACATAAGTGGTGTGCTTGGGATGGAGCGGCTCGATTTGCGCATGCGCGGCCTCAGTGAGGTAAAGGACATCATCGCCCTGGAAGGCCTGGTTGAGGAAGGGCAGGCGCAAGGCCAGCACGACCACGGCCAGCGCGATCCAAAGGGCGCCTAGTCCCGCGCCCGGGGTTGGGGATTGGGGGTTAGCCTCCGATGTTGAGGACCACTCGGAAACGCGCTTTGCCACTCATCATATGATCGTAGGCTTCACTCACGCGATCAAGTGGGAACACTTCGTTCATAGATTTGATGCCCGAGAGCGTGCTGAAGGCCAGCGTATCTTGCGAATCGATAGACGTGCCGGAGTACCAGCCCTGAACGGACTGATTCCCTCTGAGCAATTGCAGGGTGTCTACTTCAAGTGACGGAACGGCGCCGATGACCATGAGCGTTCCGTGAACTCCGAGTCCTCCGAGTACGGCCTGCATGGCGTCGGCGCTGGTGACCGTGGCTAGGATCACTTTCGCACCGCCCAGTTTCTGCAGTTCAGCCGCGGGATCCTGCGTTTTATTATCGATGTGATACTGAGCGCCCAGTTGCCTGGCAAGCGGCTCTTCTTCCTTGCCGCGTGCGATGGCGACGGTCTTGCAGCCCATCTTCGCCGCGTATTGCACGGCGAGATGCCCGAGGCCGCCGATGCCGACCACGGCAACCAGATCGCCGGGACGCGCACCGCTGTTGCGCAGACAATTGTACGTGGTGAGGCCCGCGCACAGGAAAGGCGCCGCGTCGACGAACGCGAGATCATCGGGCATCCGTGCCAGCGCGCTGATTGGCGCGAGCATGTACTCAGCGTAGCCGCCATCGCGGGTCACGCCGGTGATATCCGTCGAGGTTTGACAGGTGAAAAAATCTCCTCGACGGCAATTATCGCAATAGCCGCAGTATCCGCCGTTCCAGCCCACGCCCACGCGTTGTCCTGGCTTCCAGCGGGGTACATTAGGCCCAATCGCATCGATCACCCCGACTACTTCGTGTCCGGGAACGCGCGGATATTGGATGCCAGGATAGAGACCTTCCTTGGTATATACGTCGCTGTGGCAGACGCCGCAAGCCTGGACCTTGATTCGCACAAAGCCCGGACCGGGCGCGGGGATTTCACGTTCGACAATTTCTAATGGACCGCCGGCACGAGACACCTGCACGGCGCGCATTTTCGGCATTCACTTCCTCCCCTTCACGTCATGAGACGCTCGAACACCGCCCGAGGATTCGTGCGAATCTATCGCGTTTGCGCGCGCGGGCGGGCGGCGGCGGGCGGCTGCTGCTCTCCTCCTGGTGCATCTGTTCCTCAGTGA
>CAVRZH010000037.1:0-15108 GCA_963725455.1 Bryobacterales bacterium
GCTCAGATTGCTGACGCCAACCGTCGGCGGGCATTACGAGCGACTCTTCGACGGTGACTCTCGCGCCGGGTTTGAACGTAACGCTGGGAGCGGTGGGCTCCAGCACAGTCACAGTGTCGTCCAGCCTCAGCTCGGTCTCAAGCGAGCTTTCTTCGCTGGTCACCGCCTATAACGCCGCGTTTACCGAAGTACAGAAAAACACCGGCCAGAACGGCGGACCGCTGGTTGGAGACAGCAGCGTGCTCGACATGCAGCAGGCGCTGACGCAAATGATCACCTACTCCGGAGGGGGCGGGTCCATCACGTCTCTGGCGCAACTCGGCGTCGAATTCACGCAGGAAGGCACGCTCACTTTCGACCCTACTGTAATCGCTGGCTTGAGCACATCGCAAATTAACGACGCCCTGACATTTCTTGGAGACCCCAATACCGGCGGCTACCTGCAATATGCCAATAACGTTTTGAACGGCATCACAGATCCGGTGACCGGATCGATTGCGACGGATACGGCGGCGTATCAGAACCAAAACACGGCGGATCAGACCGAGATCACGAGCGATCAAGCGACGCTCGTCACGATGCAGACGAACCTGCAGGCGCAGATGGCTCAGGCCAATGCGCTCATCGAATCGCTGCAGAACCAGACCACCTTCCTCGAAGGGCTGTTCCAGGCCGATACGAGCAACAATCCCAATGCCGCAACCGCTGGATAAAACGGCGCCGGACGACCTGGCGCGCGAACTTCGCGCCGCGGTGCTCGGGAGCGACCACACAAAGGCCGCGCGCCTCAGCGTGGAGTACACCGCAGCGGTGCAACGGCATTGGACCGCGCTCTCCAACGGGGAACGCGCCGCATCGTCCCTTCCCAAACTATCCATCGAGCTGCTCACCTGGGCGCGGGAGATCACTCTGATGCAGCAGGCCATGGCCGCCAGGCACCTGTCTGACGTTGAAACGGCCTGCCGCCAGTTGACGGCGCGCGCCCTCTATCTCCAAACGGCTGCTCTCGACTCGCAACGGTGAGACCACCTCTAGCGTCCAGGCACCGTCGAAATCTCAACGCTGAGCGTCGGGTTTGAAACACCGGCGAAAAGACAACGCCAACAAATCCCTCAAAAATGCGGGAGGTTTCGTGGCAGCCGGATTGCATCGAGATTTGCTTCATGCTGGAGAATGTGGGCGCGGGGATCGAGCAGTACATGAATCTGGTGAGCGCCCGCCAGAAATTGGTTGCCTCCAACATCGCCAACGCGGACACCCCCGGCTATCAGACCAAGGACATCGACTTCGAAAACGAGCTGCAAAGCCAGATGTTGGGTTCCAAGCCGAACGTGATCGAGGTTTCCGGCCTGAAGAACAAGAACGACGGGAACAACGTGAATATGGACCGGGAAGCGCGGCTGCTGGCGGAAAATGCCTTGCGCTTCAGCGTGGCCTCGCAACTGGCGCACTCGGAAATCAGCACCATTCGCACGGCCATTGAAGAGGGAGGTAAAACCTCGTGAGCCTTTTCTCCAGCCTGTCGGTCAGTGCGTCGGGAATGGCGGCGCAGCGCGCGCGGACGGAAGTGCTGGTGGAGAACCTGGCGAATTCGGAAACCACACGCACGCCCGAAGGCGGGCCGTATCGCAGAAAAGACGTGGTGTTCGCGGAGGACAGTTCGATTGGAACCTTTTCTTCCACGATGGATTCCGTGCTCGGTCCAGCAATGTCGGGTGTGACGGTGAGCGAGGTAAGCATCGACGACAGCGCCCCGGAGATGCGCTACCAGCCCGGGCATCCGGATGCCAACAAGGACGGCTACGTCGCGTACCCAAGAATCAACCCGGCGGAGGACATGGTGGACTTGATGGGCGCCTCCCGCGGTTATGAAGCCAATGTCGCGGCAATCTCCGCCGTGAAAGACATGATTAACAAATCTCTCGATCTCTTCCGATCATAAACATGTCCGCTATAACTCCCATTTCGATGATCGCGGTGCCGCAGGCGGCGCCGGTGGATGCAGCCGGCTCGACCGGGGGCACGGGCGCGTTTCAATCCCTGCTGGAAGGCATGATCGGAAACGTGGAACAATCCCAGACGCAAGCCACGCAGGCCGCGCAAAATTTCTTGAGCGGAGGCGACGAAGAGCTGCATTCAGTGGCGCTGGCAGCCCAGCGCGCGGACCTGCAGTTCAATCTGTTCCTGCAAGTCAGGAACAAGGCCGTATCGGCCTACCAGGAGATCATGCGGATGCAGGTCTGACGCATGAATCCTTCCGAAACGTCGTCGTCCTCTAGCACAAGCAAATGGATCAAGCCAAGAAACTCCTGTTAGCGCTCACACCTCGCCAGCTGGCGACCATCGCCATCGTGGCCGTGGCGGTAGTGGCGGGCGTGATGGCCTTTTCGCGCTGGCAACGCGAAAGCGGATTGAAGCCGCTCTATACCGGATTGGCGCCCGAAGACGCCAGCGCCATCGTGCAGAAGCTGCATGAAGGCGGAGTGGACTACAAAATTGTCAACAACGGGACGGAGCTACTGGCGCCGGAGGACAAAGTCCCCGAGCTGCGCCTGGAAATGGCCGGGCTGGGGCTGCCGAAAACCGGGCGTATTGGATTCGAGATTTTCGACAAAACGAATTTCGGCATCACCGATTTCGCGGAACACGTGAACTACCGGCGGGCGCTGGAGGGCGAACTGGAGCGATCCGTCATGGCGATCTCCGACGTCCAGCAGGCGCGCGTGCACGTGACGCTGCCCAAGGACTCCGTTTTCACCGACGCTCGCGAGCCCGCCAAGGCCAGCGTGCTGGTGGGTCTGCGGCCGGGGACGCGATTGAGTTCCGCCAACGTGATCGCGATCACCAATCTGGTATCGAGCGCGGTGGAAGGCCTGTCACCGGAGGCGGTCTCGGTGGTCGACATGAGCGGAAATCTTCTGAGCCGGCCGCGGCGCCAAGGGCCCGCCGATGGCACCGAGATCAGCGAAGAGGGGCTCGAATACAAACAAGCGATCGAACACGATGTGGCCGCCAAGATCGCAAGTACGCTGGAACCTTTGCTGGGCGCAGACAAATTCCGCACCGGCGTGTCAGCGGAAATCGACATGACCAGCGGGGAGCAGAGCGAAGAGACGTTCGACCCTTCCAAGTCGGTAATGACGAGTTCGCAAAAGACCGAGGACACTAGCGGAACCACGCGCGTTGGGCCCGGCATCCCAGGCACCGCCTCGAATCTCCCACAGCAGCAAGCGGTGGCCTCCAACGCTCCGCAACCGCCTGCCGCTGGAACACAACCGGCTCAGCCGGGCGCGGATCAATCCAAACAAGCAGCCGCGGCACCTCCGCGTACGGGCGGCAACAGCACGTCCACTACGCGGCGTTCGGAGAGTATCACGTATCAATCCAGCCGCATCACCAAACATCTGAAGATTCCCCAGGGCACCGTCAAGCGATTGTCCATCGCGGTGCTGGTGGATCAGGGATCGCGAATGGAAGGCAAAGGGGCGCAGGCCCACCGCGTGGTCATCCCTCCGGACACCGAGAAGTTAAAGGCCATTCAAACACTGGTGGGAACGCTGGTTGGGTTGGACTCCACGCGCGGCGATCAGCTCACCGTGGAGGCGCTCCCGTTCGATAACGGCATGGATCTTGAGCCCGGGTCGCTGGGAGCTCCGAGCGCGCAGAATAAACCGGACCAGATCTTCTCCATCGAAACATTGAAGAAGAAGCCGGCTCTGCTGTGGGGATCGGTAGGCGGTGCGGTTCTCCTGATCGGCTTGGCGGCCTTCGGCCTGGCGCGTATGCTGCGCGGCGGCAAACGGGGCGGCAGCGTGGAAACCCGGGAGGCTCTGCCGGTGGTGGATACTTACGCGGGCTTGCCGGCCGGCGCAGCGGCGGCGGCATCTCCAATCGGCGAGCCATCCCGATTACCAGCTCTCATGCCATCCCGAACCGAAGTGCTACTTACGCAGCTGCAGGAAAACAGCCGCAACAATCCGGAAGCTTGGGCCAACATCCTGCGAAGCTGGCTGGCTGAGGAAGAAGCAAGTTAAATGGAAGCGAGTTAGAACAGCGCCATGGCCGCAACCGAAAACAATTCGAACAAGATCACCGGCCCGCAGAAGGCCGCCATTCTTCTGGTGGCGCTGGGCGACAAGATCAGTGGCGAGGTGATGAAGCAGCTCAACGATGAGGAGGCTAAGGCCGTAAGCAAAGCCATCGCGAAATTGGACAAGGTGACGCCCAGCCAGACCGAATCGGTGCTGGAAGAGTTTTGCGAATTGACCCGGCAAGGCGGTGCGCGCGGCGGATTCGACTACGCCAAGCGAGTGCTCTCGAACGCCTTTGGACCGGAGGGCGCCAAGCGCATTGCCGACCATCTTCCACGCAGCGGAGTTCGTTTTAACAAAAATCTGGAATCCTTGCAGAAGGCCGATCCGAATCAGTTGAGCCGGTTTATTGAAAGCGAGCATCCGCAAACCATCGCTCTCATCCTTTCCTACCTTTCTCCCTCGCAAGCGGCGTCGCTGCTGGCCAATCTTCCGTCGCCGTTGCGCTCCGACGTAACGCTGCGCATCGCGCAATTGGACCGGGTTTCACCGGACGTTGTGGCGCGCATTTCCGTCGTGATCAGCGAAAAGCTGAAGACGCTGGGCGAGGTAAAGATGGAGCTGCATGGCGGTCCGCGCTCGGTGGCCGAAATACTGAACCGCATGGAAGGCGCCATGAGCGACGAGATCCTGGGCAACATGCAGGACGAGCAGCCGCTGGTGGACGCGATTCGCCATTACATGTTCACCTTCGACGATCTGCTGCTGATCGACACCATGGCCATGAAGGAAGTGGTGGGCAAGATCGACCGCAAGCTACTGGTTGTGGCGCTGAAGGGCACCAGCGACCAGTTGAAGAATCAGTTCCTGCAATGTATGTCCATGCGCGGGGCGGAGATGTTGAAAGAAGACATGGAGGCCGCAGGGCCCGTGCGTATCCGCGACGTGGAGCAGGCGCAACAACAGATCCTGGCCGTAGTGCGCCAGCTGGAGAGCGAAGGCACGCTGAGCCTCAAAGGAGGCGGCGGCGCTGAATATGTCGTCTAGGCTTCTGGGCGGCGACGCTACCGGCGGCGAGCAGGCTTCCGCCGTCACCCCGGTCTTATGGCGGACGGTGGCGGCTGTGAGTGAAGCGGTCCGATCGCGCGGCAAGAACGAAGCCGAAACGGAGCGCGAATCCGCCCGCAAACTGGATCAGGCACGGCGCGAAGCTTACGCCGAAGGGCTAGCCACCGGACGCCAGCAATCGGACGATCTTTTTCGGCCGGCCGTGCAAGGTCTGGCGGATACCCTCATTTCGTTGGCCCGGCTGCGGGATACGATTCGAGAGGAGACTACCCAGGACCTGGTGCATCTGGCCATCTCGATTGCCGCGCGCGTGATTCATCGGGAAGTGGCCGTGGATCCGGATGCGCTGGGCGGCCTGATCCAAGCGGCGTTTTCGAAACTGCAATCGCGCGAGATCAACCGCGTGCGCATGCACCCCACCTTGGAAGGGCTGGTTCGCAAACTGCTGGAGCAGGCCGGCGCGCCGAAAAATCTGGTATTGATGCCGGACGCAAGCCTCAAACCCGCGGAAGTTTTCTTTGAGACGGCGCAGGGGATCTTGGATGCGTCGGTGGAAACGCAGCTGCGAGAAATCGAGCGCGGGCTGATCGACAAATTGGAACGATAACATGGCGCCTCCCAGCTCCTCCATCCGAGAATTAGTCCCGCAGGTTCCAGGCATGGAAGTGCTGCCGTGGATCGGCGAAGTAACCGAGATGGTGGGGTTGATCATTGCTTCGCGCGGTCCGGTGGTGTCGATCGGCGATTTCGTGGAAGTGCGCACCAGTTCCGGGCGCTCCATACGCTCGCAGGTGATCGGGTTCCGCAACGATCGCGTGCTGTCGATGCCGCTGGAAGAAACGGATGGTTTGCAGCCGGGCGACCGCGTGATTGCCCGCCGCGATGATGCCTTGCTGCGCGTGGGGCCGGGGCTGCTCGGCCGCGTGCTGGACGGCTTCGGCCGGCCCATGGACGACGGTCCGCCGGTTCGGGCATCCACCGCTTATCCTTTATACACCGCCCCTCCCCAGCCTCTGGATCGCGAACACATCGTGAAGCCTCTGGTCACAGGCATTCGCGCCATCGATGGCCTGCTGCCTTGCGGCAAAGGACAACGCGTGGGCATCTTCGGCGGGAGCGGCGTCGGCAAGAGCACTTTGCTGGGAGCCATGTCCCGCCATAATGACGCCGACGTGAGCGTCATCGCACTGGTGGGAGAACGCAATCGCGAAGTGCGGGCGTTTCTCGAAAATGAACTGGGGCCGGAGGGCCGCAGCCGATCCGTGGTGGTAGTGGCCACATCCGACCGCCCGGCGCCATTGCGCATTCGCGCCTGCTTTGTCGCGCTGGCCGTAGCGGAATACTTCCGCGATCAAGGCAAGAACGTTCTGCTGGTAGTGGATTCGGTGACTCGCCTGGCAATGGCGCAGCGCGAGATTGGTCTGGCGGCCGGCGAGCCGCCCAGCCAAAAGGGCTACACACCATCCGTCTTCGCGCTGTTGCCCAAGATTTTCGAGCGCTCCGGGCATTTCAAGAAAGGCTCGATCACCGGCTTTTTCACCGTTTTGGTGGAGGGCGACGACTTCAACGAGCCCATCTGCGACGCGGTGCGCGGCATTCTGGACGGCCATTTCATTCTGTCGCGCGAGCTGGCGGTTGCCGGACATTATCCGGCGCTCGACATCCGGCAATCCATAAGCAGGCTGACGTCCAAAATCGCGACGCCGGAGCAGCGCGGCCAGTTGCAGAAACTGCGCGAGGCGCTGGCCCTCTATCACGATTCGCAGGATTTGATCCAACTCGGCGCTTACGTGGCGGGAACCAATCCCAAGCTGGATGCGGCCATCCGTTGCCGTCCGGAGATCCTGGATTTCCTCAAGCAGGACGCCCACACCTTCTGCCCGTTGCCGGATACTCTGGAACGCTTGGGCAAGCTGGCGATGGGGCTGGGTTAGGAAACAGGCGATGGCGCGTTTTCAATTCTCGCTCGAAAAGGTTCTGCGGTGGCGCAGCGTGGAGCTGACTTCCGAGGAAGCCAAGCTGAAGGCACTGGTGCAGCAACAACTCCACCTCCAGAAGCGGCTGGCCGAAGTAAGCGCCGAGCGATCGAAACTGATTTCGTCGCTGGGCAGTATGCCGGACTTGCGAGGCGACGACCTGCGAACACTCACAGCCTGCGGACTGCGGCTACGCCGGAACGCAGAGAACCTGGCGCAGCAGCTCATGCGGTGCAGTCGCGACCTGTCCAAGCAGAGAAAGAGCTACGGCGAAGCCAAGCGTCGCGTCCGGTTGCTTGAAGAACTGAAGGATCGAAGGCTGCAAGAGTGGAAATACGAGGAAGCAGTGATGCTGGAAGAGCTCGCTTCCGAGTCGTTTCTGGCCAACTGGAACCGCGATCATATCTAATATCTGCGTCCCGTTGCGACGGCTAGAGCTCCGGCGGTGACGTGTTATGCTCATACGGGACTCGCTGTAGTCACCAAGCTTACACAAAGGGAGAAACGCACGAAGATGAAGAGTACCGACCGCATTCTTACGACCCATGTCGGTAGCCTGCCCAGGCCGCAGGCGGTGGTCGATCTCTTGTTCGCACAAGACCGTGGCGAGGCAGTGGATGCCGAGAAGTTCGATTCGACGATTCGGAGCGCAGTGGCCGACGCCGTAAATAAGCAAGCCCAGGCGGGCCTGGACATCGTGAGCGACGGCGAAATGGGCAAGATTAGCTACGCCACCTACATCCGCCATCGGCTCACCGGTTTCGAGCCGGGCGTTGTGCCTCGCGCCACGCCGCAGGATCAGGACGATTTTCCCGAGTTTCGCGATAAGATCGCCGCCGCCGGGGCCACTCCCAAGTACCAGCGGCCCATCTGCAAGGGACCGATCAAAGTGAAGACCCTGGAGCCGTTGCAACAGGACATCGCTCGCTTCAAGGACGCTTTGTCGAAGGCAAAAGTGACCGACGGCTTTATGAACGCCGTTTCGCCCGGAACCATCGCGGTGTTCCAGCCGAACGAATATTATCCGACCCATGAAGCGTACCTGGAAGCGTTGGCGGACGCCATGCGGACCGAATACGAAACGATTGTGAGCTCGGGCTTGATCCTTTCGGTGGATTGTCCGGATCTGGCCATGGGCCGGCACATCAAGTTTCGGGGCGTGGACGACGACGAATTCATTCGCAACGCGGAGTTGCAGGTGGCGGCGTTGAATCACGCGCTGGAGAATGTACCGGCGGATCGCGTACGCATGCACGTGTGTTGGGGGAACTACGACGGCCCGCACACACGCGACATCCCCGGTATCAAGGTAATTCCGGTGGCGTTGAAGGCCAAACCGCAATGCCTGCTGATTGAGGGCGCCAATCCGCGCCACGAGCACGAATGGGAGCTGTGGAAAACATCCATCAAGCTGCCGCAGGATAAGGTGCTGGTTCCAGGCATGATCGGCTCCAGCACCAACTACGTGGAGCATCCCGAACTGGTGGCGCAGCGCATTGTCCGCTATGCCGAGATCCTGGGGCGCGACCACGTGATGGGCGGCACGGATTGCGGATTCGGCACGTTCGCCGGCTTCGGCGCGGTTTATCCCGACATCGCGTGGCTCAAGCTGAAATCGCTGGCCGACGGGGCCAAAATCGCGTCACAGAAGCTGTGGGGCAAGGCCGGGTCGGCGAACTAGAGCCGACCGATCCTGGCGCGGCCCAAACAGGCGGCGACGCGAGGTAATCACCACGCGGAAGCTATAATCATAAGCATGCCGGAAGTGCGACATTCCGTCTGCGCGCTGGACTGTCCCGACACCTGTTCCCTGCTCATCAATGTGCAGGACGGCCAAGGCAGCCATCTGCGTGGCGATCCGGCACATCCGGTAACGCGTGGGTTCCTGTGCGGCAAGGTAGCGCGGTATTTGGATCGCGAATACTCCCCCGCCCGGCTGCTTTATCCCCAGAAGCGCATTGGGCCTAAGGGCGCCGGTAAATTCCAGCGGATTTCGTGGGATGAAGCTTTGGATACCATCGCCGCGCGGCTGCAGCAGATTTCCGCCGAATACGGTACGGAAGCGATTTTGCCCTACAGCTATGCGGGCACCATGGGCCTGTTGAACGGGGGCGGGATGGATCGCCGTTTCTTTCATCGTCTGGGGGCATCGCAGTTGGAACGCACCATCTGCTCGGCGGCCGGCGGAGCCGGTCTCACCGCGACGCTCGGCTTCAAATACGGCACCGAGCCCGAGCAGTTCCGCCAGTCGAAGCTCATCATCGCCTGGGGCGCGAACACGCTCGCCACCAACGTACACTTGTGGCCCTTTATCGTCGAAGCAAGGCGCAATGGCGCGAAGTTCTACAGCATCGATCCGGTTTGCAATCGCACCGGAAAGCTGGCCGACAAGCATTTCGCGATTTATCCCGGGAGCGATCTGGCGCTGGCGCTCGGGTTGATGCACGTGATCATCGGCGAGAAACTGCATGACGCCGATTACGTTGCCAACTACACCAACGGCTTTGAGGCGCTGGTCCGGCGGGCGTCCGAATATCCGCCAGAGCGCGTGGAACAACTCACCGGCATCCGCGGCGAAGATGTGGTTTCGCTCGCGCGTGAATATGCCACCACGCGTCCCGCCGTCATCCGGCTCAACTATGGAGTGCAGCGCAGCGAACGCGGCGGATCGGCCACACGTGCGATTGCGGCTCTGCCTGCATTGATTGGATCGTGGCGCGAAGTAGGCGGCGGAGTGCAATTATCCACCAGCCAGGCGTTTCGGCTGAACAAGACCGGACTCGAAATGCCCGAATTGCAGCGGCGCTCGCCACTCGGGCGTGAGGCGCGGATCGTCAACATGACGGAATTGGGCAAGGCCCTCACCCAGTTGAACGATCCACCGGTGAAGGCCATGGTAGTGTACAACTCCAATCCGGCATCCATCGCGCCCAATCAGAACCTGGTGCTGGCGGGAATGCGCCGCGAGGATCTTTTCACCGTGGTGCTGGAGCAGTTTCAGAACGACACCGCGGACCATGCCGACATCCTGCTGCCGTCCACGACGTTCCTGGAACACACCGATCTCTATTTGGCGTACGGGCATTACTACTTACAGCTGGCTCGTCCTGCACTGCCCGCGCCTGGCGAAACAAAGCCCAACGTGGAAGTATTCCGGCTGCTGGCCGGGCGCATGGGTTTCGACGACCCCTGTTTCCTGGATTCGGAAGACGACATGATCCGGACACTCCTGGACTCCGGGCATCCGTTTTTGCAGGGCATCACGCTGGAGCGCCTGGATCGCGAGCATTCCGTGCGCTTGAATGTCGCGCCGGACTCGGAGCCGTATCTACCTTTTGCTCAGGGCAAGTTCGGCACACCGTCCGGCAAGTGCGAGTTGGGCGCCGACGCGCTCGATTATCGGCCGCCCATCGAATCCAGGCTGGGCGCGCCGGAATTGCACGCGCGCTTTCCGCTTGAGTTGATTTCCGCCAAGAGCCACGACAGCATGAACTCAACCTTCGGCAATGAGCCATCGGCCGGGGCACAGACGTCAACCTTATTCCTCCACACCGAAGATGCGCGGGCTCGTGGAATTGGAGACGGCGACCGGGTGCGTGTCTTCAACGGCCGCGGAAGTTGTACGTTGGTGGCTGGAGTAAACGGAGTGGTTCGTCCAGGAGTGGTGCTAGCGCCATCCGTCCGCTGGAACAAACTTTCGCCCGACCATCGCAATATCAATGCGCTCACATCCGATCGGCTGACGGATATCGGCGGCGGTCCCACGTTCTACAGTTGCCTGGTGGATGTTGAGAAGTGCGGGGACTGATAGCCGGCCGACATCACTCAAACAAAACGAAACCCATGCGATCTCTCTCGTTGACCTTGATCCTCATTCCGCTGCTGCTGGTGGGCGCCGGTTGTAAGCGCCGCCACCGCGGCAGTTCCACGCAAACTCAGGTGCTGGCCAGCACCATTTACGCGGGCGATCCCAATGTCTCCGCCCATTTTGCAAAGGGCTTCTACAACGTCGAAGAGAACGCCTGGCGCTGGACCGGCAAGGAATTCGCGGTGGATCTTTCGGCGCCGCTGCATTCCGATCAAAGAGGCGCGCAATTAGTGCTGAAGATGGCCGTGCCGGACGTGGTGATTCAGAAACTGGGATCGGTACAGTTGTCGGCCGCCATCCAAGGCTACAAGCTGGAGCCGCAGATATACACCAAGGCCGGCCAGTACACTTACACGCGCGATGTGCCAGCCGACAAACTGCAGAACGACGTGGTGCGAATCGATTTCGCCGTCGATCACACGCTGCTGCCCACCGCCACCGACCAGCGCGAACTAGGCATCATCGTGAGCGAGGTCGGACTCGTCGCGAAGTGAATGATATAAACCATGAATTACTACGAACAGCACCACGACAGTTATCTGGAAGGGCTGAAGACCTTCCTGCGCATCCCGAGCATCAGCACGCTCTCGGAGCACAAGCCGGACATCCAGCGCGCGGCTGAATTCGTGCGCGGCGAATTGGAACGGGCCGGGCTGCAGCACGCCCAGTTGATCGAGGGCCAGGGTAATCCCCTGGTCTACGCCGAGTGGCTGGGTGCGCCGGGCAAGGCCACCGTGTTGTTCTACGGGCATTACGACGTGCAGCCGCCCGATCCACTGGACGAATGGAAGACGCCGCCGTTTGAGCCCGACATTCGCAACAACAATATCTATGCTCGTGGATCGGCTGACGACAAAGGGCAGACATACATCCTGATCAAAGCCGTGGAGGGCCTGCTGAAGCAGCATGGACGGTTGCCGATCAATGTGAAGTTTCTGGTCGAAGGCGAGGAAGAGGTCGGTGGCGAACACATCGAAGCGTACGTGGCGAGCAAGCCCGCGCGCCTGAAATGCGACGCCGCGGTGATTTGCGATACCGAGATGTTTGCGCCGGAGCTGCCGACTATCTGCGTCGGGCTGCGCGGCATCATCTATGGCGAGCTGGTGGTGGAAGGCGCGAATCACGATCTGCACTCGGGCGTTTACGGCGGAGCCGCGCCGAATCCGCTGATGGCTATCGCGGAGATCCTGTCAAGGCTGAAAGATCGCGAGGGGCATATTAAAATTCCCGGGTTCTACGATCGCGTAGTGCCGCCCAGCGACAAAGAGCGAGCGGCGTGGGCTCGGCTGCCGTTCGACGAAAAAGAGTACAAGGAGAAGGAAGTCGGCGTTAAGGAATTGGTGGGCGAGCCCGAGATTCCGCTATTCGAGCGTTTGTGGGCGCGGCCGACGCTAGAAGTACACGGCATCCGTGGTGGCTTCATTGGTGAAGGCGCCAAGACAGTGATTCCCGCTCGCGCGATCGCGAAAGTGAGCATGCGGCTGGTGGCCGATCAGAAACCCGACGAAGCCGTGGCGCAGTTGAAAAAAGCCGTCGCGGCAGCCTGTCCTAAAGGCGTGACGGCCGAATACAGGACCATCCACAACGCGCCGCCGTCGCTGGTGAATCCCGACAACAAATTCATTCACGCCGCTGCCGAAGCGATGAAGCAGGTGTTCGGCCAGGAAACGGTATATATTCGCTCGGGCGGGTCCATCCCTATCGTCGCGGCGTTCGAAGAATACCTGAGGATTCCCAGCGTCATGATGGGTTTCGGCCTGCCGGATGATAATCTGCACGCGCCGAATGAAAAGCTGCACCTGCCGAATTTCTTTCGAGGGATTGAGGCGGTGGCACGCTACCTCGAGATTCTAGGCGCGTAGATCAAACGTGATCCGCGCGCGGTCATTGTTTGCGATTCCGGCCGTATTGTCCGCGGTTTTCCTCGCAATCGCGGCCCACCTGAATGCCTTCAGCATTCCGCTGGCGGGCCTGATTTTGGCTTACACATTCCTGCCCGTCTGCGTCGCCTATTTGGCGCGAGACACACCTCCACCCACCTGGCTCGACTTCGTCGTGATCGGGCTGCTTTGGTTTCCAATCGAATTTGCGATCGGACATCAGCTGATCCCGAAGCGGGCGCAGAGCACTCTGCATCTGGCCGCTTACGGCGTTTCGATCGTTCTTGGCCTTTCGATTTTCCTGTTATCCCGGCGCCTCAAGAGCATGAAGATCAACTTGCCGCGCTCCGGTCGCGACTTCCTCAATCTCCTTCTGGGTTTCGCGGCCTGCGCCCCAATCCTGATCCCACTGGGCCGCGCTATCGGATTCTTGCCGCCATTTCATCTGCCGCCTCATCTGTCCGCGGCGCGCATCGGTTCGCAGTATCTAATCATCCTCGCAATTACTGCGCTCCCTGAAGAGATTCTATTCCGCTCCTTGATCCAGAATTGCATCGCCCAGAAATTTGGGACCAGCACATCCACGCTGCTTGCGTCCGCCTTTATCTTTGGGTGCGCGCATTTGGATAACGGCCCCGGACCGCTTCCCAACTGGCGTTACATGATCCTCGCCACCATCGCGGGAATCGCCTATGGCAAGGTATTCGAAAAAAGTTCCAGCATCTTCGCCTCAGCTGGACTGCATGCGCTGGTGGACACCATCAAGCATGTTTGTTTTTGAGCGTCGACATTAAGCGCGTGAGATAAGCCGGTGCCTCCTGATCGCCCTCGCGCGGCGCCCAAGGCGCAAAGTCCTTGTCGTTGGCCGCCAGATACGGCCCCGGCTTCACCTCGTAACAGACGGCGTGCGCCGACACCGGCGTCAGTGTGTGCCAGACACCGGATGGAAGATCGATCCCGATGGGATCGCGGCCCACTATTTCCGTCCGCACCACGTTCCCGGCGTCATCGAAAATAAAGAACGCTACTTCTCCATCCAGAACCAGGAACGATTCAGCTTTCGGAGGATCCAGATGGCGATGCGGAGCAACGTAGGTTCCTTTCACCATCACGTTCAGGAAGCGATGCGGATTGTCCTCCATGGATGCGTGAAAGTTGTGATTCACGCGCAGTCTCGGCGAACGGCGCGCCCGCTCGATGAGGTCCTGAAACAATGTTTGATTCAACGTCTGGATTTCCTGCATGCGTCAAATTCCAATGTCCTCGTTCCACAGCTCCGGCTTCATCCGGATGAACTCCGTCATCATTTGAATACATTCCTCATCCTGGACGACGTCTACCTGAATGCCTTGGCTCCGCATGTACTCCTCGGCGCCGAGAAACGTCTTGTTTTCGCCCACCACCACGCGCGGGATCTTATAAAGTACGATGGCCCCGCTGCACATCGGGCACGGAGAAAGCGTGGAATATATGGTGCTGTTCCTATAAACTCGAGCCGGCAATCGGCCGGCATTGCGCAGACAATTCATCTCGCCATGGTCGATGGCGCTGCCCGTTTGGACGCGGCAGTTGTGGCCTCGCCCGATAATCTGGCCCTCGTGCACCAGCACGGACCCGATCGGAATGCCGCCTTCGGACAAACTCTTGCGCGCCTGTTCTATCGCGGCGCGTAAGTAAAGAAGCCATTAAGGAAGCCCACTTCCGTGATCGCGACGTCTTCGTCTTCCGCGATCCCAAAGGCAAGCTGATGGTCCTGCACCGCACGCGCGAAGGGAAAATGGAGCTCATCGAAGCCCCTTAATTAACGCAAAGAAGTTAGCAAGAGACCGATGGATTGAAGACTGATGGATTGAAATTGAGAGCCCAGTCGGTCACCGGTGACCGGTCACTGCTGACCCGACCCTAAACGCCCTTCGTCTCTTCTTGTGCCCAGGTCATCGCCTCCCACCAGGCGTTGCCCACCGTCTCATCGCGAAGCCGGAGCTGCTTCGTCAGCGCCGCTGCCTGCTCCCACTCACCCGACTCCTGCGCCAGCATCAACTGATACAGGGGACGAAGCCCGCCTGCCTGTCCCAACAGCGCCGTTTTGATGTCATGATCCACCGGCAGCTTCTCCAGCAGTGTCGCCATGTCGATCTCAAGAATCGCGCCCATCACCGACAGCAATCCCATCAGGAACAGATCGGTGTTCGACTTCACCTTAGCCGAAAGCAGCTCGCAGAATCGCGCTCGCGTCATGCCCATCAGCACCAGTTCGCTGCAGCCCTGCTCGGCCGCCCCCACCG
>CAVRZH010000038.1:0-15211 GCA_963725455.1 Bryobacterales bacterium
GCCATCGAATTTTCTGCTTTTGGACGAGCCTACAAACCACCTCGACATGCGCGCCAAGGATGTGTTGCTCGATGCACTGGCGGCGTTCTCGGGCACGGTGGTTTTCGTGTCGCACGACCGCTATTTCATTGACCGGCTGGCCACACGCGTACTCGAAGTTGAAGGCGGCAAGGTAACCAGCCACGAAGGCAATTACGAAGATTATCTTAGGTGGAAAGAAGCGCAGGGCATTGATCCAGCGGACCGTCACCGGAGAGCGTTGCGAAGGGAAAGCTGCAGGAGCCAGCCGCGAAGAACGGCAATAGAAACGCAGCAGAAGACGACTTAGCTTCCGAGCCTGAAGCTAAAGACCGCACACGCCGCCTGAATCCCATCAAACAAAAGCAGATGGAGGAGCGCTGCGCATTTCTAGAAGAAGAGACTCCGCGCATCGAGGCCGCGATTGCCTATACCGAAGAGCAGTTGGGCGTTTATATCTCTGCCGCCGAGACACAGCGGCTGACTACGCTGGCCGAAGAGTTGCGCGCGCAGTTAGCCGCGCTCACCGCGGAGTGGGAAGAGCTAATGATGCAGTTGGACGGGCAAAGTATTGTCTCTTGAAGCTGTTTACTTCAGCCTTTCGTGCATAATCAAAACACGATGGCCCTTTTGTGGAACCTCGAGAGTTGGACGCAGCGGCTGGCGGAACTGGAGGCGCAGGCGGGCGAGCTGAAAGAGGCTCCGCTCAGGCGCGATGTGCGGTCGCTGGGCATCCTCCTAGGCGAGGTGCTGCGCGAACAGGCGGGCGAGGAGCTGTTTGCGCAGGTGGAGGCGCTGCGGCAGGGAACCATTCGACGCCGGGATGAGGAGGCTCGCGGACGCAGTGAAGAGGCGGCGCGGCAGGCGGCGAAGGCGCTGGAACTGGCGCACTCACTGCCGGTGGAGCGTGCGATTCAGCTGACGCGGGCCTTTGCGTTTTACTTTGAGCTGATCAACCTGGCGGAGACCAATCACCGCAAGCGGCGGCGCATTGCATTGCACCTGAGCGGGGAGGCCGCGCGGCAGCGCGGGTCGCTGGCCGGAACCTTGTGCGAGATGCGGCGCGTGGGCATTGGCGCGGATGAGGCTCTGGAGTGGATTCATTGTCCGCATTGCGCGGAATCGAAAAGTTTCGCGCGTGAAAGTTCCTGGGACCCACGCAGTCACTGGCCATCGTAGTAAACTCCGGCGAATATAGAGTGATACGAATATTGCGGCATTCTGGAACTTTCGTGCCTCCTTCAACCCTGCGCCCAACGCGCCCTAAGAAAGTCACCGGCCTGCGCTACTGGATGCTGCAGGTTCTTGACGAGTGCGACCGTGTCGCGGCCAACTTTGGTCCGGATCCGGTTCACGATCTCCGCGTCGCTCTGCGCCGGTGCCGATCTCTGGCTGACGGATTGATGGCCCTCGATCCCGATCCTGACTGGAAGGCCATGAAGAAGGCCGGCAAACGCCTGTTTCAACGCCTCGGCGCCTTGCGCGATGTGCAGGTGATGATGGAATGGGTAGAAAAATTTGGCGACGTCCTAACTCGCGTGGAAGGGGAAGACCGGCCCGCGCAATCTGCACAGGATGCTGAATCCGGATCCCACGCAAACGGTTCGCACTTTACTGGCACCGATCCGGTCGCCCGGGCGCTTCTTGAAATCCTCCACCGTCGCGAACAGGAGCAGCAGCGCGAAGCGCAATCGGCGCTCGAAGAATTCGACCGGAAACAGTGGCGCCAGTGGAGCAAGTCTCTGCCCGCTCGCGCCGGGCGTATTCGGCCGGGAAGCGCACTCTTTAAATCCTCGCCCGACAAAAATTTACCGATGCTGGATTGTGCAGTCTGTTGGAACTGGTCCACGCGCCCGATTGCGTCGGCCAGCACGGAGCTGAATCCGGCGCCCGACGGCGCGGGTGGCGTGAGCGGCGCAAGAGCTGGAATCGCGGCCGGAGATGTGATTGCAGTGATGGGTAGGGACAAGAATCACCTGAAACAGATCACCTCAGAAGATCGATGGAATGCTGGATCATGTCCTTAATCGCCGACATGGCCGCGACATTGCCCTCAAAGCCGCGCTGCGCGGCCAGCAGATCCACCATGTCCTCGGCGGGGTTCACATTGGGATACGCTACGTAACCATCTTTGTCCGCGTCGGGGTGTCCAGGCTGGTAGCGTTTTTCTCCTTCACTGGTGTCTTCGATCACGTCGGCCACTTCCACTCCGGCCACCCCGTCCGTCAGCTCGGTCTGGAAGACCGCGGAAAACGGCGAGGTCTGCGGAGCGCTTTCAAACATCACGTCCCGGCGCCGGTACGGGCCGCCTTCAGGCGTGCGCGTCGTCTCCGAATTCGCCATATTTTGCACCAGAAGCTCGGCGCGGGTGCGCTGGGCGGCCATGCCGGACGCGCTGACCGAAAGCACCGAGAAAAGACTCATCAGGCTTGACCTTCTTTGATGGCCGACTCCATAATCTTGAGCTGAGCCTTCATCAGGTTGGAGGCTACATTAAATCGCAGAGCGGTTTCCGACAACAGCCGGGTTTCGCGGTCCAGGCTGACATTATTGCCATCGCTTTTGATGACCAGGTCTGGAGTATCTATAATGTTTGGTTTCTGGCCCTCAGCCAAACTGATGTACTCGAATTGGAAATCGATGTCTTTGGCGTGATATCCCGGAGTATCGAGATTGGCGAGATTGGAAACCACTAGCTTCTGGCGAGTGCTTAGCAGATCCATGTAGCGCTCGAGATTGTTGGTGACAGCATCTAACACTGCTGCGACGTGTGCAAGCACGGGACCAAAGCGATGGCTGGCTGTCATCGTTCCTTATCATTGGGTTGTGTTCCAGCGTCCCGCAGTTCCTGAAAGGCGGGTGCGGCAAAAGAGTGCCAAACGCTAAGGAAATGGCGATCCTGTCTTGCCAATTCATGGCGCTAGAAATAGTACTACACTAAGTACTAGTTCAGAGCGCTCTAAAAGCGCTCCTACAGGGTTTCGATACCTGGATCTAAGTGGTTTCATCGGGTTAATTTAAGCGTTACCTGAAATTGATTACGTACCAGTACCCCTGTAGAATCTAGATGCGGATGGTCGATACACTATATATGAACGACACCTTCACGACCGTGGAAGATAATGGAGTTCGCCACACCCCTGCCGAACCAAGGAAGGGCATGATTCGAGTACTCATCGCTGACGACCATCCAATTGTCCGCGACGGCCTCAAAAAGCTTCTCAGCCTGGAAGAGGACTTTCAAGTAGTGGGCGAAGCGTCAGACGGATGCGAAGTACTGGATCGGGTGCAGGAGCTGGATCCTGACGTACTGCTGCTCGATCTCCGCATGCCCAATCTGGACGGCCTCTCGGCTCTGCAGGCCCTGCAGCAGACCAACAAACGCACCCGCGTGATCGTGCTCACGGCGTCGGAAGACAAAAACGAATTCGTGCAAGCCATGAAACTCGGATGCTCCGGCATTGTACTGAAGCAAACCGCGCCGGAGCTGATCGTCAAAAGCATCCGCAAGGTTCACGGCGGTGAGATCTGGCTGGACTCGCACACTACCGCGGCCGTCATGCGGCAGTTCGCCGCGCCCGGTGAAGTTGGCGGCGGAAGCGGTTCGGGCAAGACCCGCGAGCGCTCCCCGCTCAGCCAGCGCGAGCGTGAAATCGTTCAACTCGTGGCGCAGGGCTACAAGAACAAGGAAATGGCTGAGAAGATGTTCATCAGCGAGCAGACGGTCAAGAATCACCTGCACAACATCTTCGACAAGCTGGGTGTATCAGACCGCCTGGAGCTAGCCCTCTACGCCATCCACAAGGGTCTGCACCTGACAGCCGAACGCTAGTCGCTTTTCTCTCGCGTGCGGGCCGGAGAATCTTCAGGCCCGCCCCCTCCCATTTACATCTGCCCAGTTGCAACTTCCGACCGACAACTTTCCCTTAGCCTTCCCTACCGTCTCCACCTCAGTTTTTTCCCCCGCTCTTTTTGGTACTTTCCACCCATTGCGGTCTATACAGCATGGGAATAAAGTCCTTGGTACGGAGCACACAGACAATGCGAATTACGCTTGTTTTCTCATTGCTTTGCCTCGCTGGTACGGCTTCGCTCCCGGCTCAGGTGCCGGTGATGCACAAAGTGGAGCCCGACAGCGGAAAAATCGGATCAGTCCTCAAAATTGAGGGCGTCGCTCTTGGCAAAACCAAGGTGGACGAAGTGTATCTGACAGACCACACCTTCGACATGAAGGTAAAGGTGCTGGAACAAACGGATGATTCTATCGCGATCCGCATTCCGCCCTTCGCGAAACCCGGCCGTTTGCAGTTGGTGGTGAAGACCGCGGGTAAAGAGCCCATACTCATGGAACAACCCGTTTACGTAACAATCGAAGATCCGAAGGAAAAGGAGACTTTGGCGGCTACAGCTGCTCCCGCCCCGCCTCCCAACGGAACCAAGTGACAGCGGCCTGCCGGCGGGCGCGCTGCCTTTGAGTTCATTGCTGCTGTTGTTGTTGCTGATGATGGGCGGCCAAGTCCGGGTCCAGACCGTCTTCACGCAACGCTTGGGACCAGTCTTCGATGCCTAGCTCCGGCTCCAGCGGCGGAGCATCGGAGGGCGCCACGTGAACCGACACCAGCAACTGGCTCTCGGCCGATCCTTTGAAGACGCCTTTGGTGGGAGGAACGTCGGCGTAATCGCGTCCCACTGAAGTGCGCACGTGCCGGTCGCCAACCAGCATATTGTTGGTTGGATCCAGGCCCACCCAGCCTAAACCCGGCAGCAGCGTCTCCACCCACGCATGCGTCGCGCCTTCGGCCGAGCGCGTTTTATCTCCCGCCTTGTGGAACAAGTAGCCGCTGACGTAGCGGCTGGGGATCCCGATGCGGCGCGTCAGTCCGATCATAATGTGGGCGAAGTCCTGGCAGACGCCTTGGCGGCTTTCGAGCGCATGGTCGATGGGTGAATCCACGCGCGTGCTCTTGGGAACGTAGGCAATCTTGCGGTAGAGCTGCGCGTTCAGGTTCAGCACAAACTCCAGAGGATCGCGCTGCCGCGCCTTCTCGCGCGATTCCACGTCCAGCTCGCTGGCGAATTGCTCCAACAGCTCAGTGGACTGGCCGAAATGGCTGGGCAACAGCATCTCGATATAGTCGCCGGCCGCGATCATCTCGTCCAGTTCGTCCCACGCGCTCTGGCTAAGCGCACCGGGCAAGGCCAGGGACGGCTGCACATCCACCAGCGCGTCGGCGATGATCGAAAGCTGCTTATGCCTGCCCGGCACATCGAAATGATGCACCATGTTGCCCAGGTAATCGCGATAGAATTGCACGCGCGCCTTGGGTTGGACCATCAGTTGGAAAGAGAGGCAGCGCTGCGGGCCATCGGAACGCGGTTGCATGCGCGCCTCCATCAAGCTTTCGCTGACGTGCGCGCTGTAGCGGAATTTAGTGACGTGCCGGATGGAATAATACATAGCGAATTAAGCCTCGATGGCCGCTTCCACGGGATAAGTGATATACACTTCGTAAATCGCGGTGTGGATGCGAGCGCATTGCTTCTGAATGTCCGCGAAAAACTCGGCCAGACTCGCAACTACTTCTTCGAGCGGCGTGAACATCAGTCCGGCGCTCAAACGGCCGGCGATCTTGGCCACGCGCGGCGATCGTTTGCTGGCGGCGGCTTGATTGATGGCTTCGAGCGAACGCTGCAAGTGGTCTGCCGCAAATCGGACCGAATGCGGAAATTCATTGTTCAGCAACAAAAACTCGGCCACGCGCTCCGGGCGCAAGTCGGCAGTATAAACCTTGCAATAGGCTTCAAACGCGGTGCAGCTGCGCAGCAGCCCGATCCATTCCATGTGCTCGCTGGAATCCATCGGCTGCCCGGCGGGAAATTCGCGAAAGTAGATATCCAGCAGCCGGGCGATGGCCGCGGCGCGTTCGATAAACCGTCCCACCTGGATAAATTGCCAGCCTTCGCCGTGATTCATAGTGGAGTCGGTAACGCCTTGCACCAGATGCGAGCTTTCCAGAATGACGGTCAGGAAATCCAGCGGCTGGGACTGCCAAAGACCTGCCGATTCCATGCGCCGCACTTCGTGAAACAAGCGGTTGAGATGCTCCCACATTTCGGAGCTGATTTGTTCGCGGACCTGACGCGCGTTCTCGCGCGCCGATGCGATGCCGCCAGTGATGTTGCGCAGGGCGTAGGTCTGTGCGCGGGTAAACGGATCGCTATTCTCGGTAACGCCGCCGGGATGGCCCAAGCTCCCGAGCACGCGCAACCAGCGGCGGTCCGAGGAACGAGGGTCCTGTTCCAGCATTAGATTGAGTTGGACGCCCAGCACGCGCGCGGTGTGCTCGGCGCGCTCCAGGTAGCGGCTCATCCAATAGAGACTGTCGGCAACTCGAGAGAGCATAAAGAGAGAATTCAGAAGTCAGAATTCAGAACCCAGAATGTCACTGCAACACCCACGTGTCCTTGCTGCCTCCGCCTTGCGATGAATTCACTACCAGAGATCCAGAGCGTAGCGCCACGCGCGTCAGCCCGCCGGGAACGATGGTTACCTTGTCCCCGCACAGGATATACGGGCGCAAATCCACGTGCCTGGGTTCCACCCGGCCGTCGAAAAAGCACGGCGCGCGCGACAGCATCAGCGTCGGCTGCGCGATATAGTTGCGCGGATCGGCTTCGATCCGTTCGCGAAAGTCCGCACGCTGTTCGGCGGTACTATGCGGACCGATCAGCATGCCATAGCCGCCCGATTCGCCCACCGCCTTGACCACATACTTATCCAGATGATCCAGCACATGCCTGCGCTCGGCGGGTTCAGTCAGCAAATAGGTTTCGACGTTGTCGAGGATGGGATCTTCGCCCAGAAAATATTTGATCAGCTTGGGAACGTAAGCGTAGAGAGCTTTGTCGTCGGCCACACCGGTCCCGAGCGCATTCGCCAAGGTCACGTTGCCGGCTCGATAGGCATTGAACAAGCCGGCCACGCCCAGGATCGAATCGGACCGGAAAGCCAGGGGGTCGATAAAATCGTCATCCACGCGCCGGTAGATCACGTCGACGCGGCGCAGACCACCGGTAGTGCGCATATAAACAACGTTGTCGTGCACAACCAGGTCGCGGCCTTCCACCAGTTCGATGCCCATCTGGCGAGCGAGATAAGTGTGTTCGAAGTACGCCGAATTATACACGCCCGGAGTCAACAGAACGATGTTCGGCTCGCCGCGGCCCTCGGGCGCAAGCGCGCGCAGCGTGGTCAGCAAGGCTTCCGGATAATGATCGATGGGACGGATGTCGGTGTAGCGGAACAATTCCGGGAAGATCCGCTTCATCACCTGCCGCGACGTCAGCATGTAGGAGACGCCGCTCGGCACGCGTAGATTGTCTTCGAGAACTACAAATCGTCCGTCCGGCAGCCGGATCAGGTCCGTACCCATTACGGCGACGTAAATGTTTTTGGGCGCGGTGACGCCGCGCATCTGGCGCCTGAAATGTTTACAGCTGTAGACCATTTCGCGCGGAACAATTCCATCGGCCAGACACCGGCCTTCGTTGTAAATGTCGCGCAGGAACATATTGAGGGCCGTGATGCGCTGGGTCAGGCCTTTTTCGATGGTCTGCCATTCCGCGCTGGTAATGATGCGTGGGAGCAGGTCGTGCGGGAAAATGCGCTCGGTGCCTTCGTCGCGGCCGTAAACCGTGAAGGTGATGCCCTGGTGCAGAAACGACACATCGGCAGCCTGCTTTTTGCGGCGCATTTCCTCGGCCGGAAGGCTCAGCAAAAGCTCATACAGCGCGCGATAGTGCTTGCGCGGCTGGCGCTCGGAATCGAACATTTCGTCGAAGGCGTGGTCGAGATGGTAGCTTGCAAACGGACCGGAAGCGATGCGCGGTTCGTCGAATCCAGGAGTAGCCATGGGATCTTAAAACTCGGTTGCCGAGCTTCGACAGGGAAGGTGTAATTCAGATTATCACAATCGCGTAAACTGAAGGATTGTTTTCCCTTCTTCTTCACCCTTCGCGCGAGTGCGAAGATCTTCTTATCGCTGAACTGCAAGAGTGCGGGACGGCTGGCGTTACGGACGAGGACGGCGGGCTGCGGGCGTTCTTTTCGGACCATCACGATGGCGTTTCTTTATCGTTGCGTTTCGCCGAATTTTCTCCGCAATTGCGCGTCGAAGAGCCAGTCGATTGGGAGCAGGCCACTCGTGAGGCGTGGCCTCCGCTGTGCGTCGGCGAGCGCTTTTTTTTGGCAGCCCCGTGGGATGACGCCGCGCCCACTCCGCCGGGCCGCCTGCGCCTGGAAATTTATCCCGGCATGGCATGCGGGACGGGCCGTCATCCGGCCACGCAGCTTTGTTTGCAGGCCATCGAACGCTGTGTGAAGCCGGGCATGCGAGTGCTGGACGTGGGTTCGGGATCGGGTATTTTGTCGGACGCAGCGCGGTTGATGGGCGCGGATTGCGTGGTTGGGTGCGACATCGATGCCGATAACGTCCGCCTCGCCCGCGAGCGCGTGGATGTGCCAATGTTCATCGGATCGGCGGAGGCTGTGCGTTCCCAATGGGCCGATGTGATTGTGGCGAATATCGATGCCGCGACGCTGCAACGCATTGCCCCCGAGATCGAGCGGGTGCGAAAACCGGAATCTACCTTGATACTTTCCGGGTTTCCGCAATGGGATGTTCCCGAAAGCTTTTCACCGCGTCACGTTCTGGCGCAGGGCGAATGGCGCTGTTTTGTCCTCTAAATGTCGCTCCTAAGCGCGCTGAAACAGGTCGAACGGCTGGAACTCGCCGTTGAGCAATTCACGCGTGTCCTTCAATCCCAGCCATCCCGCGATCATGGTGGCATACACTCGCCGGAAATCGGTGGTGTAAATCAGATTGTCGCCCGGGTCCAATTGGGTGAGGCTGGGGATGGTCCCGTACTGACCGCCCTTCACCGGTTTGCCCGCCACAAACATCAGGTTCGCGGCACCGTGATCGGTTCCGAGGTTGACGTTTTCGGGCACCCGCCGGCCGAACTCGGAGAACACCATCACCACCACGTCGTCGGCCCGACCGATCCGCTCCAAGTCCTGCAGGAACGCCGCGACTGCATCGGAGGCATATGTGAGCAGCCGCTTGTGAGTATCGTTCTGGAAGACATGCGTGTCGAAGGCGTTGTTGCGATAGGCCGTGTAATAGAGACGCGTGGGCATGCCCGCGTCGATGAGCGCGGCCACCTTCGGCAGGTCCAGCCCGACCACGCCGTAATCCACCGGCGAATGATATTTCGACCACGCTTCGCGAACCAGAGCGGAAGCCTGGCGGGCGCTCTGCGCGGTGTCCAGCAGAAACTTCCGCGACGGATTGGTGACGACCGGCTCACTCACGGGCGGCTTCAGCGCATCCCGTTCATCATAGAAGACCTCTTGCGTGAACTTATTGGGATCGTCAAAAACCACCGGCACATGACGGCGGCTGCGCACCGCGAGCGATTGGTGTGTATCGATGTCGACGATGAAGTTGGGAGGCGCTTCGGGAGCGATGGCGTCGGCCAGGCGGCCCACCCAGCCGTATTGCTCGCCGCTGTTGGGCGCGGCCGTGTGCCAGTAGGCCATGGATGTGAAGTGCGAAAACGAGGGGTTCTCATAGCCGCAGCCGTGCACGATGGCCAGCTTGCCGCTTTTATACAGGCGCTCGAAACCCGCCATACCGCGGCTAAATCCGAAATGATCGTCGATAGGACGCAGATCTTTGCGAGCGATGCCGATGTGGGGGCGGTGACGATAGTAGGCGTCGTCGCCATAAGGGATCAGCGTATTCAGCCCGTCGTTGCCGCCCGAAAGCTCCAGGACGACGAGAATCTTCTCACCGGACTTTCCTTGGCCAGCCAATGACGCAGCGGCCTGTGCGAATAGCGGCATGGGAAGCGCGGCCGCGCTCACTCCGATACCGTACATGCCCAGGCGCAACAGATCGCGCCGGCTGGATGCGGAAAACGAAAAGTGGTTTTGGTTCATTTGTAGGCTCCGGAAACTAACCCAACTGATACTCCGGCTGGCTCATGATCAGGTGCAGAACCAGCCGCAGCGGATCTTCGAGATAGGTCTCGGCGGCGGCGATATCCGTCGTGCCTAATTCCTTGTTGAGGAACGCGATCATTTTCTGCCGCCCCTCTTCGCTCGGCGGCACGCGCATGAAACGGTGAATCATATAATCCACCACCTGCGTGGTGTTACTCAGGTGTTGATCGAGTATCATGCGCGACAGATTGATTTGCGCCGTGTCGCGCGGAATGGGCTTAACTCGTTCGATGGCCATTTGCCAGCCCCGGAAACTGCCGTAGCGCGTGTTGAAATCCTCATCGCGATCGGCGGCCATGTTCGATTCAGCCAGGTCACCGTTCTTGCCATCCGGCTTGGTGGCGGAGCTGATGTCCAGGCCCTGGCGGATACGGTCGGCAACGCGTCGCACCTCGGGATCTCCGGTGTATCGATCCGGCGGAAGAAAGTTGATGTTGGGAAACAAAATGTCGCGACCAAAGTTGGCGCGTTCCAGCAGCAGGCCGGGCGTGATCCAACTGGTACCGCTCGCCCATCCCGCCACCGTCGGCGGCGAGAACAGCCGCTGACCCAAAGTACCCGTAGCCACGTTGAAATCCGGGACGCCGGGAATATCCCCGAGTCCGAGTTTGTGATAAGTGGAAATAGCCAGCCGCACCGGGCTTTTGATCTGCGTGCCTACCGACGCGGGACTGTAAAAATCTCGCGACAGGAAGATTGTTTCGAGCAGCGGCGCGATCTGATAATCGTGGTCGCGAAGCACGGAGCCCAGTTGCTTCTGAAGCTGGGGCGAAAGATCTTCACGCACAAAGTACCGATAGATTTTACCCGCGATGAAATCCGCCGTGGCCGGCTGCTGCATGATGATATCGATCACATTGACGCCATCGAAGCGGCCGGTTTTGCCGAGAAAGGTCTTCTCGCCGTCGTCGTGCTGCTCTTTGTTCACCACAAATTTGAGGTCGACGTAATTCCATCCGGTAAACGCGCGCGCGGCTTCTCGAATATCCTTTTCCGTGTAGTGGCCCACGCCCATGGTGAACATCTCCATGATTTCGCGCGCGAAGTTTTCGTTCGCGGCGCCCTTCACGTTGACGCCCGCGTCCAGGAAGGTGAGCATCGCGGGATCCTGGGCCACGGCCACCATCAAGTCCCGGAAGTTGCCGGTGCCTTGGTTCTCGAACAGTTCTAATTGGTCGAACAGCTTGCGATAATCGCGGACCTTGGCTTCATTCACGGCGAAATGGCCGTGCCAGAAGAGGGCCATGTTTTCGCGCAAAGGTTGGGGACTGGTGAGCATCCGGTTCGCCCACCAATACGCGACGCGATTGGTCTCGAGCGCGCTGGCGCGCAGCCAATAGAAAAATTCGTTGACCACCGGCTGCAGGCGCCGGCTGCCCTCCGGCTTTACTTTGATGCCGAGCGCCTCGCCGGTTTTCTTGGCCTGATCAGTAACGGCGGGGCGGCTGGGAGGAAACGGCTCAAGCCCGGGGTCGTGAATGTCCGATGCATCGTAAGGAGGCAGATGGCTGGCGTCGGTGCCTTCAAAGCGAACCAGGCGAGCCACCGCCTGCGCGGGAGTCAATTTCGCGAGCGCCTGGATCTCGTCCGGCGTTCCGCCAAAACCGGCGCGCTCCAGAAGGTGCGCGGCGAAGTCGTAATTCCAATCCGCGGGAGCGATGGGCTGCAGATCGTTTTGCCAGGCAGCCGGTCCGGTGGCCTGCGCGATGGCGGATGGCGGATCGACCGCGATCCCGACGGCGGCCGCGCTGAGAACGGCGAGAAGTCTTCGAAGCATCTGGGCTCCTTCTAGGCTTATGAAGATGTTCCCACGAATGGGGGTGGGATGCCAGGGTGGCGGATTTGACCAATCCGTCTATTGCGCGAAATCACGCAGACAGGAACGGCCTGAAACGCGGATGCTCCCGAACCGACTTCGCTTCAATGGTTTGCGAAATCCCGCCTTTGGTGAGGCGAGTGCCCCGTAGAGGGTGAAGGTCTAAGAGGACAATATGCCAAAGATTTCGAAACTTGCATCGCTTGCGCTGGCGTGGCCGCTAATCACGTGGGCTCAAGCCTCAGCTCCTACAGGCACGCCTACCCAGATGGTCGTCACCATCGGCCACCACTATGGCCATGTACCGCCGGTACTCACAAAGGACGACCTGACGGTTACGCAAGGCTACAACCCGTTGCAAATTACAAACCTGGTTCCGCTGCGCGGCGGCCGGGCTGCTCTCGATCTCTTTTTCCTTGTGGACAACTGCTCGAATTGCGAACCGGGCAACAAGTTCGAGGAGCTGAGCCACTTCATCCTTTCTCAGCCATCCACAACCAGGATCGGGGTGGCTTACATCCAGAATGGCCAGCTCCAGATGGGGGAGAATACGACGTCCGACCACCAAGCCGCGGTGAAAGCTCTGAACACTCCCGCCGGCAGCAAGCCCGCGAATCCGTTTGTCGCGCTTGCCGAGCTGATACGCGGCTGGCCGCAAAGTACGTCGCGACGCGCGGTGCTCATGATCTCCAATGGGATGGATCCCACGGCCGCGCCCGACTCCGTGCAGAACCCGGCGGCGGAAGCAGCGCTCGAGGCGGCCCAACGCGCAGGCGTTACGGTTTATGTGATCTACCATCCGAGCGCGGATTATCTATCGACCGATTCTTCCAAGCTCTATTCAGGGCAGGTACAACTGGCCCATGTCGCCGATGAAACCGGCGGCGAGGCCTATTTCCTAGGGTTTGGGCCGCTGCCATCGCTGGCGCCGTTCTTGACGGACTTAGCCGATCATTTGGCCAATCAGTATTTGCTGGAGTTCGTCGCAAGCCCCGTAGAAGCGCCGGGCAAGTTGGATCGAGTGATCGTGAAAAGCAAGATTTCCGACCTCGAGGTGATGGTGCCCGACAAGATTTGGGTTGCCGGCCACGGGTCTGTCCCTTCGAACAATCCAGCCAACACTAAAGAAGAGGAGCGGCCGTGAAGGGCATCCTGAAACTCGCCTATAAGTTGCTGGTCAACGACAAGGCGAAGTTCACGGCGCTGTTGGTGGGCATTACCTTTGCTGTTTTCCTGATGATCGCCATGACTTCGCTTTTTGCCGGGGTTCTCAAGCGCGCATCGGCCACGGTGGTGAATCTGGGAGCGTCGATGTGGATTATGGATCCGTCGGTCCAAACGGTTGCGAACACCATCGGCATGCCGGATTACGTGCTGGACGCCACACGGAGCATCAAAGGCGTAAATTTCGCGGTGCCGGTTTATTCCGGAGGAGCTTTGGTCAAACTGGCCGACGGCACTTATCAAGCTGTGACCGTGGTCGGGCTGGATGATACCAGCCTGTTCGGCCGGCCACAGCTCCTTCAGGGAAAGATTGAAGACATCTATGGCGAGAACGCATTCTTCGCCGTCAAGGATACGGAATTTCCTAAGCTTGAGAATCCGAGATTGGGAACGGAATTTGAATTGAACGAACATCGGGGCGTGATTGTCGGCATCGCGCAGGTGGCCAGCAGCGGTCTGTTCGGCGTTCCAACGCTCTACACGACGTACGAAAGAGCGCTGCAATATATCCCCAACCCACGCTTCACCATTTCCTATGTACTGGTGCGGCCCAAAAGCCCGGCCGACGTGCCCAACATCAAGCGCGAAGTGAAGGGCCTGGGCTATCTGGCGCTGACCGAGGACGAGTTCATGGGCAAGATATCGGACTTCTACATGTTCCAGACCGGCCTGGGGATGAACCTGCTGATCATGACGGCCATGGCCTTTGTGGTTGGTCTCTCCATCTCAGGCCAGACGTTTTACACCTTTGTGCTGGAAAATCTGGAGAAGTTCGGCGCGCTGAAAGCGATGGGCGCCAAGAGCCGCGAACTGATCCTGATGATTTTGTTCCAGGCGAGCTTCGTGGCGCTGACGGGCTATGGCTTGGGAATTGGATTATGCGCGCTCACTATCGCTCTCGCCAAGATGCGGCTGCCCGATTATGCGGCCATGATCACGTTTTGGAACCTTGGGTTGGCGTTGGTAATGGTGGTCATCATTGCCGCCGTTTCCAGTTACTTTGGCGTTCGCAGGGTTTTGCGCATTGAGCCGTTCGACATTTTCAGAGGCTAATATGCCCGAAGTCGCAATTAGAGCAACCGGGATCGTGAAGTGGTTCGGAGAAGGCGAAGCCAAAACCCAGGCCCTCCGAGATGTCAGCCTGGAGGCTTATCTGGGCGAAATGCTTTACATCGTGGGGCCGTCCGGGAGCGGGAAGACCACTTTGTTGAGCGTGCTCTCCGGCATTCTCCGGCCGGATTCGGGAAGCGTTTCCGTGGAAGGAGCCGACATCTGGAGCCTGGGCAGCGATAAGCTGGCGGATTTTCGGCTGCACAAGATCGGGTTCGTATTCCAGGACTATCATTTGTTCCCCCGGCTCACAACGGCCGAGAACGTGGCAGTTCCGTTGATCCTGAAACGGCAGGACTGGGGCGAATCCATCGAGCAGGCCAAGAAGTATCTGGACATCGTCGGCTTGAAAGGCCGCGCGGATCTTCCGCCGGTGAAGCTGAGCGGGGGAGAACAGCAGCGCGTTGCAATTGCCCGCGCCATCGCCGGACAGCCGGACATCTTGATCATGGACGAGCCCACCGCCTCACTGGACGGCGATACCGGCCATGCCGTAGTCGGTTTCGTGAAGAATAACATTCTCAATGAAAAGCGCTGCATCCTGATCGTCACGCATGACGCCAGAATCAACGAATTCGCCACGCGGATTTTGAAGATGGAAGATGGGCGTCTCACCGGATTTGAGAAGGGAGGCACCGAATGAGAAAGCTATTATTCGTGTTATCTTTCGTTGGCCTGTTGGCCGGATGCGTGGTGGCCTACGTTTCGGCTATCACCCAGCCTCCGCTGCCGCCGGCGTTTAGTCCACCCACCAATCCTTATCCCAGCGGCATCTATGCGGAAGGCATGCTGGAGAGCGATCAGCCAAGCGGGGAGAATATCAACGTGTATCCGGAGGTATCCGGCACGGTGGCACGGATCCCGGTGGGGGAAGGGCAGGAAATCAAGAAGGGGACGGTCCTGTTGGTGCTCGACGACTCTATCCAAAGAGCCACCGTCCAGCAACTGCAATCGCAGGCGCAGGCCGCTCAATTCGT
>CAVRZH010000039.1:0-53488 GCA_963725455.1 Bryobacterales bacterium
CGTCGTAAAGGTGACCTGGAAGGGCGACACCGTCTCAGCGCCCAAACTGTCGGAAACGCCCATGTTGAAGTTGTACGTTCCCGCTTTAGTGGGAGTGCCGTTCAGCACGCCGCTCTGCGTCAGGCTGATCCCCGGCGGATTGGCGTTTATGTGAAAGACATACGGCGGAACTCCGCCGGTGGCCGCGATCTGCTGAGAATAGGCGACGCCGACCGATCCGCTGGGCAAGGGCGAGGTGGTGGTGATGGAGGGAGGCGAGTTGATGGTGACGCTGTATGGATACTGCGTTACGTTTTCGTTCGGGTCCGTGACGTCGAGGTCGAAACTGAAGGCTCCTGCGGTGGTGGGCGTTCCCGTCAGAGCGCCGGCCTTGCTCAAGATGAGGCCAGGAGGCAAGGAATTCATATTAAACGGGCTCACTGCCTGCGCAGTGTAGGTGAAAGGGCCGGTACAACCGGAAGCACTGAAGATGACTTTTTGATATACAACCCCCACTTCTCCTGGAGGTAAAGGAGAGGCGGGCAAAACGGTGGGTGCGCAGGGCACAACGTTAATTTGGAGGGTCTGAGTTGCAACGTTCATAGCCTCATCTTCCGCAAGCACCGTGAACGTCGACATTCCCGCGGTGGTCGGTGTGCCGCTGATTTCCCCGTTCGAGGCCAGGGTAAGGCCGGCAGGCAATTGCTTGCCTTGCAGTGGTTTGATCGCTCCCTTCAGGCCCGGCCTCGCGCCGCAATCCTCGCAATGAAGGCTCCAGGTGACGTTTCCCACTCCGCCATTGACTTGAAGCAGAGTGTAATACAGCACTTCTGTGGTTGCGGGCGGCAGGAATTGGGTTGGGATGGTCATCGGTGCGATGACGATCTGCAGATTGGCCGACCCGGGAGAGTCATCGGAGGTGTCGGTGGCCGTTACGGGGAACGTATAGGTGCCGGCAGCGGTAGGGATCCCGCTGATCACCCCGCTACCGTTGGCATTCAACTGTAATCCAGGCGGCAGGCCGGTCTGGTTGCCCGAAAGAGATCCCATGAACCACGAGTAGGGTGCCGTGCCTCCTGAGGCGGTCAGTTGGGTCATATAAGTTTGGCCTACCAGACCGCTGGGCAG
The DNA here is from genome assembly GCA_963725455.1 of Bryobacterales bacterium. Lineage (GTDB taxonomy): Bacteria > Acidobacteriota > Terriglobia > Bryobacterales > Bryobacteraceae > Palsa-89. The sequence continues at coordinate 1,108 of CAVRZH010000039.1, forward strand.
CGATGTTGAAGTGACCGCGATCTGACCACCATCCGCCCACGCGTTTCCAGCCGCCAGGAAAAGAACAGCCAGAAAGCAAAACGAACCCAACGCGCACATTCGGCGAATAATCGATCCTTGCAACTTCCAGCCGTGTTTGTACGTCTTCTTACACAGAGAAGCGTGAGTCATCTACCTTCTCCTCCTCTGATTCAGGCGCGGTGCAGTAGAGACAGACCGCGCCACTTTGTCTGTTTAAAAGCTTATTCTACTGCGGCTTCTGCTAGTTTTTCAAAGAATTTCTTGATGATCAGCCTGGAAGCGGGACCCAGCAGCCGCTGACCGACGCTCGCAATCGTTCCGCCCACCTCACATCGCCGTCATACGTTACTTCGGTTGATTGCTTCTGAGCGATTAGGTTCTTGACATAGGAATCTCTTCGTAGTAACGTCTTCGTATGTCACGGCAGCCACCAAGGCCCACCGAAGCCGAGCTCGAAATCCTCACCGTCCTCTGGAGCCGCGGTCCCAGCACTGTGCGCGACGTCCACGAAAGCATCAGCCAACGCAAACCCACGCAGTACAGCACGGTGTTGAAGTTCATGCAGATTATGGCGGAGAAGGGCCTGGTGCGCCGAAACGAGAAGCAGCGGGCGCATATTTATGAAGCCGCGCAGCCTCGGGAATGGACGCAACAGCGGCTGGCTGGCGACCTGTTGCAGCGCGCCTTCGGCGGTTCGGCTAAAAATCTGCTGATGGGCGCGCTCTCCACCCGCAAGGCGTCGAAACAGGAACTGGCTGAATTGCGCGAACTACTGCATCAATACGAAAAGGATCAGTACGAAGAGGGCGCCAAATGACGTACCTGAATCATTGGCTCGAAACTCCCCTGGCCTCCGCGATCGGATGGACCCTGTTTCACTCGCTGTGGGAAGGCGCAATCATTGGCGTGGCGCTTGCGATCCTGCTCTCGATGGCCCGCTCCGCCCGCGCCCGCTACGCCGCCGCATGCCTGGCGATGTGCGCGATCCTCATTTGTTTTGGCGTTACGCTGTTGCGCCTCGCGCCACGGAACGCCATCCCAGGCCCGGCGATAAATCCTATCGCGCTTCATTGGAACAGCGGCGCGATGCTCGCGGACGCCTCTGAGGTGTCGATGCGCCGCGTTGCGGACTTTCTTCCGTGGCTGGTTCCATTCTGGATGGTGGGCGTCGTCGTTTTTTGCTTTCGCCATTTAGCAAGCTGGGCCTTAACCTTGCGTCTGCGCCGGACGGGTGTTTGGTCCGCTCCCGATTTCTGGCAGGAACGATTGCGCCAGCTGACGCACCGGCTGCGGCTTTTGCGACCGGTAGAGCTACTGGAATCCTGCCTGGCCGAGGTTCCCGTGGTCATGGGGCACATCCGTCCTGTGATCCTGGTGCCCGTGGGACTGCTGACCGGCATGCCGGTCGCACAAATCGAGTCGGTTCTGCTGCACGAGCTAGCGCATATCCGTCGTTCGGACTATCTCGTCAATATGCTGCAAACGTCGGTGGAGAGCCTGTTGTTTTATCACCCGGTGGTCTGGTGGATCTCGGGCGTAATCCGCACCGAACGCGAACATTGCTGCGACGATCTGGCGGTTTCGCTTAGTGGCGACGCGCACGAATACGCCAAGGCGCTGGCCGCCTTGGAAACCAGCCGGTGGGGCGCATCGCAAACCGCCCTGGCGGTTACAGGAGGAAATCTAGTGAAACGAATTCGCCGTTTGCTTATTCCCACGGAGGGCCCGAGCCCCGCACTCACTCCCTTCGTTTCCGCTGGCATCTTGCTGATCGCGGCGGCGGTCGGGCTCACCGCCTGGCAAGCCGAGCCGTCGCCGAAGCCGGTCCCACAGGTGTCTCCGTATACGAAGTGGCTGCAGGAAGACGTTCCGTACATCATCACTAATGAGGAAAGCGCCGCGTTCCAGCGTCTCGAAACGGATGACGAGCGCGACGAGTTTATCCAGCAATTCTGGCTGCGCCGCGATCCCACGCCCGGCACTCCGGAAAACGAATTCAAGGAAGAACATTACCGGCGCATCGCGTATGCGAACCTGCGTTTTCCGACCGCCACCGGCAAGGCCGGCTGGAGAACCGATCTGGGGCGGATCTACATTCTGTATGGACCACCCGATGAAATAGACGATCATTCAGCCCGCGACGACCTCCGTCCGGGTCAAGTCCCGTTTATCGACTGGACCTACCGCTTCATCGATGGCGTCGGAAGTAATGTCAAGATGGAGTTTGTGGACCCAACCGGAACACACGATTTCAAAATGACGTCGGACCCGCATCCCCCCGCGAAGTGATGACGGAAACCGCGTTGCCGCTTGAAATCATGCCGCGCGACGTCCAGCGCCGTTTGCAGGCGGGTGAGAAACTCGCCCTGATCGATGTCCGTGAGCCTCAAGAATTCCAGCTCGCGCGCATCGATGGCTCCGAGCTGATCCCGATGCGCACGGTCCCGGCCGAACTTGCGCGGCTGGACGCGCAGGCGGATGATCGGCCGCTGATCGTCTTTTGCCATCACGGCGTCCGTAGCTTGAACGTGGTGCATTGGCTGCGCGAGCAGGGCGTGGGCGCGTGCCAGAGCATGGCGGGTGGCATCGATCGTTGGAGCCTGGAGATCGATCCGGCGGTTCCCCGCTATTAGCCCTGAGATATTCCCTCCGCGCGCCGAACTAATTTGCCAATGCCATTGGTTCGTTTCCCTTTGGCCCTCCTATCGGTCTGGTGCGTGCTCGGGGCCGATAAACCAGCGCCCGCCGATAAACCAGCGCCACGAGTCGCGCCCATCTACGATGCCGCGAGTATTGTGAACGCTGCCGACAACCAATCTGGCGCCCTGGCCGCCAACACGCTCGGCACCATCTACGGTGCGAACCTGGCGTATAGCACGGCGGCTATCACGGCGAACGATATTCAAGGCGGCGTCCTGCCCGTCGTGCTCGGCTCAAGCGAAACCCAAGTATTTGTAGACAACTATCCCGCGGACCTATATTACGTTTCGCCCACCCAGATCAACTTTCTGGTTCCCCCGAATATGACGGCGCAGTCCGTGGTGGTGCGAATAACCATCGACGGCTTGGCTGGGCCGCCCATCACGCTGCTGCTGGCGCGCGCCGCGCCCGGCCTTTTCCAGCTGGATCTGCAAAACGCGGTGGCGACGGAAGCCGATGGATCCGTTCTTACGGCGTCGTCGCCCGCCAAACCTGGCGATATCGTCACGCTCTACGCCACTGGCCTGGGTGAAGTGACGCCACCCGCTATTTACGGTCAGTTGCCCACCGAGGCGGCTCCCTTGGCAGCCGGCGCAAATCTGTCCATCCTGCTGAACGGAGTGGCGGTGAATCCGGATCTCATCAGCTATGCGGGCGTCGCACCCGGCTTCGCCGGCTTGTATCAGATCAATCTGAAGCTGCCCGCGACAACCGCTTCGAACCCGGAAATCCGGTTGCAATTGGACGGCGCGTCCAGCATCCCGGGCGTGCACCTGCCGGTGAGCCCTTAGTGCTAAACTGATCGGTTTGGCGCGCCACAAATTTGCAGTTCTGTTGCTCGCAGCCATCGCGCTGGCTTCCAGTTTCTGGGTGCTGTTGGATGTTGCGGGGGCCGCTACCAGACGCAGCCAAGGGTTAAGTGTAGCTACGTTCGAAGACCGCTTCAACGATTTTCGCAAAACCGTCCCTCCGCGCGCGGTGTATGGTTATTTTTCCGATACTCCTCCCAACGATCCGAGCGCCCTGGCCGAGTTTCGCCTCACGCAATATACGCTCGCGCCGGCGATTATCAAGCCCACGCCGCACCAGAATCTGGTGATTGTGAACTATCACAGCAAGCAAATCGATATGAAGCTGATGCAGGCCAATCATCTGGGAGTGCTGCAACTCTTCGGCAATGGTATTGCGCTTTGCCGGGGACAAAAGCAATGATGCTGTTGTTGTGGCTGGCCGCCATCTGGCTCGCCGGGTTTGGCCTGGTGCGCTGGATGTTTCCGCAGCCGCTCCGCTGGTCCCTCCACAACGTTCTGCTCTTCTCGCTCGGCATCGGCGTGGGCGCGGGCATCGCATCCTGTATTTATTTCCTGGTCCTGCTGCTGGCCGGTCCCGGGTTCACGGTGCTGGCGTCGTCGACGGGCGCCATGGTTGCCATCGGTTTGGCGCTGGGGCTACTCGCAAGGAAACGCGGCACGCTGCTCGATTGGGCCATCGATTCGGACGGGGGTCCGGCAGTTCCCTGGTATGTGACGGCCTTGTTCGTGGCGGCTGTCGCAGTTGCTCTGACAATGTTCCTGAGCGCGGTTACTTACAATCCGCATGGCGATGAAGGCGCATGGTCCATCTGGAACTTGCGGGCGCGGTTCCTGTTTCGCGCGGGCGCCTTCTGGCGGGATGCATTCTCGAGCGACCTGAGCTGGAGTCATCCGGACTATCCGCTGATGCTGCCGGGACTGGTCGCCTTGTGCTGGAAGCTGGGCGGGCGGGAATCCACCGACGCGCCAATCGCGATCGCGTTTCTTTTTACCCTCGGGACGGCGGGTCTGCTGGTGAGCGCTCTGGGAGCGCTACGGGGCAAAACGCTGGCGTTGCTCGCCGGCATATTGTTGCTGGGGACCGGGAGCTTTGTCGCCTTGAGCGCCGCGCTCTACGGAGACGTTCCACTGGGTTTCTATATTCTGGCGACCATTGCGCTGCTCTGTTTGCAGGACCGCTATCCGGACGATTTGCGTTTCAGCACGCTGGCCGGATTGATGGCCGGGCTGGCGGCTTGGACCAGAAACGAGGGGCTCATCTTCGTGGCCGCCATCGTGATCGCGCGCGCCATCGCACTCCTTAGGTTTCGGGAGCGGAAGCTACTTCTCCCGCAGCTACTTCGCCTGGTACTCGGATCGGCGGCGCCGCTCGCTGTTGTGATCACTTTCAAGCTGCGCGTGGGCGGACCCAGCGACCTGGGTTCGGTGCCGGCCTCGGCGATCCTGCAGCATATGGCCGATCCTAGCCGCTGGATCGTGACGCTGGAAGCGCTAGTAGTGGAGCTTTTCAATTTTGGGCGATTCCTGATTCCGATCGTTCTGGTCCTGGCGCTGTATTGGTATCTGGTTCGCTTCCGCGTGGATGATCGCGACGAGGCGTCTCTCGCAACGGCCGCTATCGCGCTTCCTCTTACTCTGGCCGCGCAGCTGGTGGTGGATATTCTGTACGTGGATAACCTGTCGCTCGAAATCAGCACATCGTTCGAACGCATTTTGCTGCAAATATGGCCGGCGGTCCTGCTGGTGTTCTTCCTGGCTTCCGGCCCGCTGGAACTGGCTGCCCAAGAAATTCGTAAAGCAAAAGCGCCGGTGGCCAAGCGGAAAACGGCCAAGCCTGGGCGCAGTGTGGCGGAAACCCACTGAGGTCGCCCCGCGTTTAAACTAGGAAGAGGCATCCCAGATGTACCTTCGCTCGGCAATCCTGGTATTTGCGGGCTCGCTTGTTTTAGGCGCTCAACCACCGGAGCCCGTTCCTGCCTCGTCTCCCGCTCCCGCCGTTCCAACTGCCCCTGCTCCAGCGCCAGCCAATCCCCAGGAACGAACCAAAGCCGCCGGTCCCGACGACTTCGTCGTGGCGGTGGGCACGCGCATCCCGCTGAGCATGATCAACAGCATCAGCACCAAAACCGCCGTGAGTGGCGAGCGGGTGTATTTGGAGAGCGTATTTCCCATTCTCGTCAACGGCCATGTCGTCATTCCTCCAGGAAGTTACGTGGCCGGAACCGTCACCGAGGTGAAGCGCCCCGGCCGGGTGAAAGGGCGTGGCGAGCTGTACGTTCGATTTGATTCGCTCACGTTGCCCAACGGCGTGACGCGTGATTTTCGCGCCCGCATGGGCAGCCTGGATGGGCGCGCACCTGAGACGCTGGACAAATCCGAAGGCGTGATCAAGGGCGAGGGCAACAAATCGGGCGACGTCAGGACGGTGGGAGAAGCCACCGGCGCGGGCGCCACCATTGGAGGCTTAGCGGGCGCCGCTGCTGGTCACGCAGGCCTGGGGGCCGGGCTGGGCGCGGCGGCTGGAGCCACGGCGGGATTGATTGGCGTGCTGCTGACGCACGGGCCGGACGCGATTCTCGCCAAGGGAACCACGCTCGAGATGGTGCTGGACCGGCCGCTCGAGTTCAACACGGCCGACATCGACTTTCGGAATTCCATGCCGCGCGCCCAGTCGAGCGACGGGCCAGGCCCCCAGCCCAGCGTGAAGTCGCAGACCAGGCACTGGCCGCTGTAATTTTTAATTCCCACTTTTGGCTTTGCCGATCCGGCGTCCGATGATCATCTTTACTATCAGGTGATCCGTTCCGCGCGTCACACCCACGCCCACGCCGAAGTTGAACTCCCACTTCGGTGAGACGTTCAAATCGATGGCCGGCACGATCTGCTGTTCCTGCTGATACAGCGGATCGAAGTTTCCTACCGGGCCCAGGCTGCCGTAATATTCCAGCCCCGCATTGATCTGTTTGGTGAAGTCGTAGCCGGCCTTGAAATCCGGCGAGAAGACCAGGCCCTGGCTAACGCTGGGCCCGTGAAAGCTACGGTCGAGCGTGGGATTAAACGCGAGATACCAGCGCCCCACTTGTTTGTCGATGATCGGCCGGATTTCAAGCGTCCAGGTGTCGGGCGAAAAGGCGTAGCGCTGATAGCCAAACTCGAGCGAGAGGCTCACGCCCACCGGCCAATGCCACGAATCCGGCACACGCACGCGAGGCCGGATATGATCGCCCACCCACTGCCAGCCGCCTTGATCAGGATTGGCGCTGGTGAAGACGTAAAAACCTGTTTCGAACCAGTTCGTAATTCCCTGCGTGATCTCCAGCGTCTCATGCAACTGGTGCTCGGTCCCATAGACGCCATCGATGATGCCCTTGCTGCCCTCGACGGTGAAGTTGCTGTGCAGTTCAAACATGGTGGTGCCGGGATCCTGCGTCTCCGATCCATAGACTTGGATTTCGTAGTTGCCTTGTGCCAGTGCAACCGCGGCGGAAGCAAGAAAGAAGATGAGGAGACAAAGGACCGCTCTCTGAGGAAATATAACGCGGAGACGAAGCATGATGCGAAAGATCGCTTTCGTCATCATAGCTCTCTGTCAGCTCGATTCCGAGTTGAAATTCACTTGCAACTTCACGCTTCCAACAGCCCGAGCCTGGCGAGGTATTGCAGCCGCGTCGGGAGCTGATCGGCGATCTCCTCGGGAGCGGGAGCGTTGGGACCCTCCGCCATGTCGTGGATCAGCGCGGCAGGATCTCGCGTGCCGTCCAGCAATTGCACCAGGCGGCGGCCGAATTCATCCATCTCCACCAGGTTCTGCATCAGGCTGGTGATTTCATGCGACCTTTCTGCCTGAAGGCGCGCAAATGCGCTGGCGCGCGGACGCTCGCTCAACGAAGTCTGACAAGGAAAGCGGTAGGCGTGACATTCGGCAAAGCCCACCGAAATGAGCGTGAACATGATTTGGCGCAATTCCTCCGCACTACTGACATACGCCAGCAATTCCTGAAAGGTCACCGGCAGCGGATAGTGGGCGCCCATGGCTCGCGCCACCGCTTCCACGGAGGGCTGTTTGGCTCCGATCCGAACGCCGCGGCCTCCTTCGATTTGCCCGTCCACCATCTGGAATGGCGCTGAAAAGCACAGCCGATCCATGGTTTCGGCATGCGGCGAACCGTGCAGCGTCACCTCTGGGCCACAAAGCAAAGTGTGCCGGAAGGAGCGCAGGTACATGTAGTCGCTATACTGATCGCGCGCCAGCCGATCGGCGGGAAGCCATTTCAGCAGACCGCGCGGATCGAACATTCGGTCGATGCTGGTATCGCCCAGATACTGCAGGCCGTGGGCCGATGCGTGCGCCATAAAATCTCGAAAATACAGCGGATCGTTGACGTCGGAAAGGTCGTCGTGAGCCAGGCCGCCGTCGGTGTAAGCCAGCATCGTCGCAATGTCTTCATCGATCAATTGGCGGAAAGCGGCAGGGGCGAGGCAAGACTTCTTCAGCCATTCCAGAAACCAACGGGCGTGATCCACACGCTCCTCAGGCGCATCGCCGCTCGTGTGCTGGAGCAACATTTCGCGCAGCATCTGGCGAATGTGGCGGCCGGGATAAACGTTGTAACTCACCAGTGCCACGCCGGACGGAGCCAGCCGCTGACGGCACAGCGCGAGCAGATGGTCGCGCACGTCCTTCGGCACCCAGGAATAAATTCCATGGGCAATGATGTAATCGAACTCCCCCGCTTCGGGGCCCAGATCGCGCAAGTCGCGGACAATCGCTTCGACGTTGTTGAGGCCTAGCGCGCGAATATCAGCGCTGGCGAGTGCGATGGGGGCCTCGGCCAAGTCAAACCCGAGGAAGCGGGATTCGGGCAAAGCATATGCCATCGGCAAAAGATTGCCGCCATTACCGCAGCCGATTTCGAGCACCCTGCAGCGGTCAACTGGAGCCGGTTCCATGCCGAAGAGCAACGCGACCGCGGCCATGCGGTCGGGATGCGTGGCAAGTCGCGGATAGGTGGGGTAGGGAATCGAGTCGTACGTGTTCTCGGCCACGCGTTCTATTATGCAGCAGTGTGTCCCGGGCCCGCGCCAATCACGGACCCGGACACAGCGTGGGGCGCTAATTCCCTACCGGGATATTGAGCGTCTGGGTTCCACTCACTCCTCCTAAAGTGAACGTTACTGGCACAGCGTTGCCGGCCGCGACGTTCGGAACCGTGACGTCAAATTGATAGAGCCCCACATAGCCGGGAGCCAGCCCCGCATATACAACCGTGGCGGGCATTCCGCCTATCGAAATGCTGAAGTCGTTAGCGAGAGTAGTCAGCCCTTGCGCGATCTGTCCGGCCGGGATGTTCTGGGTAACCGCTCCAAATCCCACGCCGTAGAGGGTGATCGTGTCGCCTGGCACCGCGGGCCGAGAGGCCACGCCGGAAATTGCGCCGGTGGGTAGCACATAGGTGACGCCGTCATTGAACAGAGCCACTACGTACTGCACTCCGCCGATGTTGAAGGCCGCTGGGGCGTCGAAACCCGGTTCGAGCGGATTCACCACAATCTGGTAAGTAGGACTGGTGCCGCCGGGACTGGTTACGGTCATCAGCTGTATGCCTGTGGCGACGCTGCTGGGTACCTGTACGTCGATTTGATTCGGACTAATATACTCGACGAAAGCGGGCTGCCCGTTGATGGTGACCTTCGTGCCACTGAGCGACGTGGGAGCGTCGTTACCATTGAAGTCGCTGGAACCCCATTCGCTCGTAGTGTTCGCGAGGGCCGCTCCGTAGATTTCTATCCAGGATCCGGGCGCGAGCGAGGTGAATTTTCCAAATTCGCTGGCACTCACCACGCCGCCGTTGTCGATGGTCGGAGTATTGGCGGGAAGGGATTGCGTCAGCAGCCGGACCCGGTTGTTGCCGAAGTCGCCGATGTAGACGTTTCCGTTCGGCGCCACCGAGACGCTGCGCGGCACGTTGATCTCGGCGTCGAGAGCGGGCCCGCCGTCGCCCTCAAAGCCCTTGGTCCCGTTACCCGCTACGGTTTGGATAGTTCCGTCGGTCAGTATCACGCGAATGCGGTCGTTGTTAATGTCGGGGATATAGAGGTTGCCGGCGGCATCCAGGCCAATGCTGGCCGGATAGGCGAACTCGGCGTCGATGGCCGGCCCACCATCACCCGCGAAGCCGAAAGCGCCATTGCCGGCGAAGGTGCTGATGATGCCGTTGGTCACTTTGCGAATCACGTTGTTCTGCTGGTCGGAAATATATATGTTGCCGGACGCGTCCACCTGCACGCCCACCGGGCCGTTCAAAGTAGCGCTGGTGGCCGGCCCTCCATTGCCCGCGTACCCAGGGTTGCCGGTGCCCGCCGCGGTGGTGATGATGCCGCTGGTATTCACTTTCCGAATCACGTTAGCGCCCTCGTCGGCAATGTAGTAGTTGCCGGCGGAATCAAAAGCCACCGCCTCCGGATAGTTCAATGTCGCGTCCGTAGCCAGGCCGCCGTCACCGGCATAACCATCTGCTCCGTTGCCTGCCACGGTAGTAATGGTGCCGTCGGGTGAAACCTTGCGCACGCGGCTGTTGCCGGAATCGGGAATGTAGACATTTCCCTGCAAGTCCACGGTCACGCGATAAGGTCCGTAGAGTTCGGCGCTGGTGGCTGGCCCGCCATCGCCCGAGTACCCCGCGTTGCCGGTGCCGGCGATGGTGGTAATGGTGCCGCCGGGAGTAACTTTGCGGACGCGTTGGCCATAATATTCCGCGATGTATAAGTTCCCGTACATATCTTCGGTGACGCCACGCGGGCCATCCAATTCGGCGCTGGCGGCCGGGCCGCCGTCTCCCGAATCGCCGGCGTTGCCATTGCCGGCCACGGTTGAAATTGTGAACGTGGGCGCCTGGCTCCAGCCTGGTGCAGTGGCGCCGATTGCCAATAGAAGCCAAGCAATTGTCGATTTCAACTGCGGTCTCCTTGCTGATGTTTGGTCCTAACCTGAAGGCGCAAACGGAACGTGAATACCCTCAGCCAAAAGGCCAAGCTGATTCGCCACTACCACCGGTGGCTCAATTATTTGTCATAATCTGAGGACCAATGACTACGCGCGACGATCGGCGAGCCGTCCCGGTATACCTTCTCATCACTTTCGCCCTGAGCTCAGTGCTCTATTTCCTGGTCATCAAGTCCGGACATATAGGCGGCGCCAGCGGCCAGTATGTGGTCGTTTTGATGTGGTGCCCGGCCACCGCCGCCATGCTCACGTCGAAATATCTCGGTCGCAAGATTGGGGATCTCGGCTGGAAATGGGGCGAGCCTCGCTATCAGGCAATGAGCTATTTGATCCCTCTCGCTTATGCCACCATCACGTACTCGATCGTTTGGCTGACGGGGCTGGGCGGCGTCTACAACAAGACGTTTGTCGATGGAATCATCAAGTCCTTCGGCTTGGGACCGCTGCCGCCGTGGGCGGCCATTTCGCTCTACTTGGTCTTCGCGGCGACCGGCGGGATGGTGCGGAGCTGCGCCACCGCGCTTGGGGAAGAAATCGGATGGCGAGGATTTCTTGTGCCGGAATTAGCCAAGAGGTTTAGCTTCACCGCCACCGCGCTGATCTCCGGCTGTATCTGGTCACTTTGGCATTACCCGATCCTGATTTTTGCCGATTACAACGCGGGCACGCCCACCTGGTACGGTCTGACATGCTTCACCGTGATGGTGGTGGCAATCAGCTTTGTGTTCGCATGGATGCGGCTCAAGTCCGGAAGCCTTTGGACCGGCGTTCTGCTGCACGCCAGTCACAACCTGTTTATTCAGGCTTTTTTCGACCCGATCACAACCAATACGGGTCGGACGAAATACGTGATCGGCGAGTTCGGCGCGGGGCTGGCGATTGTATGTATTTTGTTCGCTGCGTATTTTTGGTCGCGGCGCGGTGAGGTAAGCGGTACGGAAGGCAAGGCGGCTTCGGTAGCCGCGTAGTAAGCCCGATCGCTACGGCAAAGCGAATGCAAAGAGCGTTCCACCGGCCGGGATCACTACATATTGCTTGCCATCTAGTGAGTAAGCCATTGGTGATGAATACACCGCCGCGCCCAATTGGATGTGCCAAAGATCTTTCCCGGATGTTGCGTCGAGGGCAACGAAGTTCCCATCGGAATCTCCAGCGAACACCACGCCTCCGGCCGTGGAGAGCGCGCCTCCATTGGGCGGCGTGAAGTACTTGAACTCCCACTTCTTTTCGCCCGTGAGCGGATCGAAGGCCCGCAGTGCTCCCCAAGCTTTTTCGCCGCTGGCAGGCACGTACACGCTTCCCAGAAAATCGTGACCTTCGTGGTATTTCTGCGGCGCGTTGGTGAAAACATCGCACTCTTCCGCCGAGGCCACATACAGCAATCCGGTCTTTGGACTATAAGAAGGTGAAAACCAGTTAGTGGCGCCCAATGCTCCCGGACAGGTTCGGGTGCCTTCGCTGGTAGGATCGCTGCCGGGGATGACAACCGGCCGTCCATCCGGCCCGATTTCCTTCGCCCAGTTCTCCCTCGGGAAGAACGGCTTGCCCGAAAGGAACTTGCCGTTAGTGCGGTCCAGCACATAGAGAAAGCCGTTTCGATTGGCATGCAGCAGCAGCTTGCGAGGCTGTCCTTGCCAGGTCGCATCCACCAGGACTGGGATCTGCGTGGAGTCATAATCGTGCAAATCATGCGGCGTAAATTGGAAGTGCCATTTGAGCTTCCCAGTGTCCGCATCCAGCGCCAGCATGGAGTTGCTATAAAGATTGTCACCGCCACGCTCCCCGCCATTATTGCTGGGCGAAGGATTGCCGGTCGGCCAATAGATGAGATTCAATTCGGGATCGAAGGAACCGGTGATCCAAGCGGGCGCGCCGCCGGTCTTCCAGGAGTCTCCGGCCCAGGTCTCATGACCGGGTTCGCCGGGACCGGGGACGGTGTAGAAACGCCAGGCGCGTTTGCCACTGTCCGCGTAGTAGGCATCGATAAAGCCGCGCACTCCATATTCGCCGCCCGCGACACCGACGATTACTTTGTCCTTCACCACTAGCGGGGCCACCGTAAACACGTAGGATTGGCGGTAATCCGCAGCTTCTACATCCCAGATGACGTTGCCCGTCTGCATGTCGAACGCCATCACGTGCCCATCCAGCGTGGCCATGAAAAGGTGGCCGCCTAGCGCCGCAAAACCGCGATTCACCATGCCGCAACAGGCCTGCACTTTGTCCGGCAGCCGGCGCTGGTAGCGCCAGATGGCCCGTCCGGTGCGCGCGTCCAAAGCGAATGCGCGGTTGTCCTGCCCGGTGCCATAGAGCACGCCGTCGATCTCGAGCGGCGTTGTCTCGAATTGGCCAAGGTCGGCGGTTTGAAACGCCCACTGCAAGGCCAACATCCCGGCGTTGGAGGGGCTGATCTGATCCAGCTTGCTATACCGCCAGCTCTGGTAGCCGCCCGAGTAGGTGAGCCAATTCTGGGGTTCGTCGCCGGCTTTCAGGATGCGATCGTAGGTCACCTGCGCCAGCGCCGCGCCGCCAGTAATAAGACCAGCCAATGCGAGCGTCACGCGTATCGTTCTCACACCTATCGTTCTCACACCTATCGTTGCGGCCTTCATTTGTCCTCCCCGCGCAAACTGGTCAGATAAGCTAACAGGTTTTGCAACTCCTGCTTGCTCAGACGAGACTCCGTATATGCGGGCATCAGCGAACGCCGCTCGTGAATCACCTCGCGCAAATCCTTTTTCATAAATAGATGCAGCTTGCCATCTTGCCCTAGAAGCTGCAGCGAAAATGCATCTTCGTTCTTGGCGACGCCGATCACTCGCTGTCCATCCGAAGTCACGGCCGTCACTGTGTCGTATACCGATGGGATCCCGTAGTGATTATTCGGATCGGACATGGCCAGGCTGAGATCTTTGTCCGGTTCGCGGATGGACTCGGTCAGGTAAGCTACCGATCGCGCGGCGCCCACCCGCGTCAAGTCCGGGCCGAGCACGCCGCCGCGTCCCTTTACCATGTGACACTGCGCACACGCGCCCTTGCCGAAAAAGAAGCGCTCGCCGTCAGCCAGATTGCCAGCCACGGGAGCTTGCGTCGCGGCGCTTACCGATCGCAGGTAGGCAACCAGTGCCCAAATTTCGCTATCTTCAAACGGATTGGCCGGCATCTCGGTGCCGGGGACGCCCTGGGTGATGGTGCGGAAAATGGCCGCGTCCGTTCCGCCGTGCACCCAGAGGCCGGAGCGAAGGTCCGGGCCGCGCCCTCCGCCACCCGCACTCAACCCATGGCAAGGCGAGCAGTTGGCGCGGAATAGCGACGAGCCTTCCTTGATCGCCGCCGGATCGCCGGTCAAAGGATTCTTAGTTTCTGTGTCCTGCGCGATCGCTCCGGTTGCGCCCGCGAACAGATAAACAAAGCTTAGACACACGCTGAGGCGGATCGCGAAAGAGGTCGCCATGTCGAATACTGACAGTATACAAGCGGTTTGGCGAAATTCTATGGATTCCGGCGGTCCAAGTTCGATAATCGAATGGTGAGCGATCCCGACAACTCCAGATTTCCCGCGGCCGTTTACGCCGACACCGTATTGTCCATAATCTTTCGCGACGCCCAACAGCGCTTTCTGGACTCGCTGATTGAGATCCAGTATGCGCACACGCTGATGCTGGCGCGCCAGGGAATCATTTCCAGCGAGATCGCACGGAAATGTGTTCTCGGATTGAACGCACTGGACCGGTCCGCACTGGCGAGTGTTCCTTATGACGGTAAGACCGAGGATCTTTTCTTTCACCTGGAAGAGGCGCTGGAGCGTTTGTGCGGCAAGTCCACCGCGGGATGGATGCACACCGCGCGCAGCCGCAACGACATCGCCATCACTCAATACCGCATGTGCCTGCGTTCCGGAATACTCGATATGGTCCGAAGCGTAAACTCGGCCGAGCGGGCACTCATCGGCCTGGCGCGGGAACATGTTTCAACCGTGATGCCCGCATATACGCACACCCAACCGGCTCAGCCCATCACATTGGCGCACTATCTGTTAGCAGTGATCGAGCTGATGGGTCGCGATGCAAGGCGCCTGCAGGCCGCGTTTGCCACAGTGAACCGCTGCCCCATGGGCGCGTGCGCGATTTCGACTACGGGCTTTCCGATCGATCGGGAATTCACCGCCAGCCTGCTGGGATTTGACGAGTTGCAACTAAATTCCTACGGTGCCATTGCCGCTACGGATTACCTGACCGAAACGGCCGGCGCCATCATGACCGCGATGCTGAATCTTGGTCGTGTGACCCAGGACTTCCTGTTGTGGTGTACGGCCGAGTTCGGCTATCTGCGGCTCTCCGACGCCTGGGTCCAGATCAGCAGCATCATGCCGCAGAAGCGAAATCCCGTGCCTTTCGAGCATGTCCGCGTGCTGGCGAGCAAAGCGCTGGCCCAGGCGCAGGGCATCTTCACCTGCCTGCACAACACACCGTTCGGAGACATCAATGACGCTGAAGACAATCTACAGCCCCTGGTGTTCGGCGCCACCACGGACGCCGTGCGCGCTCTGGGGTTGTTCGGCGGGATCATGGGCGGATGCGAAGTAAATGCCGTTCGCATGGCGGAGCGCGCCGCCGCCGATTTTTTGACCGTCACGGAGCTGGCCGATACGCTGGTGCGGCGCGAAGGCGTCAGCTTTCGGGAAGCGCATAATCTGGTTTCGGCCGGCGTCAGAGAGCTACGTGGAAACTATTCCGCTCCGGCCATGATCGATGCGGTGGAAGCGCTCGCGCCTCGGTACTTCGGACGCGCCCTCAGTGTCCCGCGCGATGAACTTCTGGAAGCGCTGGATCCGTGGCATTTTGTCGCAATCCGGCATCATCCGGGAGGGCCCGCTCCCCAGGTGATTCGGCCCGCTCTCGATCTTGCCGAAGCTAGCTTGGTTGATACCGAGCGGTGGGTTGAGGAGAAGCTCGCGCGGCTCGCGGCCTATCCGATACGAATTAAAGGCGAATCCCAGGGGTTACTGGTCCAATCGTGAACGGTGAACGGCCTTGTGGGCAGAGTTGCTCGGAACCACTAACTCGGCCAGGGGCCTTCGGCAGTAAATGGTCTTTAATCAGCACGTTACGCCACGCGGGAATTCTCTCCGAAAAACCTCCTCCTTTGCGAAGTGTGACTTGGCGCGAATCAGCGTATCCTGGAACTCATATCCGGGTCTGGTCTGCCCCAAGCAATCTCCGTCAGATTGAAAACTTTACTGTTTCTCGGGAGAGCATGGAAAATCAACGGCTGACCGGAAGATCTCAGACATTTTTTCAATGTGCCGCCCTTTGGATGTTACTGCCCGGCACGGCGGCCCTGGCGCAGAATAAACCACCAGCCAACTTCACCGCGTCCGAACAGCGGGCCTTCCTGAAGCAGTATTGCGTCACTTGTCACAGCGACAAGCTTCACACTGCGGGACTCTCGCTTGAGACCGTTAATCTCACCGACGTCACGCAAAGCGGCGAAGCTTTGGAGAAGGTGGTACGCAAATTGGGCAGCGGCGCCATGCCGCCTCCTTCGATGCCAAAACCGGATAAGGCGACGCGACAGGCGTTTCTAAGTTCCCTGGAGGGCGCATTGGACCAAGCGGCTGTGGCGCACCCGAACCCTGGCCGTCCTATGATGATGCACCGCCTGAATCGAACCGAGTACTTGAATTCGGTGCATGACATATTTCATGCCGACCTCAACCCGCGCGATGCCTCGTTGTTGCCGCCGGATGACACGAGCTACGGTTTCGACAACAATGGCGACGTTTTGGGTCTGTCTCCCCTGTTGCTGGAACGCTACCTCTCGGTCGCCAACCGGGTAACTACGGCCGCATTGGGGCCAACGTCTGGAGTTGAGCCGGATGTCTATACCCAGCATGTCGATTTCACAGTGCCCTCAGCGCGAGTGGATCCAGGGGCTGCCGTTCGGCACCCGTGGCGGCACTACCTTTACTTATCAGTTCCCGGTGGATGGCGAATACACCTTCCGTGTGAAGCTGCAGCGGGTTGAGTTGGCGGTTCTTGGTCTGGACGATCCTGATCCGGGAGAGCCGGATCGGCCGCAGCGTTTGGAAATTTCCTTGGATGACACGCGTATCGGTCTGTTCGCCATCACGCTTGCCAAGACGGTGAAGGAGCCCGTTACCGAAACAGAGGATGAACTGATGGCCCGGACCGACGAGCCGGCGAAAAAGCTGACCAGCTTGCAGGAGGAGCAGCGCCGAGCTGCGGCCGACAAAGACCTGGAAGTGCGGGTCTTCGTCAAGGCCGGGGAACGGCGCGTCAGTGTCGACTTTCTGGCCCGGTACGAACCGCTTTCGGACCAGGTTCAGCAGCCGTTTGCATCCGGGCAGGGCGGTCCTCCGCGGCTATTGGGCGTGGATTCGGTTTTCGTCGCCGGCCCGTTCAACCCGCAGGGATCGGGCGATCTGGAAGCGAAGCGGCGTATTCTCACGTGCCAGCCCACCGGGCCCGCGAACGAAACCGCGTGTGCGAAGAAAATTCTGGAACCCTTGGCGCATCGTGCCTATCACCGTCCCGTCACCGGTAGCGACATGGATCATCTGCTCACCGCCTTCGCCGAGGGCCGCAAGGATGGCACATTTGAGGCCGGAATCGCGACCGGAATCCGGCGCATGCTGATGGATCCGGCGTTTCTGTTCCGCATCGAACGCGACCCTCCTCAGGTGGCGCCGAACACGCCATACCCGATCAGCGATCTGGCGCTGGCTTCGCGCTTGTCATTTTTCTTATGGAGCAGTGTCCCGGATGATCAGTTATTGGCAGTGGCCGAGCGTGGCCAGCTAAGGGCGCCCGGAGTGCTGCAGGCGCAGGTGAAGCGGATGCTGGCTGATTCTCGGGCGCGCAACCTGGTGACCAACTTCGCGTACCAGTGGTTGGAGCTGCCGGAAGCGGAAGGCGTTCACCCGGATCCGGTAATCTTCACCGACTTCGACGACAGCCTTCGGCAGTCATTCATTCAAGAGACAGAGTTGCTGCTCCAGAGCGTGCTGCTGGGCAATCACAGCGTGCTCGATCTTCTGAACGCGAACTACACCTTTGTCAACGAACGCCTGGCTAAGCATTACGGAATTCCGGGCGTGTACGGGGACGAGTTCCGGCGAGTGGAAGTGAACGACGGCATTCGGGGCGGGTTGCTGGGGCAGGGAAGTATCTTGACTGCTACCTCGTATCCTACCCGCACCTCTCCGGTATTGCGCGGAAAATGGATTCTCGAAGCGCTCCTGGGCAGTCCTCCGCCGCCCCCTCCGCCGGATGTCCCCGCCCTGCCGGAAGCCGGTGAAGGCGGCAAAGTGCTCTCGGTGCGTGAGCGCTTGACGGAACATCGGAAGAATCCGGCTTGCGCAAGCTGTCACACCCGGATGGATCCCCTGGGCTTTGCGCTCGAAAATTTCGATCCCACCGGAAGGTGGCGAACGGAAGAGACCAACGGTCCGGCGGACTTAACGCCTCAGAAGATCGACGCGTCCGCGCAACTGCCGGATGGGACGAAGTTCGACGGCGTGGCCGGCCTCCGCCACATTTTGGAGGAGCGCTCGGACCAGTTCGTTTACACCATGACGGAGAAGTTGCTCACCTTTGCATTGGGACGGGGCGCAGATTGGTACGACGCGCCTGCCATCCGCGACGCGGTGCGCGCCGCCCAGAAAGACGATTATCATTTCGCAACGCTGGTGACCAGCATCGTGTCCAGCCGCCCGTTCCAGATGCGCATGTCGCAGCCCGCGGACGAGGCGCCGCAGCGCTCGGCTCAGCGGCCGGTGAAAGCCAAAGGGAGCTCCTGAAATGCCGCTGGCGATTGCAAATTTAATGCTACAGAACTCAAAGTTTTCTCTCGTGGAAAGGAAAGCACACCGATGTTCGTAACCAAGATGGCGTTGGATCGCCGGATGTTTTTGCGTGGCGTTGGGGCTACGCTTGCTTTACCACTTCTCGACGCCATGACTCCGGCCTACGCGGCTCCCACCAAGGCCGTTCCGCGGCTGGCCTTCATGTACGTCCCGAACGGCATCAACATCGCCCAATGGACCCCGGCGGGAGTCGGAAAAAATTTCGCTTTCTCTCCCACGCTGAAATCGCTCGAGCCTTTTCGCGAGCGCGTGAACGTGCTTTCCGGATTGGCGCTGCATTCGGCCGATCGGCTGGGCGACGGCGCGGGCGATCATTCTCGCGCCACGGGCGCGTTCCTCAGCGGTTGTCATGCCAAGCGCACTCAGGGCGCCGACTTGCTTCTGGGCGTCACGGCCGATCAGATTGCCGCGAAGGCGATCGGTAAAGACAGCCTGCTGCCGTCGCTGGAATTGGGAATCGCCGATCGAAAAACATCGCCGCTGTGCGACGAGGGTTACACTTGCGCCTATAGCAACACCATCTCCTGGAGCTCCGCGACTACGCCGTTGCCGGTGGAGAACAATCCCCGGCTGGTATTTGACCGCCTCTTTGGCGAGGGCGGCGACGCCAAGCAGCGTGGGTTCCGGCTGCAGGAAGATCGAAGCATTCTAGATTCCGTTACCGGCGCGATGAAGCAGCTACAAGGTTCGCTCGGTACGCCGGACAAGCGGAGGCTGGATCAGTATTGCGATGCCATTCGCCAGGTGGAACTGCGCCTCCAAAGGGTAGAAGCGCAGAATGCGGCATCGCCCACTTTTGGCGCGGGCGTAACGCGGCCGTTGGGCGCTCCCGAGAAGTTTGAAGATCATATTCATCTGATGATGGATCTGCAGGTGCTGGCCTTCCAGTCCGACATCACTCGTGTGACCACTCTGATGTTCGCTGCCGAGAGAAGCGGGCGTAGTTATCCGGAAGCCGGCGTTCCGGACTCCCATCACTCCGTTTCACACCACGACAATAATCCGGAAAAATTGGCCAAGGTTCAGAAGATCGACGCTTGTCACGTGCAGCAAGTGGCCTATCTGTTGGGTAAACTTCATGACACGCAGGATGGCGAAGGCACCTTGCTCGATCATTCCATGCTGCTGTACGGAGCCGGGATCAGCAATGGCAATGTGCACGACCACAGCCCTCTGCCGATACTGTTGTGCGGCGGCGGAGCCGGCCAGCTGGAGGGCGGACGCCATATTCAATTCAAGGACGAACCGCCTCTTTCGAACGTGCTGCGGAGCGTGCTCGAAAAGGTGGGTGCGCATGCCGACCATTTGGGTGAGAGCACGGGCGTAGCGGAAATATAGGAATAGATGCATTTGGGGGCGGGCTGCTTCGCTCGCCCCGAAATACCAGGCTATTGGATGAATCAGGGGGGTGGGAAATGAGAGATCTGCTATCGATCGTCGGGACAGTGCTGGCGCTGTCGATTCCGTGTGCCAGCGCGGCGGCGGATCCGGTGTCGCTGCTCGAAGCGGTAAAAGCTGGGAATTTATCTGCGGTTCAAAGCTCTCTGCAGCAGCACCAGGACCCCAATCAAGCGCAGCCGGACGGAACCATGCCGCTCCACTGGGCGGTGGAAAAGGACCGGCCCGATATCGTTAGCGCACTCATTTCCTCCGGAGCGAACGTGAATGCGAAGAACCGTTATGCGGTTACTCCGATTGTGCTGGCCGTTACCACCGGGGATGCAGACTGTCGTCGCAGCGTTGCTCAAGGCGGGCGCGGATGTTCGGGTGCCTGTTCCAGAGACGGGAAGCGTTTTAAGCGCGGCTGCGCGCACAGGCAACCCGGAAGTGATCAAGTTACTGCTCGCCGCAGGCGCGGACGTGAACTTCGCGGACAAGTATAGCGGGCAAACGGCGCTGATGTGGGCGGGCGCGGAAGGACACGTCGAAGCGGTAAAAGCGCTGCTGGCGGGAGGGGCCAAGGTCGACCAAGAGGCCCACGACAAGAAAACCGCTCTGTTTTTCGCTGTTCGTAAGGGTGACCTGGATTCGGTGCGGACTTTGATCGCCGCGGGAGCGAACGTGAATGCGCGGACCGAACCCGTGGATATGCCGAATTGCGAAATCTGCAAAATATATCCGACAGGCACCAAGTTCAGCCCATTTGGCGATAGCATGCTCGTCATCGCGATACTCAATGAGAACTTTGAAGTAGCCGATCTGCTGCTAAATAAAGGCGCGGACCCGAACATGGCAGGCACGCACTGGTCGCCACTGCACGCGCTCATCCGAATTCGGAATTATGAGGAAACGCAGTTCCCTGCGCCTAAGGGGACAGGCAAGCTGGACAGCTTGGAATTCGCCAAACACCTGCTCGCACACGGCGCGAATCCGAGCGCCCGGGCTGAAGGCTATACCACGCAGCGCTCCTCCGGGGATCAAAACTACCTGGAGTTCAAGGGTGCCACTCCGTTCTTTCTAGCGGTCAAAGCCGCGGACCTTCCGATGGTGCATTTATTGCTTGATGCGAAGGCCGACTACACAACGCCGACGGAAAATCATACGACGCCCCTGATGGTTGCGGCCGGAGTCGGTTGCGTCACCGGGCAGTGGATCGAGCCGGAGCACGATGTTCTTGAAACCGTAAAGATTTTGGTCGATCGAGCTGCATGCCGACGTCAACGCGCAAAGCGATGCCCACGAGACGGCTCTGCACGGCGCGGCTTGCCGGGCACAGGATTCGGTAGTGCAATACCTGGCCGACAAAGGAGCCAAGCTGGACGTGAAGAACATCGATGGCATGACACCGCTCGACCTGGTGGTGGAAGGCATCGCGAAGCCCGTCCAGATTTCGGGTGTTCCCATCGAGAAGATTGGATATTCCCCTCACACCGCGGTCCTGTTGAAGAAGTTGATGGCTGACGAGCATTACTCGAAGAGCGCCGCTCTGCACTAACGCACTGCGACGGTCTTTTCCTGTGACGGCAAACTCTTGCTCGGCTTGTTCCGATTAATCAGCTCATCCATCTGCCCCGTGAATCCGCAATGATACAATTTAGGCTCTAGACCCCGTTCGTCTTCGGCTCCGTCTTCGCCTTCTGCAGAAGATTGTATGTCCAAGCTATCTCCGTCTAAGGGCAGGTACGAATTCGTAGGGTACAGCCTCGACGTTCAAGAGCGTCTGTTACTGCGGCACGGCACCGCAGTTTCCATCACCCCGAAGATCTTCGACATGCTTCTGCTTTTCCTCGAAAACCCCAACCGTCTGTTGGGGAAGGAGGAAATCATGCGAACCGTTTGGCCCGACACTCATATTGACGAGGCCACGCTGACCCGCACCGTTTCGGAGCTCAGAAAAACACTCGGCGAGAAGGCCGGCGAGGCGAACTTCGTCCAAACCGTTCCCAAGCGCGGCTATCGCTTTGTGGCTCCGGTAGAGGCGACGGTGGAGGATGGGCCGGAGGCAGGAGCAGTCGTCGAATCCGTTTCGCAGCCAGCGGATCAAGTGGTGGCGTCCACGAAAGAGCATACCAATCTCTGGCGCTTGCGTCCGTCGTCCATACTGACGATGGCGTTCGCCGGCACAGTGGTTGTGCTGGCGTGCGTTTGGGCATTCGAAGCCAAGCTCAGCCGCGCCTCGACTGCCACTCAATCCATCGCCGTGCTCCCGTTTCAGCATCTTGGAAATTCCGGGAGCGACCAATATCTGGAACTCGGAATCGCCGACACGCTGATCACTCGCCTGAGCGGCGTTCCAGCGCTCAATGTGCGTCCCACCAATGCGGTTCGCAAGTACAGTGATCCGGAGCAGGATCCCGCCGCGATCGGACGCATCCTGAAGGTGGATACCGTGCTGGACGGCAGCGTTCAAACCATGTTCGACAAGATTCGGGTGACGCTTCGATTGATCCGCGTACGAGATGCAAAATCGCTGTGGGCCGCGACTTTAGACGGAGATTCGCGCGATCTGTTTTCACTGCAGGATTCCGTGTCGCGGGAAGTGGCGCAGGCTTTGAATCTACAGCTTTCGCCGGATGAACGGCAGGTATTCGTCAAGCGTTCCACGGATGATCGCGAGGCCTATGGATACTACCTGAAGGGCCGATTTTTCCTGGGCAAGCGGACTCCGGAGGGATACGAAAAGGCGATCGATTACTTTCAACAGGCCACTCACTCGGATCCTTCGTATGCCCTCGCGTATGCGGGCTTGGCGGACGCTTATCTGATGCTGCAGGGCGACTCCGACGAGAACCCGCAGGAGGCCACTCCCAAAGCCCGGGCCGCCGCTCAAAAGGCGCTCCAGTTGGATTCCGCGCTGGGCGCGGCTCACAACAGCCTGGCGGCGATTGCCGAAGACTACGACCGGGACTATCCAACGGCCGAGAAGGAGTTCAAGCTGGCGGTAGAGTTGGATCCTGGCTTCGCTTCGGCCCATGAGTGGTATGGCGATTTCCTCGGTTTGATGGGCCACTTCGATCAGGCGCTGGCCGAAGAGGATCGCGCCCTGGAGATCGATCCGCTCTCACTCACCATCAACGAAAAGAAAGGCAAGGTTCTGCTGTGGGCGCGGCGCTACGATAAGGCTATCGCGCAATTGCAGAAGACATTGGAAATGGATCCAAGCTTTTCTCCCGCGCTCATCTGGCTGTCACGCGCCTACGCGGTGCGGGGGATGGCGGCACAAGCGCTGGCCGCGGGTGAAAAGGATAACCAGGCTCAACCGGGCGTAGAGGCGATGGAAAATCTGGCGATGGCCTATGCGGCCGGGGGCAACAAAGATGCCGCCATGGATATCGTCCAACAGCTGCAGGGTCGAGGGCAGCACGAATATGTGCCGACCTTCGATCTCTCGTACGTCTACGTATTCCTGAAACAAAAAGACAAAGCTCTGGAGGAGTTGGAGACAGCATCGGAGAAGCACGATATCAACGTGAATTCTCTGAAAGTTGATCCGCTCCTGGACCCTTTGCGCGCCGATCCTCGCTTTCACGAGTTATTGAAACGGGCGAAATTGGGGAGCTGATTAGTCCGCCCGCAACGCCTGGATCACGTCCACTCGTGCTGCGCGTGCCGCGGGTATCACCGACGCAATCACGGCCGCAAGCAGCAGGATGAAAGCCGAGCCGGCCACCGGCAGGATCCCCGGCATTCTTAGATCTCCCAGGTAAGCGCCCGCCAGTTGCGACAATGCCACGCCGCAGGCGACGCCCACCGCGAGCCCGGTGATGGCCATCACCGCGCCTTCCATGATGACGCGCAGCAGCAGCCGCCGCGGCTCGGATCCAACAGCCAGACGTATTCCGAACTCCCTTGTGCGTCCGCTCACCGAAAATGCCAGCACGCCGGCCACGCCCACCACGGCGATCAGCAGCGCCACACACGCGAAAACGCCGAACACCACGACATTGAGCCGGTCCGATGAGAGCACCTCCGCGCGCACGTCGTCGAGCGTTGCCGCATGTTCCACGGGCTGGTCCGCTGACATATCGTGCATGATCCGGGTGATCGGCTTTACCAGAGCGTAAGGGTTGGAGTTCACGTGAACGAATAGATTTCCTCCACCCATGGCTGCCTCCTGGGCGAAAGCGCGATACAGGGTCATGGTGGGAACCGGCACGACGTTCAAGTCGTCCATGTCCGCCACCACACCGATAATGCGCTGGGGCGCGTTGTTTATCATCGGTATGAATTTCAGAACCGGGTCGTTCCAGGTCAGATGATGGTTGAGCGCTCCGTGGGGGAATATCCGGCGCGCTGCGCTCTGGCTGATAATCGCCACGGGCTCGCTGCTCTCGCGGTCGGCCTCGTTGAAATCACGTCCTTCGATAATCGGCAGGCCAAGCGCGGCGAAAAATCCCGGGGAGATGATTCGAACTAAGGGCCGGGGAAGTTCCTCAGTCGGCGACGGAACGCGCCCGTCGGCCGCCACTTGGAGGGCAAAGTTCGCGTCGGCGCGCCACGGAACTTCGGTGCCGACAGCAACGTTCTCAACGCCGGGCAATTCACGAATGCGGCGCGTTGCTTCGCGGTAGTAGTTCACTATCTGCGCGGGCGTCTTTCCATCGTGGATCACGGGCACGTCCACGGCCAGCACGTGCTGCGTATCGAAGGGTGTTTGCGCCGCCTCCAGCGCCAGGAGCGTCTTCACGAATGAGCCGGCCGCCGCCACCAGCACGAACGAGGCGGCGATTTGAACGACGGCGAAAACCCTCAATTTTCGATTCGCGGTGCCAGTCACTCGGGCGCTGCCGTTTGCCAGGCTAAAACCTTGGGCGCCTCCCGAGGAGGGCAAGCGTGGAACGAATGCCAGCAGCACGGCGGCAACCACGGCAAGTCCAGCTCCCACCCAGAGCATGCTCGAATCAACCGTGAGATCGAGGGCACGCACGGAAAAGCGGGAAGCGTATCGCGCCAGCACGGCCACCAACGGGCCCGCGATCAGGACGCCCATAGCTGCACCGGCAACACATAACAGAAGGCTCTCGGCCAGCAAAGTGCGACGCAAAGCCGCGGTGCCAGCCCCCAGCGCCGCTCGTATTCCCAGTTCGCTTTCGCGGCGCACAGTCCGCGCCAGAATTAGGTTGGCGACGTTGCAGCAAGCGATGATAAACACCAGCACTGAAGCTGCCATCAGCACCAGTAGTATGGTTCGCGCGCCGGACGTAAGCTGATCGCGCAGTTTCACGGCGCTGATTCGGAAGTCAGCTTTGGCCGGATAGTCCTCCGGATGCTCCCGTTTCATGACAGCGTATACCGTACGCAGCTCCGTACGCGCCGTTTCCAGATCCGCGTCCGGCGCCAGCCTGGCAAACAACTCAGTCATCCGATGAATGCGGCCGGTCACCATCGTGGCTGAAAGATGATGCGCGCTGGTTACGATGTTGGCGATAATTTCCGTGTCCTGGGGGTACGGGACGCACGGCTCTAGGACTCCCACCACGGTGGCCGGGCGCGCATCGATAAAGGAATCCAGCCGCACGGTCTTACCAATCACGGAGGGATCGCCCTTTAGCGTCGTCGACCAGAAACGGTACGTTAATACCACCGCGCCCGCGGCATTCGGACCGTCATCGTGAGCGTCCAGCAGCCGGCCGAGCACCGGGCGCAGCCCCATCACTTGGAAATACGATCCTCCCACCACCCCGGCCTGAACCGTGCGAGGCTCTCCCAGCCCGACCATCGTGAAACCAAGGGTGGAGAAATCGCCGAACGAGCTCAGAGTCTTCACCCGGGACCGCAAGTCCTGGATCTCCGGGACTGAGAAGTTCGCGTTGTCGGTCCCTTCGCCTGGCGCGCTCTGGCGGATGTAGATGAGCCGGTCCTCGTCACGATTTACCAGCGGGCGCAGCAGGACGCCGCGCACCAGGCTGAACATCGCGGTATTGGCGCCGATCCCTAAGGCCAGAATCATTACTACGGTCAGCGTGAGGCCTTTGGTGCGGCCCAGGGAACGGGCTCCGACTTTCAGTTCGCGCAGGAAAGAGAGGGCATTTTCGACCATGCGGGTATCCTATTGGGCCAGATCCTATTGGGCCAAGATTTATGCAAGTCTAGCGCCCATGGCATCGCTTTGCAAACAAAAAACATTGGCTGCGGAAGAGGCCGGATAAGTGTTCGCTTCCGGAATTCCCGCGTCTCGGAACTGGACAAAACGCGCAGCTCAGCGGCGGCCGAAAGCAGGTGTTCGCCGGACATGCAAATCCCGTATAATGGCTTGGGCCGCAATACTTTGCGACCACTTTTGGCTCAAGAGGGCGCGGTATGGTTAATCACACCAACAAGCAGTCCACGGCGCTTGCGTTGACTCTACTCCTGGCCTCCGGTTTCGCATATGCCGGCGAGTTGAATAATTCCCCTCTGGTGGCGGCAGCCAGAAACCAAGATTCGAAGGCTGTTCGCGCGCTCCTGGCTGAGAAGGTCGACGTCAACGCCAAGTCCAGCGACGGCTCGACAGCGCTGCTTTGGCTGGCGCATTGGAACGATTTGGATACGGCGAATGTGCTTCTCGCCGTCGGCGCCGATGCCAATGCCGCAAACGACTTCCGCATGACGCCTCTATCGCAAGCCTGCGTCAATGCAAATTCCGCCTTTGTGCGGGCGCTCCTGAAATCGGGCGCCAATCCGAACCTGGCTGTAGCCACCGGCGAGACTCCGCTGATGACTTGCGCCAAGAGCGGCAGCGCGGACGCGGTTCGCATGCTGATTGAGTACGGCGCGGCGGTGAACACGAAAGAGCCGACCGACGGTCAGACGGCGTTGATGTGGGCCGCCGCGGAGCGTCACCCCGATGTGGTGAAGGCGCTCATCGACGCGCATGCCGATCTCAAAGCCAATTCCAAACAAGGATTCACGGCGATTCACTTTGCGGCGCGCGTGGGTGACCTGGAAAGCGTCAAGTTGTTGCTGGCCGCGGGAGTGGACGTAAACTTCCTGACGTACACGGAAGGTGGAACAAACAAGATCAGCAATTTTCTGGGCATTTCTAAAACGATCGGCGCTCTCGGCTACACTCCGCTGCTAGTGGCGGTGGTGCGAGGCCAGGTGGACACTGCTTTGTGGTTGCTGGATCATGGCGCCGATCCCAACAACGAGGCGGCTGGCTTCACGCCGCTGCACTGGGCGTCCAGCCAATGGGAAAGCTTTACCGCAAATCCGGTGTACGGTTTTGACGATGCGATGTCGGGGATTCCGGATCGCCAGGCCAAGCTGCGGCTGGTGAAAGCGCTGCTGGCCCACGGCGCAAACGTAAACGCGCGGATGACGAAGCCGCAGCCGAGCTTCGCGGGTGGCTATCTGGACGCCACCGGTGCGACGCCGGTCCTGTTGGCGGCCTCGGCCAACGACCTGGAAATGATGCATATTCTCCTGGATGCCGGCGCCAATCCGAAGATCCTTACCGCGACGAATGCATCGGCCATCATGGCGGCCGCGGGGCTGAACCATTCCATTGGCGAGGACACCGTCACGGAGGCGCAAGCCATGCAAACCGTAAAACTGCTGTTGGATCTGGGCGTCGACCCCAAGGGCGAGACTACCTTCGGTGAGAACGCTTTGTTCGGTCCGGCCTATCGCGGGTGGAATCAATTGCTGGCGCAATTGATTGATCTGGGTGTAAATGTGAACGCGGTAAGCAAGGCGGGCGTGACGCCTTACCTTGCCGCGCATGGCGATGGCGACCGGCTGGGCGGCGTCCTTTATAACAAGGAAGGCGCGCAGTTGCTGGCGGAGCACGGCGCCGATCCTAAGCTGGGGCATCCTTGCGAGTCGCAGAATAAGTGCAGGGCCGAACAATGAAACTAATCTTGGCCGGTGCTGTCGTATGTGCGGTTTCCGCCACGGCCGTTTTCGGGCAAAGCGGACCCAATCCTGCGCGCGAGCTGGTCAACAAATACTGCGTCACCTGTCACAACGAAAAGCTGAAGACTGGAGGGCTGGTTTTAGATCGTCCGGCGCTGGACCGGATTTCGAACTCCGCGGCGACCTGGGAAAAGGTGATTGCGAAACTGCGAAGCCGTGCGATGCCGCCGCCGAAACTTCCGCGCCCCGATAACGCTACATACGATAAGGTTGCCTCTTACCTGGAATCCGAAATCGATCGCGCGGCAGCGGCACACGCGAATCCGGGCCATCAAGCCAGCTTGCATCGCCTGAATCGCGCCGAATACGCCAACGCGGTGCGCGATCTGATCGCGGTGGATGTTGACCCGCAGGCGATGCTTCCGCCGGATCAACAGGCGTTCGGGTTCGAGAACAATGCCGAGGCGCTTTCGATGCAGCCGGCCTTGCTGGATCGATACGTATCCGCGGCGACAACGATCGCGCGGCGGGCCGTGGGCGATGCCAGTATTCCTGCGGCGTTCGTCCGTTACGGCGCGTTGAAGGACAACGCCAACGACGCCACCTATTTGCGCCAGGTGGATCGATTGGGCGAGGACTTTCCGCTGGGATCGAAGGGCGGCGTGGCCGCTCATCACTATTTCCCGGTGGACGGCGATTATGTCTTCAAGCTTCGTCTGCAACGTGCTTGGGACAGCGAAATCCGCGGCCTGAACGTGCCCAATCAATTTGAAATCCGCGTGGATGGGACGCGCGTCTGGCAAACCACGCTGGGCGGCGGAAGACCGCCGACCAAGACGTTTATTTATGACGGCGACGAAGGGCTGCAGGTACGCCTACCGGTGAAGGCCGGCTTGCACCTGGTAATGGCGACCATGCTCAAGACCGCCGATGCGGAGCCCGAAGGCCCGGGTCCGGACCGCCTCCCGCTTTTCAGCCGGGCATCCGATAATGGCAGCTCGCCGATCGCGATTGCATCGTTGCTGATCGGCGGTCCATACGGCGGCCAGGTTCCGGCCGATTCGCCGAGCCGGCAGCTGGTATTTGTCTGCCATCCTGCGAGTAGTGCTGAGGAGCTTCCCTGCGCGACGAAAATTGTTTCCAGATTGGCGCGGCGAGCCTATCGGCGGCCCGTGGACGACGAGGATGTGGAAACATTGCTCAGTTTCTACAAGCGCGGGCGTGGCCAAAGCGGCGGGACTTTCGACGATGGAATTCGCGCCGCGCTGGAGCGTGTCCTGGTGAGCCCCGATTTCCTGTTTCGGATCGAGACCGATCCCGCCGGCGCCGCTCCAGGCTCCGTGTATCGTATTTCCGATGTTGAACTTGCTTCGCGATTGTCGTTCTTTTTGTGGAGCAGCATTCCGGACGACACGCTGCTCGACCTGGCGATCCGGGGGAAATTGCATGAGCCGGCTGTTCTGGAGCAGCAGGTTTCGCGCATGTTCGCGGACCCGCGTGCTCGCAAATCCTTGGTCGACAATTTCTTCTCGGACTGGCTGGAGACCCGCAATGTCTGGCTGCTCAATCCGGATGGCACCAAGTTTCCATTCTTCGACGACAACCTGCGTTCCGCGTTCGTGACGGAAACCGAGATGTTTCTCAACGCGCAGTTGAAAGAGAACAACAGTGTCACGGACCTGTTGACTTCCAACGAGACTTTTCTCAACCAACAGCTGGCGCGCCATTACGGAATTTTCGATATCTACGGCAGCCACTTCCGGCGCGTAATTCTCACCGATGAGAATCGCTTTGGGCTGCTTGGCAAGGCCAGCGTGCTGGCCGTCACCTCCTACACCACACGCACTTCGCCGACCATCCGGGGTAAATGGGTGCTGGAAAATATTCTTTCCGCGCCGCCTCCCGCGCCCCCGCCGAATGTGCCTTCGCTCGAATCGAGCAACAAAGATGGCAGGCCTTTATCCGTCCGGCAAATGCTGGAGATGCACCGCGCCAATCCGGCTTGCGCCAGCTGCCACGCGCGCATGGACCCGCTGGGATTGAGCCTTGAGAATTTCGACGCCATCGGGCGCTGGCGAACTACTGACGCAGGCCACGCCATCGACGCGTCGGGCGTACTGCTGGATGGCACCAAGGTGGATGGCCCACGCGAGCTGCGTGAAGCCCTGATGTCGCAGAAAATGCAGTTTGTGAACACCGTCACCGAGAAACTGCTGACCTACGCACTGGGCCGGGGGCTGGAGTATTACGATGCTCCCACGGTCCGTGCTATTGACCGTGCGGCGGCGTCGAATGATTACCGTTGGTCGTCAATTATTCTGGGAATTGTGAAGAGCGCGCCGTTCCAGGAGAGAATCGCTGGACAAGTGACCTCCGCGCCAGTGACTTCGGCTAAGAACGTTGCCAGCAAGTGAACCAGTAGTGAAAAAAGACGAGAGGAGAATCGGACCATGTTCGTAACCAAGAAGGCCATCTCGCGACGCACCGTGCTGCGGGCAGCAGGCACTGTAGTAGCCCTGCCGTTGCTGGACGCGATGGTTCCGGCCTTCGCCACGGCCGCTGCCACCAAGCCTGTACGCCGCTTGGGCGTCGTGTATCACCCCAATGGCATTATCTACGATCAATGGCTCCCCACCGGCGTCGGCACTGAATTCGAACTCTCGCCGACATTAAAAGGCCTGGAACCCTTCAAGAACCAATTGATCGTGGTTACGGGACTGTTCTGCGATCCCGCCGAAGCGCTGGGTGATGGCGGCGGCGACCATTCGCGCGCCTGCGGCTCATACCTGACGGGCGTGCACGTGAAAAAGTCCGACAGCAACGTCGAGAACGCCGTCTCCATGGACCAGATTGCCGCGAAGTCCTTTGAGCGCGACACCCAGCTTTCTTCGCTGCAAATGACCGCCGATGAAAACAGCCTGCTGGGTTCGTGCGATTTGGGCTACAGCTGCGCCTATAGCAGCACCATCTCCTGGCTCACGCCGACTTTGCCTCTGATGGCCGAAAACAATCCGCGCGTGCTTTTCGAGCGCATGTTCGGATCGAGCGACAGCACCGATCCTCGCGTTCGCGCCGCACGCCTGAGCGAAGATAAGAGCCTGCTCGATTCCGTCGGCGAGCGCGTGAATCAACTGCAGCGCCAGCTGGGAGCAGACGACAATCGCAAAGTGAACGATTATCTGGCGTCGCTCAGAGATGTGGAGAGGCGAATTCAAAAGGCGGAAGAGCAGAGTTCCAAAGAGTTGCCCGATGTGCAGCAGCCCGCCGGAATCCCGGAGAAGTTCGAAGATCAAGTCCGGTTGCTGTATGACTTGCAGTTGCTGGCCTATCAATCCGACCTGACGCGTGTGACCACATTTATGTACGGCCGCGAGCAGACCGGCCGGCCCTATCCGCAGATCGGCGTGCCTGAGCCGCACCATCCGCTCACGCATCATCAGGGCAACCCGGATAAGATGGCGAAATGCGCCAAAATTCAGCGCTATCACATCGGGTTATTTGCCGAATATCTCGAAAAGCTGCGGAAAACGCCGGACGGCGATGGCTCGCTGCTGGATCATGTGATCCTGCTCTTTGGATCGGGCATCAGCAACAGCGATCGGCATACGCATGGTCCGCTTCCGGCATTTGTAGTCGGCGGGGGCAGCGGGACGCTCAAGGGTGGCCGTCACCTGGTTTATCCCGAGCACACGCCTCTTACCAACCTGGAGCTGACTTTGCTGAATAAGCTTGGTATTCCGGCCGAGAAGCTGGGCGACAGCAATGGCGAGTTCAAGGAACTGTCCGAGCTGTCCTGAGGTTGCCGAGCGTTCCGTTACTTGCGGAACAGGAACGTAAAGAGGAACACAACCAGCTTGAAATTCAGCAGCTTCAGGGCATTCCGAGCTTCCTGCGGGGTTAGCTTGGCAGACATCGGCATGGAGCCGAACACTTTCCCCTTCATGACGAGCGAGCTGCCGTCTTGTTCCAGCGCGGTCACCTGCATCAGCTCGCTGTTGTCCCGCGCGTAGATCTTCATCATCGCTAGCGGCCGATCCTGTCGAAGTCGATCTTCATGTCTTCGCACATCTTCATCGCTGTCGCGCGGCCAGCGCCGAATACTCCGCCGCCGGGATGCTGGAAGGGCCCAACCAGGTAGAGCCGCTCCACTCCGGGGACGGTATTGTGGCCCAGATCGGGTGTCGGGCGATGCGCGCCGGACTGATAAATATAGGGCGCGGCGCCGTGGACGTCGCCCTTCTGGAAACTTGGCGACGCGCGCTCGATATCGAGCGGACTATCCGCAACGTACTGGATGATATTTTCAGGCGTGATGTTACCGATATAGGGCTTCATCCGGGATAGCATGGTCTGCGCGAATGCGTCCTTGGCCTGGTCCCAATGTTGCGGGCCGCCTTCGGGGTGCGAATATGGCACGTAGTCCCAGACGTGCAGCGTGGCCTTGCCGGGAGGGCAGCGCGTAGAATCGAATGCCGACGGAGACGCCAGTCCCAGCAATGACGTATCGGGCATGCGGCCATAGCGCAGGGCGTCGAAATATTCCCGTAAAACCTGCATGCTGGCCGGCATCAATTCCGTGAAGTAGGCCTGGTTGGCGTGCGGACCGGCCTTGAAGCGGAGCGGTTCGTTCAAGGCGGCGTGAACCGTGAAACAGGAATTCGCCGAAACCTCCACGCGCTCCGCGGCGCGTGCCACTGGCTCGCTGATTCCTGGAACAAGGCGGCGCAACAAGTGCGGATGGATGGCGCCAATCACGGCATCTTTCGCTCCATAATCGGTACCGTTCGCCGTCACGCCGGTCGCTCGTCCGTTCTTCACCAGAACCTGATCCACCGAAGTGTTGTTGAGCACCTTGCCGCCGTGCGCCTGGATGCAGCGGATGAGCGAAGCCGTCAGGGAACCACTGCCACCCACTGCCACGCCGATCCCGTACTGCTCCATGAAACCGAGAAAAACGAAGATGCCGACGCCCGTGCCTTTTTCCTCGGGACCGGTGAGATTTTCCCCAACCATGCGGGTGAAGAACATCTGCACTTTTTCGTTCTCAAAGTTCTCCACGATGATGTCGTACGGGCTCTTTTGCATGTAGGCGAAGAGCTCGCGCCCTTCGGCGCTCTGATCCAGCATGGCGAACATCGCGCCGATCGGGATCGGCGGCGTATAAAGCGAGGCCGACATCATCGGAAGGTAGCGCATGGCGGTGTCGGCAAACTTGAGGAATGCGTCGGCGTCCTGTTTCGAAAACCGGGCGATCTCCTGGTAGGTTTTATTCCGGTCGCGATGCAGGCCGATGCTAGAGCCGTCTTCAAACACGCACAGGAAGGGAACATCCGGGTAGAGATACTTCAGGCCGAACTTCGAGAGCAGCTTCAACTCGTCGTTCTTGATCAACGGATTCCCCTGGATGAAAATGTGTCCGGTGCTGAAGCGGTCATGCAGGTATCCGGGCCCGGTAAGTTCGGCAGTGACGACACCTCCGCCGAACCATTCGTTGCGCTCCAGAACCAGAACCTTCTTGCCGGCGGCGGCCATATACGCGGCGGCTACCAGTCCGTTGTGGCCGGAGCCGATGGAGACAACGTCGTAGTTGTCAGCCATTCAATTCTTCTTGGTGGCGTCCGGCACGACCTTCACTTTGTGAAGCGTGTAGTCGCCATCGTAGACCGTCGCCATAATTCGATCGCCCGGTTTCACTTTGCCGAGTATGGAGGGATCGTCTACTTTGTAGCTCATAGTCATGGCGCCCATCCATCCTTCCACCTTTTCGCCGTTCACCTGCATGCTGCCGCCGTTCTTGTCTACCGATACTACTTTGCCGTGGAATGTGTATTCCTTTTTGCCCGACGAACCTTGTCCGAGACAGACCAGAGCCAACAGCAGGCCCAGTGAAAGGGCTATCATCGATCGACGTACTTGCTTCATAATTCACCTTTCTGATAAGAACTTGGCGGAGACGATCTTCCCGATCGCGCGCCTGGGAGCGTCGCCCTGTTTATTGTCCCCCAGAATTTGCCGCTTTTGCACGATCGCCTTAGATGTTGACGAGCAGGGTCAAGGCTGACGCGAAGCCGGGCCGCGGCACTCTGATACAATCCAGGTTTATGTTTCAAGGACTGGAGCACACCGCTATCGCCACGCCCGATCCCAAACGGCTGGCCGAGTGGTACGTGGAGAAACTAGATTTCCGCATCAATTACACTTATGGCGGCAACTACTTCGTGCGCGCAGCCAACGGCACGCTGATCGAGTTCATCCCGTCGGAAGGAGACCGCGCGCCGCAGAAGATGAAAGATCCAGGCATTCGTCACCTGGCGATTTCTGTGGACAATTTCGACGCCGCCATGGAGGAGTTGCGCACACGCGGCGTAGAGTTTCTTACTCAACCCACCGACGTCCAAGGCAATCGGCTGATCTTCTTCAGCGACGGCGATGGAAACATTGTGCACTTGATTCACCGTCCTCAGCCGCTTCCCTAACCGGATGTTCCTGCGCCGGACTTACCAGTGATCAGCCGGGTATTCAAGGCTTTCGCCTATCGCGACTTCCGCATCATGTGGTTTGGTGCGTGTACGTCTAGCATCGGCACGTTGATGCAGACATTCGCGCAGGCCTGGCTGGTTTTACAGCTTACCAACTCGCCGTTTTTGCTGGGCTTGGATTCGTTTTTGGGGAGCATCCCCATCGTTCTGTTTTCGCTGGTGGGCGGCGTGTTTGCCGATCGCACGGAGCGGCAGAAGCTGCTGCTGGGCTCGCAATTCGTTCAGATGGCCTGCGCCTTCCTGCTGGCGGGACTGTTTGCAACGGGCGTGGTCAAGATTTGGCATATCCTGACGCTTTCGTTCGTGGTCGGCACGGCACAGTCCTTCGGTGGACCCGCCTACTCGGCGCTGATTCCAACGCTGGTGAAGACGGAGGATCTCCCCAACGCCATTGCGCTGAATTCGATTCAGTTCAACGTGGCGCGAGTGCTGGGCCCAACCGTAGGGGGTGTCGCACTAGCGCTGCTGGGCGCGTCCTGGTGCTTCGGCCTGAACGGAGTTTCGTTCGTCGCCGTCATTTTTTCGCTGCTCATTATCCATCCCCATTTTGTGCCGAGCAAAAGCCGTGAGTCGGTATTGACCAGCATGAAAGAGGGATTTCATTTCATCCGCAACCAAGGCACCATGGAAGCGCTGATTGTGCTGGCCTTCATGATGACGCTGCTGGCATTCCCGCTGATTGTATTTCTGCCGGTTTTCGCCAAGGATGTCTTTCATGGAGGACCGCAACTCTATACGGTCTTCCTGGTGTGCTCCGGGGTGGGATCCATCTGTGGCGCTTTGATGGTGGCCGCGCTCGGTAAACATAAACATATGGGCCTGCTGGTGCTGCTGATGCTGCTCGGGCTGGGTGTATTCATCGGCGGCTTCGCGATCTCGCGCAATTTTGTTCTGAGCTGCTTTCTCATTTTCATCGCAGGAGCGTTGCTTTTGGCGGTCTTCACCAGCATCAGTTCACTGGTGCAGTTAATCGCACCCGACAATATGCGCGGACGGGTGATCAGCGTCCAGAATGTTGCCTTTCGCGGCGGTATGCCGGTGGGCAGCCTGGTAGTGGGAGCGCTGGTCAAGCAGTTCTCGGCGCCGACAGTACTCACCTGGAACGGCGGTCTTCTTACCTTGTTAGCGCTCTATTTCCTGCTGGTTCATCGGAAAGTTGCAACGCTCTAGCCGGGGAAACGTCCTATAGACTCGAAGTATGCGGCTCTTCCTCTTAACGTTATCTTTATCTTTCCTTCTGCTTGCGGCCAGTGCAACTTTCGACGATTCCGATCTGTTGAACGCGCGGGATCACCAGGATCGCGCGGCGCTGGTCAAGCTGGCGTCCGAATCGCGCGCGCAGGCCGGCAAGCAGCCCAATGACGCAGCCGCGAATTACCGGCTGGCATTAGCCGAATCGTATTCCGCCGAAGTCGCCATTGAACTGCATGACAAGGCCGGCGCCAAAGAGGCTGCCCAGGCCGGCATGGATGCCGCCAACAAGGCCGTTAGCCTGAAGCCCGATTCCGCGGAGTATCAACGGATTCTGGGGACGCTTTGCGGGCAGATGATCTCCAGCAATTCGTTGGCTGGCCTGAAATATGGCAAGTGCGCGCTAGATTCGGTGGACAAGGCCATTCAACTGGACCCCAAATCCTCCATGGCGTATTTGAGCCACGGCGTCGGCAATTACTATCTCCCGCAAGCGTTAGGCGGAGGGATCGATCTGGCCATCAAGGATTTCCGGAAGGCCATCGAACTCAATCCGAAGAACGCCGACGCCTGGTTGTGGCTGGGCGTTGCGCTGCGCCGCTCCAATCAGCCGGCGGAAGCGCAAAAGGCTTTCGGCAAGTCCCTCGAGATCAATCCGAATCGCGTGTGGGCCAGGCAGCAGCTCGAGAAGACGCCGGGTTCCTAAGACTCTTAGACAGAAACTATCGCGGCTCTTGGAAGTCTAACGTACGGGAGTAAAGCGATGCCCGGTACGTTACAGGACTACGCCCAAGCAGTTCACGACGTCATTTCCAGTTGCCGTGATGCAGAGCAGGGCTTTCGAGGCGCGGCGCACGCGGTGAACGACCCTGGGATGAAGGAAATGTTCCTGCAATATGCAGCGCAACGCGCCCAGTTCGCGGTCGAATTACAGGGTGCGGTGAAGGCGCTGGGCTTTGAGGTGATCGATCCTCAAGGCCTGGGCGGCATGATGCACGCCAGTTGGATGAGTTTGAAGGGCATTCTCACGCACCACGACGCCCACGCGATTCTGGTGGAAGCCGAGCGTGGCGAGGATTCCTCTCTCAGAACCTATCGCATGGCGCTTACGAAGACGCTGACACCCGAGATCGGTTCGATAATTCAGAAGCAGTGTGACGAGATACAGCAGGCTCACGATCGAATCCGGAGCTTGCGGGATGCCACCGCTCCTCCGCCGGATCCGCCGCAAGATAGACCAGCGGCCAGTTCGCCTTCGTCGCCCGCTGATGCGCCTAAGGGCGACCAAAGGCCGCTTGAGTAATACCCGTGCGGCTTAGCCGCGCGTCAAGTCGATACCGAATTTCTTCAACTCTTCGGCGTAGTAGCGGCGATGCAGCAGATCCCATTCCTCCGTGCCCTCGGGGATTTCCTTTTTCTGCGAGCGGATCTTGGTGCGCGCGGCGCGGTCCACTTTCTCTTCCACGCCCAGCAACTCGGTCATGGAATGCACGATTTCCAGCCGCACGTCGTTGGGATCTTTCTTGAGGCGAAACGCGCGTGATTTGCGAAAGGCCGCCACCATTTTGTGCGAGATATCGTTGATCTTGTCGCGCGAGAGCTTCATGTTGTCGCCAGTGTCGCGGCCCGACGCGCGAATTACCTTGCGCTGCGAAATCAGGGTGTTCTTGATCCGGCGAAACATCTCCTGATAGCTGACGCTTTCGCGCCGCATGTAATCGCTATATTGGCTCAGCAGATCGCGCACTTCGTCGTTCAGGCGGTCCTCTACCTGCAATTCCTCTTCGATCAACTGGCCGATCATCTCCGCGGCCGATTCGGTGCTACTCGTCTCGATGATCTGCGGCGTCATCCGTTTCACCAACTGGCGCGACAGATAGCTAATGAATTCTCTACTCAGCAGCATGCAATTTTAATGGAGTGCGAGCGACCCGGCTGCCTCCCCGTGACAATTCCCCAATTCTCGCACATTCAGTTGGGCAACTCGCCCCGGCGGCCGCCGCGCGGTTCGCCAGGCTGCTCGCCTCGATGGTGTTCAAGAAAGCCCGCGTCAATCGGCTTGCGTCCCCGGAAGCCCTCGTCGACGCCGTGCCAGAACCGGATGCCGGCTTCGCCCAGCTTCCAGCAAAGGTAAACCTCGTGGCCCTCAAAGAGCGTGGGAAAGTCGATCAGGCCGATATCCAGGTCCTTCACCAGGCAACCGAAGCCCTGGATTTTCTCGATGGCCTCTTTGAGAGCGAGTACGGCCTCATCCCGGCGTTTCTTGTGCTCCAGCAGTGCCGCGCGATCCACCCGCACCCCGCCCATCACAGCCACCCGCTCGGTGAAGTTCTGCCACTCGCCTTCGCAACTTTCGTAGTCCGCCTTCAGAGCAATCGCCTCCCGAATCGCCGAGTCCACATCGGGCAGAAGTTTTTCGGCTTGTTGTAAGGTGAAGAACCGCGGCATTATCGTGCGTTTGACGCAGTCATACAAGGGCGCCGCAAGGGGCGCGATGAAGGCAATAATAAAAAGGACAGAGACACGATAACTTGTCTGATTATAGCAGCGTGAGAATTCTCGATCGAGCCGGGGCGCTACTTTAGGGCTGATACTCCAGCACCAGCATCGTAATATCGTCTTCCTGTTCGGAAGCTTCGCTGAAATCTTCCACCGCCTCCACCAGCTTGGCGTGCAGTTCCGCGCAACCGATCCCGACATGGGCGCAGAGAAACTCCTTCAATGCGCGCTTTTCGAAGAACTCGCCGTCCGCGTTGGCCGCCTCCGATAGTCCGTCGCTGAACAGCACCAGCTTGTCGCCGGGTTGAAGCTGCATCGTTTTCACTTCGTACTGGGCCACGTCCAGCATGCCAATCGGCATGCCGGTGCTGTCCAGCAACTGCAATTCACCGCTGGCTCGCACCACGATCGGCTTGGGATGCCCGGCATTGGCCCAGCGCAGCTCCCCGCTGCGGTCGACAGTGCAGTAAACCACCGTGGCGTATTTCTCGCCGCGGGCGCGCTCGATCAGGAAGCGGTTCACCCGCGACATCACGTCGTCGATGCGGAGCGCTCCTTCGGACGCGAAAACGAAAGCGCCCTGCAGCAGGGCTGCTAAAAGCGCGGCGCTGACACCTTTGCCCGACACGTCCGCGATCACGCAGGCATACAGGTCGGGACTGACGCGGCGCACGTCAAAGTAGTCCCCGCCCACTTGCCGCGACGCGATACTCGATCCAATCGCTCGAAACCAACCCTCGGTAGGCAGCTCACTCGGCAGCAAACCGGTTTGAATGGTTCTGGCGATGTTCAGCTCTTCCTCCATGTGCTGCTTGGCCCGCTCTTCTTCGAGCAACCGCGCGTTCTCAAGAATGGTGGATGCTTCGAGCGCCAGCGTCTGCAGAATCTCACGATTGCCGGACGAAAGATCGGCCGCCGCCTGGCGGGAGTCCATGTAGAGTACGCCCAAGGTGTTGTTGATCGAAGTGGCTATGGTCTCCTGCATCGATCCGGTCCGTACTTGAACCAGCGGCACGCAGACCACGCTGCGCAGCTCCAGGTCCGCCACCGACATTTCAGGACGGACCCCGTCGGCGCCGAGCGGATCGAAGGTCATCGAAAGCAGATCGCGCCGCGTGCGCAGCGCCCGATTGATGATAGACCTTGGCACGCCCAGGTCCGCGGTGTCCAAAGGCGCGCCACGCCGGTCCCGCGCTACCCGCACCTCCAGTTGATCGTCCTTTCCCAGCAGCAGAAAGCCGCGCTCGGCGCCAGTGATTGAGAGAGCCGCGTCCACTACCGCGACCAGCACATCGTTGGTGGAGAGCGAACTCTGCAGCGCGCGCGCCACTTCCACCAGCGATCGGAGCTTGGAGAGATTGTTCGCGCCCGTTCCCACCGGCGCCGACATCTTCCCCAGGAACTGGTTCAGCTCGTCTTCATTGAGCGCGAACGACAGGCGATAGGAATCCGGGAAGCCAAAATCGATGCGGTCGCCGTCTTTGAGCACGTGGCGCTGCACGCGCTGGCCGTTAACGTAGACGCCGTGGCGGCTGTCCAGGTCCTCCATGACATAGTCGCCGTTCTCAACCGAAATGCGGGCGTGGTTGCGCGAGATGCGGTTGTCTCGCAAAACCAGATTGTTCTCGCCTTGCCTGCCGATCAGGAACGGCACCGGTTCAATGACTACGCGGCTGGGATTTCCGGAAGGATTGGTGACAGCCAATGCCGGCGCCCGGCCCCTGGCTGAAGGTGGCCTGCTCACGGCCCCAGGTGACCCGTCAGCCGGCATTATCGGCTCCGGGGGTGTTGCACTCGGCCGCTGGTGGTCGAAGGCGAGGAAGAGGACGCCAAAGGCTCAGCCTCGGTCGCCTCGCTCAATTCCTTCGCGCGTAGAACCTGGCAGTGCGAGCAGTACCCACCCACCTCCGTTCGCGACAGAACGATTTCGAATCCAAAATGAGTCTCAATTTGTTCGCGCATTTTCCGGAGCAGGTCGCCGAAAAACTCTTCGATTTTGCCGCAGCGCAGACAAATTACATGGGCGTGTTCCTGCTTCAGCCGCGTTTCGTAGTAGTGCTGGTCGCCGGAGTGATGCATCAGGTCCAACTCGTCCACCAGGCCACCGGCCTTCAGCAGTTTCAGGGTCCGGTAGACCGTCACGCGGTTCAACTTCGGATCTTTCTCGCGCGCCAGCGTGAACAGACGTTCGGCGTCCAGGTGCTGGCCGGATTGATCGATCAGATCGAGCAGGATTTTGCGCTGCCGCGTGAGCCGTACGCCTTGTTGTTTGAGCGAATCTTTAATGCCGGAAACCGCCATGAACGAAAGACCTGAAGACCCTCTAGAAGAGTACCAGAGCAGAGCGGTGACCGAAAGGCCATTTCAAGGGCGAGCGAAAAGAGGAGCGGGCCGGGCTGACGACGGGCTTAATTGGCGAGCTTGGTAGCGCGATTTATGCTGCGCGCCACCAGACGACGGGGGTCCAGCAGGTGCTGCGGCTTAAAATGCCGCGCCGACCACTTGCATCCGGGCTCAAATTCGACGCCCAGGAAATATCCGATCTCCCGGTACACACAGTATCGGACTTTTCCCATCAGCTCGCCCTTCGGGTAGGTGATGCGAAGATCGGTTTGCAATGGGATGGGCTGGTCGAATTGAAGACATGCGCCAGAGAGCGAAATGTCTTCCAGATTCGCGATTCCTTTGCGAATGCGCCCGGATTTGTCCTTCCACTGGACATCCACCATATCCGCACATAACATCCGGGGCTCGATGCGCCTGTCGAACATACACTTCTTATCGGCGAGCGAAAGGCGAAGGATTATGTGGGGTATGCCACTAAAATCGCCCTAACATGCCGTAAGGTCCTAACCGCAAAGGTCTGTACCGACAGAGTACCATGCCGTTTCGAAAAGTACTAGCAGGATGCTGAAAAAGGGCTAAAAAACGCTTGCTCACGCGCCACCCGTCCGGTGTTCTTCGAGTCGATGTTCCCCAGTGCACGACTCCCCTGGCGCCTCCGAACGTCCTGCCGGCCACGACTTCCGGTCGTCTCCGGATTTGCCGCTGGCGCGCGGCTCAGACTCCCGACTGCGTGTTTACGGGTGCTTACCGAGCCGCGACCGTGAGGGAGCTGGGACCTCGTGGACTTTTTCAGCAGCCTGATAGGCTTTGGTCCAAATTTCCGAGGACTGACGATCGTTTTGTCACTGACCGGTCTGTGACACAGGTGGTATCCAGAGCAGACCGGAGCGCGTCTTGACCGTCGCTAGACGCGATAGTAGACTGAGGCCATTACTAAAGGTCGATTCTCAATAGTGTAAGGTCAAATCTCAAGAGTGCCCCCTTTCAGTCCTCATTCTCCTCAGGCGCAATCGATTGCGGGGGTGTTCTCGATTGTATTAGCCATAGCGGCAGCGGTTTTTCTCGTGGTAGTGGCTGGGGTGGCGTATAGCACGATCCGATACCGGTCGCGCGGCCGCTATGACCAGCATGGGACGGCCGAACCCAGGCAGATCTTTGGATCCCGCAAGCTGGAGGTGCTATGGACCCTGGTGCCGCTCGCGATAGTGACTGGCCTGTTCATCGTCACGGTGCGCGCGATGGTGCTAATTGACGCTCCCCAGGACTCGGACCATTCGCCCGACCTTGTAATCACCGGGCATCAATGGTGGTGGGAGGCACGGTATCCCAATGGAGTTGTCGTCCCGTGGGACATCCATATTCCGGCGGGGCGGCGGCTGCGAGCTCGCATCGAATCGGCCGATGTGATTCATGACTTCTGGGCGCCCAACCTGGCGCGAAAAATGGACGCCGTGCCGGGGCGTTGGGGCTACATCTGGCTGGAAGCGGACACGCCTGGTACCTACGCGGGCACTTGCTCGGAATTTTGCGGCGCGGAGCATGCCTGGATGCGCTTTCGCGTGATCGCGGAACCTCAGGCCGGTTTTGAAGCCTGGCTGGAGCGCCAGGCTCAGCCGTCGCCGGAGCCCACGGGCATCGCCGTGGAGGGTGCCCGTCTGTTTCAGTCCAAGAAGTGTGCGGACTGTCACAGCGTCACAGGAACGGGCGGCAAGGCAGCTGAAAAAGGCCCTAGCCTGGCGCATCTGCCCGGGCGGGAGAGTTTGGGCGGCGGAATTTCCCCCAATACTCCGGCGAATCTCATGCTTTGGCTGACCAATCCGCAAGCGGCCAAACCCGGTAATCGGATGCCCGACACGGCGCTGTCCGCTCCAGAGCGAGACGCACTGCTGGCTTACCTGGAGTCCTTACGGTGAGCCGGGGATTTTGCAATGACTGACTGGCTTTGCGCCATCGATCACAAGCGTGTCGGCGTTCTCTATATGCTGTCGGCGCTGCTATTTTTCCTGGCCGGGGGAATGGAAGCCATGGTGATGCGGGCGCAACTGGCTGCGCCGAATCTGAAACTCATCACGCCCGAAATCTATAACCAGATGTTCACCATGCACGGCACCACCATGATT
Organism: Bryobacterales bacterium; assembly: GCA_963725455.1. Taxonomy (GTDB): domain Bacteria; phylum Acidobacteriota; class Terriglobia; order Bryobacterales; family Bryobacteraceae; genus Palsa-89. The sequence continues at coordinate 43,503 of CAVRZH010000039.1, forward strand.
TTTCTGGTCGCGATGCCGGTGCTGACCGGGTTTGCAGTATACCTGGTGCCGCTGATGATCGGCGCGAACGAAACGGCGCTGCCCCGCCTGGGTGCCCTCAGTTTCTGGATGCAATTGTTCGGCGGCCTGCTGCTCTACTTTAGCTTCGCCACGGGAGCCGCTCCGTCCGCGGGCTGGTTTAGCTACGCGCCGCTGAGCGAGAAAGCCTTTTCACCGGGCCCGGGCGTCGACTATTGGGCTCTGGCGCTGTTGATGATCGCGGGCAGTTCCATTGGATCGGCCATCAACCTGATTGTGACCGTCGCCACCGAGCGCGCGCCCGGGATGGCCATGCGCCTGGTCCCGCTCTTTGTCTGGATGACGCTGGTGACGTCGATCATGATCGTTTTCGCGCTGCCGGCGCTGTCTGCGGCGCTGGTGATGCTGTTGAGCGACCGGTTGCTGCACGCCGGCTTTTTCGATCCGTCGACAGGCGGCGCTCCGCTGCTATGGCAGCACTACTTTTGGATCTTCGGCCATCCCGAGGTCTACATTGTGGTGCTTCCCGCCTTCGGCATGATTTCCGAGATCATTCCCGTGTTTTCGCGCAAGCCGATCTTCGGGTATCCATTTATGGCAACTTCCACCGTTGCCATCGCGTTCCTGAGCTACGGCGTATGGGTGCACCATATGTTCGCGGTTGCCTTGGGCCGCAACTTCCTGGCGGTTTTCGCCGCGGCCAGCATGCTGATCGCCGTACCCACCGGCATGAAAATTTTCAGCTGGATCGCCACCATGTGGGGCGGGGCCATCCGATTTACCACGGCAATGATGTTCGCCATCGCGTTCCTGCTGGAATTTACCGTGGGCGGGTTGAGCGGCGTGGCTTTCGCGGCGGTGCCGGTGGACTGGCAGCTAACCGACACCTACTTCGTGGTCGCGCATATTCATTACGTGCTCTTCGGCGGCACCGTATTCGCGCTGCTGGCGGGCGTGCACTACTGGTTCCCTAAAATGAGCGGCCGAATGATGGACGAAAAGCTGGGCCGTTGGAGCTTCTGGCTGATCGTGCTCGGATTCAACACGGCATTTTTCGTGCAGCATTTCCTGGGATTGCTAGGGATGACGCGCCGCGTTTACACCTATCCGGACCTCCCGTGGTTTGGGGCTCTGAACTTGATCTCGACGACTGGCGCGGCGATCCTGGTTTTCGGCATCCTGCTGTTTTGCTCGAACCTGGCGATGAGCCTGTTCTTCGGAAGTACGGCGGGAGACGATCCCTGGAACGCCTGGACGCTGGAGTGGGCCGCCGCGTCGCCACCGTCGCTCCGGAATTTTGCCGAAATACCCGAAGTTCGCAGCCGGCGCCCGCTGTGGGATCGGAAACATCCGGAAGCTCCCGATTGGGTGCAGGTATGAGCAAGCGCACTCAACTTGGCATGGCGATGTTCCTGATCGCCGAAGCCGTGTTCTTCTTTCTGTTGATCCTGGCCTGTGTCTATTTTCGCGCGCTGCCGCACTTGCAGACCTTGGTGGGCTGGGTCCTGACGGCTCTGGTCCTGGCCGGCAGCGCTTGCATTTGGCGGAAATGGCGCTGGGCCGCGCTCGCGCTCGGCGCGGTCTTTCTCGTGGGCCTGGCGGGTACGCCGTTCGCCATGCTGACCGTGCTGCTTGGGTTGTTCGTTTTGGCTGGTGTGATCGCGCTGGCCGTTGTACCGGCATCCGGCCTGCAAGCTGTGAGCCTGTATTGGTATTTCTTTACCGCCGTCTGGTTGGTAATCTTTGGAGTCGCGAGTCAGGTATGATCCTCTGGGACTGGGAACCCTCCGTCGTCGTGGGCTGTGCAGCGCTCGCTGCCGGATACCTGGCTATCGTGCGGAAACACGGATTCCGCCGCGCGCCCTATTTCCTGGCCGGTGTTCTTCTGCTGCTGCTGGATCTGGTTTCGCCCATCGATACACTGGCCGATCGATACCTGTTCAGCGCGCACATCGTCCAGCATTTCCTGCTGGCGCTAGTGATTCCCCCGCTGCTGCTGCTCGGCACGCCCTCGTTCGAACTTGGCGCTCTCGGCACAGTGGAGCGCATCATCGGGCAGCCGCCCGTTTCATGGCTGCTCGGTGTCGGCACCATGCTCGTCTGGCATATTCCGGCGCTGTTCAACGCGGCGCTGGCGAACGATGGCCTGCACATTTTCCAGCACCTCAGTTTTCTCGTGACCGGCGTGATTTTCTGGTGGCCGATTTTGGGGCCGCTGCCGCGCCGGCACCTGGCTCCGCTGGCCGCTGTCTCCTATTTGTTTAGCGCCTGCGTGTGTTGCAGTCTGCTGGGCGCATTCCTGACGTTCGGCCCGGCCGGCCTCTATCCGGCCTATACCGGCTATATGGGGCTGGATCCAAAAAGCGATCAGGAATTGGGCGGAATGCTTATGTGGGTGCCCGGCTGCTTCGTCTACCTTTCGGGAATCCTTTCGACGGTGCTGCGCTGGTATGGAGCGGAGCACGCCGCATGACGAGACCAACCAGCTACGCACCCATTGTGCTGGCCGCCGGAGTGATGCTGACGCTGTGGGGCGCGGCCTCTACGTGGGTGTTGTCGGCTTTTGGCCTACTGGGGATTGGCATCGGAGCGGCACGCTGGTTGAAAGACGTTCGAAATGAAAAACAATAGTCCCTGGCTTCATCGTTTCGCCATCTTCGTGGCGCTGGTTGCGCTGATCGCAATCGTTCTGGGCGCGGTGGTTACGAGTCTGGAGCGCCCCATTGCCGGACCGATTGCGGCCGGGCCACCGGCGATCATCCAATCCGCCGAGTTCTGGCACACCATCGCTGGAAGCGTGGCTCTGGCGCTCATCCTTGGCTTGGCGATTGGGCTAAGGGAGCTATTCGGCTGGATCGCATTGGCAGCCGCCATCATCGACGCTGCTCTCGGAGCCGCCGGCCAGGCATTTCCGCAACTCTCCGGCATTCTGCATGCGCTGCTCGCCCAGATCGTTTTCGGATGCATCGTCGCGGCCGCCGTTATGACATCGGAAAGCTGGCAGCGCGGCCCTGACCCGATCGACGATACCTGGAAACCCTCGCTGCGCTCGCTCGCCATAGCCGTTCCTGCCATCATCCTGCTGCAAACCACGCTCGGCGCGGCCTACCGTTATCATGCGCTCGGGGTGATCTGGCACATCCTAAATGCGATGATCGTCCTGCTCCTTATTTTGATCGTGGCTGTCTTCCTGATCCGCCAGTTTCCCGAGCATCCGACGCTGCGGCCGGCCGCCGTGGCCCTGGCCGTTATCACCGGCACCCAGGTGATGCTCGGGTTCACGACGTTCATGATGCTGATCCTGTTCCCGGAGACCAGCCTGGCGGTGATCATCACCAGTGTGCTGCACGTTACCACCGGATCTCTCACTTTCGGCGCTGGCGTGGCGCTTTCGCTCCTGATTCGTTACAACATCCGGGGCAGCGAGGTCACCGACCGGTCACTGACCGCCAAGTGACCCAGCCGGGGTGGATTTTTCGCGAGGCTTTGATACACTTGTGACCGTGAGAACCGGCGTATACAGATCCCAGTGCTGATCACCAACCCTTTAAACTCCTCCGCGCTCGCGTTTCCGATTCTTGAATGCTTTCACATCGTCGGATTTGCGCTGTCGATAGGAACCATCGCCATCGTGGATTTTGCTCTGCTCGGCATCGGCATGCGCCGCCCCGCGCAGCTTGCCCACGACACATGGCTTTGGACGCTGGGCGGACTGGTGCTGATGTTTTTCTCCGGGCTTCTGTTGTTTTCTTCTGATCCGGACATGTACTATCTCAACTGGCCATTCCTGATCAAAATGGTCTTCTTCGTCTCGGCCGTCATTTTCCACTACACGGTTCATCGCAAGACCGTCGCTTCCGATGCCGCGCCGCCTAACGGAAAGCTGGTGGCGTGCGTGTCGCTGGCGCTGTGGGCCGGGGTGATTTTCGGCGGAATCTTCATCGGCTTCGTGTATCCGGGTCTCAGCTTAGGTTAGCCTTCAGGTCAGCCATAGATGCTTCTCTCATTCGCCCAATGGATCCAATTGACCGGGTTCTTCACGGCCCTGCGCGGATCGGCGTATGTCTATCCCATCATCATGTCCTTGCACATGGTTGGCATTGCCTTCTTCGGAGGGATGGTGTTGATGACGGACATGCGGCTGCTCGGTTTGGCTCTGCGGAAGCTAATTGAACAGAGGGATGGCGCGTTAACCTAATCGGTCTTGTAGAACTGGGCTATATTACGAAATTTCTTGTAGCGCGCCTCCAGCAGTTGGGCTGGAGACAACTTCTTCAGATCGGCATAGTGCTTCTGCCAGTTGGCATCGAGCAGGGCCGCTGCCGCTTCGTGATCGCGATGTGCGCCGCCTTCAGGTTCGGGAACGATGTCGTCGATGCATGGCCAATTCGCTAGGTCGTGGCGGCGATACGCATGGCCTCGGCAGCAAGTTCCTTCTTGGTGGCATCGCGCCACATTATGGCTGCGCAGCCTTCGGGAGAAATGACCGAGTAAATGCGAATTTTCCATCATCAAGACGCGGTCGGCGACGGCGATCGCAACGCGCCGCCGCTGCCTCCCACGCCGATCACGGTGGCGATAATGGGCACTTCCAGACGCGCCATTTCGCGCAGATTATACGCAATCGCTTCGGCCTTGGCCCCGTTCCTCGGCATGAATGCCGGGGTAAGCACCGTCTGTATCAACCAGCGTGAAAATACGGCCGCCTAAACTTTTCGGCGATCTGCATTGCCCGGATCGCCTTGCGATATCCTTCGGGATGCGGCATCCTGAATTGCGGTAAGCGCTGCTTCATGTCGCGGCCCTTCTGGGTAGCGATTATCATCACTTCGTCGCCATGGAAGCGCGCCATGCCGCAGACGATGGCGGCGTCATCTCCAAAACCGCGGTCGCCGTGAATCTCGCTGAAGTCTGTAAAGACGCGCTCAATATAGTCGAGAGACTGCGGGCGCTGAGGATGCCGCGCCAGTTCGGTCTTTTGCCATGCGGTGGACGGGGCGTTCATATTCGTCGCGAGTGTCTCGATGCGATCCTGCAGTTTGGCGATCTCGGCGGCGGGTCGGCGTCGTCCGGGCCGGCTGGATTCCATTTCGGCGACTTGCCGCTCGATCTGCTCTGAGCTCTCTGTTGTGCTTTTTCTGGCTGCCATGCTTCAAAGATCAGTTGATCACGCGGACGCTGCCCCGCCCGCACAATTGTCAACGCGGGCCATAAATCGCGGTCCGGATAGCACATTATAGCCTTCCGCTTCCATGACCACCATGAAATCGCCCTGGCGTTCCACGTCGAACAATACCTGGGCCTCGCCCCGCTGCTCGCGGAAAAGCTGATGCAAGCTCGTCGATCACGCCCTCGCTGGACGTTTCCAGCGGAATGCGAACGCGAATCGCGCGCGGCATCGGAACTGGGCTTCTTCCAGCGGCATGATTCGGCGGCCGTGATCTTGGGATCGCGCCTTCTTCCATACGCACGCCAGCCTTTACCAGCACCGGAACTTCGAGCTTCACTTTCTCGCCGATTCGCTTATAGGCTTCCGGAAAAACGTATCATATCGATGGATCCGGACATGTCTTCCAGCGATGGCCTGGGCGTAAAAGTCGCCCTTCTTCGACTTCAGCACGCGCACGTTGTGATCATCCGGCGGTGACGATGGTTTCGTCTTTGCCTGTGGATTTCGTCATTGCGGCGATCTCTTCCACGCTAGCGCGCGCAGGTCTTGCAACTTGTCGCGATATTTTTCCAGCGGATGGCCGCTGATGAAAGAACCCAAAATTTCCTTTTCGGCCGTGAGGCGCGTGTGCTCGTCCCAGTCGGGGACATTCGGGCAGCGCGTCATTCTGAGTCGCGGCTTCTTCCTGTGCGAAGACGCCGAACAGGCCGTGCTGGCCAGATTCGGCGTCACGCTGCGGCTTTCTGCGCTTGCTCCATCGCCTTGTCGAGGCACGGCCATCAGTTGCGCGCGCCGGCCCAACGAGTCCATTGCGCCACACTTGACCAGCGATTCGATCACTCGCTTGTTCAGCAGCCGAAGATCGACATGCTCGCAGAACTCAAAGATGGACTTGAAACGGCCGAGTTTCTTCCGCGCGGCCACAATGGATTCGATGGCGTTGCCGCCGACATTTTTCACCGCCGCCAGGCCGAAGCGGATGGATTCGCCTTGCGGCGTGAAGTTCGCGTCCGAAACATTGATGTCCGGCGCCTCCACAGAAATGCTCATTTCGCGGCATTCGTTGATGTACTTCACCACATCGTCGGTGTTCCCGTAACCGAGGTCAGCAGCGCCGCCATGAACTCGACGGGATAATGCGTCTTCAGATACGCCGTGTGATAAGCGAGCAGGGCGTAAGCCGCGGAGTGCGATTTGTTAAACCCGTATCCGGCGAACTGCGCCATGAGATCGAAAATCTTCTCAATCTTCTTCGCGGATATTTGCGCTGCGCGGCGCCTTCCACGAAGCGTTCGCGCTGCTGCGCCATTTCCTCGGCCTTTTTCTTGCCCATGGCGCGGCGCAGCAGATCCGCTTCGCCCAGGGAATATCCCGCCAGCCGGTTCGCGATCTGCATCACCTGTTCCTGATACACGATCACGCCCAAGGTTTCCTGCAGGATCTCTTTCAATTCGGGCAGTTCGTATTCGACTTTCTTGCGTCCATGCTTGCGGTCGACGAAGTCGTCGATCATGCCGCCCTGGATCGGCCCGGGGCGGTAGAGCGCATTCAGCGCGGTGAGATCCTCAATCGAATTCGGCTGATATTTCCGCAGCACGTCGCGCATGCCGTGCGATTCAAACTGGAAGACGCCAGAGGTCAGGCCTTTGTGAAAAACTTTCTCGTAGGTCTCCGCATCTTCGAGAGGAATCTGTTCCAGCGTGATCGGGGTACCCCGCGGTCTGCTCAATCAGCTTCAACGCGTCGGTGAGAATCGTCAGCGTGGTCAGGCCGAGGAAGTCCATCTTCAACAGGCCCATCTTCTCGATGGCGACCATGTCGAAGGCGGTCACGATTTCGTCGTTTTTGGTGCGATGCAGCGGCACCAGATCGGTCAGCGGCCGCGGCGAAATCACAACGCCGGCGGCGTGTACGTCCGAATTGCCGAACAAGTCCCTCGAGCTTCAGGCGGTGTCCAGCAATTCGCGGACCTGTGAATCTTTCTCGTACGCTTCATTCATCTGCGGCGACTCTTCGATCGCCTGATCCAGCGTGATATTCAGTTGCGCCGGCACCATCTTCGCGATGCGGTCAACGTCGGCATAGGGAATATCCATGGCGCGGCCCAACGTCTTTGATCGCGGCCTTGGCCGCCATGGTGCCGAAGGTGATGATCTGCGCGACGTTGTCGCGCCCGTATTTCTGCGTGACGTAATCGATCACCTCGCCGCGCCGATTCATGCAGAAGTCGATGTCGATATCCGGCATCGAAACGCGTTCGGGATTTAGGAAGCGCTCGAACAGCAACTCATGCTGCAGCGGATCAATATCGGTAATGCCCAGCGCATAAGAGACGAGGGAACCGGCGGCCGATCCTCGGCCCGGACCGACCGGAATACTTCGCTCCTTCGCGTAACGGATAAAGTCCCACACAATAAGGAAATAGCCAGGAAACTGCATCTGCTGGATGATGCCCAGCTCGCGCTCCAGACGCTGTTCGTAATCTGTGATCGAGTGCTTCAACCGTCCCCGTTCACGCAGCGGTCGAAGCGCCTCCAATCGGCGGGCGAATCCCTGACGCGTGACGTGCACGAAATAACTGTCGATGGTGTAGCCATCGGGAACTTCAAACTGCGGAAACGGATTCGCCACCTTTTCCAGCTTCAGGCTGCAACGCTCGGCGATGCCGACAGTGCGGGAGATCACTTCCGGAGAATCCTTAAACACGCGGTACATCTCGTCATGGCTCTTGACGAAGAACTGCGTGCCCTCGAACTTCATGCGAGCGGTGTCGCGAATCGATTTACCGGTTTGAATACAGACCATCACATCCTGCGCGTGGGCATCGTCTTCGCACAGGTAGTGGCTGTCGTTGGTCGCCACCAGCGGCAGACCGAGATCTTTCTCGAGCTGGAACAGTCCGGTACGGATGCGGTGCTCCATCTCCAGTCCCTGATCCTGGATTTCGAGAAAGAAATTCTGTTTCCCGAAAATGTCGGCGAAGGTGCCAGCCGCAACCCGCGCCGCGTCATAGTTGCCTTCCGTCAGGCGTTCGGCGACTTCTCCCTTCAGGCATCCAGAAAGGCCAATCAGCCCCCGCGAATGTTCCGCCAGAAATTTCTTGCTGACCCGGGGCTTGTAATAAAAGCCGTGCAGCGAGGCTTCGGAGGTGATTTTGACCAGATTGCGGTATCCCTCCTCGTTTTCGGCCAGCACCAGCAGGTGATTGTAGGTGTCGCCCTCAGGCGGGGCGCGGTGGTCGCCTTTTTTGCAGACGTACAACTCGCAGCCGACGATCGGCTTGACGCCATATTTATGGGCCGCATTGACGAAGTGCACCGCTCCGAAAATGTTGCCGTGATCGGTCATGGCCACGGCAGGCATGTTGAGTTCTTTGACGCGCTCGCAGAGCTTTTCAACGTCACAAGCGCCATCGAGCAGGGAATAGTCGGTATGCAGATGCAGGTGAACGAAGTCAGACATGGGTCGGTAGCAGTAGTCTACCGCAATCGATCCGTAGGAAAAGCGAGGTCTATTGAGGGAAAAACCCGGCTGGCTGAAGTCTAGCTTGCGCCGGCTGCTGCGGCTTGCGGCTTGGGCAACAGCCGCCGTGCATGGGTGATGAGATCCGCGACCTCGAATGGCTTTACTAAGTAGGGAATTGAGTTCTCCTGCAGGAACGAGCGGCCGTCGCTCAGGGTCAACCCCGTTTGAGAATGTGAACAATACATGCTGTTCCATGCCCGGGCAATTTTCTTTCGGCCAGCGCGTAAGACTCTTTCGCGGTCCATTCGCCGGGCAGCTTGCCATTCATAATCACCGCATCGAAGGGCTCCGAAAGCAATCTGGTTTTCACTTCGTGGCTGGTCTGAGCGGTGATGACCGCGGCGCCAGCGCCGGCCAGCACGTCACGCTCGAACTCGAGCACGGATTCTTCCTCTTCCACCAGAAGCACACGACCGTGGATCGCGCCTTCGTGCTGTCGAGACGCGGGCGTGGCGACCTCGGGCTGAGAAACGGCTGCAATCGCCGCGGGCAGCCTGACCTCAATCAGCGCCCCACCCTCCGGAGCGTTGTTGGCCGTAATATCTCCGCCATGTTCTTTCACGATTCCGTAGCAGATGCTGAGCCCCAGGCCGGTGCCTTTGCCGACGCTTTTGGTGGTGTAAAAGGGATCAAAGATTCGCTTCGGATCTTTGATTCCCGCTGCCGTCGTCGACAAACTGCGTGCAGATAAAGCCGCTCTGCGAATAGACGCGGATCTTCATGCGGCCGGAGTGGCCAGTCTCGAGAATGGCATCGATGCCATTGTTGATGATGTTCAGAAACACTTGTTCAAGCTGATGCGGGTCGGCAACCACCAGCGCGGACTCCGAAGGAAAATCGCGTTCCACTCGAATACTGTTGCTCTTAATGTCATAGTCGCGCAGCGCGAGCGTCTCCTCGAGCACTTTGCGGATGTCCACTTCATCGCGTTGCGGCTGGCGCTGACGCGCAAAGGAGAGCAGGTTCTGCACCACGCGATGGGTGCGCTGTGCCTGCTTGAATAGTTTCGCCACGTAATCCTGGGCCCGGTTGTTCAGACCTTCGGTTTCGAGCAGCTGGGCGTAGCCGAGGATCGCGGTGAGCGGATTGTTGAGTTCGTGCGCGACGCCGGCAATCAACTGGCCGACGGCTGACATCTTTTCGCTCTGCAGAAGCTGTTCCTGCGTCTTACGCAGATCTTCGTAGGCGCGGCAAGTTTCTTCGTACAGCCGGACCTTTTCAATGGTCGTCGCCAGCTGCCGGCTGATCGCGACTAACAGGTTTTCGTCGTTGC
>CAVRZH010000040.1:0-29380 GCA_963725455.1 Bryobacterales bacterium
GCGGGCCGCGCGCTGCGCGGCCGGTGGCGGCCGCCCTGGCCAGGCAGGAAGCCTGGGCACTGCTCCTCGTGCACAACATGATCGCGGCCCTCGCCGCCGAAGCCGCGGTCACGGCCGGGACCAGCCTCGGCGCCGTCTCCTTCACCGCCGTGCTGTCCCTCGCCCGCGAGCACGTCGACGCCGACACCTGCTGCCGCCACTGCGGACAGCGCCCGACCAGCGGAGGCGACCCGCGCGCCCGGCTCACCGCCGCCATCGCAGCCCAGCCGCTGAACAGGCAAGACAGGAAACGAACCTCCGGAAGAATACCGCTGAACGCGGTCTATACGCGGTCCGCAAGGACGGCACCGAATTCGCGGTGGATATCAATTTGAGCCCTCTGCCGCTGGGAGCGGAAAAGGGGCACGTCATGTGCGTACTCCGCGATGTCAGCCAGCGCCGCAACAACGAAGACAAGATCCGGGTGCTCAATCAACGGCTGGAGAAGCGGTCCATGGAACTCGCCGAGGCCAATCAGGCGCTGGCCGAAAGAAACCAGGAAGTGGAGCGGGCCAACCGGTTGAAGAGCGAATTCCTGGCCAGCATGAGCCATGAGCTGCGCACTCCGTTGAACACCATTCTGGGATTTTCGGAGCTGCTTTCCGAGGAGACCGCGGGTGGTCTGAATGAGAAACAAAAGCGGTTCTTGAGCCACATCCAGCGCGACGCCAGCCACCTGCTGGAACTGATCAACGACGTCCTGGATCTATCGAAGATTGAAGCCGGCCGTCTGGAGCTGCGCCTGGAGAAGTTCCCCATGGCGGTTGCGGCGGCGGAGGTTCTTACCAGCATTCGGCCGCTGGCGGCCACCAAAAGCATCAGCCTGGACAGTGATCTGGACACCCGCTTGATGCTGCAGGCCGACCGTCTGCGTTTCAAGGAGATCCTCTACAACCTGCTGAGCAACGCCATCAAATTTACGCCCGCCGGAGGCCGCGTTTGGATTGAGTCTTCCATTGTCGAAGCATCGGTATGCATCCTGGTGGGCGACACCGGAATCGGAATCGCCGCCGAAGACCAGCAACCCATCTTTGAGAGCTTCCGGCAGGCCAGCGCGACCACCAAAGGAGTACGGGAGGGCACGGGACTGGGACTCGCGATCACCAAACGGTTGGTAGAGCACCATGGAGGAAGAATTTGGGTGGAGAGCGAGCCAGGCAAAGGGAGCCGCTTTTTCTTTACTCTGCAACTCTGCGAGCCGGAGGAAGATCCAGGCCCGCCGGAAAACGGAAACTTGTCGCCGTTGCTGCTGGTAGCCAGCCACCTCACTTCCTGGCGGGACGAGATTTTGCCGCAACTGCAACACGAAGGATTTCGGGCAGAAATGGCGGGCTCAGGCGCGGACGCCGTTCAGAAAGCCCGGGAACTGCGCCCGGATCTGGTATTGCTCGACCTGGAACTCCTGGGCCGCAGCGGATGGGAGACCCTCCACGAACTGAAGACTTCGCCCGATACGCGCTCCATTCCGGTAATCATCGCGTCCACATCGGACGAAAGCAAGATGGGGGCGGCCCTAGGCGCCGCGCAATCGCTAACCAAGCCACTCACCGGTGGAGCGCTGATCCAGGCCGTTCGCGGGGTATTACAACCGGATGGCGTATTGCGCGTCCTGATCGTGGATGACGATCTGGAAACCCGCGAGTTGCTGGCCGATACCCTTATGAATGAAGGGCACACGCCGTTGACCGCCCGCTACGCAGCGGAGGCGTTGCGCATTCTGGCAACTTCGCGCGTGGACGCAGTGGTGCTGGATCTAATACTCCCCGGCCGCAATGGCTTTGAAGTTCTGAACGACATCCGCGCGGATCCGAAATCGGCCCGCTTGCCCGTATTGGTGCTTACCATCAAGGATCTATCGGAGCGCGAGCGTGAAGTGCTGGCCGCGCAGGGCGCGCGGGTGTTTGCCAAAGGCGCTGGTTGGCGGCAGGAACTTCTACAGCAACTTCGCCGTCTGCGCCACGCCGGCCAAGGCAAGCGCGTACTGGTGGTGGACGACAATCCGGCCGGCCGCGAGTTGGTCCGCGAAAGCTTAGCGGAGCACGTGGGTTCGATTATTGAGGCGTCGGACGGGCGGGAGGCGTTGGAAAAAATTCGCGAGTCGCTGCCCGATCTGGTGCTGCTCGACATACAGATGCCGCAGATGGACGGTTATGCGGTGTTGCAGGAAATCCGGAGCGACCCAGGGCTGAAGAACCTGCGCGTGGTGGCTCTCACCGCGTTCGCCATGCAAGGAGATAGGGAGCGGGCGCTCGAAGCCGGGTTCGACGACTATCTCACTAAGCCCGTGAACATGGCCAAGCTCAAGGAGCAATTAGAACCGTCCCAGCCAGCACCGGCCGGACCAGGCAAGCTACCGTAGCGGAAAACATTGAGTCAAATTGCGCACGCAATTGGGCTAATCGACGCTATCCCAACAGAACTACGGGATTTAACTCAGGCAGGTGCGGTATTCGAATTGCTCTTCCCCTAAGGCGAGAGCAACGCCATGCCAAATCCGAATGAAACGCCTCCCCTCGAACCAGCGCCCGAGCAACGGCGCATCTGCCTGCTGGAGAAGTGGCTGGCGCTAATCGCGTTCCTGCTGGTTACTGTCTCGGCAGTGGCATTGTTGCACGCGAAGTGAGGTCGTTATGCGTGGAAAAATGATTGGTGGCGCGATGCTTGCCGGCGCCTTACTCGCTTGGGCTACTGCTGCGGCAACCCAGGACGGAAAGCAGATACGTAAGCCTCAGCCGCAGGAGCAGCCCTTGATTAGTTCTATTCAGGGAGACCATCTTTTCAATTCCTATTGCGCTTCGTGTCACGGCATGGACGCCAAAGGCAACGGGCCGATGGCAGCGTGGCTCAAGGTCAAGCCGTCCGACCTGACACGCATCGCCGCGCGCAACGGCGGCAAGTTTCCGCTAGAGCGTGTCGACCGCATCATTTCGGGCGAAGAAGCGCTTCCTAGCGGTCACGGCACGAGCGGCATGCCGGTTTGGGGTCCGGTGTTTTCGCAAGTGACACGGGATCAGGACCTAGGGAGGGTGCGCATCGACAATCTGGCGCGTTATTTACGTGACATTCAGGCCAAGTAATCCACGCTGGGCAATGTTGTCCGCGGACGTTCAGTCCGATGATTTAGACTGAGCCGGCTACAAGCCGATGCTAGCCTGATGGAAGCTGGGAGCGAGTCCGCGGCGGGAACACTCGACAACACGGTGTCCCACGTTGACAGCGGAACGCCTCCCAGCGGTAACTATGTCCGCATTCCGGTGGCCCAATCGAAAGCCTAATTAATGGCATAAGAATCTGGCGGCTGTCCCGAGCGTTGGGTGAAGGCACGCTCCCATTCGTGCGCCATGCCACACAGGAGAACGGGAAAGAGAACGGCAAAAAAAGGGGGCGTGTCCCAACGCCCCCTATACGCTACGCTTCTACGAATTTAGTGCTGGCCTGAGGAAGCTTCCGGTGCTTCGCAGGACCTTCAGTGCTTCACCTTCCATGCTTCACCTTCAATGCTTCACCTTCAATGCTTCGACGACAAGCTGACCGCTGGATTAGCCAGAGCCGGGCGGCCGCGAATGGCCTGATAGGTATTCTCGACATCCCGATAGGAAATGTCCTTGCCGAGAAGGTGTTCTCGCGCGTGCAACGCGATATCGTCGATCGAGAGAACGCCCACCAGGGCGCCATCCCGATCCACCACGGGCAACCGCCGGATCTTGGCGCAGCGCAGCGTTTTCAACGCGCAGTGGACATCGTCGCCTTCCATACAGGTGAAAAGCTTGTGAGGCATCACATCCCAGACGCGCAGGTCCGATGGCTTGCGATTGCGAGTGCCGAGCGCGATGCACATATCGCGGTCCGTCACCACCCCAATCACATTGCCGCCGTCTCCCACCACGGGAAGAAAGCCGCAATTGTACTTCCGCATCAGGAAGCTCGCCTCTTCCAGAGTGGATTCCGGTCCGCAGAACGTCACAATCTTAGTCATCACTTCGCGAACTTTCATCACGCGCCTCCTTTCCCTCATCTTGAACTCAGGTCCAAACGTTGTGTGCAAGGCGCAGCGCAGTGCGGAAGCCACTGTCGCGAAACCTGCGGAGCCGCTTACCCCGCACCCGCTACGCGATGCATGGTCAACAGGTCGAACTACAATAGAGCTTGCAATTGAGTCGCCGCACAAGCTGAGGCTTTTCCAATGAAATTAAGGCATTCTGGCGGATTTTGCGCAACCAGGCATGAGTGAAGCTCCGCACTTCGAACGGGCAACCGTGGAACGCTACCTGCGATCCGTTTTGGGCGAAGACCTGCGGATACTGGATTTGCGGCGCTTAGGCGAACCGGAAGAAGGCAAAGGCTTCGGATATGGCGTACCTGTGCGCGTGGAGTATGAGGGTGCGGACGGGCTTCGCCAAAGCGTGGTGCTCCACACCATGGGGCCAGGGTCGTTCGGACACGAACATATGGCGGACCGCGCACGTATCCTGCTGTGGTCCCACCAGGCGTTCAACCGGCTGCCGCGCCACGTACGATCGCTCGACGTGGGAGCGTTTGAGTCCGGCGGAGGAATCATCCCGCTGGGAGCCGTCGAAGAGTTTTGCCTGCTCACCGAATATGCCGAAGGCCGGCTTTATGCCCTCGATCTGGAGGGTATGCGCGAGAGCGGCAGGCTCACCGATCTCGATGTGGCGCGCGCCGATGCGCTGTGCGACTATCTGGCGGAGATCCACACCGGACCTGGCTCCCAGGCCGACACGGATGCGCGCCTTTACATTCGCCGCAATCGCGAACTGGTGGGCGACGGCGAGTGCATCATGGGGCTCACCGATTCATATCCTGAGCATCCATTATTCACGCAGCGAGTTCTCGAGCAGATCGAGCATCGCGCGGTGGCCTGGCGTTGGCGGCTAAAGAATCGAACGCACCGCTTACGGCAAGTCCATGGGGATTTTCATCCCTGGAATATTCTGTTTGCCGATGGAGCCGATTTCCGCGTGTTGGATCGTTCGCGCGGCGAGTATGGCGATCCGGCCGACGACGTGACCTCCATCACTTTGAACTACGTTTTCTTCTCGCTACAGCGAACGGGAAAGCTGGAGGGAGCTTTTGAGAGCTTGTTTCTGCGGTTCTGGGATCGATATCTGAAACAAACCGGCGACGCGGAGATCCTGGAGGTAGTGGCGCCGTTCTTCGTATTCCGGGCATTAGTGATGGCAAGCCCTGTATGGTACCCGTCACTCGATGAAACCGTGCGTCAGAGACTGCTCGCCTTCATACTGACCGTGCTGGACCAGAACCGTTTCGATCCGCGCCAGGTCAACGAATATTGTGGAACCTAGAAACCAAGCCTTCGCGGTTTGGATTACGGGCCTGCCGGCTTCCGGAAAATCTACTATTACCGGCGCGCTCAAAAATCAACTGGACCGCCGGGGCGTGGACGCGGCTGTGCTGGAGTCCGATGTGCTGCGCAAGGCATTTGCGGGCGATCGGCCCTATGAGCCGGATAGCCGGGACCAGTTCTACCGCCGAATGCTGTTCATCGGCAAGCTGCTACTCCAGCACGGCGTCCCGGTGATTTTTGACGCCACCGCCAATCGGCGGGCGTACCGCGACCGCGCGCGGCATGAAATCGACCGATTCCTCGAAGTCTATTTGGATGTGCCGCTAGTGACTTGCATGGCGCGGGATCCGAAAGGCATCTATCGCAGCGCCGCCGCAGGGCAGGCCAGCAACGTACCAGGACTGCAGGATCCGTACGAGCCGCCCAGCGCGCCGGAGGTTGTGGTTCATGGAGCCGATCCCGAGGACGACGCTCGCCGGATCATAGAAAAACTGCTGGAAAAAGGCTATCTGAAGTAGGGATTTTTTGGCAGCCCGCATGCTCTAACTGTCTGTGGAGGCCTGTATGTTCCAAGACAAATCAGTGCGGGAAGATGTAATCCGCGAATTGGATTGGGAGCCGGTGGTCCGTTCCACGGGCATCGGCGTGGGCGTCAAGGACGGCATCGTCACCCTGAGCGGCGTGGTAGAGAGCCATGCTGCCAAACGGGCCGTCGAGCGGGCGGCCGGGCGCGTGCGTGGCGTGCGGGCGTTGAGCAGTCAACTGGAAGTGAAGCCGGTGGGGCCGGCCGAGCGCACCGACGCGGACATCGCCTGGGCCGCCGCCAACGCGCTGGCCTGGAATGCGCTGGTTCCGCAGGAACACGTCACCGTCAGCGTCACCCACGGCTGGATCGTGCTGGAAGGCGCGGTAGAGCGCAGATTCCAGAAGATGGCCGCCGAAGACGCCGTGGGTGACCTGGCGGGAGTGGTGGGAGTAACGAACCTGATCGCGGTGCGGCCCGCGGTTCCGGCGCAGGAGCTGAAGAATGAGATCGAGACCGCGCTCGAGCGTTGCGCGGACGTAAACGCCCGGCGCATTGTGGTGGAAGTGGATGGCGATTGCGTCCGGCTATGGGGCTCGGTCGGCTCGCTGGCGCAGCGCGAAGCAGCGGAACGGGCAGCCTGGTCGGCTCCCGGGCTGCGTGAACTTTCCAACCACCTTACGATTGAGTCCGCGGTTGAGAGTCATGCGTGAAGCGCGCGCTTATCTTCGCCACGTGGGCGGCTGCGGTCTGGGCCGCCCCGCCCGGTCTGTCGCTGCATGAGCTGGTCGACTCCGGCTCTCTCTCCGATCTGCGCTGGCCCAACTTCACGCGCATTCAACCGGAGGTTGCACGCTTCTATGAGTTGAACGGTTATCAACTCGCGTGGACTCGATCCGGCGCGATAACGCCGCAGGCGCGTGCCCTGATTCGAGTTCTGCAAAACGCGGCGCTCAAGGGATTAGATCCTCTGGATTACGATGGCGCACGTTGGAACGTATCCGATGTGGGACCGGAGCGTTTCGATCTTGCTCTCACCGTTTCGGCAATGCGTTACATCTCGGACGTCTCGTCGGGCAAAGTAGATCCGAAAGTATTCTCCTTTGGCCTCGATTTCGACCAAAAGAAATGCGATCTTGCGGATGCCGTCCGCGCGCTGGTGAATGCTCCGGATGTCATAGCGGAGCTAAATCGGCTGGAGCCGCCTTTTCAAGGCTACTGGAAAACCGAGCAAGCCCTGGCCCGATATTTGGTGCTGGCACAGGCAGATCCTCAAAACACCGCGCTGGCCCATCAGGTTCGCCAGCTACAGTTGGTTCTGGAGCGCTGGCGCTGGGTGCCGCACTCCTTTCCGCGTCCGCCCATCGTTGTGAACATTCCTGAATTCCGGCTGCGTGCCTATGACGATCAGTATCGGCCGGAGCTGGAGATGAAGGTGGTGGTGGGAAAGGCCTACCATCACAAGACCCCGGTGTTTTCGAATCAAATGACCTATGTGATCTTCCGGCCGTACTGGGACGTGCCGCTCAGTATCCAGCGCGCCGAACTGGTTCCGCAAATCGCCAAAGATCCCGCGTATCTGGCCAAGAACGATTACCAGGTCATGAACGCGCGGCGCCAGGTTGTATCGAGTGGCGTTGTCACCGCCGATGAATTACAGCAACTTCGCTCGGGAAAGCTCTTCATCCGGCAAATTCCCGGCGAGCAGAACGCGCTGGGGTTAGTCAAGTTTCTCTTTCCGAATGAATACAACGTGTATCTGCACGGCACGCCCGCGAAATCGCTATTCCAGAAACCGCGCCGCGATTTCAGCCACGGTTGCATCCGCGTGGAGAAGCCGGAAGAGCTGGCGCTATGGGTTTTGCGCGGCGTACCCGGCTGGGACAGAGAGCATATCCAGGCTGCCGAGAGGGGCACCGATTCGCGCCGCGTGAATCTGGACAAACCAATTCCCGTGCTCATCGTTTACGGCACCGCGGTGGTGCAGCCCAACGGCGAGGTTTCCTTCTTCGACGACATTTACGGATATGATGCCGAGCTCGAACAACTGCTGGACCACGGGTATCCTTACTCAGGCTGGCAACCTACCAGCGCCGCACCCGGCCCACATCCACGTGAATGAAATCGGATTTGGCGTAGTAGCCGACGCCGCCGCGCTGCAGTGCCAACGCCGCATCGCGCAGCGTGGAAATGTTCAATCCAGGCAGCCGGATGTCGATGGCTTCGGCTTCCATGTGCAGGCGGTGGAGCGCCACCCCGGCGGTGTGAGTGCGGAGAAACTGGTTGCTCCAGGGAGTGCGATATCCGCAGATCACGTTGATCTCGGCGCCGGCGCGCCCCACGGATGCCGTTAAATCGTTCAGCACATCGAACAAACGAGGATCGCAGTGCTGAAACGCATGCGATGCGGTTGCAAGGTCCGCGCCCTGCGCCGTCAGCGCCCAGCCGAGTAATAACGCGGAGAAAAGCACCCAACACGCATGCCTTCATGGCAACCCGCCAGCGCGGAGCGCTCAGTTGTTGAGCACTCAGTTGTGGAGCCGGCCGTTGCGACGAATGATTTCCACCGAACAATTGGCGTGCAGGGCCACCGCCTCGGAAACGCTCCCTAGCAGGAACCGGTTGATGCCCCGTCTGCCATGCGAACCGACCACGATCAGGTCCGCGCCCCATTCGGCGGCTTCGCTCAGGATCAGTTCTTTGGGCGTGGCGGAGGGAACCGCAATGGTGCTGGTGGCTTGCACACCGGCGTCACAAAGGATGCCCTCGGCGCATCGAACGGCCTGTTGGGCTCGCTGCATGTCTTTGCCCCGCAGCTGCTCCATAACTTCATGACTAAAATAAGGCGGGCGAAACAAGGGCGCCGATGGTTCCACCACGCTCAGAATTCGAAAGGACGAACCGGCCGGCCAAGGGCGTTGCGCGACGGATTGCGCGGCCGCCTTCGAAAATTCGGAGCCGTCCGTCGCCAGCAGGATCTTCAGCGGTTCGGGGCCCGGGCTGCGGCGCACAATCTCCACCGAACAAGTGGCTAAACGCGCCACCGCCCGGGCCACGCCTCCCAGCAGAAATTGCATCACGCCATGGGTGCTATGTGCGCCCACCACAACGAAGTCGGCGCCCGTCTCTGCCGCTTCATTCACAATGACGCCTTTAGGATCGCCCGTCAGCACCGCCGTCGTGGTCTCCAACCCGGCTTGCCGGAAATACTCGGCGACGCATTCCACGGTCTCGCCGGCCGACCGCTGCATGGCCTCTTCCAGATCCGTAGTGCTCCAGCCCCCGCCACCGCCATACAGCGGCTCCACGACGCTGATCACATGTACCGTTGTGCCGTCCGGCCATAGCCGGGCCGCCGCCTCCCGAGCTGCAACCGTACTGGCTTCTGACGAATCCACCGCCGCCAAGATCTTCATGAACGTCTTCTCTCCTCTCAGTACCGAAACGACGCCACAGCCACGGCGCCGGCGGGCATCAAATGAGTTGGCATGGAATAGACCGCACCGCTTCGCAGCAATGTTTCCACTGCCGCAACGTTCAACAGATCTTCGTCGTGCCAGTTGCTGCGGCCGCCGAAAACTCTGCCGTCGAACGTCCCCATTTTCCGGGCGTTCTCATCCAGATAGAGGTCGCTCACCCGGCCTTCTACGGCGGCTCGCAAAATAGTGTCCAGGTGAGCGGAAAACCGCCCGGGCGACAGCCGCTCCTTGGCGGCCGCCATTTCGAGAGCGCGCCTGCGCTGGCAGCTGAACAAAGCGATGTCGTGCGCCTGGCGCAGTATTTGAGTGGAAGTTACCGCGGCGCCCGGGCTTCCATGCATGCCCTGCTCCACGAGGTTCGCATATGTGCTGATGGAGCGGTAGATAGCTACGTCTTCATCCACTCCGGCCAAGATCAACGGCGAGTGGTTCGCCCGCAAAAGCTCATTGACGCCCCGGTCGACGGTCCGATAAAAATCGTGCAGGTAAGCGTGCTGTGTCTCGCGCCCGGAACCGGTTCCAAACTGGACTCCCGGCATGGAGCCCGTGGAGGGACCCGCCGCCGAACGATTCATCAGATCGTGATCCGGGGGACCGAAGCCTAAAGCCTCATCCAAGGTTGTGGGCGTTCCCGCAGGCAGCTCGACGCGCGTAACTTGCGTCGCGCCACAAGCCAGCAGCACCACGGCCTTCTTCGTCACTTCCAAGACGTACCAGCTGCTCCGGCCAGGCCAGCGACGCCAGAACTGGGCGAATGTAGAAGCAGTCGCCGACGTTACAGGCTTCACGGGCTTCCGCCGGGGATGCAGTAACGGGAAGTTCGAATTCGCGGCAGACGTCATGCGCGCGAAAGATTACCCGCGCGAGGCCCGATCCACCCCGCCACTCCTCCTCGTGTACCAACCGCTCTAGCGGATCGAGCAACCGGGCGATTGTCGGCGCACCAATTCTGCGCGCGGTAAGTTTCCTGGCTACTTCCTGAAGCTGCATCTTAAGGATGGCGGCCGGCGGCTCAGCAGGCTCGCCTGGTCGATAAGGCGGCAGCAGCAAGGTAATGCAGGGTCCTTCCGCGCCGGCCAACTCCGTGACAGCTTCCTTGGTTAGCGGCTCTGCTGTTAATTTTGTGGCGATCATGATGTCCTCCCAAGAAAACTCACGCACGCATTCAACCACTCCATACCTGAAGCTTGGCCAGCGGTTTGCAGGGAATAAGTGTAACCGCCGTCGTAACACAGAGGGAAAGACCGCAGACGGTTCTAAGTTACGGCGTAAGGTCACGCAGAAACGAGGAACTCATATGACCGATTTAGATCTCAAGATGGAAATCAACGAAGCGCTGGCCTGGGAACCGGCGCTCGACGGTCGAGCGATTCATGTCTCCGTCAGGGATGGAATCGTGACGCTCACCGGTTCGGTGCCAAGTTATCCGGAAAAACACGTCGCCGAAAAGGCCGCCGGCCTGGTCCGTGGAGTGAAAGCGGTGGCCTGCGAGCTGGCGATTGCCTTACCGGGCTTCAATTCGCGCAGCGATGAGGAAATCGCGCGCGCGGCGGCGGACGTCCTCGCATGGAATACCCTGCTGGGGAAGACCGATATTCGAGTATTGGTTGACAAGGGCCGCATTACGCTGGAAGGTTCCGTTGGTTGGAACTATCAGCGGCAATCGGCCGATCGCGCGGTCCGCTATCTGGCCGGCGTAAAGGACGTGAATAACCATATCGTGGTGAAACCGATCGCCGAACAGGTGGCCGTCAAAGGCCAGATCGAGGCCGCTCTGATCCGAAATGCGCGACTGGATGCCGAGCGCGTTCGCGTGGAGGTGCGCGGCGACCGCGTGATCCTGCGCGGCAACGTCCAGTCCTGGATCGAGCGCGAGGAAGCCGAACGCGCCGCGTGGGCATCGCCAGGAGTTCGAGATGTAGAAAATGAGCTGACTGTCAGCCTGATACCGGCGCTTCAGGTTCACTAGCTCTGCCGCTAACCAGAGAAGGAGGCACACCATGATCACGTTCCAGCGCATTTTGTTTCCAGTCGATTTTTCGGCGCGTTGCGTCGCGGCGGTTCCGTCGGTTCAAGCCATGGTGCAGAGATTCGGTTCCGAGTTGACCGTGCTGCACGTGGTGGATTTGCCCTCAGGGGGCATTGCCCCTCCGGAGGCAGCAGCCTTCGCGACGCTCATCAGCGCCGACCGGTTGAGGGAGGAAGGCAAGATCGTGCTGGAAGGTTTCATCCAGCGCGAATTCCCGGGTATGCACGTAAGAGCCGAATCCGCCGAAGGCGACCCGGCCACAATGATCGCCGATTACGCGCGCGATCTGAAGGCGGACCTGATCATGTTACCGACCAGCGGGCGAGGAACGTTTCGGCGGCTGCTGCTTGGTTCGGTGACCGCCAAGGTGCTGCACGACGTGGCGGCGCCGGTCTGGACCGGCGTACATGCCGAAGCGATCGCGGCTCATCTGCCGGGCCGATGGCAGCGCGTGCTCTGCCCGTTAGAGGACGATCCACGGGATTTGCCGCTGCTGCAGTGGGCCGCCGAGTTTGCACGCGAACAAAAGCTGGAGCTGCGACTGGTGCACGCGGTGCGCGGTCCGGAAGATTGTGAAGACAATCCGAGCTACCGGGAGTTTCTCTTTAACACTGCGCAGGAGCACATCGGGAAACTGCAGGCCCAGGCGGGAACCAAGTTCGAAGTGTGCTTTCAGCTGGGCGAACCCGGACGGATCGTCCATCAAGCGGCCCTGGGCTACTCCGCCGATCTGGTCGTGATCGGGCGCGGCGTGCTGCAAAAGACGTTCGGCCGGTTGCGGAGCAGCGCCTATGAAATCATCCGCGAAGCACCTTGCCCGGTGATCAGCGTTTGACGAAGCCCGCAGGCCACTCCCTCACGGTCGCGGCTCGGAAGCATTGGCTTGAATCGAAACGGCAATCGACAACCGAAGACTTACCGAGCCGCGCGCGTCAGCAAGCGGGAGTTAAACGCTCAACACGGGACAGGGGGAGTCTCGAATGATCGAATAAAGATGGGACCACAATCGGCTGAAAGTTCCAATGGAGTGCCCGCGGCCGGTGACCAGCAGGTCGGCCTTCCGTCGAACTACTTCGTGGTGGAGGCCGTCGCCCAGCAGCGCGTCGATCACGCTATGCGGCGCGTCCACTCCGAGTTTGGCCTTGAGTTCCCGCAAGCGGCAGTGCGATGCTTCGTCGAGTTGCGCGGTTTGTTCGGCAAGGTCCAAATCCGGATAGGCAGGCGGCGTCGGGACCACATGCACGATCCACAACTGCGCGCGATACGCGGAAGCGATGGATGCCGCGGCGCGCAGCACGCCCTCGGCTTCGCGGCTGTCGTCCAGCGCGCACACGATGGATTGATAGGGAATGCGCACCGGATGGTCCGACAGCGCGGCCCCCACGCCGGTCCACACCGCGGCGCTGACGTCATGCAGCACTTTGGCGGTGATGGATCCCAGCAGGAATCGCCGCACTGGTCCGTGACCGCGCGTAGCCAGCATCACCAGGTCGGCGCACTGTTGCTGGGCCACTCTATCAATCACGTTGCCCGGCTCTCCCAAGGCCGCCACGGCTTCCACCCGTTGTCCCGGAAAAAACTGAGAAGCAAACTGCCGCAGCCGGTCATCCTCCATGGCCTGTGCCTTGGCCTGCAACTCGGGATCGGAGACCAGCAGTTCGCTCTGCGCGATCGCGGCCAGGGGCGCATAGGCGTGGCACACCGTAAGCTCACCGGAGAAATGGCAGGCCATCTCCTGAACGTAAGGAATAACGGCTTGGCAGGGAGCGGAGTAATCCACCGGAAACAGAACCCTACGGAACGGCAACATACTGCCACCTCACTTGTAGAAAACTGTCGACGAACAACTAAACGCTGATCACCGGGCAAGGCGCGTCCCGAATAATGGAATAGACGTTACTGCGCAAGCGCCCGAGCGTGCGGGTGGCCCGCCCGCGTCCAATCACCACCAGGTCCGCGCTATGACCAAGGGCTGAGTCCCGCACCACATGCGATACTTCGCCCGCTCCCAGGCACAGCGGCGCGGCCACGCCGGCGGATTCCTGCAACTGTGCGATGGTCTTTCGCGCGTCCTGTTCCAGGTATTGGCGCAGATCGGTATCGAAGTATTTTTCGGGCGCCACTTCGGCTCCCGGGATGGCGTGCACCAGAAAGAGCCTGGCTTGGTTGTCTTGCGCCAGCCGGCAGGCGAAGCGCATGGTGGCGACGCTGTCTTCGGTGCGATCCACGCCGCACATGATGGTTTGGAATTCGGGCGACACGGCGGGCGCATCTTCCACGTGCACCCCGGTCCACACCGGGCAGGGCGAGTCATGCAGCACTTTGGCCGTCACCGAACCGAGCAGCAGCGTCCGGAATAAGCCATAACCATGCGTCGGCATCATGATCAAGTCCGTGCCGTTCTCCCGTGCATAGTCATCAATGGCGCGGGCTGCGTCGCCCTCCAGCACCACGCGGTGGATCTTCAGGCCCTGGAACTTGTCCTTCAAATAGCATTGGGCGGCTTCGGTTTCCGCTTGCCAGATCGCGGTGGTATCAATCACCGGCACCGCGCCTCCATACCAATCCGGAATCAAGCCGGAAGGCATTTCGAGCACATGCAGTAGGGTGACTTCGGCGCTGTATTTCCGCGCCATGGCTTCCACAAAGGGTGCCGTCGCAGTACAGCTGTCGGACATGTCTACCGGAAAAAGAATCTTCTGAAAAGCCCGCATTGGAAACCGCCTTTCACTTTGGGAATATGCACGCCGTCTGCCACGTTTACTCTTAGATGAATCGAGGCGGCAAGCCTTGTGCGAGCGTTGAATTCCGCTGCTGGATGAGGGATGTCACTCAGAAGCATACTGAGTGAACACACTTAGGCAGCCAGCGCGCGGAGCCAGGCGCCGATGGTGTAGGCGACCAGGGCTGCACCGCCGCCAATGGCCAGCGTCACCAGGCCCGATCGCCACCACGGTTCTATGGACCAGCGGCTCTTCAGCGCGCCGATCAAAACGAACATCAGGCTGGTTGCAATGGACGCCACCAGGAAGGCGCGGCTCACTCCCGCCACGAAGGGAACCAGCGGAACCAGCCCACCTATCAGGAAGGCGGAAAATGTCGACCCGGCCGCCCGCCACGCCGAACGCACCGCGGCCGGCAGACCGTATTCGTAGCGCAGCATCACGCGCACCCAGCGATCGCGGTCCGCTGTAATCGCTGCCACCGCCCGGCCCAGAAGGTCGCCCACAATTCCGATTCCGCGCAGAATCTCCGATACCTCTTCGCGCTCACCCTCGGGATAAGTTTTGATGTGCCGGCGCTCCACCGCTTCGGCATGCTCGAATTCCTCGTGTTCGGACCGGGTAGCCAGATAGTTGCTCGCCGCCATGGCGAAACCGTCGGCAATTAGATTGGCGCCTCCGAGGATCAGGATAATGCGCGGGGCCAGATGAGCGCCGATCACGCCGGCCACGATCGCAAACGTTGTCACGGTGCCGTCGATGCCACCGTAGACCCAGTCCCTTAAATAACTCTGCTGGGGTGCAGCCGCAAGCCGTCGGTGAATGGCCTCCCGGGTGTGTTCGTGTTCCATCGCCGATAGAAACTGAGCAAGTGCGGGTCCCTGGTTGATTGGTGTAAGCCGTCAAACAGAGGTCTCTGTACGCCGCGATATTCCGCAGTTGCCATTGGGGGATATGCCCCAACAGGCACGTGGATTCACCCAGCAGCACCGTATAAACGTAGGAATACAAAGGGAGATCTTTGGTTACTCACGTGCGCCTGATGGTCTCGAAAAAGTAGCAAGGATGAGAGTAATCTCGGCGTGTTGCTACGAATGCTCGTGCGGTTGCGGAGAATAACCGTGCGAACCGATAAGGATTCTTATGAAACGGCTCTATTTCGTGGCGCGGGTGGCGGCGTTCGTCGCGCTCATCGCACTCTGCCTGACGGCGCAGACTAAAAAGCATGCGGACGCAGTCGATTTTGCGACCCCTGGTTTGGTGATCACCATTAATTCGGCCTCGATCAGTAGCAGCGGAGCCATCAGTGTGACCTATACCCTTACAGATCCGAATGGCCTGCTCCTGGATGCGACCGGCGCCGATACGCCGGGAGTGGTTTCGCTGGCATATATTGCTTCCTACATTCCCAAGGGACAGACACAATATGTGGCCTACACGGTTTCGCAGGCCACTGGCAAGGTGCTGGGCACCATCACTCGCCCGGATTTCGAGTTGGGCAGTCCAGCCACCCAGATCGCTCCGGGCCAGTACAAATACACTTTTCAGGCAAAAGCTCCGGCAGGGTTTGACCCCACAGTGACCAACACGGTGGCGGTAGAGGGCAACCGGGATCTTACGCCGTTCAACCTGGGCACCAGCTACGCGGGGAACACTTTCAACTTCGTTCCCAACGGCTCGCCGGTGACGGTGACGCGAGATGTGATTCGCACTTCCAGCTGCAACGCGTGCCATTACCAGTTGGCGTTCCACGGCGGCTATGCACACGGTATGGAAGCGTGCGTCCTATGCCACCAGCCGCAAAACGCCGATCCGTCGACCGGCAATTCGCTGGATGCCAAAGTATTCTTTCATAGCCTCCACATGGGATCCCAGCTGCCCACCGTCATTGGCACCGCCACTACGCCCAGCGCCCCTTACGAAATTATTGGCTACATGAATTCGGTGAACAATTTTTCCACGGTGATCGATCCCGCCGATCCCCGCCGCTGCGAAGTTTGCCATAGCCAAACCGCCAGCACCCCGGCGCCTAGCAACGTCGCCAATCCCCCGGCCGTGGCCGCGCAGGCCAAAGCGTTCCTGACCACCCCCACCCGCGCAGCGTGCGGCGCCTGCCACAACGACATCGATTTCGCCACCGGCTTTTCCACAGGGCCGGAAGTCAACCACCCCGGCGGACCCCAGGCCGATGACACGCAGTGCATGAACTGCCACGTTCCCCAAGGCGAGATGCCATTTGATGCATCGATTATGGGCGCGCACGTGGTGCCTACCGATACGGCTGCTACCTATCCGCAGAATCCCGACACACTCCTGGCCGGCCTGAACCTCGCCATTACCGGCGTGACCAATACAAGTGCCGGGCAAACGCCCACCGTCAACTTCACCGTGCAGGACGATAGCGGCAAAAATATCACGCTATCGACTCTCGGATTTCTTCAATTCACCATGGCCGGCCCCACCAGCGACTATGGCTACACCAGCTTTGGAAGCGACACGGCCAGCACGCCGGGCTACGTGACCGAAAGCGCCATCAAGGCGACCTGCAGTTCCACCGGCGCCTGCTCCTACACCTTCACCCATGCCATACCGAGCGCGGCCACGGGTACCTATTCCATCGGCGGCGAGGCGCGCATCAGCGTAACGGTATTGGCCGGCACAACTGCCGCGCAGACCGTCGAGTACGGCGCCAAGAACCCGGTGGTGAACTTCTCGGTGGACGGCTCCACGGTGGCGCCGCGCCGGACCATAGTGGCGGAAGCCAACTGCAATCAATGCCACATCGCGCTATCGCTGCACGGCACTCTGCGCAACAACGTCGAATATTGCGTGATGTGCCACAATCCATCGAACACCGATGCCAGCACGCGAGCCAGCGCCAGCGTCGCATCCTACAAGAGCCAGCCGCCGCAGGGCATCAATTTCAATCTGCTGGTTCACCGCATTCACGATGGCGTGAATGCCGCCTCCGACAATCCCAAGAATCCCTACATCGTGGTCGGGTTCGGCGGAAGCATTAACAACTTCACGGGCATCCTCTTCCCGGTGATGAGCCCGGCGGGAGACGCCACATACACGCAGAACTGCGCGATGTGCCACGTCAACGGTTCCGAGCAGGCCGATGTGAGCCTAACCGGCCTGAATCAGGTGACCGATCCGCAAGGCTGGATCAATCCGGTGCAGCCTATTTCTTCGGCTTGCAGCGGGTGCCACGTTTCGGAAGCGGAGGCATCGCACTTCCTGGAAAACGGCGGAAACCCCGCAACCGATCCGTTGGGTGAGGCTTGCAGCGTATGCCATGCCTCCGGTGCCCAGTTCGCCGTGGATGCGGTTCATACTCCGTAATCGATCGCAAAAATTGGAATCCCATTCTTTCCAATCATGCGATGCAACTTAGCTCTGGCCGGTTTGATCCTCGCGGCTGCTCCTCAGTGGGCAGCCGCCCAAACCCTTCCGGCGGGTTACGCCGGATCGGATACCTGCAAGGTCTGTCACGAAGATATTTATAACGGGCTCGCCAAGAACGCGCATCACGCCCTGGCCGTTGACGCGAAGAAGGGCTGGGCGGGCCGCGAGTGCGAGGCATGTCATGGGCCGGGCCAGGCGCATACCGAAGGACCGTCCGCCAGCAATATTCAGAATCCAGCGAAACTGCCGGCCGAAGCGGCCGATAGGATCTGTCTCACCTGTCATCTGAATCAACCCACGCAGGTGGGACGGCTCGAAAGCAGCCACGCACACAACCAGATTTCTTGCACGGCCTGCCACAAAATGCACTCAAGCGAACAGCCGCTGATGGTTCGCAAGGCCGATGCCACCAATAAACTGTGCGCCAGCTGCCACCTCAGTGAGTGGGCCCAGTTCCAGAGGCCGTTCCATCACAAGCTTCCCGAGGGCGCGATGACTTGCGTGGACTGCCACAATCCGCACGGCAGTATCCGTCCCGCAATGCTGCAGACGTTCGCCGCCAACGAGCCAGGCTGCTTCAAATGCCACGGCGACAAGCGCGGCCCGTTCACATTCGAACATGCGCCGGTGCGCTTCGAGGGCTGCCAGGCCTGTCACGAGCCGCATGGCTCGGCGAATCCGAGAATGCTGACGCGCGCCGACGTGCGCTTCGTCTGCCTGGAGTGCCACGCGAACCTTCCCACAGTGCCGGTAAAAGTAATGGGCGTGGTGCCGCCGGCGTTTCATGATCTCAGATCGCCGGTGTTTCAGAACTGCACCGTGTGCCATCAGAAGATTCACGGCAGCCAGGTGGATAGGAATCTGTTGAAATGAAGGCGCTCCTGTTGTTCATTCTCGGCAGCTTGCCAATTCTGGCGCAAGCGCCAGCGCAACCACCCGCGGCGCCCGCACCTGCTACCACGCCTGCGCCTGCAACTACGCCAGCGCCGGCTGCGCCCGCCGTCAGCGACGCCGCCTCGCCGGTGCCATCCACCGAACCTTTCCTGGCCGGCTGGGTGGACCTGGGCTACGTCTGGAACACCGGCGTAGGCGGAAGCTACGATACGTATCGCAGCATCATCGACATTCACTCCGGCCCCAAGCTGCTGGGTGCCGACTTCACTCTCACCGATCCCAAACATCGCTGGTTCGACACCATTCAGGTACGCGCCACCGCGTGGGGCGCCGAACCGGCCGAATCGCTCCACGTGGAAGTGAAGAAGTCCAATATCTACGACTTCAACGCCGATTATCGCGACTTCGCCTACTTCAACAACCTGCCTTCCTTCGCCGATCCGCTGCTCGGCCAAGGCGTGATGCTGGATGAACAATCCTTTGATACACGGCGCAAGATCGCCGCGCTTTCGCTCGATATTCTGCCCGGCCATTGGTGGTCTCCGTATTTCGGTTGGGATCACGATTCCGATTCCGGCACGGGAGCGTCGGTGTTTGTGAGCGACAACAACGAATACCCGGTGCCCAATACGCTCTTCGATTCCACCGACCTGTACCGCGCCGGCGTTCGCTTTGAGAAACCGCATTTTCACCTGACGCTCGAAGAGGGCGGCACCGCTTTCAAGAGCGATCAGAGCCTGTATCAGGCGCCCGGCTCCGTGAATAACGGCAATTTTTCAGCGCCGGTTTTCGGCCAGACGCTGGACCTGACCAGTCTTTTGGCGGCTTACGGCATCGGTGGATCCAGCGCCTACAGCAAGGCTTACCTGACGGCCAATCCCACCAGCTGGCTGGATATCTATGGGCAGTTCCTTTACAGCCAGCCCAACACCAACGTCCACTACCAGCAGTACGACACCGGCAATCTTTATTTGCAAAGCCAGATTCTGTTCTATTCCAGCGAGCAGGAAATCATCAACGCCGCCGCCCAACAGCCGCACACCACCGGCAGCATCGGCGCCGAACTCCGGCCGTTCAAGCACGTGCGCATCGTCGAGAACTGGATGACGGACCGGTTGCACGACGCCGGATCGTCCGCCTCGCTCGACACGCTGCTGGTCGCTGAATCGCCGCTGGCGCTCGGTGCGCTGCTGGATTCCGCTTTAGCGATGAACTACAACCAGGAATCGCTCGACGTCTTCTACGACGCTTCTTCCAAACTCACGCTGCGCGGCGGTTACCGCTATGTATGGGGCAACGCCGAGTACGCCTTCCTGCCGGCCGCGGGCCTGGTGAGTTCAGACCAGCAGCAACTGCGGCAAAACATAGGAATCGGATCGGCCACGTACCGGCCCTCGCAAAAGATATCGCTGACCGGTGAAGTGGAGGGTGCGTCGTCGAGCGGGGTTTACTTCCGTACCAGCCTGTACAACTATCAGAAAGTGCGTGCGCAGGTGCACTATCAACCTTTGCAAACACTCGGTATTGCGGGCGACTTCCTGCTGCTGGACAATCAGAATCCGCTGGCTGGGACGAATTATAAGTACACCATGCATCAGGAGTCGCTGTCGTTGTACTGGTCCCCCAAAAGCAATAAGATCTTCGATATTCAGGGCTCCTACACACGCGGGGACCTGGTTTCCAACATCGGGTACCTGGAACCGGAAGACTTGTCGCCGCAGCTTTCGCGCTATGTCGACGATTCCCACACCGGCACCGCTCTCATCGATCTGTCTTGGCCGCACGGCAAACGGTTTGCTCCCAAGCTTTCGGCCGGCGGATCCTTTTTCATCTCCTCCGGCAGCCGGCCCACCAGCTACTATCAGCCGGTCGTCAAACTTTGGATGCCGCTCGGAAAGCACGTGAGCTGGTTCACCAATTGGGAGTATTACGGATACGGTGAGGCGTTCTATCTTTATGAAGGATTCCGGACCAATCTGGTGACCACGGGACTGAGGTTAACCCGATGATCCTGACCAACCGCACCCTGTTTGTTCTGCTGGTCTCCGCACTGGCGGCGCGTGCGGCAGATTTCACGGCCGATTCGGCGCGCGGCCAGCGTCTGTTTGAAACGCTCTCCTGCGTCCAGTGCCACAGTGTCAACGGAAAGGGCGCGACTGTCGGGCCGGACCTGGGACGCATGCTGGATCGTGGCTTCACGCCCGCCACACTGGCAGCCACCATGTGGAACCACGCGCCGGGAATGTGGGCCGCCATGCGCGACCGGCAGATCACCCCCGGCGAACTCGATCAGCAGGCTGCGCAGGACTTAATGGCTTTCTTCTACGCCGCGCGCTTCTTTGAAAAGCCGGGTGACGCCGGACGCGGCAAGCGAGCCTTCGAAAGCTTGGGATGCGCCGGCTGCCATGACCTGAAGAGCGCCGCCCAATGGGCCGCCCTGGCCGACCCGATCGCGCTCGCGGACGCCATGTGGAATCATCGTGCCCAGATGCAGACCGCGGCCGCGTCCAAAGGCATCGCTCTTCCGCAGCTCAGCGCGCAGGATCTTACCGACATGCTGGTTTATCTTCGAAATCAACCTGGCAGTCAACCTGGCAGTCAACCCGGCACTCGGGAAGAGACCGGCGTATTCCGCATCGCGGCGGCGGGCGCGGGCGACGCCGTGTTCCAATCGTCGGGTTGCGCAAAGTGTCATCAATCGGTGGACGCGCTGGCCATGAGCGTCCAAGGCAAAACGCTTACCGAAATTGCGGCCGAGATGTGGAACCATGCGCCTCGCATGGCCGCGGCCGGAGCACCTTTGATCCAACTCACTCCCGATCAGATGCGCGACCTGGTGAGCTCCTTCTGGGCGGCGAAATTTTTCCAGGATGCGGGCCACGCAAGCGCCGGCAGCCGCGTCTTTGCGAGCAAGAACTGCACGGTCTGCCACAACGACGCCGCCAGCGGGGCGCCTCATCTGCCGGTCTCTGGCAGCGATTTTAGCGGAGCGACCATGGTTTCCGTGCTCTGGCGCCATGGGCCGCGCATGCTGGATCAAATGAAAACCAAAGGCCTGGCGTGGCCGCGCTTCGACGGCTCACAAATGGCCGACCTGATCGCTTACCTGAACTCCGGCAAACCGGCACACCCATGAACAAACGTCCGATTCTCATCTTGCTCACCAGCAGTTGGATCAGTATGCTGGGGGCCGCACTGGTTACGCTGGCCGGTTTCTCGTGGCTCTTCGTGCTGCCGCTGAACGTAAGCGGCAACGGCGTATCGAATCCCTACATCGGCCTCCTGCTCTTCATCGCGATCCCGATTGTGTTCTTCGCCGGACTGGCCCTGATTCCCATCGGCATTGCGCTCGCCAAGCGCAAAGTTGTCGAGAATTTAAACGAAATTGAAGACCGGCGGATCGCCTGGCGCCGCGTGGGCATCTTCTTCGCGGTGATGACGGTCGCCAACGTGGTGATTGCCAGCCAGCTCAGTTATCGCGCCGTGGAGCAGATGGACACTGTTCAGTTCTGCGGCGCCACCTGCCACGTCATGAAACCCGAGTTCACCGCCCATGCCGCTGAGCCGCCGCACCAGGCTGTCGCATGTGCCGCCTGCCATATTGCACCCGGAGCCACCGGCTGGTTGAAAGCGAAAATGGCCGGTACCAATCAATTGTTCGCCGTGATGTTCAATACATTTCCCAGGCCCATCGAGTCCGCCATGGAGAACAATAAGCTGGTCTCTTCGGCAGAGACCTGCGAGCAGTGCCACGCGCGCGACAGAGTAATCTCGCCGCGCCTGCGCGTGATCCCTTCCTATAAAGACGATGAAGCCAACACTCGCACCACTACCGTATTGTTGATGCGGATCGCGGCCATTCACGCCGCGCATCTGGGGCCCGGCATCCACATCCGCTACGCCGCCTCCGACAAAAAGCGCCAGACCATCCCGTGGGTGGAGTACACCGATCAGACTGGCGCCAAACGCTCCTATCTTGCGAGTGGCACTCCGACCAGTGGCACTTCGGCCGGATCCGTCCAATTGTTGCCCACTTTCGATATGCAGTGCGTGGATTGCCACAATCGCGCCTCCCACGCGTTCGAACTGCCGGACCGTGCCGTCAACCAGGCCATGGCTTCGGGCCAGATCGCGCCCAGCCTGCCCTTCGTCAAGAAAGAATCGCTCGATCTTCTCAAGGCGAGCTATGCTAGCGAGGAGGAAGCGGCGCAGAAGATTCCGGCGGCCTTGAGCACGTTCTATCTGCAGAAATATCCGGACGCTGCCGCGAAACAAGGCGCCGCGATTCATGCGGCGGGACAAACCTTGGCGGCCCTCTATCAACGCAATGTGTTTCCGGACCTCAAAGTCACCTGGGGCACGTACCCCAACAACCTCGGCCACACCGACGATCCCGGCTGCTTTCGCTGCCACGATGCATCGCATATGAGCTCGGACAAACAGACCATCGCACAGGATTGCAATTCCTGCCACCAGGCCGTGGCAATGGACGAAGCCTCGCCCGAAATTTTGAAGACGCTCGAACTAACTTCGACACAAAACCACTAGGAGATTCTCAATGCGCAATATCTTAATCGTTCTCACCCTCGCTGCCGCATCCACTACCGCGCAAGCCGCCAGCGCCACCGCCGGCAAGGCCGCCTACGACAAGTCCTGCAAATCCTGCCATGGCGCGGACGGCACCGCGAACCCAGCCATCGCCAAAATGTTTAAGGTGGACATGAAAGATCTCAAGTCGGCCGACGTTCAGGCCATGAGCGATGACGATCTCGCCAAGATCATCACCGACGGCAAGGGAAAAATGAAGCCGGTGGCCAGTGCGTCCAGCTCCGCCGCCGATATCGTCGCCTATATCCGCACCTGGAAGAAATAGCGGCCTGCGTCACACCCGATTGCGTCAGGCGGCGCAGCGTTGCGTGAGGCTTCTCAGCCCCCGTCGCGCTGCACGCATGTTCCATGAAAATCCTGGCCGCGCCGTGGGTGGTAATGTGCAGGTACTAACTCTGGAATCGTACCCATCGGGCCGGTTCCAGAGAGGACCTGTATTATGAAAGTCCAAGATGTCATGGTAGAAGGCGTCCGATTCTGCAGTCCTGATACGAATCTGGCGACCGTTGCAAAAATCTTTTGGGAACAAGGGTGCGGCGCATTACCGGTGGTGGAAAATGGACGCGCCATCGGAATGATCACAGACCGCGATATTTCGATAGCATTGGGAACTCGCAACGCGAAGGCCGGCGATACCTTCGTGCGGGATGTCGCGCTCCCCAAAGTGTTCTTCTGCCTGCCGCAGGACGACATCCACACCGCTCTCGACACCATGCGGGCGCAGCAAGTAAGGCGTCTGCCCGTGGTGGATCACGAGGGCGCACTCGCGGGCATTCTTAGCCTGGACGACGTGGTGCTCTTCGCCGGCGAAAAACCCACCGACGAGCTTACCTACACCGACGTAGTGGACACGATGAAGTCCATCTACGAGCACCCGGCTCCTGTCCGGGAGCTGGCGGTAGCCCGCTAATACTCCGTCAGCCAGCCGCTGCGGAGCCAATCACCAACCGCGAACGCGCCCGCAAGGGCGCGTTCTTTACAGGGTATAATCGATCACAAGCCTCCCCCGAGTCCGTGGATGATGCTGCGGCACCGTTGGCCATCCAGACTTTGAGCCATTATGCCCATCCGCGTCGCGCTGCATCATCGGACCATCTATCACTACGACCGGCTGGTCACCTTGTCGCCGCAGACCATCCGGCTGCGGCCCGCGCCGCATTGCCGCACGCCGATTACCGCCTATTCGCTCAAGGTCGAACCCAAGCCCCATTTCCTGAACTGGCAACAGGACCCGCAAAGTAATTTCCTGGCGCGCGTCGTATTCCCGCGACCCGTCGTGCACTTTTCCGTTGACGTCGACCTAATCGCGGAAATGACCGTGATTAATCCGTTCGACTTTTTTCTGGAACCGTACGCCGAAAAATATCCCTTCTGCTATGAGCCGGCGCTCGAACACGAGCTCGCGCCTTTCCGCCAGGTTCGCCCCGCCGGTCCCAAGCTGGCAGCCTACCTGAAAACGATCGATATTTCCCAGCAGCGCACCAACGACTTTTTAGTCTCGGTGAACCAGCAGTTGCAGCGCGCCATCGGTTACTCCATTCGCATGGAGCCGGGCATTCAATCGAGCGAGCAGACCCTGACGCTCAAGAACGGGTCTTGCCGCGACACTGCCTGGCTGCTGGTGGAAATTATGCGCCATCTCGGCATGGCTGCCCGCTTCGTTTCCGGCTACCTGATCCAGTTGAAGCCCGACCTGAAGCCTCTCGAAGGCCAGCCGGGACCACTGCAGGACTTCACCGATCTTCACGCCTGGACTGAAGTATATCTGCCGGGCGCCGGATGGGTGGGCCTGGATCCTACCTCCGGACTGCTGGCCGGCGAGGGGCACATCCCGCTCGCGGCAACTCCCGAAGCTTCCTCCGCTGCGCCCATCTCAGGCGCCGTCGACAAGTGCGAAGTAAAGTTCACGCACGAAATGTCGGTGACGCGCATTTACGAAGATCCGCGCGTCACTCTGCCTTATACCGAAGAGCAGTGGAAGCGCATCCATGCTTTGGGTGGCCGCATCGATCAGGATATTTGCGCCGGCGACATGCGCCTCACCATGGGCGGCGAACCTACGTTCGTCTCCATCGACAACATGGACGGCGCGGAGTGGAACATCGCCGCGCTTGGCCCGGAAAAGCGCAAGCTCGCCGAGCGCCTGCTGGATCGCCTGCGGAAACGCTTCGCTCCCGGTGGGCTTTTGCATTACGGTCAGGGCAAGTGGTATCCGGGCGAGCCGCTGCCGCGCTGGGCGCTCACCTGCTACTGGCGTACCGATGGCGTTCCCTTGTGGCACGATCGGTCACTGCTCGCTCAGGAGCAGCTCCGGACCGACTTCGGCCCGCTGGAGGCCCGGCACTTCGCCGAAACCTTGGCGCGCCGTTTGGGCCTCGATCCCGACTATGTGAACCCAGCCTTTGAAGATCCCGTTTACTATTTGCAGAAGGAACGCCAGCTCCCAGTCAATGTAGACCCGGTAGACAACCGCTTAGGGGACGCGCAGGAACGCGAGCGCCTGCGCAAAGTCTTCGAACGTGGCCTCGATACCCCCACCGGTTTCGTACTTCCCGTCCAGCGCGCCGCCGGTCTCAACGGTCCCGAGTGGCAGACCGGCCTGTGGATGCTGCGCGGCCAGCACCTGTTCCTGATGCCCGGCGATTCTCCCGTCGGCCTGCGCCTTCCACTGCCCAGCTTGCCCTGGGTCTCTGCTTCCGAAGCTCCCGTGGCTTATCCGGTGGACCCCATGGTGAATCGCGCGCCGCTGCCCGTTCCCCCGCGATTTGCTCCCAGTGAGGCTCCTCGTTTGCAATCGCCCAAGCAGTCTCAACGAGACCGCAAGCCGGACGTGGGTGAATCCGCGCCCTGGATTGTCCGCACCGCCTTGTGCGTGGAAGCTCGCGACGGCCGCCTGCATGTCTTCATGCCGCCCCTGCCCGTCGCCGAAGATTATGTGGATCTGCTGACAGCCATCGAGGACACCGCCGCGCATTTGGAAATGCCGGTGGTCATCGAAGGCTATCCCCCGCCCGACGATCCGCGCTTCCGCCAGATCAAGGTCACGCCTGACCCGGGTGTCATCGAAGTGAACGTGCAGCCCGCCGCCAACTGGCAGGAGCTGGTCTCCAACACCACGTCGCTTTATGAGGACGCGCGCCAGTCCCGCCTGGGCGCCGAGAAATTCATGCTGGACGGCCGCCACACCGGAACCGGCGGCGGCAATCATTTCGTGCTGGGCGGACCCACGCCCGCCGATAGCCCGTTCCTTCGCCGGCCGGACCTGCTGCGCAGCATGATCGGGTATTGGCTGAATCATCCCGCGCTTTCGTACGCCTTTTCCACCATCTTTATCGGGCCCACTAGCCAGGCCCCGCGCGTCGACGAAACACGCGCGGACAGCCTCTACGAACTAGAGATCGCCTTTGGATTGATTCCCGGTCCCGAGCAAGGCGCCGTTCCTGCGTGGCTGGTGGATCGGATTCTGCGCCACATTCTGGTCGACGTCACCGGCAACACGCACCGCGCCGAGTTCTGCATCGACAAGCTCTATTCGCCCGATTCGGCTACCGGCCGGCTGGGCCTGCTGGAACTGCGCGGATTTGAAATGCCGCCGCACGCCCGCATGAGCCTCACCCAGCAGCTGCTGGTTCGCGGGCTGCTTTCCTGGTTTTGGAAAGAACCATACACGCAAAGCCCCATCCATTGGGGAACACGCTTGCACGATCAGTTCATGCTGCCGCATTTTGTCGCGCAGGATTTCCGTGACGTGCTGCGCGATCTGAACCATGCCGGCTATCCGTTTGAAGCCGAGTGGTTCGCGCCGCACTTCGAGTTTCGCTATCCCGTTTTCGGGCACGCGCATCACGCCGGCATCGATATCGAAGTGCGCCAGGCGACTGAGCCCTGGTATGTGCTGGGCGAAGAGGGCAGCCCGGGCGGCACGGCGCGCTATGTCGATTCGTCCGTGGAGCGATTGCAAATCAAGACCGAAGGCCTGGTGGAAGGCCGTTACATCATCTCCTGTAATGGCCGCCGTATGCCTCTGCATTCCACCGGCAAGCAGGGTGAATGGGTGGCGGGCGTCCGATTTCGCGCCTGGCAGCCGCCCTCTTGTTTGCATCCCACCATCCCCGTCCACACGCCGCTCATATTCGATGTGGTGGACACCTGGACCGGCCGATCGATCGGCGGATGCTCCTATCACGCGTCGCATCCCGGCGGCCGCAGTCATGACTCGTTCCCGGTAAACGCCAACGAAGCCGAGTCCCGCCGCGGATCGCGTTTCTTCCCCTTGGGCCACACGCCTGGTCCGATGCATGTCCCGCTGCCCGAAGAAAATCCCGAGTTTCCCCTCACCCTGGATTTACGGCGTCCGCCGCCCCGCGCCTCGGACGGTTTGCTGTGAGAACTACTAGATTGAGCCACGGCTGCGTTCTACCGAGCCGCGACCGTGAGGGAGCGATTTCCCTACGGCTCCGCCATCCAAACCGCCATCGGCTCCCCCTGCCCTTCAATCACATAGCGAATTGCAGCATTAACGTCGTCCCGATTCCACAACCAGCGTGTACTTCCATGTCGCGTCCACCGCTTTCGATTCGAACCGTCGGTACCGCGCTCGTTCAATCGCCGGCTCGCGTAGGATTTGAAATCACCCATCACCCGGTCGGGTTTCGCATCGGCGTCTACAACTGCATGCACGTGCGTGGTCCGAATGTGCCCCGCCAGAAGGGTCCAGTGCCGATGCGAGCAAACCTCCCGTATAGCGTCCAAAACTGCGTGACGTTCGGAAGCATTCAACAGGTACGGAGCATGCTCCATCAAGTCGCGCTCGCGCGAAGCACGCTCCCCATCGGCCTCCAGCAAACGATGTCCAGGAACATTGTGGTTCCGATCCACGGAACCCGATTCATCTCCATGCAGATGGCAGCCATGGCACGAGAACGTAATCAAGTACGTCACGAAAGGTCATTTTATACCGCTTCCTCACGGTCGCGGCTCGGCAGGAATCGGTCGCTGCTCGTCGAGATTGTGCAACACTACAAACATATTCCTCGGTTTTTGTAGATGAGCGGCAAACTCACAGCGACGCGTGGCGAGTTGGGCTCCATGGGGAGTTACCAAGCCACGCCCGGCTTCTATGACGAGGTTTTGGGCGCCACCAAACAACTGCGCCCGCAGTGGGGAGCGCTGTC
This sequence comes from Bryobacterales bacterium, assembly GCA_963725455.1. Classification (GTDB taxonomy): domain Bacteria; phylum Acidobacteriota; class Terriglobia; order Bryobacterales; family Bryobacteraceae; genus Palsa-89. The sequence goes on from CAVRZH010000040.1 coordinate 28,204, forward strand.
GGAATCCCTCACAGCGATGGGCAACCAGGGGCTCACGCGCCGCTGGCGCGAAGGCCAGCGCCTGATCCACGACAACGGCATCACGTACAACGTCTACAGCGATCCGGAAAGCACTTCGCGCCCCTGGCCGCTCGATCCCATTCCGCTCATGATGGATCCGTCCGAGTGGAAAACCATCGAGGCCGCCGTCATCCAGCGTGCCACGCTGTTCAATTCCATCCTGGCCGATCTCTACGGTCCGCAGCGTTTGCTGCGCGAGAAGATGCTCCCGGCCGAACTGGTGTTCCCCAACCCCGCGTTTTTGCGCCCCTGCTGGGGCATCGAGCCTCCGGGTGGCGTGTTCCTGCACATGTACGCCGCCGACCTGGCGCGCTCGCCGGACGGGCAATGGTGGGTGCTGGCCGATCGCACGCAAGCTCCCTCCGGCGCGGGATACGCGCTCGAGAATCGGCTGGTTACCACGCGCGTGCTGCCCGACGTGTTTCGCGCGTCTCACATTCGGCGTTTGGCGACTTTCTTCCAGACCTATCGCGAAGCCCTGCAGCGCATGGTCCCGGCCAATCGCGAAAATCCGCGCATCGTGCTGCTGACGCCCGGCCCCTACAACGAAACGTATTTCGAGCACGCCTTTCTGGCCCGCTACCTTGGCTACACGCTGGTAGAAGGCGGCGATCTCACCGTGCGCGACAATCGCGTGTTCTTAAAGACGCTGGGCGGCCTGCTTCCCGTGGACGTCATCGTGCGCCGCCAGGACGACCAGTTTTGCGACCCGCTCGAACTGCGCGGCGATTCCATGCTGGGCGTGCCCGCGCTGGTGCAAGCCGTGCGCTCAGGCAACGTCGCCATCGCCAACGCGCTTGGATCGGGCCTGGCCGAGTCTCCCGCTTACGCCGCGTTCCTTCCGGGGCTGAGCCGCCTTCTGCTCAACGAAGATCTCAAGATCCCAACCGTCGCCACCTGGTGGTGCGGCCAGCCGGAGCCGCTCGAATACGTGCTCGATCATTTAGGCGACCTGGTGGTCAAGCCCACCTTCCCCGGCACCCGCCGCGGCCCATCTTCGGCGCCGGCTTTAAGCGCTAAGGAACACGAGACCCTGCTCGATCGCGTGCGCGCGAGCCAGACCGTATGTCGCACAAGAGCGTGTCACGCTTTCCACCGTTCCCGTGTGGGAAGACGG
>CAVRZH010000041.1:0-12745 GCA_963725455.1 Bryobacterales bacterium
TAAATGACAGAAAATAAAGGGGGTGGGTAGAAGCTGGCATTCTACCACTGGGGAAGCCTCTTCAATTTTCCTGTCCCTTACGATACAAGATTCTACAGTTCGGGTCGATCTTCATCGCCTCGGCGATGGGGTGGATGGACAGACTCTTGGAGCGATTCTTTAAATACCTCAAAACCTCCATCTGGGGCCAGTACGCCCGTTCCAACGTGTTGGCGAATCTACCGCGCTTTGTCTCCCTTCGGAGTTCCTCAAGTGCGATTTGTAGTTCCTCGTCATCGTAACGCGGCACCAGTTTGCACGCGATGTCTACGTCGTTCGGACGTATTTTACCGGAAGCCACACTTCCGAAGACCGCAACTAGTTCTACACAATATGCGAAGGCGTCAGCCTCATTGACTAAGCGCGCGCGGGCCAGAACGTCCGTCACCAATCGTTCGGCAGTCTTCGACAGGAGTGGCTTGGCCGCGGTAGCGGCAGCGAGAGCCCTCCCGCTCACGGTAAGCGTGTATCTGCCATTATCTTCAACAAGCAAGCCACCGCCAAGCAAGCTGGCCAAAACTTTATTGGCTTTACTTTTCGACTGGCTAAGGACCTTCGCGGTCGCTGTGACGTCAATGTGGCTCTCCCCGATTTCCCTAAGGAGCCGGCGCACCTCTAACGCGGGCAGTCCAGCAATTCGCTCGTTGTTGTCAATTCGCACGCACTCCACTCCTACTTTCTCAGGCCGTGACTGCGACCTTTGGGCGACTCATTTATACCAACTAAACGCTTGAAAATTGGGCGGACCATTTGTTATCTCCTTGCCCGTGCGCCAGCCACATGCCTGCAGTCATTGATAAACTTTTCCACATCGGCCGGGTCAAACCTCAAGGGGCTTCGGCCAGGTCCCATCTTGATAGCAGGAAGATAAGGCCTACGCTTACCAGATGCGTGTTGAATCACCCAAGAAATGCTAACTCCCAGTTTCTTTGCTACATCTCGTGTCCGAACTAACTGTCGGATGGCGCCCCTGTCGATCACGGTAGGCGTAAGCGCCAAAGGACTCGAATGGTCGCCTCCATTCACTAGCTGTAATGCATCTCGTGCATCCGTGTGCTCGGACATGCCTTCTATTTACGGCATATTGAATTTTGTGTCAAATGTTCCGTGGTAATAAGTGGGTGGACGCCCTGTGCGACGCTGGCTGCCCGGAGCGCGGTTGGGTTTTTCTGGACTCCCTTGCCAGAATATCGACGAGCCCTACTCCAATCGATGGCAACTACGTAACCGACATTCCCGCAATCTGAGCGTCCAAGGAGGCGCCACCGCGCGACGCGGAGAGTCGCATCGATGACTTTCGGCGAATTCTTCCGCGGGGTTTGGGGACCGGATGCCTCAGATGGTCGGCCGAAAACGGTTCAGTCCGTCCACAAGTCCAAATCATTCTGGCTATTTCATCAGGGATGCCGTGATTCGCTTTTACTTGGGCGGACCCACTTTTCCTCAGTCCGTTCGATTTGTTTCCGCGACAGGCGCCCCGGGGAACCTACTGTTTGTGCACGGACGTTCATTTCTCCCCGGGAACCACTTTTCCTCATTCCCTTCGTTCCTGACTCCGGCACACATCCTCCGACGAAAAACGGCAATTTTGTATCTGGACCCACTTTTCCTCAGTCCCTCCGTTTTGAGTAAGGGCGCGGCCCCTCTAAGCTCCTCCCTGCCAAGAGATATCGAAATTCTGGTAGTACAGAACAATGGAAGCATGGGTGCCCTCACTCCTCAAACAAACATCGTGATCCAGGTTGCCCAGGGACTGGTTCCCCTCTGAGAGATGTCCAACCCGCAGCGGATCAAACCCTATCCGCCGGTGCGCATGTCGCGTCTGCCGCGACCGGAACATCGCCGAGCACGATCTTCCCAGGCTGGCGGGCACATGTGCCAAACCACTGCCGTTCGGGTCCGCTTAATCGTTGCATGTTCCCTCACTTGCGCGCTCTCGTGATTCTTATTTACAGGACCGACCTTGGGTCAAATGGCTTACGGGAAGAATTGTGCGCACTCACTTCCGTCTACCAAATCACGGAGCCGGCCGCAAGGAGTTCCCACACCATAGGAACGTCAGGTCCCCTTGCGCCACACGTCGATGGACACAACACGCGATACGACACGCTTTGACTCTGTTCTCTGCCCTTTGCTGTCGGCCGATTCATCCCGGGAGAGATCCGTCAACTTGCGTTGCTTGGACGCGTTCGCCGCGGTGGAGATCTTCTGGCCCAAAGCCGCAACGGCAGTGCGCAGGCTCTCGGGGATCACTTTCGTATAATGCTTCAGCGTAGTTTGGGGGTTTGTGTGGCGGAGGTGGCCTTGTAGGTCCTTGACGCTTTCAACAACATCCTGAATGTGCGTGGAAGAGGTGCGCCGAAATGCCTGATGAGTCAGATCGTGGATTCCCACCCTCTCAGCTAACGGTTTCAGATGCCTCTTCAGGTAGTTCCCGACGCTGTAGGGCGATTTTATACGGTTTGGAAAGAGAAACGCTCGAGGATTGGTACGTTCGGGATGCGCCGCAATCCAAGCAGTGATCTCGCGCGAGAGATCCGGCGGCGTCGGGACAGAGCTATTGCTCGCCTTGGTCTTGGTGCGGCCGATCCTGGCCTCGTTCTTTTCGCGATCCTTGAGGGCTTCGTCGATGCGGAGCTTCGTTCCGTCAAAATCTTCAATCCGAAGGACGAGGACCTCTGCCGGCCGGAGACCGCACGCGGCGAGAATGTGCAACACCAGATGCTCCCGAGGCTCCGCCTCAGAGAGCAGCGCGCCGATTTCCTCCAGGCTCAAAAACCGTTCGCAGACATCCTTCTGAATCGTGGGTATTTCGAGCTTGCGCGCGGGGTTTTTGATGACGAGATCCTCGTCGAGCGCGTATTCGAAGCAGGCCTTAATGTACGTCCTCGTTCTTGTCACTGTGGTCTCACCATAGCCATCGGCGGCTAGTTTATTGACGAGCAGCTGGAGGCTCGTGTACGTAACTTTGCCGAGCGGCTGATAGCCGAGGACGGGGAGCACGTGTTTGCCGAAGAGGTAATTCAGATCCTCTTTGGTTTTCTTGGACCAAAAGCCAGACTTGACAGTGCAGAACGCGGTCCAAAGATCCCCGAACGTCGCGATCGCAGAAAGCGAGGGGTCCCGTTTAGTAAGCAGGCCCGTGTACTGTTCAATATAGTCGGCGAGCTTCTTCTGTGCCTCGTGCTTCGGCATTAACGCCGGTCCCAAAGTCTTCTCCTTTAATTTGCGCACGCGACGGCCATCGGCCGCGGTGGTCCAGAGATGGAAAAATCCGACCCAGACCTTACCCCTGCGTGGGCGGTCGATCTTCTTGACCCATCCCTCCGCCGCCGTCCGGGGTAACGAGCTTCCAACATGCCGGACAAAACTTACGGGGGGTTGGGCGGGATCACGAGGCGATCGTGCTGCGTCCGTCGTGATGGGACCGTCGTCCGCCATGGCCGCAGTATACGCAGCTTCGATCGAGTGAGCAAATGCAGAGGTGGTAGGGCCGTGGTAGGGCTGTTTGGGTGATTTGTGGATGTAAATTATTGATTCAATGGTGGGCGCGACAGGACTCGAACCTGTGACCTCCTGCGTGTGAAGCAGGCGCTCTAACCAACTGAGCTACGCGCCCTGTCGTGAGGCTTTTCTCATTCTAAACCACTTCCAAACTCGTCGCACCCCGGGACGAGTCACCGCGCTGATCATCAGGCTATGCGCGATCCCGGGGAACCAGCGCTTCACTGCAAAATCGCTCGATGAGCGGCTTCAACGACTCAAACTCGGCGTGCAGTTCGGGCAGAATTTCGGCAGCGGAGTCGATGGCTCCGGCCCTTCCCAGGCTCTCCAGTTTCGCGGCAAGAGCGGACACGCCAGTGCCGGACGCGTTGGCTGCCGCGCCCTTGATGGAATGCGCCGCAATTACGATTGCCTCAACATCCGAATTGCGGATTGCGGCGGAAAGCGCGAGAAGGTTCTCAGGCATGCGATTCACGAACGCCTCGGCAACGCGTTTTGCCAGCGCCTGGTTGCCCATCAAGCGATCCATCAAATCGTCGGCGTCAAACCGGCTAGGTGCTGGCGAGAACGGCAGCGGAAGTTCCCCTGTAGAAGATTCCGGAGAGTGTCGCGCGGCGCCTATCCATTGGGTCAAGGCTTTGTCGAGCAGTTGGGGCCGTAGTGGCTTGGTAAGATAATCGTCCATGCCCGCCGCCATACAATGTTCGCGCTCGCCGGCTAGCGAATGCGCCGTGACCGCGATAATCGGAATCTGAGGATTAAGCACACCGCTCAGTGGATCGCGAATCCGCCGCGACAGTTCGTAGCCGTCCATCTCGGGCATCTGACAATCCGTTAGGACCAGCGCATACGCCGTTGTTTGTAGCGCCTGCAAAGCACTGCGGCCGTCCCCAACGATATCCGCCGTGTAACCGAGGTTCCCGAGCATTCCGGCCATCACTTCCTGGTTCACCACATTGTCCTCCACCACGAGAATCGCGTGTTGACTCTTGGTTTGGCCGGCGTATGGTGCAGATGGTCGTGGCATCACTGGGGTAGCACCAGATGCCGGAAGAATGTTTAAGGCTGAAGCCAGGCACGCTCCCAATTCGCCCTGCTTCACGGGCTTGCTGACGCGCCTTACAAATCCGTGGGACTCCCATGCATCGGGAGCCGCGGGCTGACTGATGGGCGCCAGCAAAACGATGGGAATGTTCGCGTACCGGACATCCCGCCGGATGACCGCCGCGAGCTGCTCCCCACCGGCGTGGATCGGCTTGCTATCGTCCAATCCGGCATCGATAATCACCGCGTCGAAGGCGGCGCCAGTTCGATCTCTCATTCTCACCAGCGCCTCTTCAGCGCTGCCTGCTTCCTCGGCCTCGCAGCGCCAGTAGGCCAGTAGTTCTCTTATAACCAGGCGGCTGGCGGCATTGTCATCCACCAGCAGAACACGATTGCCGGCCAGCGACAAAGCGCGCGGCCGTTGAACGGATGGCTGAACGGGTAACGCGGCGGTAAACCAGAAAGTAGACCCTTTCCCCGCTGCACTTTGAAATCCAATCTGCCCTCCCATCAAGTCCACCAGCGCCCTCACAATCGACAGCCCCAGGCCCGTCCCTCCATACTTACGGGCGGTGGAAGCATCCGCCTGGGAGAATCTTTCAAATAAGAGATACTGCCTCTCAAGCGGCACGCCGATGCCGGTGTCGGTCACCTCGAAGCGTACTGCGCCGCGCTGGTCCTCGGAGCCCGGCCGAACGCGGATGGTTACCTCCCCCCGCTCGGTAAACTTCACGGCGTTGCCCACCAGATTGATCAGGACCTGGCGCAGCCGGTTCTGGTCGCCACACAATCGCGTGGGAACCTCCGGCTCGATAAAACACGTAAACTCCAAGCCCTTTTCCTGGGCTTTCAACGCCATCAGGTCCGCAATATTTTCCATCACGCGCCTCAAGTCGAAATCGGTCGCCTCCAGTTCCAGCTTGTGGGCTTCCAGCTTCGAGAAGTCCAGAATATCGTTCAGGACGCCGAGCAAGCCTTCCGCGCTGTCGCAAAGAATGTGGGCTCGCTTCCTTTGCTTCGGATCCAGATCGCTGTCGAGCAGCAGATGCGCCATGCCCAGAATCCCGCTCATCGGAGTCCGGATCTCATGGCTCATGCTGGCCAGGAATTGGCTTTTGGCCCGGCTGGCCTCCTCGGCCGCCTCTTGAGCTTGCTTGCGTTCCGTGATGTCGGACATCACTCCGACAATTTCCCTGGTTTGCCCCTCGCCCGCCGTAAGACGAACCGAGGTCCTTAACCAGATCACTTTCCCGCTGGCGGCGATCATCCGATGCTCAAATCGACGCGGGCCCTGGTTCTCCGCCACTGCCCTGTAACACGCTTCGGCCAGCTCACGATCCTCCGGGTGCAGATGATCCAGCCAGAAGGCGGGCGTCGTGATCCAGGCCTGTGTGGGGTAACCCAGCACGTCTTCCGCTTCGCGGTTGATATAGCTGAAGGCGCTGCTTTCCAGCGCGCCCCGCCAGAGAATCACCTGAGCCGACTCCACCAGTTGGCGGTAGCTTTGCGCGCTCAACTGCAGTTCCAGGGACTGCGCGGAAAAACGCCGGTCAACCAGTGAGGTAATGATCGCGAGAACCAGCACTACCAGCGTTACGCCGCCGATACCAGCGATGCCCAGCGATGTAATCTCAACCGAATTAGTCAGGTCCGTCGGCCCGCGCATGGCCCGGAAAGTAACTGCCGCCATGCCCGTGTAGTGCATCACCGGGATCGCGGCGCCCATCAATACGGCGCTGGCCGGTTTTCGCCAGCCGATGGACGTGGTCTGCTCCCGCAGATGGAAAGTCAGCCACAGGGCGACCAGCGAAATCAGTATCGCCAGGATCACCGATAAGACCACGATCCAGACCGTGTACTGGCACATGGCGGGAAGCCGCATCGCGTCCATGCCCACGTAATGCATGGATGCGATGCCGCTTCCCATAAGCAGCGCGCCTGTGCCGATGCTGAACGGCCCCATGGTTGGCCGGCTCACGACAAATAAAGCAACGGCGGACGCGAGAATAGCGGCCGCCAGTGACAACAAAACGGTGGGCCAATGATAATGGACAACGACCGGAAGGCTGTAAGCGAGCATTCCGACATAGTGCATGCACCAGATGCCGGTTCCCATGGCCAAGGAACCGCCTGTCAGCCAAATGAACCGAACCGCGCCATGCCACGCCGCTACGCGCCCGCCCAGGTCCAGCGCCGCGTAAGAAGCGAAGATCGCAATGCACACCGACAAGGCGACGAGACGGTAATCGTAAGAACCTTGCAGCACCGCCCCTAATGGCATTTAAATCCTGTTCCGCGAACTCTTGCCGTGGCGGTGCGTACCTGCATTCCTCACCTGCTTATCGGATCGCGGCGATTCGTCCGAGCGAGCGTGGCTCCCGCTCAAGAAGCCTCACTCTTCTTGGATGGCCGCCACCAGCGGGAGAGCTTCGCACACCCCACCCTCACTTGGCAGACTTCACCTTGTAGCCGTCCTGTCCGGCCGTTACGCCATCCACGGTAACGGCCCGGACTGAATCGTTGATGTCGGCCACCCGCAAGAAACCGATCGCACCTGGTTGGGCTGCCACCATGTTCCGCACCGCTTCATCCGTCGCCACCACCTTGGGCGGATTCGATGCGTCTCCGTTGAAACTGGCCTGCATCTGATGCTGGCTGAAATCATCCTCGCCCATGCCGCAGACCGTCTTTAGAATGCCTACCCGGTCGGGTTGCCCCGGCGCCCGCAGCACCACGATCACCTTTTTCCCTGCGGACCAAGCCGCTTGCTCGCCCAACACAATCTTACGAAGTTGCGCCTTGGTGAGATTTTCCACCGGGTTGCTTTTGTTCACCACCACCGCCAGATCGTCCTCCGCGGCGGCCGTCAGAGGTACGAATAATGCGAAGGCCCAAAGTACACAAAGTATTTTTGTCATATTCATTCACCTCAAAATGCGTACGCGATCTGCCCGTCAACGGCGCCGGTGGTATGGTCCTGCACGGTCACCCATCCGTATTGCCCTTTTAAGATGAGAAAACGGGAAAGACGCCGCTCCACGCCAACCGAAGGCCCGCTCTCACGACCCAAAGATCCAAGGATCGGGTCGCTTGAAGCAGCGTTTTGATAGTCGTAACGGAAATAGGGCCGCGTGCGGCCGAAGCCCCAGGAGATTTGCGAGTAAGAGGTGACGGTGTGGTAGATCCGGCTGCTGTCCAGCACCGAATGCGTCAGCACCGCCATTTCATTCAGCCATTCGAACTTCGGGCTCACATAAACTATGTAGGCTGCGGGGATCGTCTCGCGCATCGATGGCGCAATAAAAGGGTGGATGGTGTCCACATAAAACGACGCGCCTAGGTGGAAACCGGGCAGCCATGCGGGGCTACTTGCCAAGGCGAAGTTTACCGCCTTGCCGTTGTTTTCGTCAGTGAAGTTTTGTACCGGCTCCACGGCGGTCTCCGAGCGCCCGTTCGCGATCTCAGCCGTCCATTGCAGCCCCAGGGATCCGGAAGGAATCTTGCCAGTGGCTGTTATGCCGATGTTGTGCACTGGAAGAATGCCGCCGTCGTCTTCATCGGCATACATGATGGGACGCGAAATCGCGGTCTGAAAGAAGTGCGCCCGGTGAAACGCGTTGGTGTAATATCCGATGTCAGTGTTGTACTTGCCAAAGGAAATCTGGAAATAGTCACTGGCCTTGTAAGTCAGCAGCATCCGGTCGATCTCGATGGACGTTTCATTAGTGAAGTCAGACGTGATCAGCAGTTCTCCCAGCACGCTTAAGTGATCCGAGATGCGGGTGTTGGTAAACAGGTCGAAATCCCCAACCGTAAACGAGTTGGTGGTGGCAGGGTAAGGTCCCGGTGGGAGTTGCGCGAACCACGGGCGACCGAATTCAAAGTCACCGAAGGCTTGCAATTGCAGAGGCCCAAGCGTGGCGACATGACCTTCGTCGGAAGCATTGTCGGCTGCTTGCTCCACGACGGGGGCCGGCGCTGGCGCAGGCGGTACCGCCGAAGACGAGAGAGGTTGAACCGGCGCCGCACCCCTCAACTGGTCGATCGTTTGCTGCATCTGCTTTTGAGAAGCTTCCAGCTCTTCAACCCTCTGCAGCAAGGCTTTTACCGAAAGGTCCTGCGCTCCGGGCGCCTCTGATTCGACCGACTGAGCGAGCGCCGGCCCTGAGCCGATCACAGCGGCCACCAGCCACGCCATAGCATAGCGGCCTATCTTACCGACTTCGATGAACATGTTGATCCTCTCCTTGGTCCCAGACCCGGACCCCGCAATTTGGGACCTGGGAACGTCCTTAGATGCTCATCGGACAGGTGCTCGTTTCCTTGAATGAATGGCGGGTTCTTCGCTGCGCGTCAGACCTTGGCCGCCGCCGCGCTCTTCATCTGGTAGTACACCGACCGAAGGTGCCGCTTCGATTCAAACTGTGGGCTGATGGCGCTGAGCGACTCCATCGACCCGATCACCAGGCAGCCATTGGTTTCCAATCGCTGCCCGATCCGATTGAAAAGCGAAGTCCGGTCGCGCTCATTGAAGTAGATGGCCACGTTACGGCAGAAGATGATGTCGAAGGTTCCGAGAGAAGAAAAATCGTCCATCAGGTTCAACTTCCGGAAGCTCGCCATGGCGCGCAGCTCATCGCGAATTTTCCAACCTTTGGGATGCGGCGTAAAGGACTTTTCCCGGGCCTCGCGCGTGAGGCCCCGGTCGACCTCAATCTGGCTGAAAACGCCTTCACTCGCCCGCGCCACCGCCTGGTCGGAAATGTCTGTCCCAATCAGGCGAATGTGATAACCGCGCAGGTCGCCCAGCAACTCTCTCAAAACGATGGCGATGCTGTACAGTTCCTGGCCGGTGGAACAAGCCGCGCTCCAGATTCGAATCGGCACGGTCTGGCCGGATTTAGCGCGCCGGTCGATAATCTCCGGGATCATCTTAAAGCGCAACAGGTCGAAGGGCGAAGAATCGCGGAAAAAGAGCGTTTCGTTGGTGGTGATCTCATCGATAATCTTGCGCTTCACCGCTGCGTCGGTTCTCGCGTGGCTCAACAGACTGCGTGAAACTGGTGGAACCGGTGTCCGTCATAACGGCCGCCAGCCGGCTTTCGATCAGGTAGTCTTTGGACTGATCGAGCGTGATGGCGCAAATGGAGTGAATGTACTGCGCCACGCTTTGCCGTTCTTCCGGCAGGAGCTTGATCACCGCCGCGCCTCGCCGATGGCGCGCACAATGGTCGCGGCAATCTGGTTCAAGGGAACGATAGTGTCGATAACGCCCGCCTGGATGGCTTCCCGAGGCATCCCGAAAACCACGCAGCTGGCTTCATTCTGAGCGATGGTAAAACTGCCGCCGCGCTTCAGCATGCGCGTCCCGGCGGTCCCGTCGTTCCCCATCCCGGTCAAAATCGCCGCGATGGAGCGCCCCGGGAAGTTGATCGCCACTGAACGGAACAGATAATCTACCGATGGACGGCAGGCATTCTCCGGCGGATCGTCGGTAATGCATACGGTGATCTCGCCCTTGGCCCCGGCCCCCAGCTTCATCTGCTTGCCGCCCGGAGCCAGGTAGGCGCAATCGTTCTCGGCCATCTCGCCGTTCTGAGCTTCTTTCACCCGAATCGCGCTCCTGGTCTGCAGACGCTGGGCCAGCGCCTCGGTGAACAAAGCCGGCATGTGCTGCACGATAAAGATCGGTGCGCCTATTTTCGCCGGCCAGGCCGGCAGCAGCTCGGCCAGGGCGGTTGGACCGCCGGTCGAAACTCCAATGAGCACGATGGGAGCGCCCTTTCGCGCTCGCATGCCGGACACGGGCACATCTGGACCCGCGGGTACGGCCGGAACCGCAACCGCTGGATTGGCCGCCCGGGTCTTGAGAATCGAGCGGATTTCACGCTGCCGCGCCAGCGTCTGGATGATCGGCCGAAGGCTGTCGCGGAGCTGCGCCAGGCTTTCCGCCTGCGATCTTCCCTCGGGCTTGGTAATGAAATCGAATGCTCCGGCCTCCAGCGCACGTATCGTCATCTGGCCGCCCTTTACGGTCAGGGAGCTCAGCATGACGGCCGTACACTTGTGACCCGATCCGCGCATCGCTTCCAGCACCTCGATCCCGTTCATCTCCGGCATTTCGATGTCCAGCGTGACTAAGTCTGGCCGCAAGGCCGCCATGCGCGCCAACGCCAGCTTGCCGTTCGAGGCGGTGCCAACCACTTCCACATCCTCAATTCCCGCCAGTGCGTCGGAAACAATCCGGCGAAAAAGCGACGTGTCGTCGACTACTAGAACTCGCGTTGTCATCCGGTCTAACCAATCGCCGCCTTCGTCACGGCTGGTTCTCGTTCAGAATCTCGCGAGGATTCAGGACCGCGATGACGTGCCCGCCGGCCCGGCACACCTGTTGGAAAAAGCGGGACTGCGCCGCGGGAATATTGATGGGCAGGGACTCTTCCTGCCCTGCTTCCACCTCCACCACGTCTCCCGCGCGGTCCACCAGGATGCCCAGAAATTCATTACGGTCTTCAATAATGAATACCCGGCTTTCGTGAGTGAGCACGCTTTTGCCAAGCCCCAGTATGATCCGTGGATCGAGCAGGGTGACGATCTTGCCCCGCAGATTCATTACGCCCACCACTTCCGGCGGCGCGTGCCGCACCTCGGTCACCGATTCCACCCGAATCACTTCCTGGACACCCGCCGCATCCAGCGCGCACAAGGCCTCTCCCACAAAGAAAGTTGCCAGCAGCGAGGCCTGAGCCGTTGACTCGATCTGCGTTTCAGCCATCTCGGTTCTCCTCACGCCCCTCGGCTAGGTATGGAAGCGCCCCACCGTCACCCGCAGCCCCTCGGCGACGCTCGAAAGCTCATCGGCGCTGGAGCGGACGTGATCGCTGCCGCTGGCCATGTCCTTGGCGGATTGGTCGACGCTCACGATATCTTTAGCGATCTCGCGCGATACCTGCGATGTTTCCGCCACGCGCGTATTCGCATCGTTGACGCCCACCGACGCCTCGGCAATGTTGCGCGCGATATCCTTGGTCGCGGTGGCCTGTTCCTCGATGGCCGCCGCGATGGATGCCACAATGGCGCTTACGTCGACAATGATCTGCGATACTTTACCGATTTCGGTGATCCCGCCCTCGGTGGCCGATTGAACGCCGGCGATCCGCGCCTTGATGTCCTGGGTGGCCGCCGCAGTCTGCTGCGCCAGCGCCTTGATTTCCGTCGCCACCACCGCGAAGCCCTTGCCCGCTGTTCCGGCGCGCGCCGCTTCAATGGTGGCGTTGAGCGCCAGCAGGTTGGTCTGCGATGAAATCTCGGTGATGGTCTCGGTTACCTTGCCGATCTCGCGTGCCGCCACGCCTAGTTGGTCGATCTGCTCGGTGATGCGCGCGGCCTGCTTGGTGGCCTCATCGGTGATGCGGCGCGCTTTCTCGGAGTTCTGGGCAATCTCGCCAATGGTCGATGTCATCTGCTCGGTGGCCGTCGAGACGTGCGAAAGGTTGGTGGTGGTCTGCTCCATTCCGGCCGCTACCGACGTGATATTGGAGCTCATCTCCTCGGCCGCCGCCGAAACCGAATGCGCTTTGTCGGAGGCATGCCGGGAGCCGGAGGTCATCTCGCTCGAACTGGACATCAGTTCCGTGGACGACGAAGCCAGCACCTGAATGCCGCCCGAAACCTCCTGAATCATTTTCCTCAAAGCGTCGATCATGCTTTGCTTGGCCCGCGCCATCTCGCCGATTTCATCGCCACGGATGAGAAAGTCGGCGGGCGCATCCCTCGACAAATCGCCCGACGCGATCTGACCTAGGTGGGTAACGAAGTTTCCGATTGGATTCGCGATGCCGCGAGTAAGAACGATTCCCCCGAATATCGCTCCCACCAGCGCGAACACGCAGCCGATGATCAGCGACATCAAGATGGTGCTGGAAGTTTCTTTGCGGGCTTGTTCTGCCTCGGCGCTCCTGGTTACTTGAAACTGCGAGGCCTCGTTGCCCTTAGCGTAAAGAGCTTCGGCTATGGAGAATGCGCCGCGAAACTCTTTGGCAGCGTCGGCGCCGCGTCCTGCGCTCAAAGCAGCCACCACCCGATCATTGGCACCTATCTGCGATTGCACCAGCTCCGTCATGTCCAAGCCGTGCTTGGTGCTGGTGGGCGTGTCCGC
>CAVRZH010000042.1:0-12115 GCA_963725455.1 Bryobacterales bacterium
TGGAAATCAACGGCTTTCAGAATCCGAGTGCTGGCCGGAAAGCCGACACTAGTCGGCGTACCGAACGGCTCTCTCGTCGCTAACGGTGAGTTTGTGGCGGCCTTTGGCTCGGCGGCGCGCAAGCACGGCGCGGCCATTTTTCGTGGACATGCGTACCCGGAATCCATGTGTCTTTGCCCGTTTGCGATTGTTTGGCTGAAAGGTGCGTTTTGGCATCTGATTTCCTCGGCCCGGGCAGAGCACCCGAAACGTAGAAGACTAGTTAACTTTTAGTATAAGAGGCGGGTACGGGGGTGTCAAACTCGCCGAAAGTCCGACAACTTGAAAATACTCGCCAGTTCCAAGCCAAATTCGTTGCGCAGCAGCTCGCTGCCGCCTGCTTCCCGGTCGATCAGGCAGATGGCGCCCAGGATCTCCATCCCGGCGAGCTTCGCGTTCCGGATGGCCGTGGCGGTGGATTCACCTTTGGTGCAAACATCCTCAACAATAACCACCTTTCGCCTTTCCGGCGCTTCCAGGCCCTCTACCAATTTCTGCATCCCGTGCTGCTTGCGCTCTTTCCGGACCACGAAGCAATCCATCACCGGCGGGTGATCCAAACTTTCGCGCCCGATGGCAAAGGCGATCGGATCCGCCCCCATGGTTAGTCCTCCAACCGCGTCCGGCGACCACATTTTCTCTTCCATCTTTTGCAGGAAGAGACGCCCGATCAGCGGCATCGCCCGCGGGTCGCAGGTGGTGAGCCTGCAATCGACATAAACATCGCTGGTCTGGCCGGAAGCCAGAGTGAAAGTGCCGAACTGAACGGACTTCTTTTTCAGGATGTCGTACAGTTCGGTTAAGTCCTGGGTTGGAGTAGAGGTCATGTCCGGAAACGAGACCTCATTGTATCAAGAGCTTTTTGCTGCCCACCCCCGGCGTTCCGTATACAATCTCTCAATCCATTACAATCTCTCCATGCGCAAAGTCATGCTCCTTGCGGGTATCACGCTGGATGGCTGCATCGCGCGCCCGGATGGCTCGCTGGACTACTTGGTCATGACCAAGGAAGGCGCCGCTGAAATTACGCGCTTCTTCTCCACTATCGACACGATCGTTATGGGCCGAAAGACCCTGGACATAGTGATCGCTTTAAGCGGGGGCTCGTACAAATCTCCCGTCCAGGCGCCAACTTATGTTTTCTCCAAAACCCAACGGCCCGGCGAGCGCGATGGCGTCATCTTCACCAACCAGTCTCCGGCTTCCTGGCTCCGCAAGATTCGCGCCAGCCGCGGCAAGCATATCGCTCACATGGGCGGAGGCGAGTTGGCCCGCAGCTTCCTCCAGGCCGACCTGATCGACGAGCTATATCTCGGCGTTGTACCCATTTTGCTTGGCTCGGGCCTGCCGCTCTTCCCCGGTGGCTTCCCGCAACGCGACTTCACTTTGGTAGAGAATAGAACTTACTCGAAAAGCCAAATCGCTCTGACGTACCGGCGCGTTCGTTCAAACAGGAAACGCAAATGAAAAAATCGATCTGCCTCACGCTTCTTCTCTGCTGGGCTGGCGTCGCGCAAACCGCGACAGCACCCACTGGTTCCATCGCCGGCACTCTTTTCGATTCGATTGGCGACCCCATCGATAGCAACGCCGTGCAGGCCAAGAATGCCGAGTCCGGCGCCGTGTTCAAAACCATCACGGCCTCCAACGGCAAGTACTCGATCGCCGATCTTCCGCCTGGCACATACAATGTCACTGCCTCCGCGCCTGGCCTCCGGGCGTTCGAGAAGAAAGGCGTCGAGGTGCAGGCCTCGCAAACCGCGTCGCTGGACATCCACTTGGGCGACACCACGCAGCTCAACACGCTGGGCGAGGACCGCACGCACCAGATCGCCGATATGAAGCGGCACAAGCCGCCTACCGGGCCGGCCCCGCGCACCTATGATGGCAAGCCCGATCTTTCTGGCGTCTGGTGGCGTCCAACCACCGTGGATTCCGGCAAGCCTGAATTTTTACCGGCTGCGCTTGCCATCCAGAAACAGCGCGTTGAAAGCAATGGCAAGGATAGCCCGCAAGCGCATTGCCTGCCTTCCGGACCGTTGCGCAACGGCCCGCTTTGGGAGTTCGTCCAGAGCAAGGACTATTTGGTTTACATTTCCGACGACGAGAGCCCTGGCTTTCATCAGATCTATTTGGACGGCCGCGGTCATCCGGCTGATCCGAATCCGGCTTGGTACGGGCATTCCATCGGGCACTGGGACGGCGACACGCTAGTGGTGGATCGCGTCGGCTTCGACCCCAGAGTTTATCTCGATCAGGAATCTCATCCGCACTCCGATAAATTGCATATCATTGAGCGCTACCATCGCCCCGACATGGGGCATCTTGAAATCGAAATCACCGTGGACGACCCGGGCGTTCTGGCCAAGCCCTGGACGCAGAAACGCGTCGCCGAGCTCGCCAACGAGGAGATTTTCGAATTCATTTGTACCGAGAACAACCGCGACGTCAGTCACCTGGTCGGCAAGTAAGCCTGTTTTTCAGATCTCGGGATAGAACTCGAAGAACGCGTCCAGCGATTGCATCAACTGTTTGCGAATTTCGTCTTCGCCGCCTTCCAGCAGATGCATGGTCACTTGCGCCTTCTTTCCACTCTTGAGGGTGACTTCGGCGTCTCCCACTTTCTCAAGTTCGTCCGCGGGAAGCAGACGCATTCCGTAAATGAGCGCCAGTTTGGCCATGCCTCTAGTGTACGCGCCAACAGCCAATCGCCAACCAGCCAACGGCCAACAATGTGGTAGGGACGGGCAGATTCGAACTGCCGACCTGTCGCTTAGGAGGCGACCGCTCTATCCATCTGAGCTACGTCCCCGCATGCTGTCACTACTGATTCTAAGATACTTCGACGTTCGTCGCCTTCTTCATTCCGTTACCTGTATCAAGAACCCTCCCAGGTTCACTTGCCGGTAGCTCAGGTCGTGCTCGATCTGATCGGCATGGATGTCAGCGAGCTTTCGGTGCCGGGCGTTTCCAACAACGCCAGCGTTGCTACGGATTCGCTGGCGGATTGCGATATTGTGCGACGGCCGGCGGCTTGTATCGTCGTTGCCCGATTACTAGATATTCAGGGGCGATTTGCGAGGGCTGCCAGTTGATGCCGGGCATCAGTCAGTCTTCCGAAGTTCGCATCCGCCGCACTCCAGCCGCTGATGGCGGCCTGGTATTCCCGGCGCGCCGCCTCCGCATTTCCCGCATGCTCCGCCTGTTTTGCGAGCGCATAGTGTGTGCCCGCATAGCGCGGCGCAAATTGCTGCATCTCGTTGGCGACATCGCTGGCCATGGCCCAGTCGCCCAGATCGCGGGCCAGCGCCTCCACCGCCGCAATCCGCAAAAGGTTTTGCGTCCATCGATCCGCGGCAGGATCGGCTCGGAGTTTGGATACTCCATCCAGCAGCATCGCGCGTCCCTTTTCGGACTGCCCTTTGCGCAGCAGGAATTCACCCTGCACCAGCTCTAGTTCGGGCAGCAGGACACCGCCATTCGGCGCCCCCCGGAGCAGATGGAGTGCGCGGTCCCCATGTTCAATGGCGTCGTCTGGGTGATCCAGCCGCATCCCGATCCGGCTAGCCATTAGATGTCCGAGCGCCTGCACTACCGGATCCGCGCGTCCCATGAGCGCTTCCGCTGCGGACCGCGCCTGATCGGTCCGTCCTTCGAGAAGCAGCAACATGGGCCAGGCGCTTTCGTTCAGCTCCTGGGAAAACTCGATGGAGGGGAGCTCGAAGGAACGGCGCAGAACAGCATCCGCCTGCTGCATCTCGCCGGCAAGCTGATAGGCCTCGGCGAGTAAATCTAGATTGTGATGGTACTGCCAATCGTATTCCGGCGCGATGTTCTCCGTCCGAAAGTATGCCAGCTCCAGTTCATCGGCCCTGCGAAACTCTGCGAGCGCTTCCTGCGTCTGGTTGAGGCGGAGCAAGATATGCCCGTGCATATGGTGAGCATGCGGCACCGCCGGTGCGAGGCTCACATACTCCTCGGCGTGCTTCAGTGCGAGATCCATGCGCCCGAGATTCTCATACGCATGCGTCAGATAGTGGTGCGCCGCGAAGTAGTGCGGCTGCTCATCTAGCGCCCGCTGATAGAAGGTAAGTGATGCTTCACCTACGCCCATCCCAGGCATACCATTTGTCTGCCGATCGGGCGTCTGCTGATCCGCCTGTCCGCGGAGCAGGAGAAGTTCTACGTCGTCCGGGTATTTCGCCAGAATCAGATCGAACTCCTTCAGGTAATTCAATCGTCGCTTCGCCGGCTCGCGCCCGTCGCCGAATTGTAGCGCGCGCAGGCGAATCCGTGCTTTCTCGCGGTCGCTGACCGGCCCGGCCAGGGCCGACGCCTGCTGACTGGCTTGCTTCGCGCCGTCTGTGTCGCCCAATTCGGCTAGCGCATAACTGAGCCCGAGCTGCGCCATCGCGAGCTTTGCATCCAGCCGGAGAGCCTCATGGAACGATCTGGCCGCTTCGATCCACACATAGGAATGAAGATATGCCAGCCCCTGGTCATAATACGCCTGGGCATCTTGGGAGATAGTAAACACGTCTTCGTGCGCCTTGCCGATCCCGTCGCGAAGCGGAAGTGGCTGTTCTAGAATCTCTTCCGGCACATGGATCCGTTCGTGAGTGCTTGTGTGGGGTGACTGAGCACGTGCAGACTGCGCCACTGCGGCGACTATGAAAGCAAATAGAATTCTGTTGCGAAGTGAAGCACGGATCATGGGTCGGCGGCTGAGCAAATTCTAGCAGCGTTTCACGGCCTGTCTGTCGCTCTCCCCCGAAAGAGGTAGCGCCAAGTACGTGCAAAGTGTTGATACGTTCGTCTAATTGTTCCGTTTACGAACTTCTGGCTTAATTATATTCAGGAACCGCATAGTCAACGCGAAAGTTTCGAGTTGGCATGAACGTGAAGGTCGATTCCGATACTGCCCAAACCGCGGGCAAAGAAGACGAACTGGAGGTAAAGGACCATGCTTGAACGGAATATCACTGGCCAGCGTGTCGAAGACGACATCGTGGGTCGTAGCCCAGCGTTTGTAAACGTGCTGAATCAGGTTCGCATCATCGCGAAAAGCGATTCGGTCACGCTGATCCAAGGGGAAACCGGCACGGGCAAAGAGGTCATCGCTCGCGCCATTCACAATGAAAGCCTGCGGGCCCGCGGACCGTTTGTGAAATTGAACTGTGCCGCGATTCCCGGCTCGCTTCTGGAGAGTGAACTCTTCGGCCACGAACGAGGAGCCTTTACGGGAGCAATTGCGCAGACCATCGGGCGCTTCCAGCAGGCCGATAACGGGACTCTGTTCCTTGACGAGATCGGCGACCTCCCGCTGGAGCTACAGCCCAAACTGCTGCGCGCCCTGCAGGAACAGGAGTTTGAGCGTCTGGGCGGCGGGCGGACCATCCGAGTCAACGTGCGCGTGGTTGCGGCCACCAATCAAGATCTCGCTCAAATGGTGTCTGCCCGTCAATTTCGCGCGGACCTGTATTACCGCCTGAATGTTATCCCCATTTTTCTTCCGGCTCTCCGCGAGCGCTCTTCTGATATCCCTGCTTTGGTCGATCACTTCGTCCGCAAGTTCTCAGCCCGCCTGAACAAGCCAATCGATAGCATTCCCGAAGACGTGATGGAATGCCTTAAGTTGCACGATTGGCCAGGCAACATTCGCGAGCTGCAGAACTTTATCGAACGCGCCGTCGTCCTGTCACCCGGGCCGGTGCTGCGTCCCACCTTGACAGATTTGCGGCATATGACGAAACAGCCTACCGCCGCCGCGGCACAGACTTTGGCCGACGCGTCCCGCGACCATATCCTCGAAGTCCTGGAACAAAGCAATTGGATGATCGGCGGCCGTGATGGGGCAGCCGAGCGGCTCGGCCTGCCGCGCACCACCTTGATTTACAAGATGCGCAAACTCGGGATCGAAGCTCGGCGGCCGCAAGGGCGCCGGTCAGTACCGCTGGAGCACGCCTTTACGGGTGGTGACGGGTCCGTTGCTTTCGCAGCCGCTCTTTGAGCGCCTCAACGGCCGCCGCGGCTCAAAACAGGTCCGCCCGGGCCCCGGCAGCCAAGTACCGATACTTTCGTCTAATCGATTTGTGTCGGGGTCTCTGATCTAATCGGCTTAGGCCTGGGCCGGGGTTGGCCGTGCCGTACGACGCGGTCTCGCGGAGATGGTGGCAGAAGCCCTAAAGGAAACGTTCGCTGGAGATTTATTCTGAACCCTCTGATCCAATTCGCTTCCCACCAAGTCATACCGCCGCGCCCTCGGCAGGATGCTCTCGTGGCTTCGACCACCTTTTCCGGCGCGACCATCTCGCGTTTGGCTTCCTGTAATGCCGCGTTGGTACCAACCGATCACCGGGTTGAGGACCGGAATTGATGCCCGACAAGGCCCTACTGGTGTCCGTGGTCGACGACGACGAATCGGTTCGTGAGTCGCTCCCTGACTTGCTCAACGAACTTGGCTATTCGGTACGGACGTTCTCGTCTGCCTTAGAGTTCCTCGCATCGGATGCGCCGGACCACACCTGGTGTCTGCTCCTCGATATTACGATGCCGGGCATGAGTGGTATTGAGTTGCAAGCTGAACTGAAGCGTCACGATAAGCGGATTCCCATCGTCTTCATCACGGCGACGGAGGACGACGCGGTTCGGGCGCGGGTAGTTGAGTTGGGCGCGATAGCCTGCCTGAGAAAGCCGTTTAGCGACACCGCCCTTCTGAAGGCCCTGCGTTCGGTGATGACCCCGAATTGAAGTGTTTCGTCGATAACGATAAAATTATTGAGTTGGATAGTGTGGCGCATCAACTCGGGATGTCTTCAATGACACCCTCTATGCCGGTAGTCTTCGTTGTCGACGACGACGTATCAGTTCGCGAATCTCTTGAACTGCTGATTCGCGGCGAAGGCTGGTGTCCGGAGATTTTCTCTTCTGCCACCGAGTTCCTTGCGTCGTCCAAGCCTCGGCCTTCTGTTCCAAGTTGTCTGGTGCTCGACGTTTCGATGCCCGGGCTGAGTGGCCTGGAGTTGCAGAAGCGCGTCGCGAACGATCGTGCCGACATGCCGATCATCTTCGTCACCGGCTACGGGGATATTCCGATGACGGTGGAGGCAATGAAGGCGGGGGCTGTCGAATTCCTGACGAAGCCGTTTACGGACGAGGCTCTTCTGGGTGCGATCCGAGAGGCGATCGGGCGAAGCCGCGATACGCTGCGCCGTGAAGGAGCGATGCAGACCCTGCGCGACAACTTTGAATCGCTGTCCCCGCGGGAGCAGGAAGTGATGGCCCTGGTAGTTACGGGGATGCTCAACAAACAAATAGCCGCCGATCTGGGAATCAGCGAAATTACAGTAAAGGCGCATCGCGGGCGTGTGATGCAGAAGATGAAAGCGGACTCTCTCGCCGACCTCGTCAACATGGCCGCCAATCTGGGGCTGGGACGAAGCCGATCGGCCTGAGGCGCCAATGCGCGTTGACCAACGTGCGGGGATGAACATCGATTTCGGTGGGGTTGTGGATGCGCTCCCCGGGTTGGTCTGGATCACGCGGGCCGACGGCCAGAGCGATTTCGTGAATCGTGCGTGGCGCGAATACACCGGCCTTGGCCTGGATGAGGCAATCGGCCACGGCTGGCAGGCGGCGATCCATCCCGACGACCTGACCTTCTTCGTCGAGTCTTGGGATCTCATCCGGCAATCGGGCATCGGCAAGGAGATCGATGCGCGCTTGCGCCGCTTCGACGGGCAATACCGCTGGTTCGTGTTTCGCCCCTCCCCGTTATCCGCGCCTTCCTCGCTACCGGACAAAGCTAGTCCCCATCCGCGTTGGTGTTGGCTCGGAACGCATGCCGACGAGAGCGCAGCCGCCGACGGACGCCTGCGCCGTCTGTTGGACGCGATACCGCTCCAAATAGGGTTCCTGAACACCGCCATGGTTCTGGAGTTCGCGAATCTGAAGTCGCTCCAAGACTTCAATATGACGTTTGAACAGTTGAATCAGTGGACCAGCTCCGGGATCATCCACGCCGATGACCACGAGACGAACCACAAACATGTCCAGGCCCTGCTCTCGGGCCAGACCTACAAGACCGACCTTCGCTTCCTCTACCCGAATGGCGCCTATCGCTGGATGCAGGCCGTATGCGTCCCCATGCGTGACGCTCACGGCAACATCGTCTGCTATGTCAGCTGCCAGGTTGATATCGACGACCTGAAACGGGCCGAGGCTCTCCTTGCGGCTGAAGTCAAGCTGCTGGAAATGGTCGCGCAAGGCGAAGCACTCGACCAGGTTCTAAACGCCCTCGCCCGTTACCTGGAAGAGTTGTGCAGCGGTTGTTGCTGTGGCGTCCTGGTTGTCGCGCCCGATAAGAGGCACTTCCAGATCGGCGCCCGTTCCAGCCTGCCGGACGCTTGCCATAAAGTCTTCGATGGAAAGACCATCGACAGCGGCGATAACCCATGTTCGCTGGCGGTCCTCGAGAAGATTCCAATCGTCACCGAGGACCTCGCCAACGACCCCCGCTGGGAGCGCTCGCCGTGGCAGGCGGTGATGAATAGCCTCGGCTTCGGCTCGTGCCGCGCGACGCCCATCCTATCCGCTTCAGGCCAAGTCTCCGGCGTGGTGGCGATCTATCGGTCCACTACTGCAGGCCCAGCCCCCCGGGAAGAAAGCCTCATCGACCGGTTTGCAAAAATCGCGGGCATCGCGATCGAGCGCGCCGAGGCCGACGCAGCCCTCCATGCGCGCGAACGGGAATTGCGCGAAGCCCTGGCGCAGCTCTCCGAGGGGCAGCTCCTTAGCAAGACCGGCAGCTTCACCGCGGATATTCAACAGGATCGGCACCGCTGGTCGGACGAGTTCTACCGTATCTTCGAAATCGATCGCAGCACGCCGCCACGGATGGATGCGGTCCGCGATCGGATTCATCCAGATGACCTGCCGGTCTTCGACACGGAGATGCATCGCAGGCTGGAAGGTGCGGGAGGGGATTTCAACTTCCGCGTCGTTACCCCAAAAGCCGGCCTGAAGCATCTTCGCGGCGTCTCCCAGGTTATTGAGCACATCGGAGGCCGACCCATCTTCATGGGTACGATCCAGGACATTACCGAAAGCAAGATCGCCGAAGAAGCGCTGAACCAGGCGCGCAGCGAGCTGGCCCATGTGGCGCGGGTTGCAACCCTCAACGCTATGACCGCCTCCATCGCCCATGAGGTCAGTCAACCCCTGGCCGGAATCATGACCAACGCCAACACTTGCGTGCGCATGCTGGCCGCCGATCCTCCCAATGTGGCCATCGCCGCTGAGACGGCTCGCCGCACCATCCGGGACGCCAATCGCGCCACCGAAGTGATCCAGCGCCTGCGTGCGATGTTCTCCACCAAGGCTCCCTCCATGGAGTTGGCGAATCTGAACGATTTGGCCCGCGAAGTGATCGCCCTCTCGATGGGCGAGTTGCGGCGGGCTAACGCGCTCCTCGAGACGGATTTCGCCGATGATCTGCCTCAGGTGCAAGTCGACCGCGTCCAGCTGCAGCAAGTGATCCTGAACCTGCTGTTGAATGCCGCCGACGCCATGACCGCGGTTGAGGATCGCCCCAGGACGCTGTTGGTCCAGACCAGCCTGCGCGATGACGGCAGCGTTCTGCTGCTGGTCCGGGACTCCGGCACCGGTATCGACCCTGCCATCATCGAACGGCTGTTCGAGGCCTTCTACACCACCAAGGCCAAGGGCATGGGCGTCGGCCTGTCTATCAGCCGATCCATCATTACAAGGCACGGTGGACGTCTCTGGGCCGAGGACAACGAGGGTCCCGGCGCCACCTTCAGCTTCTCGATTCCGAGCGCCTCTGCCTAAATCCCGGTCATCCTTAAAACGCCGCCGCATTTACGCGCGAGATATCGGCTGAGCTGTGCGCGGGTGGATTGGCAAACGCTAAGAGGATGGCCGTTACGACCGAAAACGCGCCGAGAGCCACAAAGGCCGGAGCATAGCTGCCGTGCGTATCGTAGA
This sequence comes from Bryobacterales bacterium, assembly GCA_963725455.1. Classification (GTDB taxonomy): domain Bacteria; phylum Acidobacteriota; class Terriglobia; order Bryobacterales; family Bryobacteraceae; genus Palsa-89. The sequence goes on from CAVRZH010000042.1 coordinate 10,045, forward strand.
ACATGCCCACTAAGAAAGGAGAAGCTGCCGCAAGCGTGGTACTGATCGGCATTTGTGCGCCAAGGATCGATGCAAATGAGGCCGGGCCGAAATAGTTGCCGACGGTCGCATGCCAACAAGTGAGGGCAGCTCCCGACCCGAAACCGATCATCCCCGTAAACAGATACATGGCGATATCACTCCCGGCGCGCGTCCCGATCAACACGCCGCCCCCAATGGTCAATATGCAGACGGCCCACGCCATTCGTGGATCGATGCGATCACACAGTAATCCGATCATCAGGCTCCCGATGATCGAACAGGCAGAAAAGATTCCGATTGCGGAACCGGCCGCGGCCGCGGTGTGGCCGAGGTCACGCAAGTGCGGTACCGCATGTGCGACTGCCGCGGTACCCGGGACAGATTCGCCGATGGAGGCCAGGGTGAGCAGCCAGAATGCAGGCGTGCGGACGGCCTCTCTAACAGTCCAATGATCGCGAGTGCGATAAACTCCCGTGCGCTGTGGCGCAGCATCGCCAGAGATTTCAGTAACTGATTTTGCGTGTCCGTCCGCGACTTGCCCCAGCTCCTCCGGACGATTCCTAAGGAACAGAAGCGAGACCAGCGCCGCCGTCAATCCGGCAGCAAACAGGCAATACCAGCCCGCGCGCCAATTTCCGTGCGCTGCGGCGATTAAGCTGGTGAGCAACGGTGCGGAGATCGACCCACCCAAACCGGCCCCCACCAGGACCAGGGCGAGAGCCATGGCGCGCCTTTTTTCGAACCACAGCGTGGCGCACGACTGTGCCGGAATCATGGCCCCAAAATTACAGCCGGCGCCCAGGAAAAGTCCATAGCAGATGACAAACTGCCACCCCTGGCGCGCGTATGTTGCCAGAAGAATGGACCCAGCCGCTACCAGCAACGAGCCGAAGCACATGGTCGCTCGAACACCGAACGAATTCACTAGGCGCGCAACCAACGGCGCCGTAAAGGCAATGCACAGAACAAAAATCGCGGAGCCTAGACCAAGCGTGCCGCGGGCCAGGCAAGCCGCTGGTGTTTGCAGAATTACCCAGCACGCGTCGGGGGGATTCTGTCCAAAACCAGAACGGCCCGAAGGGCTGCTGCTGCTTTGGGCTGCCGGGGAATCCTGTTTCGTCAGCCGTCACGTTTCTGCTTTTTGCAGCGCCGGTCGTGGCGGCACTGGCCGGGCGAAGCGCGCTCGGCTGCGATTCGCCCTGGCGCGACTGGCCGAAGCGGTTAAAACCAAAACTGGCTTGACCAGGTTTCTGCCCGCTACATGCACCTTCGCCGGAACAATCCCCGAGGTCGCGCTCGTTGCCTGGCAAGGCTCCGGCGATCTGGCTGCAATGGCACGGGCGAATTGCTTTTTGGTCGTTCCCGAAGACGTCAAGCACCTTGCTGCCGGATGATCGTCCGCATTTGCTTCCCTGAGGAGTTCTATGCCCAAGCACTCGCCCTCTTCGAATCGCAAGCCGTCGCGGCTATCGCATTTTGCCGCAACAGGCCAGGCGACCATGGTTGACGTCAGTTCCAAGAAGCCCACGCAGCGCACCGCAACCGCATCGGCATTCGTCCGGCTTTCGGCGGCTGTCCTGGCGGCTCTGCCTTCGAATTCGAAGGGCAATCCGCTTGAAGTGGCGCGCATCGCCGGCATCCAGGCCGCCAAGCGTACCGCCGAGTGATTCCACGTGCCATCCCCTCGCGCTTACGCATGTGGATGTGGAAGCAACTGTCGTTGCGGGCGGCGTGCGCATTACTTCGTCGGCGTCCACGACCGGACCAACCGGAGTGGAAAAATGGAGGCGCTGACAGGCGCCGCGGTTGCGGCGCTCACTGTCTACGACATGACCAAAGCGCTGGATAAGGGCATCAGCAATACGTCGTTCTCAGCAGATGTACATATACGTATTGCTTAAAATTGTACCCAGAAGCATATTGTATCAAAGATAAGAACAAATGGAGTATTTATAGCAATAATGTAAGATTGAGTGTGTCTTGGATCAGTGAAGAAAATGCATGGAATTGGGCGCTGACTGTAACCAATAATTTTATTTTGTCAAAAATA
>CAVRZH010000043.1:0-10854 GCA_963725455.1 Bryobacterales bacterium
TGACCTGGCGACGGGCGAACTGAAGAACCAGATCACGCACGGTGAAGGCAATGTGACCCAGGTGTTGCACGTGGACGAGAAGATGCGCACCATCTATTTCCTGGCGGTGGGTAAGGAGCCAGGGCGCGACCCATACTTCTCACACTTCTATCGCATCGGGTTCGACGGCCAAGATATGCGTTTGCTGACCCCGGAAGTGGCTGACCACGCTGTCACTCCCTCGCCCGACGGACGCTACTTTGTGGACGTGTATTCCACGCCGGCGCAGCCGCAGACGGCGGTGCTTCGCGATAGCGAGGGAAGGCTGGTGATGGAGATCGCGAAGCAGGATATTTCCAGGCTGCTGGCCACAGGCTGGGTTCCGCCAGCGCAGATTACGGTAAAGGCGCGCGACGGCCAAACCGACCTTTATGGCTTGATGTTCAAGCCGACCAGCTTCGACGCATCCAAGAAATACCCGATCGTGAATTACGTTTATCCAGGTCCACAAACCGGCTCGTGCGGCAGCCGGAGTTTCCTGGCATCGCGCGGTGACCTGCAGCCGCTGGCGGAACTTGGCTTCATCGTCGTGTGTATTGACGGGATGGGAACGCCCTGGCGTTCGAAGAGCTTTCATGAGGCCTACTACGGCAACCTTGGCGACAACACCATCCCCGATCAAATCTCCGGCATGCGGGACCTGGCGGCGAGATATCGGTGGATCGATCTGGACCGCGCCGGCATCTATGGACACTCCGGCGGTGGGAATGCGACGGCTGCGGCGATGTTCCATTATCCGGACTTCTTCAAGGTGGGAATCAGCGAGAGCGGCAACCACGACAATCGCGGTTATGAGGACGACTGGGCGGAGAAGTGGGCCGGGCTGCTTGTCAAGAATCCCGACGGCACCAGCAACTATGATTCCCAGGCTAATCAGAACTCGGCCAAGAATCTGAAAGGCCATCTCCTTCTCGCGCACGGAACCATGGACGACAACGTGCCGCCGAACGAAACCATGTTGATCGCGGATGCCTTGATTAAGGCCAACAAGGATTTCGACCTTCTGCTGATCCCCAATGTCGCGCACGGTTATGCGGCCGCCTCGCAGTACATGACGCGGCGGCGCTGGGATTACTTTGTCCGTTACCTGGCCGGCGCGCTTCCTCCGGCGGAGTATGAGATGAAGCCCTACGCCGCGACGCGTGCCGCACTCGCGAATGGACCCGCGGGCTTCCAGGACTCCGTCGATATTGCTGGAGATCCTTTTCAATAATTCTTAATTTCCGTACGGTATGGAAGACCCATGCGCTGAAAGAATAAGGGTTCAGGCGAAGGATTTCCAGTTCTTCGCCAGGCGCTCCGCGGTACGCCAAGCCAGTGCTTGTGCGGTGAGCGTGGGATTGCGCGCTCCGCTGGTCCCCATCACGGATGCGCCGAGAATACCCAGGTTGGGAACCTCGTGCGAAAACCCCCAGCGATCCACGACGTTCGTTTCCGGATCATCGCCCATCCGAGTGCCCCCGTATGCGTGCGTGGTCAGCGCGGGTACGCCCGGTCCGGAAGCTTCCACCGCGATGGCGCCCGCCTCGCGAAACCATTGCTCCATTTTCCGATGCGCCCACTCGACGGCATTCGCTTCGTTCTGCTTGGGACCTCCGGTGGTGATTCGGCATACCGGATCGCCGAGCGGATCCCGCACGTCCGGATCCAGGTCCAGGTAGCACGTCTCATACGGAAAAGTGGAAGTCTGAAGATAGGTATTGGCTACCCTGGCGGCGTTGTCATGCACAAATTTCTTCCAGGCCGCGCCCCACTTCGGAGCCTTAGCGTAAGTCGACATCTCCGCACCTTCAATGGCGTGGCGCTCCGTGCGCACGTGCAGACTTGTTCCGCCGATGAAGTTGAGGCCCGTGTGATCGAAGGCGTCGTCGGCAAAATCGTCCACGGTAACTCCCTGGGCCGGGAGCCCGTACCAGATGTTCACATCAAAAGGAAACAACGCCGTTACCGCCGTTTGATAATGCGCGAAAAAATGCTTTCCCACCTGGCCGCGCCGGTTGCTCAAACCATCGGGATGAGCGGGCGATTTGGAAAGCAGTAACAGTCGCGTGTTTTCGTAGGTATAACTCCCGAGCAGAACAACGTTGGCGGGCTGGAAATACTCTTGCCGGTTCCGGATGTAGCGGACGCCGGTAACACGCCCGCTTGCCTCCGATTCGATGCGTGTTACCTGTGCGAGATCGAAGATCGTCAGATTCTTCGTTTTGAGCGCAGCGGGAATGGTGGTGACGGCCGTGGAACACTTCGCGTTGACGTGGCATCCGCCAGTCGCGCAAAAACCGTGGTAAGCGCACCCTGGGCGATGCTGATAAGCCTGCGTGTTGATGGCTGCGGGCGGGTGAAAAGGATGCCAGCCCAGGCGCTTGGCCGCGTCGGACATGTGATCGATAAACTCTGAACTTCGCAGCGGGGGCATGGGATACTCGCGCCGCCGTGGGCCTTCAAAAACGTTGCCGGCAGGATCGATCCTGCCTTGTATGTTGCCGGCCTTGCCGGAGACTCCCACTTCCCATTCGATGGTGTCGTAGTACGGCTCCAAATCATCGTAGGAGATCGGCCAATTCTCAACCGTGGATCCTTTGGGAATGGAACCGGGGCCATATCGCCGGATTGTTTCCGAGCGCGTCTGAAAGTCCCAAGGCTTGAGCCGCCAGCTCTGCGCCCAGTAGTGGATGGAAGTTCCACCTACGGCATTCATCATGGGATGCTGCGCCGCGGCTTGCCGCGCTTTTTCGTTGGGGTTCGAGCGGGCTGTGGGAATTTCCCGCTGGGCCTTGGGCACGGACGTCACCATGCGGCGAACATTGTTGTAGATTTCGTCCGCTCGATAGTCGCGCGGACCCATCCAGGTGCCGGCTTCGATGCCGGCGACCTTGAGTCCAGCGCGCGCCAATGGAAGCACCGCGACACCGCCCGCCGCGCCGAGACCAACCACTGCCACATCGACGGATTTCAGCCGGATTGCCATCGGTCCAGCTTTATTTATTTGGGCGGACCGCCGCGCGCCGGAGCGGGTGGAAGGGTTCCGCCTTCAGCCAGCGTCTTCATGTTCTCGAGCGCCTGCGTGAAGCGCGCCGTTCTCTGCGCTATATCTTTTTCGCGCGCCGCATCGTCAGGTAGCATCGAGTTATCGAAGATCAGCGTGTAGACCAGCTTGGACGTGGAAGCCGTTACCGGCCGCGCTTCCAGCGTGCCGTGGTAAAGATTGTACGGCCGCCCTTCCCTCACCGGCTGCGTGTAAGTGTAAGACAGTTCCGTCTTGCCAACGAGAATCTCGTTGCCGATCGACCGTACGGTACCCACCTCCCCGTCTTTGCCCGAGGTGATGGTGCACGGAACCTGCAGCCACTCGCCGATATCGCAATACTTGCCAACGCGCTTCCACACCTCGGCAGCGGGACGGTTGACCATGATTTGCATGGGGATGACCGCATAGGTAGGATGAGCCACCACGGTGCTGACCGGTGCGGCCGAAGTCTGTGCGCTCGCGACGCTTGCCGTGCAGGCCAGTGCAATTACACCGGCCGCAAATGTCTTACGCACGTAATTGCCAGTGCTCAATTGATTCCTCATCATTCCTCCCAGACCATTCATCCCTTGCCGTTGTACTGAGGCACATGTTGTCACAGACCGGCCAAAATAAGCAAGCGGGAGACGGCAGGGCGGCCTCGTGGACTATAATCTTCACATCATGAACCGGCTGGTCCCTCGGTGCCTGCTTGCATTCTGGTGCGTGACCGGGGCGTACCCACAAAGCGGCGGGACGATCACCGGCAGCGTGGTGGATTCAGACGGTGCAGCGGTCCCAAAGGCTCAGGTTCAGGCCACCAACCGAAGCACCAAGATGGTTTACAAGAGCGCCGGTTCTGAGAAGGGTGATTACACGCTGGCAGCGGTGCCACCCGGGGACTACGACGTTTCGATCAATGCCCCAGGATTCTATCCGAACAACCAGCAAAACGTGTCTGTTGGCGAAAAAGAACCGCTGCGCCTGGATGTTCGCTTGCTCGAATACCAGTTGGGCACTCTCGGCGACGGGCGCGAGTTCAGAGCTCAGCTAACCACACCGCACGTGGCGCCTTCCGGGCCAACGCCGCGTACTGCGGACGGCAAACCCGACTTCTCCGGCGTCTGGTATGCGCAGAGAACAGTGGATGCAGGCAAGCCGGAGCCACTGCCCTGGGCCGAAAAGCTGTTGCGGGAGCGAGCCGCAAACAATGGCAAAGATGCTCCGGGAGCGCGCTGCTTGCCGCGAGGCATCACCAATGCCGGGGCTTTGTTTCCCTTCAAGCTGGTTCAGACGCCCGCGCTGCTGGTGATGCTTTTCGAAGATGACCTCCCGAGCCATCGCCAGGTCTTCCTGGACGGGCGAGGCCATCCCAAGGATCCCAATCCGATGTGGATGGGACATTCCATCGGGCACTGGGAGCAAGACACACTGGTGATCGATAGCGTGGGCTTCGACGACCGTTCCTGGCTGGATACGCAGGGTCATCCGCACACCGAAATGATGCATGTCGTCGAGCGCTTTCGGCGGCCCGATCTGGGGCATCTCGAAATTGAGTTCACGATCGACGATCCTGGGGCCTACGCCAAGCCCTGGAAAATCATGCGAGCGTCTGAACTCGACGCCAATGACGATATCGGAGAGTACGTCTGCGCGGAGAACGAAAAAGACGTCGGACACATGGTTGGAAAGTGAGAAGGAGAGAATTGCATGAATCTGAGCCGGTGCCTCACATTGGGCTTATTGATCGTGAGCGTTGCGCTGACTGCGCCAGCCGAGAAGCCTGCGCCAGCAGTTGTTTCCGCACCGACGCTAGTTGGGTCAATCGCGGGGCATAAGGGCTGGCCCGCGGCGAAGAGAGCGAGCGATGTGGACACGGTGGATCACCTCTTGGCGTCGCTCTACGACGTGATCTCCGGGCCCGCCGGCCAGCCTCGCGACTGGGATCGTTTCCGCTCTCTCTTTCTGCCCGACGGACGGCTGGGCGTGATTCGCCCGGATATCGCCGCCACGGGCAGCGACCCAGCGCACAAGGGCGACATTGCTTTTCTGAGTCCTGACATGTACGTCGAACGGGACGACCCATATTTCAAGACGCATGGTTTTTTCGAACACAGCATCCGGAACCGCGTGGAGCAGTTCGGCAACCTGGTGGAAGTTTGGAGCACTTACGAGAGCCGGCACGCGGCGAATGACGATAAGCCCTTCGCGCGAGGCGTCAACTGCCTCCAGATCGTGCACGCACAGGGGCGCTTCTGGATCGCCAGCATCCTGTGGGACGAGGAACGGCCTGGCGTAACGCTGCCGGAGAAATATCTGAAGTGACGGAAAGGAGCGCTACTTTCCGGACTTCAGCTTCAGTTCCGCGACGTCACCCTTGATTTCGATCGTGGTGCCAAAGGGCTTGGACGCGTCCGCCAGACGTTCGAGAATGTAGCTGGCTCTTGCTCCAGTCGCCGGCGAAGGCAATCCGCGCGTATCCAGGAACTGGTTGTTAGCGTACTCGTCGTGAATCTCGGGCTGGCCCTGGCCTACGTTGTTCAGGACGATGGCCCGGAAAGAAATCGATCGCAAGTTCTTCCCCTGAAATTGGACATAGGCCACCGCGCTCTCCCAATTCATCGGTTCGTCGATGTAGGTGAGCGTGGGCGGCACGTTGTAAATAAAGTTGCCCAGGTCGTAAAAGATGGGCCGGCCGTGATAAATCTCCACTCCGTGCAGCAGGGGCGCGCCATGCATCACTACAATGTCCGCACCGGCATCCACCTCGGCATGCGTCCACTTCTTGAGCCAATCGTTGGGAGCCAGCCGCTCTTCCATCCCTTCGGTGAAAATGGTCGCGAACGAGTGATTCCCGAACACGTGGTTATGTTGGTATACAATCACCAGGTCCGCGTGCCGGCGGGCGTCGCGAATGCTTTCGATGATACGCTTGGAATCCACTGAATTCGGTGTGTTTCCGGGCGCACCAGGCAGGTCGGCCGTCGCTTCATTTTCCTTGGCGCCGGCTTCCAAGCGCAGCTCATTCACGCCCGGCCGGTCCGAGGTAGCGCTGGCGCCCGGCCCAATCAAACCGGATGCGCTTGCGATCAGTGCAATGGTCCCGTGGGGCGTGTGCAGATAACCGGGCGCCGCGGCATCGGCCAAATTGTTTCCAGTTCCGGCGTGAACGATCTTCCTGCGGTCCGCCTCTTGAATGGTGTTCTGAATGCCCGTCGCTTTCAGATCGAATGCATGGTTGCCGGCCAGGGACAGAAGGTTAAAGCCGAAAGTGGTCAGCGCATCCAATGCTTCTGGAGGAGTGAGAAATCCCCTGCCTTGATGAACGGTCTCGCCTTTTTCGGCGACCGTGGCTTCAAAGTTGGTGAACACCACATCGCCCTTCAGCAACCCCTGGATCACCGGTACCACCGCCGGCGCCGTAGCGCGGATGTCCGACCGGATCATGGACTGGCCGGCCAAGGTGATCGTGATTGGCGCCGACTGCAGGGGCTGCGCCGAGTTCATCGTACCTAGGATTGCGAGCAAAACTGCGAGACACGCTGTTCTCCACAAGAGCCGCCCACTTGTCGATATGGTTGCCATTTGATCTCCGCTGGAGGGATTTCCTAAGAATCGGAGCCGGGACCGCCCGCCGCCCATAGCTTTTCCCAATTCCAGATCCCGGACGCTACGGTAACCGGCAACGGGAATCCGAGCTGGTGCGCGAGCATACAAACCTGCCCGCGATGATGGGCTTCGTGAGAAAGCATGTAGCACAGCATTTCCAAGCCGGCCGGCCAGGGCTTTGCCCAGCCATCCCTGTGAAACTTCTGGACGCGGCCCCCACCCCCGCCCAGCGCTTCAGCCAGCATTTCCGAGCAGCAAGCGGCGCTCTCGGCCAATCCGGCACGGGCCTGCCGAGGCGTACAGCGCGCGCGGTTCAGCTGTAGCGGAACCTTCAGGTGCGGAGCGGTCAGCCGGACCCACTTGGTACGGACATTGTGCACGTGTGTGAAGATGGCAGCGATGGTGCGGGCCTGGCCGGGCGGTTTAGCTTTCCAGGCGGCTGGGTCCAGATGTTCGATGAGAAGCTGGTTCATGCGTTCATTAGCAGCGAAGATCTGGACCGCGGCGCGGCCCAGCCTGAGTGTGAACCCTTGGTTGACGCGTGGTCACGGCTCCCTGCTCCTGGATCTATAATACTTCCCGAACCGTCTTGAGTCGGCGAATCTGCGTTTAAAGAGCACACAGATCCCGTAAGCAGCTTGCAAGGTTTCGTAAATTTCCGTGAGCGCGTCCCGCTATGTCAATCTTCCCGAACCAGGTAAAACTCCTCTAGTGTGCCGGCAGTAGTCATCCTGCTTTTCCCTTGTCCGTTCAATAGTTGGGCGATGGTTTGCATACGTTACGAATAGCGGGGTAGGGAGGAACGATGCGAAACAATCCGACCAGTGCTTACCGCGTCCGTACAGCCATAACCGCGATCAAATATTCCAGTGATGGCCGTTCAAGGTTCGTCACAATCCCAAGGGGCGTGGTGATTACGGTTACCGGAGCGCCGAATGGGTTCGATTTCTTAAACGTCGAGTTCCAGGGAGAGATGTTGGCAATTTTTCCGCGTGATATCGAAGAACATGCTGAGCAAGTACGAGACGTCGGGTGAGTAATAGGGAACGGTGGGCTAATGACGCCGCATGCACGAGGGACAGTGAAACGGCTGCAGGAGCAGTAGTGCTGCCAACGCATCGATTGGATGGGCTCGCCTGGGGGAACCACTGCGACTATTGATTCGGGTGGTGAGCGCGGTAGGAATCGAACCTACAACCTAGTGATTAAGAGTCACTTATAGGCGCTGTTTTGACTTGTTGCGTCTCGTATCTCCTTTGCTTCTAACACTTGTTTTTATTAGCTTTAAGGTGTACCGTGGTGTTGCGCGCCATTCCGATACAAGCAGTTCCCATGGAGTATCCCACGGGATATTGTAGCTCCGAAACAGGAAGAGGAAACAAGATGAACGTCGTACCAATTATCAAACGGTCTACCGGTCACCCCGCGACCAAACCCGACAAGAAGATTGTGCAACCCAGCCAGAAAGCAATCGATGATCTACCGTTGCACTCTGGCGAATGGAAAGTTGATGGCATCCAAGGTCTCTACGTTCGCTGTACCAAGGTGAAATCGTTCCGATTGGTGCGCCGTGTGAACTCCAAACTGATTCGCAAAACCCTTGGGCCGATCAAATGGAAGGAAGCGAAGGATCAGGCTAACGATGACTGGGGCGAGATGAAGCACGAGCGTGCAGCGTCGGTTCACGTCACTTTCGCCCAAGCCTTCGAAGCTTACATGGAGCAAGCGGATTTAGCTACCGCGACCATCACCAACTACCGCCTTAACTTCACTACATACCTGAAGGACTGGCAAGAGCGTCCAGCAAGCGATATCGGCTCACAGCGCGAGGACCTTCGTTTCCTCCACCAGCAGATCCGCAAGAATCACGGAGACGCGCGCGCGAATCAAGTGCGCCGGCTGCTCTCCACCATTTACAACTGGCACCGCGACGGCAGCAATGACGATTCCCTTCCAGCATTCCCCAAGCGTGCGGTCCCGCTCATTTCGATCCCGGCGCGGGACTGGGCCTATGACGATGACGAACTCAAGGCATGGTGGTTCAAGAAGGAAGTGAGAGACGAGGAGCAGATCGAGCTAGGAGTCAAAACTCTCTCCCCGCTCAAGCGTGCCTACTGGCTCACCTCGTTGTTCACGGGTGCCCGTCCCATGAGCATAGAAAATTTGAGATGGCGGGATATTAACTTCGACAAGAAAACGATTCTGTTCGTGGTTAACAAAGGCAACCCGCCCTACTTGATCCCCATGTCCGACGTGCTGTTCCAGGTGCTGAAAGCATTCCGGGATAGTGAATCCGTCCCACCTAGTGAATGGATTTTCCCAGGGCGTAGGGATAATGAGCACATCACCAACGTGAAAAACGAGAAAGATGGAGTAACTGCGAAATACCACTTACGCCACTTATTCAAAACTAGGTTAACTGGGCTGGGGCACACAAACGAGGAAGGCAAGATGCTAATGGGCCACTCACTCGGCGGTGATGTCTCCACCGGGTATATCAGCGCACCATTGCTGATCGAATCACTTCGCATAGTTACTAACAAACTCGCTGCCCATTACCTGAAGGTCATGCAAGTCGAGATCGCCGACTTGGCCGCATTCTGAACCTATTCGTGCAACATCTCACCGGCATTTTCGCGCAATAGATTGACCAAATTTCAGATCGGGTATACGCTGAACCTATGAAGCAACTCCCGGCGACCAATAGCAACGCGGTGCCACTCGGTGCTCCCCCTTCCACGCGCTCGACGCCTTCCACCGTGGGCACCACCACCGCCTGCCTTTGGCTGACGGAGCGAGCGTATGCTCTCCGCTATGGGCTACAGGGCCAGACCCTGCGTCGATGGCGCATGGAGGACCGCAGGGCCGGCCGGAAGTGCGCGCAGGACAACTACCCCTACTATAAATACTTCGGCCACAGTGTGCGCTATCGGGCCGATGACTGACCGCGACCCTAAAATCTGCTCAGCCCGCAGTGGGCTGCGCAAATCATCCCCTCTAACTCATTGCAATCAATGACTCGCACTGCGCAGCCCACTGCGGGCTGAGCAAAATCCACGGCCACAAAAAAGCAAAAAAGCTGGAGGACGAATCCCCCAGCTCTCTTTTGCTCGGCTCTGTTAGCCGTCCACTCTCTCAAGAAACTCCCAGTTCGAAGTTCCTTTCCTATTCGACTATAGCAAGCGCGTGACCACTTCCCCGCAATTCGCCGCAACGTATTGTCACTGCAACCATAATTAATCCAGCGCTGGATTCTTTATCCATAAACTGCCTACCAATGGTGAAGAAGTCTCGACTTGACGGATAAGTTTTCCATGTTACCTTCCGGCTAGGAGTAACCCTCAATTATGAGCAGAGACAAACTGAAACGACTATCCGACTTAGCCGGCACCTGGGTAACTGAAAAGGAATTCGCCGAATTGTTCGGCCTGCACCGGGGCACGCTTACTAATTGGCGATTCATGGACCGACGCCTAGGCCTGACCGCCGCCCGCCCTGGGTTTCCCACCTACCGCCGGTTTGGAGGTGCCTATCGATATCGCGTCGATGGTGAGCCAACGGCGATGCAAGCCAATGAGAGCGCGGTCTTAGAGGGCGCGGGAGTAAATCAGTAACTGAAAGGGCCTGAAAGGGCCGTAAGCAACGGTTTGCCGGTGCGCATCCACGGGCTATGGCCAGACTCCTCGTCCAGCCTGGGCAAGACTCAACACCTAAGTATCGCTGAAACCGGGCCTTCGAGGCAAATCTTCTGCGCTACGTGGAAAGCAGCCCAAAGCAGCAGGAAAATCGCCTGAACCAAATCAGGACACTACCGCTGCCGGCCCATAATCGCTCCAAAATACCTCAATCGCACCCATTCCGCCGCGCAAACGCTTATCCTTTCGTGTTATACCTTCGATTTAAGGCGCGGGCGAATCCAATAACAATCCGCCGGGCCAACCACATGAACCGGGAATACCACGAATGGCAATCCGTCCGCCTGGCCCGCTCCATGGAGCTGCTCGTCTTTGGCCACGCGGGACTGCCCGTGCTGGTTTTCCCCACCTCCGGCGGCCGCTTTTTTGACTTCGAGGATCACGGCATGGTTGCCGCGCTCGCCGGCAGCATTGACGCCGGCCAGTTGCAGCTCTATTGCGTCGATTCCGTCGATCGCGAGAGCTGGTCAACCGCCAAATCACTCCCAGCCGCCGCCTCGCCCG
>CAVRZH010000044.1:0-55427 GCA_963725455.1 Bryobacterales bacterium
AAACACGAAATCTGCATTTCTTGATTTCTTGAGGACCCATGCGCACTCATTCCAGCCTTCTTCTCTTCGTTGCCGCCTTCTTCGTCGTAGCACTTCTGATTCAGGGTTGTGGTGGTGGATCAAGTACCACAACAACCACGGGCCAACCACGCCCACGGTCCAGGTCACTCCTGGCGCTTCCTCCGTCGCCGAGGGCCAGTTGCTCAGTGTGGCTGTTGCAGTCAGCGGCAGCGGTTCCACGCCCAGTGGGACGATTGCTGTGGTGAACGGGAATTACGCTTCATTCCAGACGGTTCTCAGCAGCAGCAAACCATCGATCCAGGTTCCCGCTGCACTTTTGGCGACGGGGTCCGTTACCCTCTCCGCTTACTACACGCCCGACTTGGTTCCAGCATCTGAAGCAGTTCTCAGCGCCGCACGCAGCGGAGCTGGCTGAACTCGCCATCCCAAATTTGCAATCCAACTCACCGGTTCTGGTGTATGGCGCGCTCTCCGCACTTTCATCCACCGTGCTGCCGGCGGATTCCACGGTAAGCCCGAGTATCCGGACGCGCGCCGGCGATGCAATGGTTCGCGCCGCCGACCACATCATCCCAATCGATGCCCAAAATACCAACCAGTTCATCTCCGATCTGGGCCAGCTCCAGGACGAACAGTCGCACCAGTTGCTGTGGGACATTGTGAACCGCCACGGCGCTGGCTTCGAACAGGCGCTGATCGCGCTCACCTGGCGCAAGTCGCCGCCGGACCTTCCCAAGCTGGCGCAGCTTACGCTTCAGCCGGCCAACCGGCACGAGAGCGATCATGAATTCACCAGTCTTCCCTACTCTTTGCACAATGCCTTTGGCGACGCGGCGATTCCGTATCTTGACGCGATGCTCGAGCGGTCCGAACATACGAGGGTCCGAACCGAGAGCGCGCGGGAGTTGATCCTCGGGGGGCGTCCGGAGGGATTCGCATTTGTCGCCGATGCTATCGCCAACGACAGATCTTACCGGCGGGGGATGATCGAATTCATGCGAGGCCAATTCATTGAGCTTCGCCAGGCTGACGACTCGAGCATCTTGAGATTCGCCCAGGCTCACTCCGCTCAGAAGTGAGCACGGGACGCCCGCTGGGGTAGACTTCATATGACATGGCGCTTTCCGCGGGCGACAGACTGGGCGCCTACGAAATCATCTCTCAACTCGGTGCGGGTGGCACGGGAGAAGTTTGGAAAGCGCGCGATACCCGGCTGGATCGCATCGTCGCGCTGAAAGTATCCCACCAGGAATTCAGCGAGCGCTTTGAGCGCGAGGCGCGCGCGGTGGCTGCGCTCAATCACCCGCACATCTGCCAGATCTACGACATCGGCCCGAATTATCTGGTGATGGAGTACGTCGACGGAACACCGCTGCACGGGCCGCTGCCGCTGGAACTGGCCGCCGAATACTCGAATCAGATTTTGGATGCGCTGGATGCGGCGCACCAAAAGGGCATCACGCATCGCGATCTGAAGCCCGCCAATATCCTGGTTTCGCGCGCCGGCGTTAAGCTGCTGGATTTTGGTCTCGCCAAACAGGGCGGTCCGCTGAAGGAAACCGACGAGACTTTGACCCTGGCCATCACCGGCGAGGGCGAAATCGTCGGCACGCTGCAGTACATGTCGCCGGAGCAGTTGCAAGGCAAAGAGGCTGACGCGCGCAGCGATCTGTTCTCGTTCGGATGCGTGCTGTATGAGATGTTGACCGGCCGCCGGCCGTTCGACGGTCCCAACGCGGCGACCGTGATCGCGGCGATTCTCGACAAGGAGCCCGCGCCGATGGCCGTTCCGCCCGCGCTGGAGCGAGTGGTCCGTACGTGTCTAAGCAAAGATCCCGGCCGGCGTTTTCAAACCGCGCTGGAGCTGAAGCGTGCACTGGCGTGGGCGTTCGAACAGCCGGCCGTAGCGCCGCAGCCGCGAAGAGTGGCGTGGACAACGATTGCCGCTGCTGTTGTCATAGGTGCGCTGATCGGTTGGGCTGTTGCGAATCTTTGGCGACTGGGGCGTCCAGCTACCGAGCAACATGCGCTCCGGTTCGACATCGTGCCGCCCGGCAACGGGCGATTCACCATCGGCGCGGGCTCGGGTGGCATCGCACTGTCCCCCGATGGGCAAACCGCGGCTTTCGTCGCCACGCTGGGCGGACGAAGCGCCTTGTGGGTGCGCACGCTGGACGGCACCGTAGTGCGTCCCCTGTTTGGAACCGAGGGTGCGTACTCGCCCTTCTGGTCGCCCGACAGCAAGTCCATCGCGTTTTTCGCCGAAGGCAAGCTGCGCCGCATCGATCTAACCGCGCCCACGGCAACGGCCATCTGCGATACGCGCGGTCCGGGCCGCGGCGGCACTTGGACCAACGACGGCCGCATCTTATTTGCTGCGCTGGCTACGTCCATCTTCGAAGTGCCCGCTTCGGGCGGCATGCCTGCACCGCTCACCAAGTTCGACGCAGCCAATGGAGATGCAGCGCATTACTGGCCGCAAGTGCTCCCCGGCGGGAACTTCCTATACCTGGCGCAAAGCGCCCAGCCGGATGGCAGCGGCGTCTATGCGGCCTCGCTGGCGGATCCGAATCATCGCGTCCGCCTGATCACTACCGACACCAACGCCATCTACGCGTCGGGCTACCTGCTCTGGATGCGCGGCACAACCCTGATGGCACAACCGTTTGATCCGAAGAAGCTGAAGCTCACGGGCGCGGCGGCTCCGGTGGCCGATCCGGTTGGCAAATCCGCCATTACGGGGCGGATGAACGTCGCGGCGTCGAGCAACGGGCTGCTGCTTTTCTCCGCTAGTGGCTCGAACCAGCTTACCTGGCTGGACGCCACTGGTAATCCTTCCGGAACGCTGGGCGAACCGAACGACTACCTCATTTTCCGCATCTCTCCGGATGGGCGCCGGGTGGCCACCGCGATCGGCAATCCCACGCGCGCCGATCTATGGCTGCTGGATGTGGAGCGTAACGTCGCCAGCCGGTTTACGTTCACGGGCGCCGGGCATGCGGATCCGGTGTGGTCTCCCGACGGCCGCACCGTGGCGTATCGTTGGCGCGGGGCAATTTTTCACAAGGATTCAAGCGGCGCAGGCGAAGAACAGCGCGTCACCCAAACAGCCACTCTGCAATCTCCCACGGACTGGTCGCGCGACGGGCGCATGATCCTGTTCAACCAATTCTCTCCCGGTACAGAAACCGATCTTTGGGTTCTTCCTGTGACACCGGACGGCAATGCCACGGGCCAGCCGCGAGCTTATTTGCACACGCCATTCAGCGAGCAAGACGGGCAGTTCTCGCCCGAAACGAATCCGCGCTGGGTGGCATACTCATCCAACGAATCCGGACAAACGGAAGTGTACGTACAGGCGTTTCCGGAAGCGCGCGGGAAGTTCCAGATCTCTTCGGACGGCGGCCGTTTTCCTAAGTGGGGTCCTGGAGGCCGGGAGCTGTTTTATGTGTCTTTGAACGACAAGCTGATGGCCGTGGATCTCAAGCTGGGCGCCGATTCGCTGGAGCCTTCCTCGCCCCGCCAACTCTTCCCGCTGCCCACCCCCACCATCAACTTCATTCCCTATGACGTCACGGCCGACGGCCAGCGCTTTCTGGTGCAGGCCCCGCCATTGCAGGCATCGGCGCTGTCGGTGATCGTGGATTGGCCAGCGTTAATAACCGAGCCGCGACCGTGAGGGAGTTGGGCTTTTCGCAGGATGGTTGATTGCGCCGGACGGCCGCTCGCCGCGTAACGCCTGCAGGATGCTACTGGCGGCAGCGAGTTCGATTTGCAAACGCGCGGAGGCGACGGCGGAACCGAGGTGCGGCGTGAACAATGTTAGATCCGTGAGGCGCATCAGGCGCGAGTTGATCTCGCGTGGACGGTCGCGCCGCGCCCAGTCTTCCATTTCGAACGTGTCGGCCGCATAGCCGGCCAAGCGCCCGGATTCTAGAGCATCGGCGACTGCCTCTTCATCCACAACCGAGCCCCGGCTGACGTTGATCAGAAAGGCGCAGGGCTTCATTTGGGCCAGTGCCTCGCGATCCAGCAAATGGAGAGTATCCGGAGTGAGCGGAAGAAGCGGAAGCACAAAATCGCTGGACGCGAACAATGTGGCGAGCGGCACCGATCCATCCACGGACGGGTCATGGAATTGAATCCGGCACGAAAATCCTTGCAGCATTCGCGCCAGAGCACGGCCCACCGCGCCATATCCGATGAGGCCTAGCGTGCTGCCGGCAAGACCAGATCCGTAGAGAATCGGCCGCCAGCCTTGAAAGCCGCCACTTCGAATCAGCCGATCGCCCGCCATCACGTTGCGCGCCAGGCCGAGCATTAACGCAAACGCCAGTTCCGCGGTAGGTTCGGTGAGCAGATCCGGCACGATGCTGAACCAGATTCCGAGGCGAGTGCAGGCTTCGACATCGAAATTGTCACAACCCTTCAATGCGCCGGCGACAATCTTCAGGTTCGGACAAGATCGCAGAAATTCTTCATCCAGCGAATCGGGCATGAAGACCATGAGCGCGTCGGCATCGCGCGACGGCGGACCGATGATTACTTCGGTGTGTGGCGCGAGCAGGTCGACGGTTTCCGGAAAAACGCGCTGCGTGATCACCACCTTCATGCGTAGCGCTCCATTAAACCAAACCCCTGTCGAAAACGGCTGCTGCTGTAGTCGACGACGCCGACAATGATGGCCGTGATCAAAATGTAGGCCATCATCTGCGGATAGAAGAAGAGCTGCTGCGCGTTGTAAAGCGCCTGTCCGATGCCACCCGCGCCGATGACGCCGACAATGGTTGCGGCGCGGACGTTCCACTCCAGGCGAAACAGCGTATGTACCGCGAGTGGCGCCACAGCCAGCGGAAGATACGCGAAGCCCGCGATGGCGAGCGGTCGTGCGCCCGTGGCAGCGATCGATTGAACCGGCTCAGTTCGAATGTTTTCGAAGGATTCAGCGTACAACCTGCCGAGTGACCCCGCGCCATGCAGCGCCAGCGCGATAACTCCGGCCTTGGGTCCGGTGCCGATGGCTCCCACCAGAACCAATCCCCAAACTACTTCGGGGACGGCGCGCAACGCTTCCAGCAGACGCCGCACGGGCAGGGAAATCCATAACGGCGTGAAGTTTCGTGCCGCGGCCAAGCCTAGCGGGAGCGCGCCCAGCATCGCAAAGAATGTGCCGCCCAGCGCGATTTCACCGGTCTCCATCAAAAGCTGGGGAAGTTTTGCGATTGCATTGTGCGGCAAAGAAGGAGGAAACATCCCGGCAAAGGTGGAGACCGAATGCAGGAACGCGAGCATGGTAGGCCGGTCCTGCCAGAATCCGATCGCGGTGAGTGGAAATACCAAAAACAGAAGCATGGGTTGGCGCTTGATCCAGCGCGCGCATGTATCGATGACGGCGATCAGCACGATCAGCAATAGGATGATGGTCGTGGAACGGCGGAAATCCAGCGCGTTGATGGTCCCCACCAGTTCGGTGCCGATTCCGCCGCCGCCCACCGCGCCCACGATCACCGAACAGCGTACCGCGCTCTCGAACTCGTAGGTGCCGTAGCTTAGAATATCCTTCGAACGCAACGGCAGCAGACCAAAAAGCGCCACCGAAAGACGGCTGGCGCCGGTGGCTCGCAAGGCCTGGGTTGCCCCTCGATCGGCGGATCGAAACAGATCCGAAAAAATCTTCCCCACAGCCGCGCTGTAGAAAACGCCGATGGCGATCATCCCGGCCGCTGGTCCGATTCCAATCACTACTACGCAGAGAATGGCGAGGGTTAAATCGGGAAACGAGCGGATACCGGCCAGAAATGCGTAAACCGCGCGTCCGCCCGGCAGCCCGGCGCCCACCCAGATCCCGGTCAGCATCCCCAGGACCATGGCAATCAGGATTCCTCCAGCGGCCATCGCCAAGGTTTCCTCAAGCGGCGTCAGCATAGCGCTCAAGTAGTGCAGCGAGAGTTCCGGCGGAAAGAACTGGCCGATCATTTGCATCTCAGACACCCATGCATCTCAAACACCCTCGCATCTCAAATTCCCTCGCCGATGGTGGGAAACAATTCGGGCGCGTCCAGGCGGCCATCGCCCTTACGCTCGCGAACAATCTCGCCGCCGCGCATTTCAATGATGCGCTCGAAATAATGCTCGGCCAGCTGCGGCTGATGCAGCGAACATAACAATGTCACGCCGTTCTCCTCGGCCAGACGGCATAATAGCTCCAGCGTTTGCTGGCTCAGAGCGGGATCGAGGGATGCTACCGGCTCATCGGCCAGCATCAGAACGGGATCCTGCACCAGCGCGCGCGCGATGGCCACGCGCTGATGTTCGCCGCCCGAAAGGCTCGACGTGCGCATGCGTAGCTTGTGCTCCAGGCCCACGCGGCGCAAAGCCCCGCGGGCCACATCCAATTCGGCTTCGAGCGGCCAGATCAAGAATCGCAATGCGTGCCAGGATGACCATTGCCCCAGCGCGCCCGCCATCACATTCTGATGGACCGAGAGATTCTCCACCAGATCGTGCCGCTGCGAGATAACCCCGATGCGGCCGCGCAGTTCCCGCAGCCCACGCGCGCGCAGCCTGGTTACTTCGATATCGTCCACCAGAATGCTGCCCGAAGCGGCCGGAACGAAGCCATTGATCGCGCGCAGCAGCGATGTTTTGCCCGCGCCGCTAGCCCCCAGAATCGCCACCCGCTCGCCGCGCCGCACGGCGCAAGACACACCCTTCAACACGGTGTGCTGGCCATAGCGAACCACCAGATCGCGAATATCGAGCGAGTAATCTCCAGCAGGCAAGATAGCGACTAGCCTAAAGCATCTTCAAGTCGCGGGCAATTTTGCGGATGTTGGCATACTCAGCGTCGTCCGCGCGAACGAAATCTTTGCCGCGAAGAATATTCAGAATGACGTCGTCCTTGCCTTCTTTGAGCGACAGGAACGCCTTCGCGAAACCCGCGCTCTGCGCCGCGCCCACGTCTTTTCGGGCCACCCACACATAATCCACAAACGGAGGCGAAGTGACAAAGATTCGCACCTTGTTGCCGTCCACTTTGCCCTCGGAAATCATGGAGCGATAGACCGTTTCATCCAAAGCGCCGGCATCGGCCGCGCCGCCTTCCACGGCCTTCACGGTCGCGGCGTGGCTGCCAGTGTAACGAATCTGCATGTCGTCGTCGGCGTTGATCCCGGCCTTCCTCAGCTCATCGAACGGAATGAGATGGCCGCTGGTGGAGTTGATGTCGCCGAACGCGAAGCGCTTACCCTTGCAGTCCGCCAGCTTATGAATGGCGGAACCGGCTTGCGTGATGAACAGCGAGTGAAAATTCTTGTCGGCGCTGCGTTGCACCAGCGGGATGACGTTGTAGCGCTCGTGCGCCTTCACGTAAGTGAGCGCGCCCAGGTAGGCGAAATCGAGCGAGCCATTGCCGAGCGCTTCCACCGTGGCGTTGTAATTGGTGGGGATGATCAGCTCCACCTTCGTGCCGACGGCCTTGGCCAGGTAGTCCCGCAACGGAGCTTTTTCCTCGACGGAAACCTGCGTTGCGCCAGCGTCGGGAACCATCCCCACTTTCACTGCATCGGCGGCACGCAATGGGAGCACGGCTATCGAAAAGGCGCCTGCGGCGCGAGTAAAGAAATCACGGCGGGAGGTCGTCATACGGTATTTCCTACTATACCTATAGAGAATGGGATGGAGAATTACAGTTGCGTTACAGAAACGTGCTAGTTTTCGGCTTCTCGACGCGATCGATTACCAGGACGCCAACCAGAGTACTAGCGGAAAAGCGTCTTCACGTAGTCCGCGCCCAGCCCGACCTTCTCGTAATGGGCGCGGCACAGCTTAATGTAATCGTGCACATCGAAGTGCCCGGCCGACTCGCCGTTTTCGTCCAGCCAAATTAGCGGACCCTGCACCACGAAGAAAACCTTCATCGGATCTTTGTGCTCGTAGGCCACCAAGGTGTGCGCTTCGCCGGGAGTTTCGTAAATAAAGTCGCCAGCGGTGGCCGTCCAATCGTGTTCCAGATAACCCCACTTGCCGGAGATGGTGAAGGCGAACACTTCATGCGGATGGTAGTGTCGATTCACCAGGCCCGCGCTCTTGGCCATCAGGATGTCGCACCACTTGTTCTGGCCGGGCGAAATCCACAACGGCTTCGAGGAGACGGTTTCGGTGAAGGGCACGAACAAGCGCTCGTCGCCGCCGGGCGCGTTCTGTGTGTAAACTTCCGGAAGCGCGTCCAACTGGAAAACCTTCTGGATCGGCTTCAGCTCTTTCCAAAACTCGGTGATGGCTGCTTCAGGCATGGCGTATCCAAAATATCACTTTGGTGACGTGCTACGGGTGATGAAGTGCCACGGGGGTAGGATTGTGGTTGGGGCGACGCAGATGTACGAATTAACCGGCGCCACCAGAGCGCAGCGCCTGGTTCTGGCAGTGGTTTTGATCCTATGGGCCATCGTTTTCTGCCGGCTTGTGCTCGGTGGCAGAGAAATGGGCGATCCGCTGCGCCGCGATCTTCTGGCTGCTGCCTGGTGCATTTACTCTGTTCGCGTGTTGCTGGCCGAATGGGTGTTTCTGAAGCGCGGCATTAGTTGGACCGAAGCGCTCACGATCACAGTGTGGATTTCCATCATCGCGCTGGCGTTCGCCATTCTGGGCGGCGGGAATCGGCGACCCATGGGGATTGCGGCCTGGTTCGGCGTCCTGCTGTATGCGTGCGGGTCCTTCGTTCATACGTATTCCGAGCTTCGCCGGTACATCTGGAAGCAGCGTGCGGAGAATCACGGACGCCTATATACGGGGGGCTTGTTCCATTACGCGGTCCACATCAATTATTTCGGCGATCTCCTCCTGTTCACCGGCTTTTCACTAATGACCGGCTCAACCTACACCCTCTTCGTTCCGGCTGTGATGCTGGCGGGCTTTATCTTCGCGAACATTCCCACTCTGGACGCGCATTTGCGCGCGAAGTACGGCGCGGCCTTCGAGGTGTACGCGACGAAAACCAAAAAGTTGATCCCGCTGGTTTATTAGGCGCAAAATTCCCTGCAAGGATCCAAACGTTGGGGGCATTGCTCATCTAGGAGTATATATTCATGCGTATCTCAACCCCCGTCATCGGGCTTGCCGGTTTCGTGGCCGGAATGGTGGGGTCCCACCTCGCGACTGTGCATGCCCAGGGATCTGCCGTGGACACCTTTCAGTGCAAGAATTACGTGCTCATGGACAGCACCGGTCACAAGCGTGGGGAATGGAGGGTGGATTCTTCCGGCGAGTCCGTGCTGCGCCTGTTCGATGCGCAGGGGCACGTCACCTGGCAAGCGGGCAAAGCGGGCATGCAGTTGCTTCACCAGCCTTAGGTGGGTTCCCCCAAAAGCCTGCGTTGCACAGCGCAGGAACTGCCTGGATCGGAGGTTCTAAGGCCCTAATGACCTCAAGGCCTTATGGCGGGCGAGGGAATTGCTCTTCGTCATGGCGAGGCAAGTCCCATGCGCACTATCGTTGTGGTACCCGATCCGGAACTCAATCACGAACTGGTGACCGCGCTCGCTGAATTGCCGGAAATCGAAGTGGTTCGCCAAGTGGCGCCCTATCCTGAGCCTGATGATTTGCTCAGAATCATCCGCGCTCGCCGGCCGGACTTCATTTTTATCGCTACCGAGGATTTCACGCGGTTCCAGGCTTTGGCTGCTATTGTCGACGACCGCATGCCGGGGCTCCCCATTATTGGAGTGGCCCATCAGGCGAATCCGATCGAATTGATTCCCAAATTGATGCACCTGGGTGTTCGCGAGCTTCTGACGTCGCCCGTCACTCGCGAAAAGCTCGGCGAATCTATCGCCTCCATTGCGCGGCAGCTCGCAAAGCATCCCGCGCCGTTGGTTCGCCTGGGCGATCTTTACGCATTCCTCCCTGCCAAGCCCGGTGTCGGCGCCTCCACGATTACCGTCAGCACGAGTTGCGCGCTGGCGGATGAGCTGCACGTCCGCACATTGCTTCTCGATTGCGATCTGATGGCGGGCGTGACGAAATTTCTTTTGAAATTGGGCAATAGCTCTTCCATCGTGAACGCCCTGGAGCATGCCGATAGCTTGGACGAAGACCTATGGTCGCAGATGGTTGGCCACTGGGACGGCCTGGAGGTATTGCACGCCGGCGAACTCGCACCGCCTGCCACATTGACGGCCGCGAGTCTGGAAGTGGTGCTTGGGTTCGCACGCGGGCTCTATGACACGATCTGCGCGGATCTGGCCAGCAGCATGGACCCGTTCACTATTCAGATTATGCGTGAAGCGCGGCGAATCTTCGTAGTGACGACGCCCGAATTGGTCCCACTGTACATGGCGGCGGATCGCGTGCGGCACTTGAAAGAACTTGGATTGGCTGATAAAGTCAGCCTGCTCGTGAACCGTAAAAATCCCGCGCACGGTGGACTGTCGGACGGAGAAGTGGCGCAACTGGCGGGCCTTCCTATAGCGCAGCAGTTTTCTAATGATTATCCGGGTGTGCAAGGCGCCATTTTGGAAGGCGTTCCGGTACCGCACCGGTCCGGCCTGGGTCAAAGCATTATGGCGCTGGCGCGATCCCTGGCCCCGGCTACCTCGCGACACGACGCACCCGCGCGCCCGCGGAGATTCCTGGAGTTTTTCCATGTGCCGGCTACCAGGGACCACGAGACCATGTGGCGGGATTAGCCCGCGGCCGTGACCGCTCTAACCCGGGTATTTTCCTTCGATGTAATCCTGCAAATGGCCGATGGTCTCCTCGTGCGCGGTGATAGTCCAATTCACCAAATCACCGATGGACACGATGCCTACCACTCTTTCGCCATCCAGAACGGGCAGATGGCGTATGCGATGCTCGGTCATCGATCGCATACATTCTTCCACGGTGTCCCATGGCTTCGCGGTGATCACGCGATCGGTCATGATCTCCCGCACCCTGGTCTCCTTGGACGAACGGTCCTTCAAAATCACTTTGCGGGCGTAATCGCGCTCGGAAATTATTCCGGCCAACCGGCCTTCGGACAAGACCAGCAACGCCCCCACGCTCTTTTCGGACATGCGCGCGATGGCTTCGTAAACACTGGCGTTCGGGGCGATGGACCACACCTGGCGGCCCTTGAATCGCAGTACAGAATCCAAAGTATCCAATGGTTTCATGACAGGCCTCCCCGCGGCCATTATGGACCTGGCTGCCCCGCGATTCAAGGGAGCCGGGGGCTACTCGATGTGGCCGTCGCGCATGTGGACGATCCGGTCGCCGTAGCTGGCAGCCTCGGGATTGTGGGTGATCATCAGAATGGTTTGGCCCAGGCGGCGGTTCAGGTCGCGCAACAAGGCGAGCACGGCGTTGGAGTTTTCCGTATCCAGATTGCCGGTGGGCTCGTCGGCCAGCAAAATGGCCGGCTGATTCACGATGGCACGCGCGATGGCCACGCGCTGCTGCTCACCGCCCGAAAGCGCGCGAGGCTTGTGATCCAGGCGGCCTTCGATAGCCAGCAACTTGAGCACCTCGAGAAACTGAGGGGGAAGGGGGCCGTTTTTGTGGGCAATGTCGCGGGCGATCTCGATGTTCTCGCGAGCTGTGAGGGTCGGCAGAAGATTGTATTTCTGAAAAACGAAGCCAACCGTGGTTTTCCGCAATTCGGTCCGCTCGGCGTCAGACAGGCCAAACAGATCGCGCCCCGCGATTCGAACGGTCCCGTCCGTTGGCGGCGTTAGCCCGCCCACGATATGAAACAGAGTTGACTTGCCCGAGCCAGAAGGTCCGACAATCGACACAAATTCACCGGGCTGAACGTCCAGATCCACGCCGCGCAGCGCAGGCACGTCCACTTCGCCGACGTGATAGATTTTTCGGAGGCCGCGGATGGAGATGAGAGGCTCGCCGTTAGTCATACGCAAGAGCCTCGATTGGATCTTGGCGCGCGGCCTTGAAGCCGGGAATGAGCGCGCCCAGCAGAGCGCCCACCACGGCAATGGCGGCGGCGATGGGCCACCACTCGGGAACGATGGCCTGGACCAGCGAGCTGTGTACCAGATTTTGGATCACGAAGCGCGTGACATAAGAAAGCAGGATGCCGAGAATGGATCCGGCGATTGCGAGCACGGCAGTCTCGCGCAGCAGGATGTTCAAAACGTATTCCGGCGAAGCGCCCAGCGCTTTCAGGATGCCAATCTCGCGCGTTCGCTCCAGCACCGCGGTGTACATGGTGGAAAGGACCATTAGGAAGCCAACCACCACGCCCAGGCTCACAACTACCCAGATGAATGTGGTCAGCATGGGAACATTCGCTGCTGAGAACAGGCTGGTGTAGTCCTCCATCGAATAGACTTTGTAGGTCTTCAATTTTTCCGCAAGCTGGGCGATTACGCTGGGGATGTTCGCGGCACTGTCCACCTTCACGTAGACGGTACTGACCTTGCCGGTATTTGCGGTGAGGTCCTGCAGGGTGGCCAGCGGCACCACCATGCGCGCGAGCATACCAGGTTCAAAAATGCCAGAAACGCGCCAGGAGTGATTCATGTTCTTGACGGTGTCGCCTACATGAAGATTGTGCTGGCTGGCATAGACCGAGTCCACCATCATGTCGTCGGGGCGTTGAAATGGGCCGCCGCGCAGGAATCGAAATCCACCATTCAGCCGATCGAACGTGGCCAGATCCACACCGGTGAGGTAGTTGAACAGGTCCGTTCCAAAGATCAGCGTGCCGCTGGCGGCTGTGACGTGCGGTTCTTTGTCGATAATGGCCGGGATAATTTTCTCAATCATCTGACCACCCGAAACGATGATCGAGCCGCCCGGCGGGCGAATCAGAATATCCGCTCCCACGCCCCGCGCGCGGCTGGCCGAATCGTTTAGCATGCCTTTGCTTAAGCCCACCAGCGTGAGGACCATGGTCACCTGGATTCCGATAATGACGATACCGATGAGCGTCCGCACCGGGCGGTGCTTCAGATTTTCGAAAACCAGTTTATTGGTCAAGTTACTTGTAAGAAACCACCAGGCGTTGAGGGAACGGCGATAGCTCGCGCATTTCGCTGCGCGCGAATCCCGCGTTGTCGAACATCTTTTCGAGCTCGGCGTAAGTGTACGCGTCGCCGGCCGGAGTGCCGAGCATCTGCCAGCTGAACATGGCGTCACGGGGCGGCGAGATGCGATCTTCGTTCGGAATGAATTCGGGCGCGATAGCCATACCCCCCGGCCCGAGCGCTGCATGCACTTTCCGCAGCAGTTTCTCGTTGGTGGCCGGATCGAAGTGGTGCAGGAAGTTCGGAATCAGGACGATGTCGTAGCCCGATCCGAAATCGACTTCGAACGCGCTGCCGGGGATGGTCGAATAACGATCCGCCACTTGAGACTTCGCGGCGTTTTCTTTGGCGACTTCGAGCACATTGGCCCAATCCACGCCCACCACCTTGGCATTCGGGTTGCTTTTCGCGAATGCGATGCCGTACAAACCATGCCCGGCGGAGATATCGAGAACCTTGATTGGCTTTGAATCACCGGCGAACATCTTTGCGATGATCCCCGCGGGCATTTGCATCATCGAGGCCATGGAGCGGGCGAACTCAACCCACATGGGATTCTCCGGCTCCAGCGCGCCTTGATCGCTGGGCAGCGCGCCGCCGTGGCGAATGACGTCCGTCATGTCCTCGAACATTTCCGCGATATGGGTACTCATCAGAAAATTCGCCATGGTTCCGAGATAGGCTGGCGAACGGCGATCCAGGAACGCAGCGGAATCGGAAGTCAGGGAATATTGGGCGCCATCCTTGACGAGAAACCCGAGCATGGTCAGGTAGTCGCAGAGGACGCGCGTGCCCTTCTCGGACGCCTTGATCCGCGTGGCGATCGCGCTCAGCGAATGGCTGCCTTCCGCGACCGCCGTGAACAGATCCAGATGGATGGCGGCGCGGAGCGCGACGGAGCGTTGGTACGCCTGCAACGTATCAAAGACGATGCCGGGCGACGGGGCCTGCGTTTGCGGGGATGACGACATACGTCCATCATCTCACCCCGGTCTCACCAGTGTATGCGCACGCCGCCCAGAATGTTCCGCGACAGCGCCTGATAGCCGAGCACTTCCTCATAGCGCTCATTCAGAAGATTGTTAACCCTAAGAAAGGGCGTGAAGTGCTTGGCGAAATCGTAAGAGGCGCTGGCCCATATGTTTTCGTAGCCGGGATTGCGCGTGATCCCGAACGTGAAGTCGGCGTCCTGCCGCTCGCCGATGAAGCTGCCGCCAATCACGAATGACCAGCGTTTCGGCGTTACCGCGATCGAAAGCGATCCGGAATTGCGCGGGCGGCGGACCAGGGGCTCGCCGATGCCGGTGTCGGACGACTCCGGTGTGGTGGATGCCGTGATATCGGTGTACAAGCGCATATAGGAGCCGGTGAGCAAGATATTGTTCCGAATGCGCGCCTGAGCGGAGGTTTCCACGCCGCGCGCCCAGCTGGCCTCAATGTTCTCCCAAGTGTCGCCGACGAAGGCGATCAGGTCGCGGAACGAATTGCGGAACGCGGCCACTTCCGTCTTCACGCGCCGGCCCCACCATTCCGAAACCAGGGCGGCTTCGTAGGTAGTGGTTGTTTCGGGACGCAGCGCGGGATTACCGAAGTAATAAGGCGCCGCCTGGGCGTAATTTTCGAGCAGGCTGGGTTCGGTGACGCCGCGCCCTCCGCTCAAACGCAAGTAAGTGGAGGAAAGCGGGCCATGTTCGCCCAGCAGCAAAAAGCTGGCGCCGGCGCGTCCCGAGCCGATGGTCCCGAAGGCGCTCGAATGTTCCACGCGCGCACCCCCGCTCAGAAAGATTCGCCGGCCGAAGCTCTGTTGCACGTTGGCGAAGAAGCCATTATTCGTGCGCGACGCCACGACACCGGAAAGGACGCCGCTCTGGTCCTGATAGTCGTATCCGAAGACCAGCGCGCCGCCGTGATAGGAGAGCGTCCCCTGATAACCGGCGATTTTGCGCTCCGTAAGATTGAGCGAATCGTTGTCCCCGCCTTCATAGTTTGTAGTCTGTACCAGCGTGAGCCCCGAAGGAATGACCGACGGCAGATTGTTGGGATTGAGCAACGCAACCAAATAGGTGCCGGGCGGAGGCCCGGGGACGTTCTCCACCAATGCAGCCAGCGGCTGCTCGCTATACGGCTCATTATCGTTGTAGCGATCGGTGAGGCGATGGAAAGCAAAAGTAAACTGTTGCCGGTAATGCGCTCCCCGGCTGTCATCCAGCCGCAACGAAACGGTGTCGTCGCGCTCATGTTCGTTGGGCACCAGGTCGTCGATGCCATAAGCGATCTGGCCCGGTATCCCGGCGATGGCGTCATAGGCGCGGAAGACGGCGCGCAGTTGCGTGGAGTCCGAGATTTTGTATCCGATGTCGGCCGTGCCCGTGTTGTTGCGGTTAAAAGTGTTCGGCCATTCTCCCACGCTGTGAAACTCAGAGGCGCTCAGCGAATAATCGAAGCGCTTGAGCAAACCGCCGGTGAGATTTGCGATCCAGCGATCGGTCTGGAAGCTTCCACGCTCGTAGGAAACTGAACCATGCGGCACGTCGCTCTCGGGATTCCCGTGTTTCGTGAATAGCTGGATAACGCCCGCGGCAGCTTCGGCGCCAAACAGCGCGCTCTCCGGTCCGCGCACCACTTCCACGCGATCCAGACCTTCTGAAGTGATGTTCTCCAGATGTATGCTTCCGCCTGGATCGTTGAGCGGCACGCCATCCAGCAAAACCAAAGTGCCGGTGCTGTCGGCGCCGCGGGTAAAGACTTCGGCGAGCGTTCCCGGTGGGCCATATTCATCGATCTGCAAACCGGGTACCTCGCGCAATGCGTCGAAGAGCATGGGAAATTGGCGCGCTTCCAGGTCCTGTTCCGTGATCACGTTGGCTGCCACGGCGGCCTGCTCGGGCGTTGTTTCGGTGCGGTTTGCCGAGACCACAACGCTGTCTACGCGTCCAGCGATATCGAGCTGAATCTTGGCGTCGGCTCCGGAGGTAAGCTCCATCGTGCGCGAGTTAAAGCCGGTTTTTTCTACCTGCGCCTGGCATTTGTCGCTGTGGTTACCACCAGCGACGCCGTTGATGGTGAACCGGCCTTGCGCGTTGCTATAGACCGATTGATTTTGACAGGTGACGTGCGCGTCTTCGACCGCCCGGCCGGATGGATCGAGAATGGTGCCGTGGAACTGCAAGTTTTCGCCCGCGCATAGCCCGAGCGACAAGGATAATAGCAAGATGGTGCGCATCGTACGTTTCTCCCTCGAAAACGTGATTCGGTTTCGAAGCGAGGAACCGGTCTCCTGACTTGCGGCTGGCCCTGTCTGAAACGATCTTCCCGCTTGCGCAGTGATCGTTTCGGCCGAATTCTTGCCGCTTACAGTTGCGGGGCAGTGGCGGATTTTCACCGCCTTCCCGAACATCCCTCGCCGTTAAGCTTGAAAGATCTTTCGCGAGTATAGCAAAGGCCGGATTATTTCAGAAATCCGGCAGTGGTTTCGCGGCCTGAGTCGAAGATCGAATATTGCGCTTCGTTCCAGCCTGCTTTCGTCAGCAGCACGGTCTCGAGCGCGCTGTTCCCGGCCAGTATCAGCGCCATATGATGCGGGTCCAGCGGATTGGCGCCGGCGAACACCAAGCCCTCGGTTTCCGAAGCGTGATCCTGACCGGCTATGCGGAACAGGCCGCCGGAGGAGTCAAGTCCAATCTTGCCTTGCCAAGCGGCCAAAGCCGAATTGCTCTCGGGGCGGCCTACAAAAATTACGTCGTGCGTGCGCAACTCTTCATCGCTTACTTCGAAGTCCTTGCGGATAGGCACGGCGTGTTCCAGCCATCGGTAGAAATGCTTCTGCAGCTCTTCGGCGGCGTAGCGATTGGCGCCCGCGTCGGCCATGGTGCCGTAAACCAGAATCGCGGAGCCTAAGCGCTCGCGAATATCGGAAGCCACGTACGTATTACCGCCGTTGTCGGGCGGCATGGCGAAGCTAACGCCCGCGGCATCCAGGAAGGACTGCGCGGTCACCGGCTGCCCCTTATGAGCGCCGAAATAATCCGCCATTAATTTGAAGAAGCGATCGTTGCCCACGTTCCGGCGCAGTTGATCCAGGAACAAGGCGCCCTTTTGAGTTTCCAGCTCGAAGCGCTGTTTGGGCGTGGGATCGGGGATGAGGCTCAGTGCCCGGTACTCGGCCCAATGCGCCGCAATGGCGTTGTGAAGATCTTTGGAATCCAGATCATCGTAGTAGGCCGCGGAGCCTGAGGCGAACCAGACATCGGCGTCGGAGGCGGGCAGCACCCAGCCATTCCACAAGCGCTCACTATAAACCTGCTGCGGAGGGTCCACAATCCACGTCTTGGCGGTTTGGGCGGAGGTGGCGGGAGGCGGCTCCGTCGAGATCAAGCGGTAGCCCGAAGTGTACAGGCCGTTGTCGCCCGCGAATTCCTCCTGGTCGGCTTTAGAGGGCAGCCGTTCGCGCTGATTCGGTTTGCCGAAGTCGGCCCACACCATCATCCGGGACGCCATGTCGGCGGTCACCACTTTCGCATCCATGGCGGTGGCGCTCACCAGCGGCGCCGAATGAAACGCCATGAATCCGAACTGCTCGTCGATCTTGCCCTTGTATTGGCGATAGAACGCCTGCCACTTCAAATCGCGATTGGTGGGGACGTAGGGAACGTACCCGGAGGCGCTATTGGGATCGGGGCTCTCCTCCAGGCGGACGTTCAAATCCTTGGCATTGTTGTCGCCCCAATAGAAACCTTCGGTGCCTCCAAACCAATCGTTCTTGGAACTGCGATAGAGGCGCGTTTTGTAAGTGCCGAGCTCGAAGAGCGCGATTTCGTTGGTCTTGGCGTCGCCCAGCAGCCACTCATTGGTGTACAGGCCATTATTTTTCTCAGTCAGATACTGGACTACCTTGTCGATGTTGTCGCCGTATTGAATCGCCTTGCGAGCGCGATAAGCAATGGGCGTGCCGTTGACGTTGAAGGGGCTCTGATTGATGGTGGTTTCGGTGAGCACCACGCCGGCATCGTTCTGATACCAATCCGTTCCGCTCTCAATGCCGCCGGGATAGCTCTGCATCAGGACGCGATGGCCGGTAATGGGCTTGATGTCCAGCATCACGTTGGTCTGCTCTGCCAGCGTCAGCGGCCACCAGGTGGTGTGGCCAATTACCATGCGGCCGTCGCGAGTGGCGGATCCCGTGGCGGCGAACGCGCTGCAATGATCCAGCGCCTCTCCGCGCTTGTGATTCACGTAATTGGGAGCCATCAGGCGGAGGCCCTCCAGACCGCTCGGAGTAACCGCCAGAGCCGCGCTCAGCTCGCCGAGTTCGACGGTGGTGTTCACGACGAGAATGTCGGTCAGGTCGATGGGCCGGCCCTCCCAGCGCGCCCCTGCGTCGGAGGCGCCATCGGCGATGCCCTTCATTTCGGCCAGAATCTCCTGATCGAAGCCATGCAGGAACAGTGCGGTGGCGGTAGTGCGCGCCAAGCTCCAGCTTTTGTTCTTGTCTTTGGGATCCAGCTCGGCGGCGCAGCGCGCCATGTACTGCGGGATCTCCTTGGCCATCAGATGCCCGTGCTGATAGCCGCGCTCGTAAGGCTGGCCTTCGATGTGGACGTAAATCCATCCGCCGACCGGGTAACGATAGGCGGGACCATAGGTGGTGACAGCGGAGGGCGCGGGCCACGGCTCCGCACTTGCCGCCTCGTCAACGGTCACGCCTGAAAACCAGGCCTTCCCCGTGAACGTTCCCCCGTAGGCGACGGTGAGCACGATGTTGTCGTGCGCGCGCGTGGCGGTGAAACGGAGGTGCACATGGGTCCAATCACGCGTGCCGGCCAGCGACTCCGACTGCACATCGAACGGCAGGGACGTCATGCCAAGCGCCGCGCCGGTGGCGATAGGCGACCGGTCCAGATCGTGGACGTTGAGCTTGTCGGTACGAATCCAGCCGTTGAGTTCGTAGCTCTTGCCGATGGTGAGCGCGATGGGCGAGGATTCCACGCGTGCATCGTGATTGGCATTACCCGATTCCAGCCGCATCGACATCTGGCCTTCGTGCGTCACGGCTGGATCGGTGGCGCCGGTGCCGCGCAGAACCGTCCAGGACGGATTGGAGTTGTCGAAGGAGGCGTGGAACAATCCTGTGCCGGGGGACGCCGCGTGCAAGAACGCCACGAATACAAGTCCGAGAAGGAGTTGCCGCATATCTTATGAAACCACAGGTGGCGGTTGGCGGGGGCTCGCATCCGCTCGCGCGATTGGCGGGGCTCCCATTCGGTCGCTGGGGTTGGGGATTAGGGATTGGCCGATGCTCGACGCCCAAAGGCAAAGCTCATCAGCAAAACCGCCCACGACAGCACGGCCGGGAAGAGAGTGAGGCCTATCGAGAATTTCAGGCGCCCCGACGCCAAATCCTGCCGCTCGAGTGGGATTCCAAGTGACGAGGAGGATACAACAGGAAAAACAAAAAGGCCCACCCCGAAGGGTAGGCCTCAGTGCTTTCGAATGCCACTGCGCCAGAGGCGCCTTGGCCGCCCAGCAAGGGGCTAGTAATCCATTTCGGGTCCGCCGTGCCCACCGGGGGCCGGCGCCGGCTTCTTCTCGGGGATCTCGGCGATCATGGCTTCGGTGGTCAGCATGAGGGCCGCGATGGAAGAAGCGTTCTGCAGGGCCGAACGCGTCACCTTGGTCGGATCGATGACGCCCGACTTCACCAGGTCCTCGTACTGCGCGGTGGCAGCGTTGAAGCCGTGGTGGGAATCGGTGGAAGTGCGGATTTTCTCGATCACAATCGCGCCTTCGTAACCGGCGTTGCCGACAATCTGGCGAACCGGCTCCTCACAAGCGCGGCGGATGATATCGACGCCGATCTTCTCGTCACCCTCCAGCTTCAGGCCGTCCAGAGCCTTGGCTGCACGCAGCAGGGCCACGCCGCCGCCCGGAACGATGCCTTCTTCCACAGCCGCACGGGTAGCATGCAGCGCGTCTTCCACACGAGCCTTCTTCTCTTTCATTTCGGTCTCGGTGGCCGCACCAACCTTGATCACCGCAACACCGCCGGCCAGCTTGGCCAACCGCTCTTGCAGCTTCTCGCGATCGTAATCGCTGGTGGTTTCATCAATCTGTGCGCGCAACTGCTTGATGCGGCCTTCGATCGATTTCTGATTGCCGGCGCCATCGATGATGGTGGTGTTGTCCTTGTCAACCGTGACGCGCTTGGCGCGGCCCAGGTCTTCCAGTCGCACACCTTCCAACTTGATGCCGGTCTCTTCCATCAGAGCTTTACCGCCCGTCAGGACGCCGATGTCTTCGAGCATCGCTTTGCGGCGATCGCCGAAGCCAGGGGCCTTCACCGCGCAAGCATTCAACGTGCCGCGCAGCTTGTTTACCACGAGCGTCGCCAGCGCTTCGCCTTCCACTTCTTCGGCGATCACGAGCAACGGCTTCCCGGAGCGGGCAATCTGTTCCAGCAGCGGAAGCAGATCCTTCATGTTGCTGATCTTTTTTTCGTGGATCAGGATGTAGGGATCTTCCAGCACGCACTCCATGCGATCGGGATCGCTGATGAAGTAGGGCGAAAGATAACCACGGTCGAACTGCATGCCGTCCACGGTCTGCAGCTCGGTGTTCATGGTCCGGCTCTCTTCCACTGTGATGACGCCGTCTTTGCCAACCTTCTTCATGGCTTCGGCGATGGTGTTGCCGATGTCCGAGTCACCGTTGGCGGAAATGGTGCCGACCTGCGCGATGGTCTCGTTGTCCTTCACGTCCTTGGACAGCTTCTTCACTTCGTTGACGACCACTTCCACGCTCTTCTCGATGCCGCGCTTCAGGGCCATCGGGTTCGCACCGGCCGCAACCGCCTTCACGCCTTCGCGGAAGATGGACTGCGCCAGGATGGTGGCGGTGGTGGTGCCGTCGCCGGCGGTGTCGGAGGTCTTCGACGCAACCTCACGCACCATCTGCGCGCCCATGTTCTCGAGCGGATCCTTCAGCTCCACTTCCTTGGCGACGGTGACGCCGTCCTTGGTGATGGTTGGGCCGCCGAACTTTTTCTCCAGTACAACGTTGCGGCCGCGGGGGCCAAGCGTCACCTTCACCGCATCAGCCAGCTGGTTGACGCCGCGCAGGATCGCTTGACGGGAATTTTCGCTATAGACAATCTGTTTTGCTGCCATTGAAAATGTCTCCTTTCAAAGAAACTTTGCGCCTAAGCTACCTTGGTAGCCTTCTTGGGGGCGCCTTCCAGTACACCGAGGACCTCGTCCTCGCGCATGATCAGAAATTCTTCTCCATCGATGCGGATCTCACTGCCTGAGTATTTGCCGAACAGGATGCGGTTGCCCTTTTCCACGTCCAGTGGAACAACTTTGCCGTCCTCCAGGCGCTTGCCTTTCCCAACGGCTACAACTTCACCTTCCTGCGGCTTTTCTTTGGCGGAATCCGGAATAAACAGACCACCAATCTTGTTTTCAGTTTGGTCTTCCAGGCGTTTCACAACGATCCGGTCATAGAGCGGACGAATGTTCATAAGTATTGACCTCCTCTAACATGGGGATTGAAACTTTGGGGCGGGCAGCGATTTACCTTCCCGCTCCTCGGCCATATTAGCAGACTCGGCCGAGGAGTGACAATAATTCTTTGTAAGTTAATGAACCAAAAGGTAATAAATTTGTAACGCAAACTCAATGGACAGGGCTCCAGGCTTGTCGATATGCTGGATACATCTCCGTCTGGATAAAGATCCAGGGGGATTAAATGCATGCGACGTGCAGCGCCACTGATCCTCCTGGCCTTTGTGGCGATCATTTATGGCGTTGGAAGGACGTATTACGTTCGTCTCAAGCAGCAGGCGACCAACGCGCCCGCCAAGCCGCGGAAGCTGGCCCCCGGAACCTCGGCCACCTTTCACAAATGGACTTATAGCCACACCTCCAGCCAGAAGACCGTGGTGACCATTTCTTCAGACGACTTTCAGGAATTGGACGGTAAGGACGAACTGACCGGCGTAACACTCGACATCTTCAACAAAGAAGGCAACAAATACGATCACGTCCAATGCGCCAAAGCCGAGTTCGACGTCGGCAAGGGGATCCTGTATTCCGAGGGCGAGGTGGAGATCACGTTGAACGTGCCGGACGACGAGCAGCCCAACGGGCGGCTGATGTCAATAAAATCTACCGGCGTTAGCGTGGAGAGCAAGACCGGGAAATCGACTACCGACCGTCTGGTGACTTTCAAATTCGACCGCGGGGATGGTCAAGCCATGGGCGCCGATTATGATCCGAACACGCGCGAGCTGAATCTGCACAACGATGTCTCCATGACGTGGCGTGGAACCGATCCGTCAACCATCCCTATGAAGATTGAGACGGCGCAGCTCAACTACAAGGAACGCGACGGGAAGGTCTACCTGACGCCCTGGTCCAAGCTGACCCGCGATACGTTAATGTTGAACGCCGGTCCCGCTACAGTGACGCTGCAGAAAGGCAATCTGAAGCTGGTGGAGACCACCCAGGCCAAGGGCACCGATATGCGTCCTGGCCGCAACCTGGAATACTCCGCTAATCAGCTCACGGTGGAGTTCAACGACTATAACCAGATCCAAAAGATGACCGGTGTGGATCAGGCGCGCGTAGTCTCCCATGGCGAAACATCGGCGACCACAATTACGTCCGACCGGGTAGTGATGAATTTTGAAACCACGGATTCGGATAGCCTTTTGCAAACCGCCGTGGCGCAGGGCCACAGCGTTATGGAATCCAAACCGGTGATCAAGCCCGGTGTCGATCCCGCAGATACCCGCATCCTCAAGAGCGACACCATCCATACCAAGATGCGCGAGGGCGGCAGGGAGATTGAGGCGGTAGAGACGGACGGTCCGGGCGCCATCGAGTTTCTTCCCAATCGCCCGGGGCTGCCGCATCGCTGGATGAATGGCGATCACATCTGGATGACCTATGGGCCCAAGAACACCATTCAGAGCTTCCGCTCCATCGCGGCCACCACGCGCACCGAAAAGCCCAAGCTGAAGGATGCCAAGGAAGCTCCGGCGCCGGCGCTGACCTGGAGCAAGAACATGGTTGCTACGTTTGTGCCGAATTCGTCGAATCTGGATCATCTCGATCAATCGGGCGATTTCCGTTACGAGGAAGGCGAGCGGCACGCCAAGGCCGACCGTGCTTTGCTCGATCAGCCCAACAACATCATCAACTTGATCGGCGGCGCGCGCATGTGGGACTCCACCGGTTCAGCCGATGCCGATAAGATCGTGATGAATCAGATGACGGGCGACTTTACGGCGGAAGGGCACGTTACCTCGACACGCCTTCCGGACAAACAAAAAGAAGA
The DNA here is from genome assembly GCA_963725455.1 of Bryobacterales bacterium. Lineage (GTDB taxonomy): Bacteria > Acidobacteriota > Terriglobia > Bryobacterales > Bryobacteraceae > Palsa-89. The sequence continues at coordinate 23,382 of CAVRZH010000044.1, forward strand.
TTCCAGCGGCGGCGGAATGCTAGACCAAACCGAGCCGCTGCACGCGCGCGCCAAGAAGATGATCTCGAAGGACAACAATCTGGATATACGGTATGAAGGCGATGCCGTGCTGTGGCAGGGGGCTGACCGCCTGGAAGCAGACAGCGTTGAGATCGACCGTGATAACGACCTGCTGAAAGCGCACGGCCATGTCCTGAGCCAGTTGCTCGACAAGGTAAAGGACGATAGCACGCCGGCGGACGGGAAGCCGCATGCAGATGCTCCACCAAAACCCGCACCCAAAACCACGGCCAAGACGGACCCAGCGCCAAAAGCTGCAACAAAGGCGTCTCTGCGCGTGTTTACTATCGTGAAGGCTCTGGATCTGGATTATAACGATGACACACGTCTGGCGCACTACAGCGGCGGCGCCACTTTGGAGCGGCCTAACATGGTAGTGAAGGGCCAGGATATTCACGCGTTCCTGCGCAACAACAGCAGCGATTCATCGCTCGACCATGCCACCGCGGACGGCCACGTGGAGGTCCATGAAACAGCTTTTGACCGCACTCGCGATGCCTGGTCCGATCATGCGGAATACTATGTGGACGAAGACAAAGTTATTCTAGAAGGAGGGCAGCCGCGTTTTCTCGATAGCATGCGCGGAACTACCCGAGGCGACAAATTGACTTGGTATTCCAATGACGACAAGCTGCTGGTGAACGGCATAGCGCAACAGCCGGTGAAGAGCGTGATGCACCGCAAGACACCCGCCGCGAAATAAGCACTCCATGCGAACCCTGCAGACCACCGAGATCTCGAAAAGCTATGGCGGCCGAAAGGTCGTGGATAACGTGTCAGTGTGGGTGAAGCAGGGCGAGGTGGTGGGCCTGCTGGGCCCGAACGGCGCGGGGAAAACCACGTCGTTCTACATGATTGTGGGTCTGATCAGTCCGGATTCGGGCAGCGTGCAGGTGAGCAACGCCGATGGATCGGAAGAAGAGATCACCCGCATGCCGATGTATCAGCGCGCCCGGCGCGGCATCAGCTATCTTCCGCAAGAAGCCTCGGTTTTTCGCAAGTTGAGCGTGGAAGATAACCTGATGGCTATCCTGCAGACGCTGCGCATGAGCGGGCGCGAGCGGCGCGAACGAATGAACCGGCTGATCGAGCAGCTGGGCCTGGAGACCGTCCGGCACAATAAAGGCTACGCGCTTTCGGGAGGCGAGCGCCGGCGCGTGGAGATTGCGCGCTCGCTGGTGATCGAGCCTAGCTTTCTGCTGCTGGATGAACCCTTCTCCGGCATTGATCCCATCCAGGTATTGGAGCTGCAGCGCATCATCTTCGATCTGAAAAACTCCGGGATCGGGATTTTGGTCACCGATCATAATGTTCGCGAGACACTGGCGGTGACGGATCGCGCCTACATTATCAACAACGGCAAAATCTTTCGCGCGGGCACGCCCGACGCCCTGGGCCGCGACGCCGAAGTACGCCGCGTCTATCTGGGCGAGAATTTCAACCTCGAGTTTGAAACCGGCCGCTGGAAATACGTGGCGGAGAACCAATAGAGCCGCGCGCGAGCCGGTGTCTCATTCCATGGACCTCGAAAAAGTTTTGCTGCGCAAAGTGGGCGAGGCGGTGGGCCGCTTCAAAATGATTCGCGATGGCGATCGCGTGGCGGTGGCGCTATCGGGCGGCAAGGACTCGCTTACGCTGCTGGAAGCCATGTTGCTGCTCGCCAAGCGGGCGCCCATCCAGTTTTCGGTTTGTGCGTTCACCGTGGAGCAAGGCAAGTTCCTGCGCCCTATCCAGCCGCTGGGCGAATACCTGAAAGCCCGTGGCGTGGACTGGACCTATCACACCGACAACCCGTCCCTCCGCTTGCTCGAAGAACAGCCCGATCATGGTTGCGACCTTTGCAGCCGTTTCCGCCGCCGCGCCGTCTATCAGATCGCGCGCGGCCTGGGCGCCAACGTAATCGCGTTCGGCCACACCGCCGACGACTTTTGCGAATCGTTCCTGCGCAACGCCATGTTTACCGGCCGCGTCAGCTCCCTGCCGCCTATCACTTACTCTCGCGAGAAGGATTTCCGGTTAATCCGGCCGCTGGTGTTTGTGACGGAAGACATCACCAGCCGTTATGCCGAATCCCTGGGCGCCCCCATTACGCCGTGCGGCTGTTCGCTGAGGACCGGCACGGTGCGTCGATCCATTCGCGGCCTGTTCAGCGAGATCGAGAAGGATTATCCGCACTTGAAAGAGACGCTGCTCTCGGCCATGGGCAATTTGGAACCCAGCCGCTTGCTGGACCCGCGCTACCTGGACCTGGATAGCAACACCGACGCCGGCGTTCCGGAGTTACTTCCGGTTTTGGATGATTAGCCTTCACTGCGCGCCGCGGGATAACAGCATCACTTTCGCAGTGTGAAACATAATCACGGCGTCCAGGGCCGGCGCCAGGTTCTTGATGTAGTACAAATCGTATTCCAGCTTCAGGATGGTGTCCTCGAGGGTATCGCCATATTTGTGTTTAATCTGGGCCCAGCCCGTGATGCCGGGCTTGATGCAATGCCGCTGGCGGTAAAAGGGGATTTTCTTTTCAAGATCCGCGACGATCTCGGGCCGCTCCGGGCGCGGGCCAACGACGGACATATCGCCCTTCAGGACATTAAACAGTTGGGGCAGCTCATCCAGCCGGAGTTTGCGGAGCCAGCGTCCCACCGGCGTCACACGCGGGTCATTGCGGGTGGCCCAAACGGGGCCGCTCTGCGCCTCCGCATCGCGCACCATTGACCGGAACTTGTACAGCGTGAATACGCGGTTATTCTTTCCTACGCGCCGCTGCCGCAGAAGGGCCGGCCCGGGCGACGTCGCCTTCACTAGGCCTGCTACTAGCAGCATCACGGGCGCCGCAACCACCACGGCAATTGCGGCGATGGCCATGGAATAAGCCATCTGTAGCCGCACGCTGGTCCGGCTCGGCCCCAGCTCGTTCGCGCTGAAGATCAGCTGGGACGGGCGAAGCTCGTGAGTTGAAATCCGTTCGAACGCCATCTCATAGGCGCTCAGCACATCCTCGATCCGGATGCCCGAGAGACGCAGCTCCATGAGTTGCGTGACCGGTAGATTGGAACGGCGCTCGCGCAAACCCACCACGATGCGCTTGGGGCGGAGCCGATCCACCACTTCACATAAATCCGAAATCGATCCCAGCCTCTTTCCGTTCAGCGAGCTCGAATCGTCAAGAAACCCCAAAGGCATCAGCCCCTTCTCGGGATGGGCTTCCAGATGGCTCGCGATTTCATGCATGACCGGAGAATCGCCCAGGAAAACCACGCGCTCGGAACGAATCTTCTTCAGCAGTACGTGCGTAAAGAAGAGCCGCCAGGCCATTAATGCGCCTATGGTGAGCGCACTGCCGGCGATCATGGGGCCTCGCGGAACCACCAGTCGCTGCAGCTTGAAGTAGCCGAGCATGGCCTCTGTCAGGAACGCGGTTCCCGCTACCACACCCACTTGTTGGATAAGCTCTCTGGGACGCCCGGCGAGATTGCTGTACAGATCGTGGAAGTAGATGCTGATCACCAAACAGAGCACCACGATCAGTATTCGCAGCCAGCCCAGGTCGTCGGCCAGGAACACTTCCGCGTCGGCGCGGAGCCACGCGAACGTCGAGCCCAGGTAGCAGGCGTAAATGAGCACGAATTCGGAAGCCAGAAGTGCGGCGACCCTGGTGGAAACGTGCACCCGAAACAGCCGAAGCATCGCTTCTAAATCACGGCGCTGAATGCGGCGGCGTGGCCCCGGAGCGCCGGCTCCAAACGGCCGTCCATCAAGGCGAGCACGGGAAGGCCGCTAGCGCGGATTGTTTCCGTGGTTTCGGGGCTCTGCTTTTGAGCCAGCACAAGATGATCTGCCCAGCCCAGAAGCTGTTGCAAGTTGCCGGTCAGCAGCCGGCCGATATGTGGAATGGTGTCCAAAATGAAATTGCGATTCGATCCGTATATCGCATCCAAGCGAATGCGGGGATCGAACACCCGCGCCGCGCGCCCCTTTCCTATCAGTTGTTCCAGCAGAGTAATCACAGGGCTCTCGCGCAAGTCGTCGGTGTTCTCCTTGAAGGCCAGCCCAATCACGCCGATGCGTTGCGCGGGCAAAGCTAGCACGGAATCAATGGCGCGCCGGAGATGCTGGTCGTTGCTCGGCATGGCTGATTCCAACAAGGGCAATTTCAGGTCCAGATGCGCCGCGCGGTAGACCAACGCGCGCAAATCCTTGGGCAGGCAGGATCCTCCAAACGCGAAGCCCGGCTTCAGATACGCGGCTGAAGTATTCAGCTTGACGTCCTCGCACAGGGTGGCCATCACCGCGGCGCCATCCACGCCCACCTGTTCAGCGAGCGCCCCGATTTCGTTGGCGAAGGTGATCTTCACCGCGTGGAAGGCATTGCAGGCGTATTTGATCATTTCCGCGGTACGTAACGAGACCAGCGCCGCCTTTCTGCCCAGTGGTCTATACAAATCAGCGACGTCCCGCACTGCCGCCTTATCGTCGCCGCCAACCACCAGCAGCGATGGCTCAAAGAAATCCCGAACCGCCGAACCTTCGCGCAGAAACTCGGGATGCGACACAACCCTCGCAGCCGGGTGATCGGCAAAGGCAGGCAGCACCAGCTCCTCGCAGGTTCCGGGAAAAACCGTACTCCGAATGGCAACCACCAGGCGTTTGGCCGACCGTGGAACATGTTCGGCAATCTCGGCTACAGCGCGGCGTAATTGGTGCAGTCCCAAATTGCCGCTTTTTTCCGACGGCGTGCCTACGCAAACCAGCACGATGTCCGCGCCGGCAATGGCTGCGGCGGAAGTGGAGACCGACAGCCGGCCGGCCTGGATGTTGTCTCGGACCAGATCTTCCAATCCAGGTTCGAAAAAAGGCGCCCGGCCATTTACTATTTCTTTTATTTTGTATTCATCCCGGTCCACGCCTAAGACCCGGTGTCCCAGGCTCGCCAGGCAAGCGGCCGTCACGCAGCCGACATAACCCAGGCCAATAACGCCAATCTGAGCTGGCTTTTGAGGGTCTCTCAAAGTGTCCACCAAGTCCTTCCCACGCGGAAACCGGATCGCCCGGGGTTACAGTAAGGAGAGCATTCCCATGCAATCCACAACCACCAGCGCCGCGGCGCTGGAAGAGAAAATCAAGAACCGGACCGCGCGCGTCGGCGTTATCGGTCTCGGTTACGTCGGTCTCCCGCTGGCGATGGAATTCGCCAAGGCGGGATTTTCAGTCACTGGAATAGACATCCAGCCATCCAAGGTCTCGCAATTGAATCGCGGCGATTCGTACGTCCAGGATGTTCCTACAGATACGCTAAAGAAGTGGGTATCCGGCGGAAAATTTCGCGCCACTTCGGACTTTTCGGTTATTTGCGAGCTGGACACCATCAACATCGCCGTGCCCACCCCGCTCCGCAAGACCAAAGATCCGGACATGAGCTACATTGTTTCGGCGTGCCAGGAAACCGCCAAGTATCTAGGCCCAGGCAAGCTGGTGATCCTTGAGTCCACAACCTATCCGGGCACCACGGACGAGCTGGTTCTGCCCATGCTGGAGGCGTCCGGCTGGAAGGTGGGGGAAGACTTTTTTCTGTGTTTTTCTCCGGAACGCGTGGACCCGGGCAACCCCCAATACCAGACCGCCAACATCCCGAAAGTGGTGGGAGGCATTACGCCTGCCTGCACCGCGCTGGGGGCGATGTTCTACGCGCAAGCTCTTGAAAAGGTGGTACCGGTCAGCTCCACCCGTGTTGCAGAGATGGTGAAGCTGCTCGAAAACACCTTCCGCATGATCAACATCGGGCTGGTCAACGAAATGGCCCTGATGTGCGATCGCATGGGTATCAACGTTTGGGAAGTGATCGACGCCGCAGCCACTAAGCCTTTCGGATTCATGCCGTTCTACCCCGGACCCGGCCTGGGCGGCCACTGCATTCCCATCGATCCGTTTTATCTTTCCTGGAAGACCAAACAGGCCGGTATCGAGGCGCGCTTTATCGAGCTGGCCGGTTATATCAACGGGCAGATGCCGCACTTTGTGGTGGATAAGATTCAGGACGCGCTCAACGAGCATTCCAAGCCTCTCAAGGGCTCCCACGTGCACATTCTGGGGGTGGCATATAAACGCAATATCGACGATGTGCGTGAATCGCCGGCGTTGGACATCATCCTGCTTCTGGAGCGCCGGGGATCGCGGATCACATACAGCGACCCGTTTGTTTCGACGCTCCGCCTGGACGGTCATGAGCTGACCGCGCAAGATCCGCTCGAAATGGCCGAAGAAGCCGACTGCGTGGTGGTGGTGACCGATCATGCCGGCGTGGACTATGCGGCGATTGTGGATCGCGCCCGGCTGATCGTCGACACGCGCAACGCCTTGAAGAACTATCCGTCGCCCAAGGTGGTGCGGCTCTAGCAACCGCTTGCTGACGCGCGCGTCTCGGAATTCCGGCCTAGCGTTTGCAATTTCGTGCGGAGCCGCCACCGTCAGGGAGCCGGTTATCTCCGGCGTGTTAGCATCGGGGAATGCGGGGGCCTGTTTGCTCGATTTCCTGAAGCCGCCAGTAGCTGCCATCCAGGATTTCTATGTTCTCTCCGGGCGCGCGCTCCTCAACCTTTTTCGCGGCCCGCATTACGTTGATGACATCGCTCTGCAGATGGACGTCATTGGCGTGGGTAGCCTGCCCATCGTCATTCTGACAGGGTTCTTCAGCGGCTTCGTCATCACTATGCAGATGTCGCGGGCGCTCGGCCAATATGGCGCCACGGACCAGGTGGGCCAGATAGTGGCCATCACGCTGGTGCGCGAATTAGGTCCGGTGCTTACGGCGCTGCTGGTGGCGGGGCGCAATGCTTCGGGCATCGCAAGCGAACTGGGATCGATGAAGGTTACCGAGCAGATCGACGCCATGCGCGCCCTGGGCACCGATCCGATTCAAAAGCTGGTGACGCCCCGCATGATCGCTACCTGCGTGATGCTGCCCATGCTCACCATCATTGCCGACTTCGTTGGCTTGATCGGCGGCTACGTTATCGCTTACTTCTCGATCGGCCTTACTTCAACGCAGTACTGGACCAGCGCTTACCAGGCGCTGGAGTATAACGACGTGGTGCAAGGGCTGTTGAAGCCCTTCGTTTTTGCCTTCATCATTTCCCTGGTGGGTTGCTTCTACGGTCTCAGGACCACCGGCGGCACGCAAGGCGTGGGCCTGGCCACTACCAAAGCCGTGGTCGCGGCCTCAGTCTGGGTGTTCGTGATCACATCGATGATCACGCGCGTGTTCGTGAACCTGCATTGAGCTTCGAACAGCGATGAGCGATCCGCCCAGCCCACCGGGAACTGAATGCCTGCTTCGCTTCGAGAATGTAAGCATGCACTTCGATGAAATCGTGGCGCTGGATTCTATCTCGTTCACCCTGCACGCCGGCGAAACACGCGTGGTGCTGGGAGCGGCCGGCAGCGGCAAGACTACACTGCTGAAGGCTGCGATTGGACTGATTCGTCCGGACTCAGGAAAGATTTATCTGTTTGACCAGGAGATCACCGGTCTCAAAGAGGCGCAGCTGTTTCATATTCGCGCCGGCGTGGGAGTGCTTTTTCAGGAGGGCGGCCTGTTCGATTCAGTCACTGTTGAGGAGAACGTCGCTTATCCGCTGCTGAATCGAACCGATCACCCGGAAACACTCCAGGAAGCGGAGCCGAAAGTGCGCGAGGCCCTGCGGTTTGTGGAGCTGGAGCAGACCCTGGAGCAGTATCCGAGCGAGCTGTCGGGGGGCATGCGGCGGCGCGTCGGCATCGCTCGCGCGGTAGTGAGCGAACCTCCGCTGGTGCTGTATGATTCGCCTACGGCCGGCCTCGATCCCATCACCGCGAACACCATCATGGCCCTAATTGCGAAGGAGCGCGATTCGAAGAATACCGCCAACCTCATCGTCACGCAGCGTTACCAGGACGGGCAACTGATGGCTAACTTTCGCTACAATCCAAGCAGCGGACACTTGGAGCCAGCATCCACGAACGGAGCGGGGGGAGGAAATGGTTCCAATCCGACGCGCACTATCTTTATGGTCATGAAAGATGGGCGGGTGGTCTTTGAAGGCACCCAGCACGAACTAGAAGCGTCTCGGGACGAGTACGTCCAGAAGTTCGTTCCAAAGCATTCATAATTTATGGCGATTCAGAACAGGGCCACCTGGGCGCGACTCAAAGTCGGAATTCTGGCGATCTTCGCCATGACCATCCTGGCCGTGCTCATTTTTCTGATCACCGGCCAAACCAATATATTTGAGCACCAGGTAGTCATCTATACCTACATGGCCGACGCCGCGGCGCTTACCAACGGTGCTCCCGTGAATCTAGACGGGATTCCGATCGGCAAGGTGAAAACGATCCGGCTCTCGGGTTCTAAAGATCCCATGCGCCTGGTTCGCATCGACATGCAGTTGCCCGAACACACACTGCGCGATATCCCGAACGATTCTTTGGCTTCCATCAGCGCCGCCAACGTGCTGGGGACCAAGTACATCAACATCAAGTCCGGCAAAGGCACCACAACCATCGGCCCCGATCAGGAACTTCCTAGCGTGAATACCGGTGAAATTCAAGATCTGGTGCAGCAAGGATTCGGTGTGTTGAACTCGCTGCAGGATACCGTTCAGCGCGTCGACAAAATAGTGGGTTTAGTGGAATCCGGGAAAGGCAGCATCGGCAAATTGCTGGTGGATGAGACGCTCTATAACAACCTGCTGCAGATCCTGGCTCAAGTGAAAGGGCTTGCGGATACCCTAAACAGCGACAAAGGCACGCTGGGCATTTTGCTCAACAACCACGATCTTTACGACAATTTCGCCGCCACGTTGAAGCGCGTGGATAGCATGCTCGCACAATTGCAGGCCGGACAGGGTACGGCAGGCAAGTTCCTCAAAGACCCGGCGCTCTATAATGACTTGCAGAGTTCGGTCAAGGGCATCCAGCTGCTGATCGACAACCTGAATGCGGGCAAAGGCACGGCCGGACAGCTTCTCACCAGTGAGGATCTGAGCAATCAGTTGAAGGCCACCATCAGCAAGATCGATTCGATAATCGACAAGGTGAACTCAGGCCAGGGGACCATCGGCCAATTGCTGGTGAATCAACAGTTGTACGACAACCTGAACGGCGCCACGCGCGAGATGCACCTTTTGATGCAGGACTTCCGCGCCAATCCCAAGAAGTTCCTGCGCATCAAACTGTCGATCTTTTAGAAATTTGGGATGCTCAACAACGCTTCAGTCCGCTGGCTTACGCGCGCGGCTCAGAATGGCGGCTGCGGATTACCGAGCCGCGACCGTAAGGGAGCCGCTATGAGACAGGCTTGAAATACCTGATCCCGAATGCCGACGACTTCGGCTACACGCGCGACGTTAACGAAGGGATCATTCACGCGCACCGGCAGGGTATTCTCACCGCCACCACGCTGATGGCAACCGGCGCGGAATTCGATCATGCCGCCGCGCTGGCGCGCGAGAACCGGTCGCTGGATGTGGGCGTACACCTGGTTCTAGTAGGCAGCGAAGGCTTCCCACCCACCGTCGCCCAATTGATTCAACAGATCGCGCGGCGGCGCATCCATATTTACGATGAGCTGGCCGCGCAGGTGCGCAAGGTGCAAAGCGCGGGTATCCGGCCTACTCATCTGGATACGCACAAGCACACACATCTACTGCCGCCCGTGTTAAACGCGGTGGCGCGCATCGCATCGGAGTTCCAAATTCCCTGGGTGCGCCGCCCGTTCGACCTGCCGCTCCATGCGGGCGGCATTCCGTGGAAACGCCGGGTGGTCAGCAAGTCGCTTGGATTTGCGCGCGCCCGCTTTCATCGGGTTCTGGCCCGCTCGGGGTGCCGCACCACGGATTATTTCGCCGGATTCCAAATGACGGGCCACTATGATGCCCCGGAGCTGGCGCGTCTGATCCGCCAACTCCCGGAAGGCGTTACCGAATTTATGTGTCATCCCGGCTTCTGCACCCAGGAATTGCAGGCCACACGCACGCGCCTGAAGGAGAGCCGGCGCCGCGAACTGGACGCTCTCACCAGCCGCGAGGTGCGCCAGGCCATCGAAGAGTCCCAGGTAACGCTCGCTAGATACCCAGAAATCCGCTAACTTGGGAGCACGGGGATACGCCGACATTAAAGATGCCAGAGCTTCCACCACTCATTGATCGCGAACTGCTCTTCGGCGATCCCGAAATTTCGGGCGCTCAGCTATCGCCCGACGGCCAGTTCATCGCATTTCAAAAACCGTGGAAGGAAACGCGCAACGTCTGGGTGAAGAAGACTAGCGAGCCTTTCAGCTCGGCACGGCTGATGACAACCGAAACCGCGCGGCCCGTGGGAGGCTATCTGTGGAGTCGCGACAGCCGGTACCTGATCTTTGTGAAGGACAACGCGGGGGATGAAAACTTCAACGTGTATGCCGTAGATCCCAGCGCGGCGAATGCGCCCGATAGCGATGCCCCGCCATCGCGCGATCTTACACATCTCAAGGGCGTGCGCGTAATGTTGTTTAGCGCGCCAAAAACGGATCCCGACGTGCTCTATATCGGGCTCAACGACCGCGATAAAGCCTGGCACGATCTTTACAAGCTTAAAATCTCCACCGGCGAGCGCACGCTGATACGCGCCAATACCGATCGCATTGCCGGGTGGATCTTCGATCTTGCGGGGAATCTGCGGCTGGCGCAGCGCGTTCAGGATTCGGGCGATCAGGAGATCCTGCGGGTTGACCCGGATGGCTTCACGCCCATCTATACCTGCAGCGTGTTCGAGACGTCCGACGTGGTCCGCTTCCATAAAGACGCCCGGCGCGCTTACATTCAGACCAACAAAGGCAACCTGGATCTCACCACCCTCGCGCTGCTGGATCCGGATACGGGCCAGCTGGAGACTGTGGAGTCCGATCCGCTGCAGCGCGTCGATTTTGGATCCGCGTGGTTTTCAGAAGCCACCGATGAACTGGTGGAGACGGAATATTCAGACGATCGCGATCGCCGCTACTTCAAGGACCCGGCTTTCGGAGCGGACTTCAAATGGTTGGAAGAAAAGTTTCCCGGCAAGGAAGTCTCGGTTTCCTCCAGCACGCGGGACGAGTCTCAATGGCTGATCGCCTCGCATGGGGACACCGAGCCCGGCGAGACGTACCTGTTCGATCGCAAAACTCGCGATCTCTCGTTCCAGTACAAAATCCGCGAAAAGCTGGCTCGCGAATGGCTGGCGCCCATGCAAGCGGTCCGGTACAAATCCTCCGACGGCCTGGAGATTCCCGCCTACCTGACGCTTCCCAAGGCAGTGGACGCCACAGGGCTGCCTGCGCTGATCGTGGTGCACGGCGGTCCTTGGGCCCGCGATGAATGGGGCTACAACGGGATCGCGCAGTTTTTTGCCAACCGCGGCTATGCCGTCTTCATGCTCAATTTTCGAGGCTCAACCGGCTTTGGAAAAAAGTTCCTGAACGCGGGCAACGCCGAATGGGGCGACGAAGATGCAGGACGACGTCACTTGGGGCGCGAAATATTTGATCGCGGAAGGCATTGCCGATCCCAAGCGCATCGGCATTCTGGGTGGCTCCTACGGCGGATATGCCACGCTGGCCGGTGTGGCCTTCACGCCCGATCTGTATCGCGCGGCGGTGGACATTGTGGGCCCGTCGAATCTGAACACGCTGCTGGCCTCTATCCCGCCCTATTGGGAAGCCGGGCGCAAGATTATGTATGCGCGCATGGCCGATCCCGAAACGCCCTCCGGAAAGCAGTGGCTGGAGGAACGCTCGCCGCTTTACTCGGCCGAAAAGATTAAAACACCCCTGATGGTGGTGCAGGGCGCCAACGACCCGCGCGTGAACCGGCGGGAGGCCGAGCAGATCGTGATCGCGCTGCGCGATCGTGGATTCCCTGTGGAATACCTGCTCGCACCCGATGAGGGCCACGGCTTCGCCCGGCCGGTGAACAATCTCGCGATGTTCATGGCGGTTGAAAAGTTCCTGGCGGCGCATCTGAAGGGCCGCTATCAGCAGGGGGGCACGCCCGAAGTAGAAGCGCGGTTGGAAGAAATCACCGTCGATCCCAAGACCGTGGTGCTCTCGAAAACCCTGGACGCATCGGCAGTCGGCGTTCCCGAAGTTGAGACGGAACTCAAGCCCGGCACCTACCAATACGCCGCCAAAATTTCGATGGGCGGTCAGCAGATGGCGCTGAAGCTTTCCACTGTTATTGAAGACGTCAGCGGCGTCTGGACCGCGCTTGAAACCATGGACACGCCCATGGGCGAGATGCAGGACACCACTACTCTGGATAAGGGCAGCCTGACGCTTCAGAAACGCCACGTCAAGCAAGACCCAATGGCGATATACCTGGAGTTCGCCAATCGCAAGGTCACCGGCAGCATGGAAATGGAAGGTGAAGATAAGCCGATCTCGGCGGATCTGGATGGCCCCGTATTCGCCGACGGAGCCGGCTCCAGTTTCGTGATGGGATGCCTTCCGCTGACCGCCGGCTACACCACTGCTTTTCGTAATTTCGACGTGCAAAAGCAGAAGGTGAAGCTGATGCAGCTCGAAGTAGCCGGATCGGAAAGCGTCACGGTGCCGGCGGGAACCTTCGATTCGTTCAAAGTGGAGCTGTCATCAGCTGAAGGCGGTCCGGATAAATCCACTGTCTGGATCGCCAAAGAAACGCGCACTCCGGTGAAGATGTCCACGCTCATGGCCGAAATGGGCGGCGCCACGCTCACGGCGGAGCTTTTGCCTGCCGAGCTCTTGCCTACCTAGCTGGGACCATAACGGAGCCGATTCTGAATCCCACGATTTGAATCCCACAGTACCGTACTGACATCCTATGCGTGTATAATGAATTGTCGGTAGTGACCAGTGGGCGAAAGCCCACTTTTTTATTGCTTTTGGCTGAAGTTTGATATCCGATGTCTGTCGTCGCCAAAGAAGAGATTGTCGCAAAGATCGCCGAAATCGCCGAACGGGTGGCCGATCCCGAAGGCCTCGAGATTGTCGAGGTTCAGCTTCTCGGAGCCGGCCGGGGTCGGCTCTTGCGCATTTTTATCGACCGGTTCGCCGCTTCGCCCAGGCCCGGGTCTGGGGAGGCGCCGCAGGACGGTCCACTGGGCGTTTCACACGCCGATTGCGAATTTATTTCGCACCAGGTAGGAACTATTTTGGACATCGAGGACGTCATACCTGGGGACAGCTACACGCTGGAGGTCAGTTCGCCGGGCTTAGAGCGTAAGTTGTCCAAGGCGAAGGACTTCGAGAGATTCGTGGGTCAGAAAGCAAAAGTCGTGCTGCGGGAGCCGGTGGAAAACCAGCGCAGCTGGGAAGGCCGGCTGGCGGGTATCTCGCAAGGTGTCGTTGCTCTGGAAATCCCAGCGCTGGAGCCAGCTGCCGGAAGAGTCATCCACTTCCCGCTGGATCAGGTCCAAAAAGCCAACCTGAAGTTTGACTGGTAATTCACCCCCAGACAGTTTTAAGAAGAGGAAACAGTGGCTAGTATCTATCAGTCCATTGAGATTTTGAGCAAGGAGAAGGGCATTGACCCGCAGATCGTCATCGATGCGGTGAAGGATGCCATGCTGGTGGCTGCCCGCAAGCACTTCCGCACCACCGAAGATCTGGTGGCGGCGTTTAACGATGCCACCGGAGCGCTCGAAATCTATGGCGTGAAGAAAGTGGTGGAATCGGTCCAGGATCCGGTGAAGGAAATCTCGCTGGGCGACGCGCAGCGCATGGATCCCGCCGCTCAATTAGAGTCCGAAGTCCGGTTCCCCAAGCCGACCGAAGCTCTGGGCCGCATTTCCGCTCAAACCGCCAAGCAGGTGATTCTGCAAAAAGTTCGCGAAGCCGAACGGGAAACCATTTTTTCGGAATATTCAGGCCGCGTCGGCGAACTGGTCAATTGCATGGTGAAGCGCATTGAGGGTCAGGACCTGATGGTGGACCTTGGGAAGACCGAAGCCCGTTTGCCGAAGAAGGAACAAAGCAAGCTCGAAAATTTCAGCGTGGGGGATCGCGCCCGTTGCGTCATCCGCAGCGTGGAGAAGGCCGGCAAGAATGCGGGCGTGATCGTTTCCCGCGCCGCGCCCGAACTGGTGATGCGCCTATTCGAACAGGAAGTGCCGGAAATCTACGATAACACCGTGGTCATCAAAGGCTGCGCGCGCGAAGCCGGCGAGCGGACTAAGATCGCGGTGGTGAGCCGGGATCGCGATGTCGACAGTGTGGGCGCTTGCGTCGGGATGAAGGGCATGCGCGTGCAGTCCATCATTCGTGAGCTGCGCGGCGAAAAGATCGACATCATCGAATTCTCAGAAGATCCGGTGGTGTTTGCGACGCACGCGCTGAGCCCCGCCAAGATCAGCCGGGTTTCCATTGTGGACGCCGCCGACAAGCATATGGAAGTGATCGTCGACGACACGCAGCTTTCGCTCGCCATCGGCAAAAAGGGCCAGAACGTTCGGCTGGCCGCCAAGTTGCTCGGCTGGAAGATCGACATCAAGAGCGAAGAAGAGAAGCGCCAGGAAGTGGAGACCGCCATGGCCGCGCTGGTTCCGGCCGGCGCACCGGTGTCGGTGCTGATCGATCATGGCTTGGCCGAGGATATCGTCGAAAAGCTGCTGGAAGCGGGCGTGTCAACGGTGGAGAAACTTGGTTCCATGACGCCTGAGGAGTTGGAAGCAATCCCGAGCATCGGACCCGCGATCGTCGAGAAGATCCTGGTGGCGGTGAACTCCTATTACGCGCAATTTGAGCCGGGTGCGGAAGCAGGGGGCGCTGAAGCGGGCGGCGCCGAGATCGCGGAAATTCCGAGCGGGGAATTCGCGGAGGAAGTTGTAAACGAGACCCTGGATGTCAATGGAGAGTCCACGCTGGAAGCCGAATCAGTTGCCGCGGCAAGCGGCACCGACACATCGGAAACCGGCCTCGTTTCCGATACAAACGTGCCGGGTGAGAAAAAGGAATTTGATACTATAGAGAACTCGGAGGGGGTCCGTTAGGCGCAGCGCGATCCGGTGTTGCCGTTATTTATGAGTAAAATTCGAATCAATGAGCTCGCAAGGCAACTAGAGGTCCCCTCGCACGCCATCATCGACATGTTGCCCGAGCTCGGTGTCACCGAGAAGAAAACCCACTCCAGCTCCATCGATGAGCCGGTGGCGGAAATAATCCGGCAGAGGGTGCAGGGCGGAGCGGGCGCCGCTATGCGCCGCGAAGCCGACACGTCCGTCGCGGTTGCCGAGCCCGAGCCCAACGAACCGGCCGTCCAGCATGAGAAGCCGGAGCAGCCCGTCCGGCACGAACCTTTCGCGCGGCATGAAGCGCACCCCGCCGAGCATCCCGCGCACGCCGCGAGAACCCAGATCCCTGAAGTTGAAGCGCCCTTGCCAGCCTCCACGGCTGGTCCCGCGCAGGAGGCCCCCGTTACACCAACCGAAGAACCGCTTCGCAGCAAGCCAGCGCCCTTAAGGCCGCCCCTCCTGGCGGGTGGCGTTGCGCCGCTGCATCCCCCGTTGCGCACTGGCCCTGTTCCCGCGCGCCCTGTTCCCACGCCGCGCCCGGGACAAATTTTATCGGGGCCGCGACAACCGTTGCCGTCGCCGACGCCTGCCGCGCCCATGCCGCCTGCTTCGGTCACACTACCGGCCCACCCGGTGGCTCGCACGGCGTCTCATCCATCGGCCCCGTCGCATCCGTCGGCCCCATTGGCTCCGTCTGCTCCCAGCGAATCGGCAGCGCCATTGGCGTCGCCCACTCCTGGAACACCTTTGCGTCCGCAGCCACGTCCGAATCTCGCCGGACAGCCGGCCGTGCGCCCGGTGGTGCCTCCGCGTCCCGACATGGTGGCGCGCCTGCAACAGCAGCAGGCTCGTCCGTTCCCCGGCCAGGCTCCGCAACAGCAGGCCCCCAGGCCTGGAATGCCCACGCGCAGCTCCACGCCCGTTCCTGGCCAGCCAATTTATCGCGGTCCCATTCGTCCCGGCCAGCCGGTGATGCGTGGACCAGGCGTGGGAGGCGGTCCTCCCAGCGGCCCAGGGGGCCCAGGAGCTTTTCGCCGGCCGCGCACGTTGCATCCCACGTCGCCTCTGCGCGCCGAGCCCGCCACGCCCATCCCAACCACGGAGCAGCAGCGGCGTCATCAAGCCAAGCCCGCCGGACGCGATCGCCATCGCGATGTGGAGCAGGAAGAGGGCCGGCTGCGGATGCCTTCGCGCCGGGGCGAGCAATCGGCCGCGCCTCCGCCCATCGATCGGGAGATCACCATTTCAGAAGGCGTCACCGTCAAGGAGCTTTCTGAAAAACTCGGCATCAAAGCCAATCTGGTGATCAAGAAACTGGTGGAAAAGAAAATCTTCGCCACCATCAACCAGAACCTCGACGTCAAGATGGCGGAGGACCTGGCTCGTGAGTTTGGGGCTTCCACCAACAAGATCAGCTACGAAGAAGAGAGCACGCAAGAGATCACGGAAGCTGAGGTAACAACCGATAAAGTGCGCCGCGCGCCCGTGGTCACCATCATGGGCCATGTGGATCACGGTAAAACTTCGCTGCTGGACGCTATTCGCTCGGCCCACGTAGCGGACCGCGAGGCGGGCGGTATCACGCAACACATTGGTGCGTACTATGTCGAAAAGAACGGCCGCAAGATCGTTTTTATCGATACGCCCGGCCATGAGGCGTTCACCCGCATGCGCGCTCGCGGCGCGAAGGTCACAGACATCGTCATCCTGGTGGTGGCCGCCGACGACGGCGTGATGCCGCAAACTATCGAAGCCATCGATCACGCCCGAGCTGCGGGCGCGCCCATCATCGTCGCCATCAACAAAGTGGATAAGCCCGACGCCCAGCCGGAGCGCATCAAGCAGCAATTGGCCGATCGTGGGCTGCTGGCTGAAGATTGGGGCGGCGATGTCGTCATGGTTCCCGTTTCCGCGAAGGCGAAAACGAATCTCGATCTGCTGCTGGAAATGATCCTACTGGTGGCCGACATGTTGGACCTGAAGGCCAACCCCGATCGTCCTGCCGTCGGCAACGTGCTTGAGGCCAATCTCGATCGCGGACGCGGTCCGGTGGCTACGGTGCTGGTTCGCAACGGAACGCTGCACGTGGGCGATTACTTTATCTGCGGCTCTGTATTCGGCAAGGTCCGTGCGATGTTTGATGACCGCGGCGGGCCGGTGCGCGACGCCGAGCCTTCCATGCCCGTCGAGGTTCTCGGCCTCGATTCGCTGCCCGAAGTGGGCGACATGTTCCAGGTGGTCACGGACACCGCCAAGGCCAAGCAGATCGTGATTTATCGCGAAGCCAAAGCGCGCGACGTGGCTATGTCCAAGAGCGGCCGCATGACGCTAGAACAATTCCACGAACAGTTGAAGGAAGGCGAGGTCAAGGAGCTCAACATCATCCTCAAGACCGACGTCAGCGGAACAGCCGAGGTGCTGTCCGATATGATGCAGAAGCTTTCCAACGACAAGGTGCGCATCCGTGTGCTGCGCAGCGCGGTGGGCGCCATCAACGAAAGTGACGTGCTGCTGGCTTCCACCTCCAACGCCATCATCGTAGGCTTCAACGTTCGCCCGGAGAGAAACGCCAGCGCGCTGGCCGAGCAGGAAAAGGTCGACATTCGCCTGCACACCATCATCTACGAGCTTACGGACGAGCTGAAGCGCGCCATGACCGGCATGCTGGAGCCGGTGTTCAAAGAGGTGTACCAGGGCCGCGCATCGGTGCGCGAAGTGTTCCGCATCAGCAAGGTCGGCAACGTGGCGGGCTGCTTGGTAATCGACGGCCTGCTCCGGCGCGACAGCGAAGTGCGCCTGCTGCGCGACAACGTGGTGGTGTTCACCGGTAAGATCGAATCGCTGAAGCGTTTTAAGAACGACGCCAGCGAAGTCAAAAACGGTTTCGAGTGCGGCATAACGCTGCGGAATTTCTCGGACGTCAAACCGGGCGATATTATTGAGGCCTTCGCCACCGAACGCGTAGCCGTGGAGAGTATGGCCTAAGCTTTGCACCTGGGTGCTCCATGCCCGCAGTCGGTATATTAACGCTGGAGTTACGTCTCGACGGCGCGCACTCATTGAAGGACAAGCGGCACACTGTCAAGAGCCTCAAGGACCGGCTTCGCAGCAAGTTCAATGTGGCCGTGGCGGAAATCGACTATCAGGAGCTTTGGCAGCGCTCGCTGGTGTCGGCCGTCACCGTCTCAGGCGACCATGCCCATGCCGAACAAGTTCTGCAGTTGGTGGAGCGCGAAGCGGCGAATCTGCTGGGCGGGGTTCTAGTGGGGACGAGCGTCGAGTGGATGGAGTAACCGATGCAGCACCGTAAGGAACGCGTTTCAGAAGCCCTCCGCGAGGAGCTCACCGAATTGATCGGCTATGAGCTTTCCGACCCGCGCGTCTCTTCCGCCACCGTCACCGGCATTGAGGTGTCTCCTGACAAGAAGCACGCCATGGTGCGCATCAAGGTGGACGAAGGGTCTGACGCCCCCGAAGCCATCGCCGCCCTGGAGCACGCCGCCACGTTCCTGCGCCGGGAGATTGCCCGCCGACTGGAGCTTTTTCGCGTCCCGGAGCTGCATTTTGAAGCCGACGTTGCCACCGAATTAGGCGGCCGGATGGAACACCTGCTGAAGCGGATCAAAAAGGGTCGTCCGCGCGAATAGGGGGCTCAGGTTCCTGGCTTGTCGCTATCTGATTGATTCTAAATAACAACCAAAGTGCCTCTGGGCTTCGTGGTACAAAATTGGGGCCAAACTATTGACAGTAGGGCTTGGTCCAAGCGCTACTATAATTTGGGCCGTATACGCGCGATACCAAAAGGACGTTAACCTCTCACTCATGCTCAACTTCGAACTCACGCCGGGAAATCGATGCGAATGACCTCGACGAATAGTCGTTTTCTGGATGCTTGCCGCCGCCGCCCCACCGATGTTCGGCCGGTCTGGTTTATGCGGCAAGCTGGCCGCTACATGAAGCAATACCGGGACATCCGTGCCAAGGCGGGGATCCTGGAGATCTGCAAACGTCCCGACTTGGCCGCCCAAGTCACCCTGCAGCCCGTGGAATTTCTGGATGTCGATGCAGCCATCATTTTTGCTGATCTGCTGCTGCCGGTGGAACCCATGGGCCTGAAGCTCAAGTTCCTCGCGGGCGAGGGCCCGCACATTGACAACCCCGTCCGCACCACCGATGACGTCGATTCGCTCTCCATTTCGAACACCGACGATCTCAACTATGTCGGCGAGGCGATTCAGCAAGTGGTCCGGCAACTGGCCGGCCGCGTTCCCGTCATCGGATTCGTCGGCGCGCCCTTCACGCTTGCCAGTTACATGATCGAAGGCGGGCCATCCAAGAACTTCGTCCGCACTAAATCGATGATGTATCGCGACGAAACCCTGTGGCGCCGTCTGATGGGCAAGCTGGTGGACGTGCTGGGTCCATTCGCGCTCAGCCAGGTGACCGCCGGCGCGCGCGCCATCCAAGTGTTCGATAGCTGGGTGGGCGCTCTCAGTCCCGACGATTACGTGCGTTTTGTCGCGCCCTATTCGCGCGCGTTGATCGAGCGTATTCGAACGGGCAGCGTGCCAGTGATCCACTTCGGCACTGGCGCTTCCGGCTTCTTCCGCGAGTTGCACGCGGCCGGCGGCGACGTGATGGGCGTGGACTGGCGCGTCAATATCGACCAGGCCTGGATGGATATCAGCTATCGCTCCGCCGTCCAAGGCAATCTGGATCCAGCCGTGCTTTTCGCGCCGCTGCCGGAGCTGAAGATGCGCGTGCATGAGCTGTTGAAGCGTACCGGTTCGCGCCCCGGGCATATTTTCAATCTCGGCCACGGGATTCTGCCTGAAACGCCACCCGACAATGTTCGCGCCGTGGTCGATTTCGTGCGCGAGTTCAAGATGTAAGCCGTGCACAAAGTACTGATCATCGGCGGCGGCATCTCGGGTCTCTCCGCCGCTTACTATCTTTCGAAAGCCGGCCTCCGTCCAACATTGCTGGAACGCAAGCCGTGCGTGGGCGGAGTCATCCAGACTTCGGTGCAGCAGGGCTGCGTGCTCGAAGAAGGTCCCGATGGATTCATGGCGGCCAAGCCTTGGGCGATGAATCTCATTCGAGAGCTCGGGCTTGCGGATCAGGTGATCGGATCCAACGACCATACCCGCATCACTTACATCGTCAAAAAGGGCAAGCTGGTCCCCATGCCGGAGGGGCTGATGATGATGGTCCCCACCAAGATTCTGCCGTTGGCCGAAACGCGGCTGTTGAGCTGGAGCGCCAAGATCCGCATGGGGCTGGAGATTTTCCGCCAGCCTCCGCACGGGCCGCTGCCCGATCGTTCCGTCCACGAATTTCTGCTGGACCACTACGGCCAGGAATGTATCGATTATCTGGCGGAGCCGTTGCTCGCCGGCGTCTATGGCGGCGATCCTCGCGACATGAGCGTGAACAGTGTGCTCGCCCGGTTTGTCGAGATCGAGAAGAAATATGGCAGCCTGACGCGCGGTGTTCTTGCCTCGCCTCGGCCGAAGAGTCCCGGCGGCTCGTTCCTACAGACGTTGAAAGGCGGGCTCGGCCAGCTCATCGAAGCACTGCGGCCCAGCGCCGATGTAGTTCAAGCCAATGTCGAGGTTGTGGAACAAACGCCGGACGGCTTCCGCCTGCGCATAGCAGGCGATTGGCTGGAAGCGGAGCACCTTGTTGTCGCCACACCGGCTCACGATGCAGCGGCGTTGCTGGCCCCAGTGCAATCCGAACTCGGGGCTCTCCTGGCGGGCATTCCCTATACAACCTCCATCACGCTCGCGCTCGGCTACCGCAAAAACACTTTCGATCATCCTATCCAGGGGCACGGATTCCTGGTTCCCAAGAAAGAGCGCAGGACTATTTTCGGCTGCACCTGGGTAGGCAATAAGTTCGACTATCGCGTTCCCGCCAACATGGTGGTGCTGCGATGTTTCATCGGTGGGGATGCGATGCCTCTAAGTGATGAAGCCATTGTGGATGCCGCGCGCTCCGACCTGCACAGTATTATGGGCCTGGAAGCCGAGCCCGTGTTTCACAACATCGCGCGCTGGCCCAATTCGATGGCGCAATATACCGTCGGGCACGAAAAGCGCGTCCAGCGCATTGAGGAGCTGGCGCGAGCCATCCCGGGCCTGTACTTAGCCGGCAACGCTTACCACGGAATCGGCATTCCCGACTGCGTTCGCATGGGCCAGGAAGCCGCGACCAAGATTATTTCCGCTTATACGCCAACTTTAGATACACGACAGCCGCAGCCGGCGTAACCTCGATCCGGTCGACATTGTCCGCCAGATCGAACGGCTGGTCAATTTCGGCGTCCGGATAAAACGGACGGAAGAAATTCTGCACCAGAAAATCTAGTGGTGCGCCAGTCACATCCAAACCGCCAATCTCCACCTGCAGCAGATGGACCGTTGCTTGTCCGTGTGACGATTGAATGCTGGCCCGAACCTTCACCAGTTTTTCGCCTTGAATCAGTTTGGACACCAGCCAATTGGTCTCCACTCCACTGGCGCTCCTCACCTTTAGGAAATCGATGAGCGCCGATGCGCTCGCCTCACCGTTTCCCAGCACCAGGCGCGGCTGGCGAAATCCATCTTGAATAATAGCCGGCGCTTTTACTCGAACCCAAGCGTTCAGCTCCACCGGGGTGAATCGAAACACGGAGCCGGGCCGGGCCTTGCCGCTTTGGATGAGATCCAGTTTCCGGCTCACGCCGGTTGCCAAGGGATCCGTGGCCCCCAGGGCGCACACGATTGTCATCGAACCGAAGATCGTCATTGAAATGATGATCGTCATCGAACCGATGATTGTTATCGAAATGATGAGCAAGCCTGTTAGAATCGACCTTGGGGATACCACGATGAAATTAACTCACGTAGCGCTTCTATTCGCAAGCAGCGGCCTGTTACATGCCGCGGGTGATGCCGCAAAACGGCTGGACGATTCCGCCGAAATGCTTACCGAAATCATGTCGGCTCCCGACAAGGGGATTCCGCAGGACTTATTGGAGAAGGCGCAGTGCGCCGTTCTTGTTCCCGGACTTAAGAAGGGCGCTTTCATCGTCGGGGCCAAGTATGGCAAAGGCTTTATGCTGTGCCGTAAGCCCGGCGGCGTGGGGTGGTCGGCGCCCGCGGCGATCCGCGTGGAAGGCGGCAGTGTCGGATTCCAGATCGGCGGCTCAGAGACCGACGTGGTGATGCTGGTAAACAGCCAGTCAGGCGCCAAGAAATTGCTTGAGAGCAAATTCACCTTGGGCGCCGATGCATCCGTCGCCGCGGGTCCGGTAGGGCGCACTTCCTCGGCCGAAACCGATGCGCAACTCCATGCCGAAATTCTGACCTGGTCTCGTTCGCGCGGAATCTTCGCCGGCATATCGCTGCAGGGCGCGACCCTCAGGCCCGACGAAGACTGGAACCGGGAACTGTATAATGCGCCTCTCACCAACAAAGAGATCGTTATGGGCAACACGCCGGCGCCTCCCGCGGCGGCCAGATTGCTTGAAGTGCTGAACAAATACTCCAGCCGCAAGTAGCTCAAGCCTCCAGCCATGCATCGGGCGGCAGCGCCGCGCCATTCACGCCGAGCCGGAAATGTTCGCCCGCCGGGAAGCCGGGTATCCGGATCTCCAGTATCCGTTTCTTCGCGGACTCAATAGAAGGATTGTCCAACAGAGAGATGGTTTTGTCCTCGGTCCGCACTTCCAGCGAATGAAGCTGGAACCGGTCATCCAGATCCAGCCGCAGATAAAGATTGTCGGCATCGGCGCCGTAGTAAACATCGCGAATTCGCGGCTGGTCGCTGTGCATCGCGCCGGACCGGTGGTCGGGTTGGTAGCGTCCCGCGCCCGCCCATTCGAAATACGAAGTCACCTCGCCGTCGATCACCGGATGGATGGCGTGCGCGGGCCGGTGGTTCACGTTTGGAACGCCGGACTTGAGGATCGGGCGCGACAATTCCTCGGGCGGCGCCACGCCCAACGCGTGATAGACGTTCCCGAGATGCTGCCGGTACAATTCATCGAACTCAATGCGGTTCTCGGAAATATGCTCGGGCCCATACCACCAGCACCAGTCGCTGCCTTCGGCGATCAGCAGCTCTTCATAAGCTAAGCGGCGCTGCTCTTCAGACACGCCGGTCGCGGTCTCATCGAATTTCTGATGGGCCCGCAGCAAGTACTCCCAGGCGGTGTTGTCTTCCTCGGAGCCGATCCAGATATCGAAGTTCGCGTCGATCCAAGATCCCGGATGAATGTGATCCAGCGTTCGCGGCGCGCCCAGCTTCAGCGCTTCACTAACAGTCAGCGCCGCTAAATCGGACGATTCCGCGATCCGCCGGTACAGCTCGCGCAGGAACGGCCGGCCGTTGTGATCGTAATATTCCCAGGCATTCTCGCCGTCCAGAATGATGGGTACCAGCACGTCCGCGCCGCGCTCCAGCATCGGGAGCGTGTTCTCGCGAATGCGATCCAGAAAATGCCCGGCGGCATCCTCGGCTCGCATCCCGGAGTAGACAAATCCAACCTGATCGCTCAAGAAATGATCGCGGAAAATCATGCGGAGCTCGCGATTGTTTTGCCGCCATAAGTAAGACCGGTAAGTGACTTCCGGGCCGCCGTCCTGATGGATGGTTCGCGCCAGCACTCCATTGTCGCTCGCGGCCCATTCGAAGCCCGCTTCAGCGGCCAGCGATAAGGCTTCATCGGAGACCGAGCCTTCCGAAGGCCACAAGCCCACCGGCGAAATCCCCAACTGCCGCTGGATGAACTCGCGCGCGGTCTTTAATTGATGCAGTGCATCTTGCGGATACTGAAAACGGCTGGGCAGCGTCACGCCAGGATGCGAGACGCTTGCAACGTTGGAGTCGCAAATGAGCGGCAGAATTGGATGATAGAACGGAGTGGTCGAAATCTCGATCTGCCCGCGCGCCGCGAACTCCTGGTACACGGGCATCACGGCGGCCAGAATCTCGCGCTCTTTGCGCGCCATAAGAGCCTGATCCTCCAGCGAATAATCGCGGCCCTTGGCCACTAGGGCTTTCACTTCTTCATCGTGCTCCTGAAACTCCTCGTCGAACCACGCCACCTGCGAGAGCACCTGCAGATCGCGCAGATCCTGGACGCTGAAGTGCTGACGGGCAGACTGAGGATTTTCCCCGCACGCCTTCCACACGTTCAACAGCTCGCCATAACGCGGATAGCGATAGATCAAATGATCGGCATTGGCCTGAAAGAAATAGCGCAGCACAAACTCGCGCTCAGCCTCGCTCAGCTCCTCGGCCGGCTTAACAGCGCAATCCAGAAACGGATCGGCCGCGGCGCCCGATGCATACTCCTGAATCTGCACCACCATCGAAGGCACCAGATTGAACGTTTGATGAACGCTGGGGAAATCCTGCAGCACTTTCACCATTCCGTAGTAATCTTTCAAGGCGTGAAAGCGCGTCCACGGTAGACGATATTCACCGGTCACCAGGTCCTTGTATAGGGGCTGGTGCATGTGCCAAACGAAGCAGAGATGGGCGCGCGGCAAATTATCTTCCGTAAGCAAACATGCTGGCGTTAGCAAACATGCTGCGGGTGGGCGGCGGCGGATCGGTGCCGCGCAGTGCACGCCATAAGATGTCGTTCAACTCATCGTCGTCGTTCAGATCTTCTTTACTGAAGTCGAGCCGCGCCGAACGGGCGGCCGTGGACGAATTCGCCGGGTTGCGATCCTCCAGCGATATGCGCGGCTTCTCGGCCTGATAAGGCGCCAGCGACGGCTGCGCGGTGAAGCTGGCGAACATGGGGCGGGCGCCCGCGTCGAAATGCGTCATTGGGCGCAAATGCAGAATCAGCTCCATGGTCCGCAGCATGGACGTGGTGTTATACATGGTGCTGTCGATGGTTCCCCGGCGCGTGTAGGGAGAAATGATGAAGGCGGGCGAGCGGTGCGAATCCACATGATCCGGCCCGTTCTGGGCGTCGTCCTCCAGCACGAAAATCGCCGTGCTGCTCCAGAATTTGCTGCGCGACACGCCTTCCACGATCATTCCTAGCGCGTAGTCGTTGTCGGCGAAAGCCGAGAGCGGCGCTATCTTGCCGGGCGTCGTAGCCGAAGTATGGTCATTGGGAAGGCGCATGATCATGAGCGCCGGCATTTGATTCGTACTTTCGAATTGCGCCAGATCGTCCAGGAAGGTTTGCGCGCGCTTCACGTCCGGATAATCCAGATCGAAGCTGCGGTACTTCAGGTTGGTGACTTTGGACAGCACCGGATCCAGAACCTTGTCGATTTGAACGCCATCCGCGCCGGGCTGTTTCTTGTTTTCCACCCAGTAGCCGTAATTGCGCATTGAAACTCCGGCCGAAGCGGCGTTGGTCCAAAGATATCCGGCCGGCGGATAGGCTGCAGGCTCGCCGCCCTCGAAGCCGTAATTGGGATTGCGGTGAGCGTAATTGCTCGGCCACATTTTCACCACATAGTCGTTCGCGATGGCCGACGTCGACCAATTATGCCCGTCCGCGCTCACATCGCTATTGACGTAGAAATTGTCAAACAGCACGAACTCGCGCGCCAGCTTGTGATGGTTGGGGCCGACGTTTTCCTTGAAGAGGCACAATGCCGGATCGCTCTCGCCCTTGCCGATGTCGCCCAGCACCTGATCGTAGGTTCGATTCTCCTTAACGATATAGATCACGTGCTGGATGGCCGCCGGAATGCCGGCCGGAACCTCGTCCAGCTTTTCATCGCTGTACGGCGAATTGGATTTCACCTCGGCGGTATAGTTGTCGAGCGATTCGTCGGTCAGCTTAGGAACGAACGACGCCGAACCAGTCTGGATGTGCGCGACGTACTGAATGCTCAGGTTGTTCTGCCGGGCGGCCGGGCTTGGCCCCTTCGGATTCGGGTAGCTGCGCGAT
This sequence comes from Bryobacterales bacterium, assembly GCA_963725455.1. Taxonomy (GTDB): domain Bacteria; phylum Acidobacteriota; class Terriglobia; order Bryobacterales; family Bryobacteraceae; genus Palsa-89. The sequence continues at coordinate 49,393 of CAVRZH010000044.1, forward strand.
CCCTTGCCGTTCAGCACCACCAGGCGGCCATCCGCCAGCGCAGCCGCGGCCGTTGGATACCAACCGGTGGGGACAAAGCCCAGCACCTGGCTGCGCGCCGACGTAACATCCACCACCGCGGCGGCGTTGGCGTCCGAGCAGACCACATACAGACGCGTTTGATCGGGACTGAGCGCGAGCGCGCTGGGCGTCATGCCGAGCGGATGATTGGGAGTGGTGGAGACGTTGATGGTTTCCACTACGCGGAGATCGCCGCTATCGGATACTCCGACCGAATAAACGTTGTTCGTGTTTGCGGCAGAAACGAAGATGCGCGCCTTGAAGCTGGGCTGTTGTGTCGCTTCTCCGGGTTCGTCGGCTTCTTCTGCGCGAGTGGCGCGGTCCCGCCAGGCCATATCGGTGGGATGCGCGCCCAACCGCAGAGTCTGAATCAGCGCGCCATTACTGGTCTGGTGATGGTACAGCGAGCCGTCCGCCCAGCTGGTCACATAGAACGATTTGCCGTCCGGGTTGAAGAGAATCCGATATGGCCGCCGCCCAGTTTTGAACCGATCGATCACGGTGCCCGATTGGGTGTTCACCACCACAATGGCGTCATGATATAGATCGCACGCGTATAGCAGATGCCCCTCCCGATCGATGGCTACATCGCCGATAAAATCGCGGGCCGATCGCTCCGCGCCCCGCACGATTTCAAAGGTCCGCGTGGGCGCCAGCTTTCCGTTTTGGTCGAACGAGAATTCGTAAACCGCCGCCTGCGATCCGCCGCTTACCCACAGCGTCTTCCCGTTCGGTGAAAACGCCATCCCGAGCCAGGCATCGGTCACCGGAGTGCGCCCGATCTCATGGCCATCCCGAGCATCCAGCACGCTCAACGACGGCGGATTGTAACCGCCATTCAGCACCACCAGGAAACGCCCGTCTTTGGAAAGAAGGGACGACATCGGCAGCGTGTCCAGCGGGATTTGCGTACCGGCGGGTTTTACGCGCCAGCCGCTGTTCAGCAGAAATCCGCCATCGGCGAGCGGCCCCACCTGTTCGCGCGGCGGCGGCTGCGAGGAGGAGAAGAGCGCGGCGGCGATTAGGATGAGCGTGGCAAAAAAGACGTGGAGCTTCATGGGACAAGACCTCTGTTCTTAACCGGAAAGCGGCTTTTCCTATTCAGAAAACCTCTGGGCGATTGGAAAGCGGCGGCCGATGCCGAACGCCTTGGTGGTTACTTTCAGGCCCGGGGCAGCCTGTTGCCGCTTGTATTCGTTGCGGTCCACTTTGTTCACAATGTCCCGCACCAACGTTACAGGCAGATGAAGCGCAGCGGCAATCTGCTGTGGCGCGTCGTTGTTCTCGATGTAGAGGCGCAGGATCTGGTCCAGCACTTCGTAAGGTGGAAGCGAATCGGTATCCTTCTGATCCGGCCGCAGCTCGGCCGAGGGAGGCTTGGTGAAGGTGTTCTCCGGGATGGCGTTCCCGTGGAGTTTGTTGGCTACGCGCGCCAGCGAATAGACCAGCGTTTTCGGCACGTCGCTGATGACAGCCAGTCCGCCGCACATATCGCCGTAGAGCGTGCAATAGCCAACCGCGAGCTCGCTCTTGTTGCCGGTGGTGAGCACCAGCGCGCCCCATTTGTTCGAAAGCGCCATCAGCGTGACGCCGCGCAAGCGCGACTGCAGGTTCTCTTCCGTCACGCCCACCGGCCCGCTGGGAATCGCCGATCCATCGAACAAAGGCTCCAGCACATTCAGAAACGCGCCGTACTGGTTCCTGATCGGGATCAGCTCGAACCGGATGCCCAGGTTGCGCGCCAGTTCGCGTGCATCCGTTACGCTGTGGCCGGACGAGTACGGACCGGGCATCCCGACGCCGATTACGTTTTCTTTGCCCACTGCATCCACCGCGATGGCCGCCGTCAATGCCGAATCGATTCCCCCGCTCAGACCGATGATCACGCGCTCAAATCCGCATTTGCGAATGTAATCGCGAGTCCCCATGGCAAGAGCCTGATAAACCGCGTCGCATTCGTCCGGGTAATTGTCGTGGCGTTCGCCCGTTAACGTCCCGGTGTCCACCATTACCAGGTCTTCTTCAAACGATGCCGCGCTCGCTATCAATTCGCCTTCCGCATTCATTGCGAAGCTGGTGCCATCGAACAGCAGTTGATCGTCGCCGCCTACCTGGTTCACATAAACGATGGGAACGCGAAAATGCCGCGCGGTGGCCGCGAAGATTTCGGTGCGCTGCGCGCGCTTGCCCATATGATAGGGCGAGGCATTGATGCTGATCAGAATCCGCGCGCCGGCCGATGCCAGCTCTTCCACCGGATCTCGGCTATAGCGGCGGCGCTCCCAATACTGCTTGTCGTTCCAGATGTCTTCGCAGATGGTGAGCGCGGAAACCGCATCGCCGAGCGCCAAAGGCGATTGCTTCGCGGCCGGCTCAAAATAGCGCGCTTCATCGAAAACGTCATAGGTCGGCAACAGCATTTTATGCTGCCGGAACGCGATCTTGCCGCCTTGCAGCACGGCGGCGCTGTTGTAAATGGGAAGGCCGGTGGAGGATCCGGTGCGCGTCACCGTTCCGCAAACGATGCTCACGTTCAAGGGAGCGCTGTCGATGGCCAGGCGTTCCAGGTGCTGCTCCGTCCGGTCCAGGAAGCTTTCCTTCTCGAGCAAGTCCCGTGGAGGGTAGCCGGTGAGCGAAAGCTCCGGGAAAACAACTACATTTGCGCCGGATTCGGAGGCTCGTTTCGCGAAAGCGAGGATCCGCTTGGCATTGCCGCAAAGATCGCCGACCGTGCTGTTGGTTTGTGCCAGGGCGATCTTCATGCGCGATCACCCCATTTTACTGGGTTGCACCCGCCGGGCGCTGACGGGCTGATTCTACTTGCCGCTGCCGCCCTCCTGTTTGGTGTTGGGGATACCTTTATATTCGCCCGGAATCTGTGGCGGAAACACATGCACTCGGGACTTGATGCGCCAGCCTTTGGGCGTCCGCACATAGACATCCTGATAGCCTCCCACGTGGCCGTCGAAATCCGCGTTACCGCGCTTGCCGGAATCGCCGGGATAAACCAGGTACGATTTGCCGGTGGCGCCTTCGGGCGACGCTTCGATCACCAGGTTTTCCGTGGTGTGGGTTTGATGCGGCTGCTTGGCCCGCGCGCAAGTTGGGCCGCCCGCCGCCTCTACCAGCTTGGCGTGGCCCCGGTATTCCATGCCATTCAATCCGACAATGAAAACGCCGTCGTCGGTATACAGGTTCGCGTAGTCCTCCCCGTGATTGGAGCAGTTGTCCAAGGCAAACGCGTACTTGTAGTTCAGCTGCTGGATTTCGATGTAGTCAAGCGCGCTGAGCGCCTTCACCTGTTCTTGGCCCAGCACGGGCATGGCGATGGATAGGGCGGCCAAAACAGCGATCGAAAATAGGTATCTTATCGGCATAGCTCGCATGCATTGTACCGAAGAGTTTAGCCGCTCTGCCGTGTTGTTATAGACGTATGAAGAGGTTCGCGTGCACTTGTTTGCTCGCGGCGTTGCCCTTACTGGCTGCTGATCGCGCCGTCCACACTACCATTTCCGGCCGCGACGTGGCTGTCTGGATGCCCGCGGGCCCGGCTCCGGCGGGCGGCTTTCCGCTGGTGGTCTTCTCGCACGGCTTCGGCGGATGCAATACGCAATCCGTCTTCTTAATGGAGTCCCTGGCCAACGCCGGATACCTGGTAGTGGCGCCCAACCACGCGGACGCTGGCTGCGGCAAGGCGCGCCAGGCTTGGGCCGGCCGGCATCCCGAAGAGCCTTTTCAAAAGGCCGCGGAATGGTCGGACGCCACCTATAAGGATCGCCTGGCGGACATCGAAGCCGTTCTCGACGCCGTTCTGAGCGCCAAATCATTTCAGGGCGTTCGCGTGGATGCCAGCCGGGTGGGGCTCGCCGGGCACTCCTTGGGCGGGTATACGGCGCTCGGCATCGCGGGCGCCTGGCCAGCATGGAAGGATCCGCGGGTCAAGGCTGTTTTAGCCCTTTCGCCGTACAGCGAACCGTTCCTGGTCAAAACCGATTTAGGCCGTCTGAAGGTACCCGTGATGTATCAAGGAGGAACGCTCGATTTTGGAGTTTCCCCGGTGGTCAGTCGCCCCGGCGGCGCCTATGATCGCTCGTCAACGCCCAAATATTACGTCGAGTTTCGAGGCGCCGGGCATCTGGCGTGGACCGGCCTGAACCCGCGCTTCCACGACATCATCGACCGCTACAGCGTGGCGTTCTTCGATCACTATTTGAAGGCCGATTCCGGCCCGGACCAGCTTGCGGCACTGTTCGAACATGGGCGGCCCAGCGCCGTCAGTTCGTTGCGGTCCGACGTGAAATAAGCCCTACGGCTGGCGCCGGAACAAGGACTCATTCTTCAACAACTGCTCGAAACGCACGATGTCCTCATTGTTCTCAATGCACTCGTATTCGTGCAGGCGCTCCCCGGGCCGCAGCGACAGAAATGTTGGTGGAGGGCTCCAGGTCTTGGTAAACGCCTTGGGATCGTCGATGGTCACGTCGTAAGTGATGGTGTCGTAGTCCACGCGCTTATAGCGCTCAATCACGTGCAGCGCTTCGGTATGCAGCGTAGCGCCGCCCACGCCCACCCAGGTTTTGTCGTTGAACCCGATCACGTCCACCACCAGCGTGTCGCCTTCCCAGTGCGCCACGGAATCACCCATAAACGATGGGTCAATATCGTCGGAATGTTTGCGGCCATCGGTTGGGATCACGCGAAAAGCGTGAAATGTTTCATAAAGGAACGTGATCTCGTCCTTGGTCTGGATGATCTTGATGGGCAGGGGCTCGTTGGTAATGCGCGGCACGCCCACCAGCAGACAGCGGGCGCTGGGATCGTCGATGTTTCTGCGGTCGCGAATTTCCTTGACCTTCGGCAGCATCCAATCCTGATAGGGAGGGGTCATGCGGGGCCGCACCACGGCTGCCGGCGCGCTGGCCACCGCCGCGTCGCCCGGTCGCGACGCCTTCGCATTTTCTGATCCGACGGCGAAAGCCAGGCCGCTCGCTCCCCCGCCTTGCCACACGCCGGACAGGTCGGGCTTCCCGTCGGCAGTGCGCGGCACGGGCGGTTTGGGCGCCACGGGCTGGGCCGCATCCTGCGCGCTCAACGGTAAAACCATCGCGAGCGATGCAAGTAACAGTGTGCTTCGCATCGCATCAGTCTATCTCATCCGTCAGCGTTTGGCGCCCGCGATGGACGTCACCGCCTGCCACCAAAACTGCACGTGTTTGTACAACGCCTGCTCCAGAATCCGTTCCTGGTCGCTGTGCGGCCCGTAGCCTTTGGGGGCGTCCTCTTCGTCCACCATAGCCCCCACGCCGTAGCATTGAACGCCTTTGGCTCGCAGAAAAGCCATGTCGGTGGCGCCGGTGCTCATCACCGGGATGGTGATCACTCCATAAATTTTCTGGTACGCCGCTTCGATGGCCCGATAAGCGTCGGTATCCAGCCGCGACGGCGCCGCACCCGGGCGTTGATTGCGAGTTTGGGGCACCACCTCCACCGTAGGATCGTTGATCACCTTGCGCATCATGTCATAAAACGCATTGATGTTCTCGTCCGGGAGCGCGCGAATGTCGAGCGTAGCTTCGGCCTCCGATGGAATCACGTTCACCTGATAACCGCCCTGAATAATATTGGGCGAGATAGACGTGTGCAGCATTGAGTAACTAATGGGATCGTGCTCGGCCAGATACTCGCGCACCGCGGGAGCTTTTTGGGAGTCGAACAGCCCCTTGAACCGCGCCGCCTCTTCCGGACTGCTTACGGTTGCACCGATGTCGAACAGGGAACCTGTGGCTTCATCGGCCACGTCCACGACTACGCCGAGAAGGTCGTCTTCCGTCATGAGCAGAACGTTTCGAAGCCCAAGAACGACCGCCTGAACCTGCTCAAGGCCACGCGTTCGCACTTTGGCCAGATCTTCATGCTTATTTCGATCCCGGCTGGCTCGGTCGACAAGATTCTCTACGAAAATCAGGGCCCAGCCG
>CAVRZH010000045.1:0-4653 GCA_963725455.1 Bryobacterales bacterium
TCGAGCATAAGTATGGGAAGGTGGTCTGGATCCAGGAAAATCAAGGCAACAAGTATGCCGCGCATTTCTGGGTGCAGCGGCCGACCGGCTGGAAGCTCCTTCACAATTCAGAGATTGCCACGCGACCGGCTGCGGAGAATCCGGATGGCCGGTCGCCCTATGCGATCCCCTGCGTCAACCCTTGCCAGGTGATGCCATTCGTGCCCGTGACCGCCAACGAGAAAGCGGCGATCAAAGGCTGGCAAGAGCAGGAGGACGGCACGCCGGAGCATTGGAGGCGGCATGTCGCCGACGACCAAGTGGTGATCGGTTCCTACGGCGTGTCAACCAAAATGGATCGCTGGAACGGGATCAGCAAGCGGAATCCCAACGCCCCCAAAGTTGGAGTGGCGCCGGTGCTGTTCGCCCGCATGTGGGACCTCGGCACCGCGGTGGTTGCCATCATGTGCCAGCCCACCTACGGCGGCAAGGCGTATTGGTCCAGCCGTGTATTTGCGCCCGATAAGGATGGCATATGGGTGATGACGGAAAGCTATCACACCACCATTCAGGCTTCGGGCGTCATGAATGAGGTGCAGGGGAAATAGCGAATACCCGGATGCGCCCTCATGAGAGGATCTTACTTCGCGTCTCCCGGCGCCTCCAGCTGCGCAATGGCTCGCTTCACTTGCTCTGCGTCCGGGGCCTTCGGCAAGATCTCGAGATACTTTCTGAAATGTTGCAGCGCCCCGGCGCGGTCGCCTTTGGCTACCAGCACCGATCCCAGCAAAAGCTCCGCGCGTGGAATCTCGTGTGTGCCATCCAACTCCGTGGCGCGGCGTGCACTGGTCTCGGCCACATCCATATGTTTCAGATTGAAATTCGCCACGGCGTAATAGAAATAGAGCTGCGGGAATTCCTGAGGGTTCATGGCCACGGCGCGGCCCCCGATGGTGATCGCATCCTCCGGGCGCTTTTCCTGCAGATCGAGCATGGTCAAAAGGATATAAGGCTTGATGTACTTCGGATCGGCCGCGACTGCCTTTTCCCACGCCGCGCGGGCCTCCGTGGGCATAGATAGTTTCGCGAGAACCTCACCCAGATCGCTCCAGGCCTGCGCGTAATCCGGATCGATCTCCACAGCCTTCTCGAAGTTCTTTTGCGCCGCGGCCCATTTTTCGTCCGTCATTGCGTTCACGCCCTTCCCGTAGGCCTTCTTAGCCGGCTCGGGCGCCTTAAGGGATGTCGCAGAGACCGTGGAGCCCTCGTGCAGCCCCATCCGCTTCAGCACGACGGTTGCGTCATTGCGCAATGTGACCTGAGTGGGACGATAGCCCTTCAGCCGGATGGTAACGTCGCACATGTCGGCCGTCGCGGGATCATAGACCCGCGAGCGCAGGTTCACCAAATATTGCACGCTGCCGTTCCCGAAGATATTAACAATCGCGCATTCCTGCACCAGCCGGTCAGACATGCTCGGGATGATCTGCGGGGAGGTGGGGAGCGGCGAACCGTCTTCGGTGACAATGGTGGCGTGGTAGGTCTGCGCCGAAGCCGTCGCGACGGCCGCCAGCGCCGCCGTGAATGCCAGCACGCCTGCGCGAACCGCGGGATTTATGTTCATGGTCTTTCCTACGTGTCATTATATGCGGTGGTTTCAATTAGCGATTGGCAATTGGCCTTTTGCTATTGGCTAGCTAGCAAGGACAAAGAGCCAACAGCCAATATCCAATGGCTAACTGCCTCCGCTATCACTGTTAAACTGATAAATGAAGTGCAGCGTTTCTACTTTGATCACAATGCGACCACGCCCGTATCTCAATTAGTACTGGAAGTACTGGTTGCAGCGCTACTTGAAGTGTCCGGCAACGCCTCCAGCATTCATCAGGATGGTCAACTGGCCAAACAACGCCTGGAAGCCGCGCGCCGTGAAGTAGCCGCTCTGCTCGGCTGTGACGCGAAGGAGCTGGTATTCACCAGCGGCGGAACCGAGGCGGACAATCTCGCGATTTTGGGCATCGTCCTGGCCAGCCAGGCCGCGCAAAAGCACGTCATCACCAGCGCCATCGAACACCCCGCGGTGCTGAATCCCTGCCGGGAACTGGAGCGCTCGGGGATCGTTGTGACCTACGTTCGTGCGGGATCGGACGGCGTAGTGGATCCCGAGGAGATTCGCCGCGCATTGCGGCCTGAGACCGTGCTGGTTAGTGTGATGCATGCGAATAATGAGACCGGCGCGGTGCAGCCGATCGCCGAGATTGCGAGCTTGGCGCACCAAGCGGGTGCGCTGATGCATTCCGACGGCGTCCAGGCGGCAGGCAAGATCCCGGTGGATGTGGAGGCGCTCGGCGTGGATCTCTATTCCATTAGCGGGCACAAGTTTTACGCGACCAAAGGAATCGGCGCGCTGTATGTAAAGAATGGCACTCGAGCTGCGGTCTATTCAGTTCGGCGGCAAGCACGAGCGCGAGCGCCGGCCGGGCACGGAAAACGTTCCGAGCGCCGTGGCGATGGGCAAAGCCGCGGCCATCGCGCATGCCACGCTGCCGATTGAGCCCGCCCGCCTGGAAACGCTGCGCGATCGTCTGGAAACAGGAATCCTGGCGCATGTTCCGGACTGCGGGGTCAATAGCGGTGATATAGCGCGCACCCCGAACACCAGCAATATTTATTTTGATGGCCTGCAAGGCGAGGCTCTGGTGATTTCGCTCGACCTGAAAGGCTTCGCCGTATCCAGCGGCTCGGCCTGCTCGAGCGGCGCCGTGGAACCGTCGCACGTCCTGCTTGCCATGGGGCTTGCACCCGATCGTGCCCGCGCCAGCTTGCGATTTTCGCTTGGGCATTCGAATAATGAAGAGCAGGTGGACGCGCTGATCGAAGCTGTGGCCGCATCCGTCGGGCAGTTGCGCAAGCTTTCGCCGACCTACACCAGTGCCTGATCAAATCATTAACGAACAACCTGTCGCGCTAGCGATGTCGGGTGGACCCATTGCGGTAGCAATGTCGGGTGGAGTAGACAGCTCCGTGGTCGCGGGATTGCTGCAGCGCCAGGGTCACAGCATCGTCGGCTTAACCATGCAGCTCTGGAATCAGCGCCGATTGCCGGAACTTGCGCCAGAAGGCGGCGTCACCGGCCGATGCTGCTCTCTCGACGACGTTTATGACGCGCGGCACGTGGCGCAGCAGTTGGGAATTCCCTACTATGTGGTCAATTTCGAAGCCGGCTTTGAAGAGCAAGTGGTAAAGCCTTTCATCGACGATTATTTGTCCGGCCGCACGCCCATCCCCTGCACCCTGTGCAATAACTTCATCAAGTTCGACCAGTTCCTGGATCTGGCGTCGGGCGTGGGCGCCGCGCGCATCGCTACCGGCCACTACGCGCGCATCGGCTTTGACGATGCCACCGGCCGCTATCAAATGAGCCGGGGCGTGGATCACTCCAAGGATCAAACCTATTTTCTTTTCGGCCTGAAGCAGGAGCAGTTAGCGCGCACCGATTTCCCGCTGGGCGGCTACACCAAGCCGCAAGTGCGCGAACTGGCGCGCGAGTTGGGATTGCCGGTCGCAGCCAAGCCCGATAGCCAGGAGATCTGCTTCGTCCCCAATGGCGACTACGCCGCCTTCATCGATGCCTATTTCCGCGAGCGCGGAATCGCGCCGGAAAAAACGCAGGGCGAGATTCGCGACACCGAAGGCCGAGTGCTGGGCGAGCACGCGGGCGTGCATCACTTTACCGTCGGCCAACGCCGGGGATTGCGCGTCGCGGCAGGCGAACCGCTTTATGTCATCGCCACCGAGCCTGCGTCGCAGCGCGTAATCGTTGGGCGCAATGAGGATCTTCTGCGCGCCACTCTGACGGCCAAGGACATGAACTGGATCTCGATCGATCCCATTCAGGCGCCACTGCGGGCGCAAGTGAAGATCCGCAACAAGCACCTGGCTGCCAACGCTACGATTTCGCCCACCTCCGATCCGACGCGCGTCGAAATCCACTTTGACGAGCCACAGCGCGCCGTCACTCCCGGCCAGGCAGCCGTGATCTACGCGAGCGACCTGGTTCTTGGAGGCGGGTGGATCGACTGAGTTGAGTAAACTGGCCGCGTTTCTCCTCTGGACGCTCGCCCACGCGCCGCTGGCGCTAGCCCGCTTCTACGCAACCCTCCTCGATCTCACGATACCTCGCTTGCGGCGCACCGCAACGCGAAATCTGGAGCTGGCCTACCCGCAGAAATCGGTGGCCGAACGCCGGGTGATCGTCAACGAAGTGTTCGGCTCCATCGCGCGTCTCATCTGGATCTTCGCGCGTTTCCCGAAGATTAATCGCCAAAACGTTAGCAAGTGGATACGTTACGACGGCCTGGAGTATTATCTGGAAGCCAAGAAGGCCGGCCGGGGCATCCTCTTCGCAACGGCGCATTTCGGCAACTGGGAGCTCAGCGCCTTCGCCCACGCCCTGATGACGGAGCCGATGAACATCATGATCCGCCCGCTCGACAATCCCGGAATCGACAAATTAGTGGAAGATCGCCGCCAGCTCTCGGGCAACCATCTCATCATCAAATGGGACTCGGCTCGGGCTGTCCTGCGTGCCCTGCATCAAAATGAGGCAGTCGGGGTTCTAATCGACCAGAACACGTCTCCCGAGGAAGGCGTCTTTGTCGATTTCTTTGGCAC
>CAVRZH010000046.1:0-12926 GCA_963725455.1 Bryobacterales bacterium
ACCGACAGCAGCCGCAGCCTGTTGGTGCGGACTTGATAGACCGCCTTTTCGGTTCCTACGAAATTGGCGATGCCGTGCTTCGGCGCACCCTCCCGATAGTATGCGTTTTCGATGTGCAACTCGGTGTTCGGATGCAGCAGCCAGCCTTGGCTTTCGCCGACGTCGCTGTATCGGCTGAGCACTTCCGGGAAGGGCGTGTCCTGGGCCTCCGGCGAGCGCAGCACGTAATTGGGTTCGGCCGGCAAGACCCGAAAAGCGCCGGGCGCCCGAGGGGCCACGCACGAGCAGAGGAACGGCGCAACGGCACATGCAAGTGCCAGGGCCTTCGAAGCTTCCCGGCCAGCGGACATTATGGTGATTAGACACCGGGACGGAAATGCTAGTTCCGGGGCCTACCTGTGCTATGATCCCGTTTAGTACTCTCCCATCTGGCTGGCCGTGCAGCACGACGCTCGAAAGATCTTGATAGCGTTGGATTTTAAGGGCATGTGGCCGATCTGTTTAATGTGCAAGGCTTGGGGTGGGCATAACATGACTACGCTGCGGCGCATGAGTCTTCCCATGCTGCTCGTGTCGGCATTGTGCCCACTGTTGGCTCAAGTAGACGCCGCGGGTCAAACCAAGCCGACGCCTTTAGGCCAGCCCGCCTCGCAAACCAAGGAGTCAGTTCAAACTAAGGCGCCTGTTCAAATAAAGACTCCGGTCCCAATAAAGGCTCCTGCCCCAACTAACGCTCAACCTCCCGCCAAGGCTCCGGTTCCAGCTAAGGCGCAGGCTCCTGCTAAAACGCCGCTTTCGACCACTTCGATTTCAAGCAAGGCTCCGCTTCTCAAGAGAATCACGCTGGAACAGGCCGGCTCGCGCACCGGCCGCGATCGCATTCCCACGTTCGATGGTCAGGACGTGGTGGTCACGGGCCAAGTGTCGGCCCAGCCGATTTGGATCACCGATACTTACTACGTCGCTATTCAAGACGAAGCCCTGTTTGGGCTGCTTCTGCGGCCGGAAATCCCTCAGTTGCCGGACCTCACTCCGGGGGATTGGGTGGAAGCGCAGGGAACCATTTCGAAAAGGGCGGGTTTGCCGATTCTCTTGCCCCATGCGGTGCGCCGTTTGCGCCACCAGGCTCCGCCGGCGCCCAAAGCCGTAACGCAGCTTGACCTGTCGTCTTTTCGCTATATGGGCGTGCTGGTGACTTTGGAAAGCGTTATTACCGGTGAGAATCAAAATGGGGGCGGCGATCTGCTCTTGATCGGCCAGGGAAACAATGAGCTGAATGTGTTCCTTCCCCGGACGCGGCGGGACGCCGGTCCGAAGCTGAACGGCTTTCGCGCGGGGGACCGTATCCGTGTAACCGGCATCGCCAGCCAATATTGCACCCTGCCGCCCTATGACCGGTACTTTCAGATCTTGATTCCGAGCCCTGCGTCGGTGGCGGTGATCGAGCGGGGTTGGGCCATTCAGCCGCCGGTGCTCCTGGCCGCGCTTATTCTGGCTTGCGCGCTGGCGTCCATCTGGTGGTTCCGCGAACGTCGTATGGCGGCCCTGCGAAAGCAGATGCGGCTGCTCAATTCGCTGGGCGAACAGGTGATCGGCGCCACATCTTCCACTGAGATTCTGCGCCGTCTGATGTTGAATCTGCCCGCGCTGTCGTATGCCACCGGCGTCGGCCTCTACATCCACAATCGCGCGACAAAAACGTTGGATGGGGTCCACTCCAACAACACCGCTGTGGAATCGATCGATCCGGAAGCTCCCTCCGGATCCATGGCTTCCGCTATCGCGGCCTGCTTCCGCGGCCATTCGCTGATTGCTGTTCCCGACGTTCGCCGCAGCTCGCACTTCAAGAAGGAAGATTCTGTGCTCGCGCCGCGTTCGGTGTTGCTGGTTCCGATGTTCGCGCAAACCGAAATGATGGGTGTGCTGGAGATTCACCACTCCACCCGCTTCCATTATTTCGGCGAGGGCGAACAGGCGGCCATGCAGCATCTGGCCAACCAGATCGCCACCGCGCTGAAGCTGCAAGAACAGCACTCCATGCGGGAACAGTTGTTCCGCAGTGAAAAGCTGGCCGCCGCCGGCCAATTAATTTCCGACGTGGCCAACGAACTTCGATCTCCGTTGCAATCCATTGCGAAGCTCGCCACCACGCTGCTCTCGCGCAACGGCGATTCCAATCACACCGAACTCGAGTCCATCACCACCGAGGCCAGCCGTGCGTCGGAGATCGTTTCCCGGCTGGTTTCCTTCGCCAGCATGGAACAAGCGCAGGCCGAACCGCTGGATCTGAATGCCATCCTTTCCGGGCTGCTGAAGTTTCGCGCTCCCGAGTGGAAAGCCAAGGGCGTGGAAATCAAATCCCAGCTAGCCGTAAAGCGCGCGATCGTGCTCGGCTCCCCGGGACAGCTGGAACAGGTGCTGCTCAATCTATTGGTGGATGCCGAAAAATCCGCCGCCGATGCGCGCGACAAAGTGATTACCGTTTCAAGCAGCCTGCTGGCCAAGCGCGTGCTGGTGGAGATCGCCTATCCCTTGCGCTCGCCTGACATCCGGGGTGACTCCACCGACGGCGATCATACCGGATCGGGCGCGCTCGGGCTGGGTGTTTGCCGCGGCATCATCGAGAGCCATGGCGGCGAATTTCGCGTGGTCCGCACGTCGCCCGCGCAGGCTCGCTTTGACATCGAACTGCCCGTGATTGAAGCCCGCCAGACCGGCTCCGGCCCCTCGGAATTGTCCGAAGCCATCCGCCAGCTCACCGTCCTGGTGGTGGAGCCGGATGCCAAGGTGCAGCGTCAATTAGTGCAGATGCTCGGTGACCGGGGCGACCGCGTGGTGCCGGTCTCCAGCGCCGAAGAAGGCCTCGACATCGTCGAGCGGCTGCGCTTCGACATGGTCATCTGCGCCGTCCGGCTGCCCAGCCTCAACTGGGTGACGTTTTGCGAGCGCGTCCGGCTGCGCGTCGGCGGTTTCGTCCTCCTCACGGACGCCTTCAACAGCGATGTCGGCCGCGCGTTTCGCAATAGCGAAGGCTACGTGCTCAGCAAGCCGATCGACGAGACGGATTTGCATCGCATTTGCCGCGCCGTGGAAGATCGGACCAGCCTGCTGATCCGGGAGTAGAGCATTGCGCTTTCCGGCCTCTTATGATCGGACCGCCAAAATCATTTCCGGCGTGGTGTGTTTAGTCTTGCTGGTCATCGTCGCCGTGGTTCCCAATATCCTCATCGCGTGCCTGTCACTTTTGGTTCTCGCCATCTCGCTCGCGTACGCGCCGCGCGGCTACGCCATTGAGGGCCGGGCAATCTTAGTAACGCGTTTCGCCGGAACGGTTCGTATTGCGCTGGATAACGTCCGCGCAGCCAGAAGAGCGGAGCCGGATGACTTGCGCGGCTGCATTCGGCTCTGGGGTAGCGGCGGCCTGTTCGGATACTACGGTTTGTTCAGCACTGCTAAGTTGGGAAAGTCGACGTGGTACGTCACCAATCGGAGCAACAGCGTGATCGTGATCATGGGCGCGAAGACCGTGCTGTTCAGTCCGGACGATCCAGACACATTTCTGGGTGCCGTTCAGGCGGTGGCGCCAATCCCGGAATCGGACGCAGGTCCGGCTCTCGAAATTCCGAAGTCCGTCTCAACGGGGAAGGCGATTGTCGGCGTCGCGGTGCTTGCTGCAGTCGCCTTGTGGCTTTTCGTTTTTACTTATTCACCGGGGGTTCCGGGCTATACCTTGACGGCGGAAACGCTCACCATCCACGACCGTTTCTATCCCGTGACCTTGCGGGCATCCGCTGTCGACATCCATCTGATCCGCATCCTCGATCTTCGGCAAGACACGGAGTGGCGTCCCATGGCCCGCACCAATGGCTTCGCGGTTCAGCACTACCGTTCCGGCTGGTTCCGCGTGGCGAACGGCCAAGAGGTTCGCTTATACTGCGCCGACCGCCAGCGGGTTGTGCTGCTGCCGCCCAGGGGCGATGGCACGCCGGTGCTCTATCAAGCGGCGGATCCGGAGCGGTTCATCAATGAAGTTCGCGCTGCCTGGAGTACATCGATACGCAGCTCAACACGCGGCGGGGCAAACGCGGGAAAATGGATTTACTATGCGCTCTAAGACCGCCCTCGCTTTCACCATCGCGGGCTGCTTGTTCGCCGCCGCCGAAAAATATGACGGCCCGGTGCCGCCCAAGCCCGACATTCCCTACCTGTTGCACGCGTCCTCTCTGGTGGAAACCGAAGTGGCCGACGCGCGGCAGGGCAAGAAGAACGACACCTACATTATTTCCGGCACATCTTCTTCCGCTCGCACTCCTCTGGCCGAGCCCATCTTCATCATCGACGCGCGCCAGATACAGCCCGAGACCTTCGAGTTGTACCGGTTGGACGTCCGAGGCGGCAATCGCGAAGTCTCATTAGGAGGCAACCGGCGCCGCGGCGGGTCGCGTGCGTTGCATCTCGCCGTCCGGCCTCTCGGCGGCCATCTTTACCGTGTCGAAGCGGACGAGGCGCTGGAGGACGGCGAGTACGCGCTTTCGCCCAGCGGGGACAATCACGCGTACTGTTTTGAGATCTACTGATCCGCTTTGAGTTCCAACGATCGCGTTCCCTTTCTCGTGACGCAAGCGGCTACGCCTTACGAAGGCCTGCGTCCGATACCGGTTTCCATACTGCTCCACAACGTCCGTAGCCTGTACAACGTGGGCGCATTTTTTCGCTCGGCCGATGCCGCCGGCTGCGACAAGCTGTATTTGTCGGGGATCACCGGGCGCCCTCCCCACGCGGGGATCGCGAAAACCGCGCTCGGCGCCGAGGAAACCGTTCCGTGGGAGCATCACCCGGACCCCGCCAGTTTGATTCTGCGCCTGCGCCAGCAGGGACATGAGATCGCCGCGGTGGAAACCAGCGTTCACGCCACGGACCTGTACGATTGGAAGCCGCGTTTCCCGGTGTGCGTTTTATTCGGTCACGAAGTGGATGGCCTCTCCGAACCGCTGCTGGCCTTGTGCGACACCTACGTGCGCATTCCCATGCTCGGCCGCAAACATTCGCTGAACGTCGCTACCGCGGGCGGCGTGGTGATTTACGAACTGCTGCGAAAATACCGGGTCATGCTGGATCACGCCAAAGCGCGGTCTTGATAGCCGCGCCTGGGGACGCTCAGCGGCTGGGCATCGCCACCACGGCGTGCCCGGTTTTCTTGGGGTCGCTCGGGCGGGCGCTGGAACTGGATGACGGCGCAATGGATGCTACTACCGGAATGGTCACGATATTACTCGTGAATACGTTTTGGGCAATGTACATCTGCGTCAGGGGATTGGTTGGCAGGGAGCTGTCGATCTGCAACTGCACCTCATAAACTCCCGGTAGCATGCCCACCGCAAGTCCGGCGCTCATCACGTTGGCCGTAGTCCCACCGACCTGTGCGTTGTCGACGTTGGTTACCGGCACATTCAGCGCCGGACCTGGATAAATCTGGCCGGTGACGCTAGCCGGGGTCAACCCATCCGCCAAGGTTGTCGGACCGATGCCCGTAGCATAGATGGTGATCACCTCGCCCGGAACAACTGGATTGTCAGCCGTGACTACTGCGCCGGCGACGTTCGCGCAGCAGGTGGACCCGCTGTCCAGCGGAGAAATGGTTTCGGTCGCGTCCGTGCTGGTGCTGCCGGCGATTACGATGCCGTTGCCGGCCGGACCTCCCACCTTCGCGGTCAGGATGATGCGGTCGAACTCGCCCGCGGCCGAGGCCGTTACCCTCTCATTCGAATTCGCGTTGATGAGAACGATGAACCCGTCGCGAATGGATTGTAAAGTATCTGTCGACTGGACGGTGTAGTTGTAGGTATTGCTCCCAATAGTGATGGTGTCCACGTCGCCCGCCGTGGCGGATCCATCGATGTCCACCAGTGCAATCGCGTTACCGCTGTAATGATATGCGACCGCAACCCGGGGATCGGTGCCGGGGAAGGCGAAGATTCCGGGATTCCCGTAGCCGGATATCACAGGAACTGCGATGGCGTTGGTCGCGGTGATGGTCCCATCATTATGAACGGTTCGCACAAAGGCGCTGACGCCGTTCGCCCCTTCCACTTCGAACGGAAGTTGGGTATTGATCTGCGTGGGCGAGACGGATAAAACTGGCGCGCGGATTCCGTCGAAGTACACCTCGACGCCACTGACGTTGGTGGTGGGGTAGTTGCCTTGTGCGTTCGGAGTGGCGGTTGTAGTGGTATCGGCCAGGTTTTGTCCAAAGATGGTAACCAGCGTTCCCGGAGCCAGTTCAGCCGCGGCCGCGCCACCCGCCAACGCGGATCCCGACGCCGTAGCCACTTCGGTAGCCGTCCCCCCGCTGGTAACAGAAGTCGCGGTCGCCGTGTATCCGATATTGTTGCCGTTCAAGCCCGGCACTTTCGCTACCAGGTTCACTACAAAAAGACTCCCGGCCACCACGTTCGCGGATGCAATAACATTCGGGTCCGGCCCAGCATTGATCAGGTTTGCTAATGCAATCGCGATGCTGGCTAATGTGTCCGTGCTCTTTACTGTGTAGGTGTAGCATTCCAAGCCGGTCGACGGGCAAGTAGTGGCCGTAACGCCAGGCGCGCTGACATCGATGGTTATCGTATCCCCCGCCGTGATGGTGCCCGTGAGGCTCACCGTCCCGACCGCATAAGTACTGAGACTGGCGCCGTTGGTAAACCCTGTAACGGGAATATTCGGAGTACCCGGCGTGAAGACTAAAACCCGGACATCGTAAGGATCGGCGACATAGAGATTGGTGCCGTCCCAAGCCAGGCCATATGGGGTAGGAATGGTGTTGGCAGCGGACTGGAGAATATTAGCGTCCGGGCGAAATGTGTCGGAGCTGGTGGTCACCTGGTCGCTGAATTCGTCCGTCTGGCCAAGGTTCCGATCATACTTTGCGCCATTGGTGGTTGGAATGGTTTCGTAAACCAGCACGCGATCGTTACCGCTGTCGGCAATGAACAGGCGCTGCCCGTCCGACAAGGCGTAGCGAGGCGAACTCAAGGTGTACCCGCATCGGCCGGGATAGAGCACGGTTCCGTCGCTGTCGGTACCCGAAGATGGGCAAAAGCTCTGGCAACCCGCCGGATAGGTTGGGTACCCATCGCTATCCGTGCCATTCGTGACGCAACTCCCGAGAGCGTTATTGTCGCCTTCGCTGGTCATGTTCGGCTGGCCCACCACCACGTCGGCTGGTTGCCCGTTCTGGGTTGGAATGGAATTCCAAATCAACACGCGGCTGTGGCCCAGATCGGCGACGAAAACGCGCTGTCCATCGGAAGTCACCGACACCGGCGAAAACAAGTTGCTGGCGGTGGGCGGAAGATTACTGGTAGTGGAAGCAGGAGCAGTGGTGAAGTTCGGCTCGCCTAGCACTACGTCGGCGGGCTGATTGTTCGCTGTCGGGATGCTGTTCCATATCATCACCCGATGGTTCTGGGTGTCGGCCACGTACAGTTGCGTTCCCTGGATCCACACACCTTCCGGGCCTCGCAGAGAGGAACTGGTTAGACCGATTGCCGCGGTGGTGAAATTGGGTTGCCCGAGCACGATGTCCGCCGGCTGATCGATGGTGGTTGGAATCTCGTTCCAAATCAAAATCCGGTTGTTGTCGGTGTCGGACAGAACCAAAATCTTCCCGTTGGTGGCGACATAAGTGGGGTTCCGGAAGCCGCTCTGGGTGAGATAAGGGTTCGTTGTAGTTGTGAAATCCGGCTGGCCCAGCACTAAGCTGGCCTGACCCACGGTGGGGGTTCCGACGCAAACCGGGCATCGGCCGCCTTGCGGAATCTCCTCCGTGGGATTGTATACGAAATTAGAAATGTTGTTAAAGATTAGAACGCGATTGTTGTTCGGATTGAGCAGCCCGTGAAGATTGGAATCCACCACAAACAGGGTGTTGTTGGCGTACGCCACTCCCTGAACCGCTCCCAATTGATAAGCCGACGGTTGGCCAACACCTTGAAAAGTAAATGTCGGCTGACCGATGATCTGCCGTGCCGCTTGTCCAGTCAAAAAATCTACCGAGGACTGCGCGAACAAGGTCGACAGGGACAGAAATAGAATGCTAAGACGCTTCATGATATTGGAATTTAAGAAAGTACCGCCCCAGTATAACAATCACGGACGAAGAGAAGGCTCAACCGGTTTCAGCTTTCACCCTCTCACGAACGTTGAACTCCAGCTTCCACCGCCGGCCGTCGCGCGCCACGGACCAAAGCTGCAACATCCCTGTTTCGGTGACAACCGTCTCCAGAGTAACGGGAACAAACTCCCCGGCCTGGCCAGCGGCTGCTCCTGTTTCGCTAACGGCTGCTCCTTGGCTAACGGCTGCTCCTTGGCTAACGGCTCCGAGAGTGACCTCCACTGGCGAAAGCTCTTCCAGTTCTTCGCCCACCTCGTCCAGCATTGTACCCGCGGCATCGTTCTTGCGGACCGCTGACTGAAAGAAGCGGAACTCGGCCGGCTCACCGACAATCAATCCAAATTCGCGGCCGCGCAGATCGATGGAGGTGCCTTCCTCCATCCCAAACGGCGCCACAGTGAGCGGCTTCACTGGCGTGCGCATGCCGGGAACCGCGGGCAGCGAACTTTCGATACCGACATAGTAAGTGCGCGGCACGCCGCCGCGAATCCGCACGCCACGGCCCGTACGGGCCAATCCGTAATAGGCCGCTCCCCGAGCCACGGCGTGCATCAAATCCTCACCCAGCAAAGACGCGGCGGGAGCCAGGCCTTCCTCGGACAGCCACCCGTTGAGAATGCCGAGGATGCGTTCCCGCACCACGCCCGATCGCAGCACTCCGCCGTTGAATAGCACGTGCGTGGGCGCGGCCAGTCCGCTGGGGCCGCGGCGCACTCCATGCTCGGATTGAGCCGCCTGTTGCCGCAGGAAACGGGCCAGATGACGAGTGATGGCTGCGTCGGCGGCATAGGGCAGACCAAGCTCTCCAAAACCCATTCTGCGGCGCTGCGGCATATCTTGACTGGAGACCGCCGGCAGGAAGCCTTGCTCCAGGATATTCTCCACGTCTTCAGCCGCAAGCTTGGTCTTGATGGTTCCGCCCACGAGTCCTGTGCCTCGCCCAAGAATGGTCACCGGCTCCTCGCGCTTTTTGTTATCTTTGGCGAGCAGACGCTCCTTGGCCAATCGGCACTGCTGCCACAGCGCATGCAATTGCATGGCCTCCAGCTTGGTCCCTTTAGCGCTAAGCTGCTGCTCGACATGCCGGGCCAACGCCAGATCGATATTGTCGCCTCCCAGCAACAGGTGTTCACCGACAGCCACGCGCTCGAGCGCCAGTTCTCCGGCCTGCTCAGTCACCGCGATCAGCGTGAAATCCGTCGTGCCCCCGCCGATGTCCACCACCAGAATCAAGTCGCCCATTGTCACCCGCTCTCGCCAGTCCGGATGCCGCTCGATCCAGGCGTAAAACGCCGCTTGCGGTTCCTCCAGCAAAAGCAGATTCTGGAACCCGGCCTCTTCGGCGGCCTTGAGCGTTAGCTCCCGCGCCACGGCGTCAAACGACGCGGGTACGGTCACCAGCACCTGCTGCTCGATGAAGGGAGCGTCTGGCATCTTCGCGTCCCACGCCTGGCGGAGATGCTCCAGATACCGGCGCGAGGCTTCCACCGGCGACACCTTGGTTATTCCTTCGGGCGCATTGAGCGGCAATATCGGCGCCGTTCGATCCACTCCGGCGTGCGACAGCCAGGATTTCGCCGATGCCACCAGTCGGCTGGCCACTTCGGCCCCACGCTTCTGTGCCAGCGTCCCAACCACGAAATCCGGCGAATCTTCCCAGGGAAGCGCGATGGAACCGGCGGGAAAGTCCGACGGTCCCGGCAAATACAAGAACGAGGGCAGCAAAGGCTCGTCCCGCACCTCGCCCGGATTCACCAACTGCGGCACTTCGAACAGCGACACAGCGGGTTGCTCGCGCGGATCTCCGCCCTCCGGCGCGTGAGCGAGCGCACAGTTCGTCGTTCCCAGATCGATCCCGATGACGTATTTGCTCGGCAAAGCTTGTTATGACAGTACAGGCGGGGCTGCGATTCGCGGGCCCGTCACTCTCGGTCTCTAGTGTAACTCGGGACGTAGTACGTAATAGGAAAGCTAAGGCCGCCATGGATGTTACAATGGCTCCTTTGGCACTGACCGACACTTTTATCGAAGCCGCCGGCCGCTGGTTTTTGACATCCGGAATCCAGGAACCGGGCGGCGGTGTAGCCCGTTATTACCGATCGGATCAGCGCCAAAACGCGCGTGTTTCCACGGAGATCACCGGCTACACCCTCAGCGCTTTGCTCTTCCTCCATCAGCGGACGGGGGACGCTCGGTACTTAGAGTCAGCCCTCCGCGCGGCTCGATTCCTGACCCGCAGCGCATGGGACGCCAGGTTGGGCACGTTCCCATTCGAACACGGCGGAAACGGCGAGGCGGCTTTCGCGTATTTTTTTGATTGCGGCATCATCGCGCGCGGGCTTTTGTCTGCCTGGCGGGTGACCGAAGACACCGAGTTCCGGGACGCAGCCATCGCGACCGGGCGCGCGATGCTGTCCGATTTTCCGGCCGACGCCGGGATCCATCCGATTCTCGCATTGCCGGACAAGCTCCCGCTTGCCTGGGAACCCCGCTGGTCGGCCAGCCCGGGATGCTATCAGCTAAAGTCCGCGCTGGCCTGGCATGAGCTGTTCGAAGTCACCGGCGAAAGCGTGTTTCAGCGTGGCTACGAATCGGCGCTCCAGGCCGCGCTCGAAAATTATCCCGGGTTTCTGCCTGGCGATCCGGACCAGCATCGTGTCATGGACCGGCTTCACCCTTATACATATTTCCTGGAAGGTCTGCTTCCGGTGCTGGATCGGCCCGAGTGCGCCGCGGCCTTTCGAAAAGGGGTGGATCGCACCGGCGAGTATTTACGGAACATCGCCCCCCTCTTCGTCCGCTCGGATGTCTACGCACAATTGCTGCGGGTCCGGTTGCTGGGCGAAGGGCTCGGTGCTTTGCCGCTAAACGAAACTGAGGCCGCGCATGAGGCGGACCAGGCTGCGAGCTTTCAAATCCAGCCCGGCGACTCGGGAGGCGATCATCGCCTGGCGGGGGGATTCCTGTTCGGCCGCAAACAAGGCGAGGCCATGCCCTTCGTCAACCCGGTGTCCACCGCCTTCTGCGTTCAGGCGCTCGCGCTGTGGCAGGATCGGCTAGCCGAGCTTCCTTCCAAAGGCCACGTAATCTAAGCTGCCGAAAAATTCCTTGCGGAACCCTTCGGGTAACTCGGCCAGCGAAGGCATGCTTTCCAGCGCTGGCGACAAACGCTCGATCTCAATGAGCCCGAAGCCCGCTTCTTCCAGGTAAAAGCTCGCCAGCGCCGGTGGAATGGGATGCCGATGCGTTGGGTCGATGTAGAAATGCGTGGCGAAAATCGCGAGGCATTCCGGATTCGGGGTTTCCATCGCCAGCAAACCGCCCGTGCGCAGCTTGGCATGAACTAAGCGGATCATCTCCGGCAAGCGCGCTGGCGGCAGATGCTCCACCACCTGGCAGCAGATCACGCCGCCAAGCGATGCATCGGGCAAACTGGCCAGGTAAGTGAACAGGTCGGCCTTATCGACATCCAGCCCGTTGGCGATGCAGAGCGCGACCGAATCGTGATTGGAATCAATGCCGCGCGCCGCAATGCCCGCTTCTCGCAGGACCTGCAGCATTTCACCCCGGCCGCAGCCTACATCCAGCACCGGCGCGTGTTGGCCGAAGCGCGACGCGTACATCCGCTGGCGGGCGCGAATGTCGTCTTCGGAGCCGCGAAACTTCTCGGCGAACTTGAGCCAATCGACGTTTGCGAACTCGGGCGGAGCGCTCTCGGATACTTGTTCCACGGTGCGGGCAAGCGAAGCTCTCTGGCGCACCAGGCGCAGCTCGGAATGAATGACGCTCTCGTATTCCGCCCGGGCGCGCAGCACCTCACCCCAGAACCGTTGCTGCATCTCTTCGGACTGGCGCTGCACGGACTGTTCGAAACCGGCATGCTGGCGCTCCATCGCTCTTTCGAAATCGGCGTGCTGGCCTTTCACCTGTTCGCGGTAGCTAGCATCCATCAAAGTTACGCGGTGCTGAAAAGCGGCCTGCAGCTCGGAAACGCTGCGTAAGAACTGAATTTCCGTTTGTGCGAGCTTTTGCTCCCAGCCCACGCGCCACTCGGTCCAATGGTTGCGAATATCTCGCAGTTCCTGCGCCTCGCTCCGCAGATCTCCCGTTTCCTGCGACAGTTTCACCGCAAGTTGCGAGATTCCGAGCTGTTGTCATGACCGTATGGTGCTGTTCTGGCGAAACTACGCGAGCATGTTACTTCGATTGCTCAGTTACCGGCGCTCGGTGAGTTTAAGCGTCCGCTGTAACAGGAGATGCAGAATGCAGGCTTTCATTAGCGTGAACTGTCAACTGTTGCCAATAGGCTAAATCACTAATTACGAGCAGGTTGCGCACACGTCGCGATCAGTCCCGAAAAACGCCGCAGGCAACTTCTTTATCCCAGCGTGATGTGGATCACTTTTGCGGGTTTCAGGATCTATCCGGTCATGGAGCGAGGGAAATATAGCGCACTGGCCAGAGATCACCCTCTGCTCGATCCCTTTTCCCCGTTACACCACCAGTGGACAGCCTGAATGTTTTCCGGGTGGTCGTCTCGCCAGGCGCCGCCGCGCGGATTGATGTGATCGGGACGATGTCGGTGTAATCGGTGACCGTTGCTCTTTCCGGCACATTCGAGCCGTGCGATCTGTGAATCCAGGATGGTTATGAATCGGAGCTGGCCCATGGTGCCTCTTCAATGAAGGGTCTATACTCTGAGCGTAATTTCTGCGGAAGACCGTCCAAACAATGAAAAGACATGGAAGCCAAATAG
>CAVRZH010000047.1:0-7038 GCA_963725455.1 Bryobacterales bacterium
ATTGTGCTGGATGCTACAAGCTTGGATGCCTCCGAGGTGGGCCTTGTTTGGAGCACTCGTAGTGGCAGTGCGGCTCTCAATCGCAACCTACTGGATGAATAGTTATTGGGGCGGGGCTGTCGCTGCTTTAGGCGGCGCGCTTTTATTGGGTGCCTTGGCGAGGTTGCTGGGCCAGCCGCGCGTGCGTGACGCAAGTCTGGCCGGGTTGGGCATCGCCCTTCTTTCGCAGAGCCGTCCATTTGAAGGAGCCTTGCTGTGTCTCCCGGTTGGTGCGGTGCTTTTGTTCCGGCTAGCCCGCGGACGGCCACGAAATGTTCCCGTGCTGGCGACGCTGGCTTTCGCGGCGGCCCTGATTGGCGCCGGCACGCTTTACTACAACTATCGCGTGACGGGCAGTCCGTGGCTAATGCCGTATCAATGGAATCAAAAAATCTACGGGATGCCTCAAAGGTTACGCGGATTCCCTCCGATTCTGACGGCTCCGCGCGTCTCCGCGCAAAAGGACATTTCAGATAACTTCCATTGGCAGCTGGGCCTCTTCCAGACACAGTCCAGCTGGAGAGGTTTCGCGGCCGCTCTGCCGCAGAAGTTGTACCTATTTTGGCGGTTCTACTTCGAACCCCTGCTCACGTTGCCGCTATTGTTTCTTCCGCTTCTGTTCAAGCGCCAGGACACGCGGTTTCTAATCTTTACGGCCGTTTTCGTGCTCGTCACAGAATTCGTCCTCTATACATTCTTTTTTGAGCACTACGCCGCTCCGCTGTGTGGTCTGCTTCTGATCCTGATAGTGCAAGGCGCTCGCCGCATGCGGATGGTGCGCTGGCGGGGCAGGCGCGTGGGCGCTGCGATGTTTCGATGGTTCGTGATTTCGGGCGCTGCCAGTTGTTCTTTGCTGATTATGGGTGCGGCGCTTGCTCCTGATTCGGTGGCGGATGTGGATACCGCGAGAGGCCAAATCGAACAGAGCCTGGAGCAGCGCGGCGGCAAGCACCTGGTGCTGATCCGTTACACCAAGCTCCATGATTATCACGCGCCTTGGGTTTACAACGCCGCCGATATCGACCGGTCACCCGTGGTTTGGGCGCGCGAAATGGGCGCTACCTGTGACGCGGAACTGCTCCGCTACTATTCCGATCGCAATGTTTGGCTGGTGAATGCCGATGAGGAAGAGCCGCACCTGATCGCTTACCGCAAAGCTCAAGTTGTCCATACGAAGTGAGAGAGCGTGAGACACTGACCGGGATGGGCTCCGAACAGCCGCTCTGTGCATCGCTTCTGTTAAAGATTCAAGAACAAATTGACAGGACCAGTCGCCTTATCAATCTCCTGCCCTTAGACCAACAGGATTGGAAGCCTGCCATCGCGGGAGCCTGGCCTGTCAAGATGCTTCTCGGACATCTGCTCGACTGTATGGCCGGCTTTTGTGCGGTCTTGCAAGCACTGGAGCCCATGCGGCTCGCGCATTTCTCCGAGCTTCGAAATTTGCCTGTGAATCACGCTTGTTCCCCGCGCGAGGCTGTCATCCGGTTAGCCCTTTATCAGGCGCACATCGAGGAAGGTTTTGCATTGCTCGATGACCACCGTCTGGGCGTAAGCGTGGCAACAGTGTTTGTTGAGGATGGCGAAACCGTCCTGACTCTGTTGCTGGGCAATCTGGAGCATTTAATCAACCACAAGCACCAGCTGTTCACTTACTTGAAACAGATGGGCGCGGACGTGAGCACGCGCGATCTCTACCGCTTCCGCGGAGAATAAGTTCGGCGGCATCGTTGGCAGTGGGTCAAGTTTGACCCACTATCGGCGGTTTTTACATAGTTTTTACAGGCCGCGATCATTCGCCAACTCTCGCAGCTTCATACTCGGGATAGTTAGCTCGTGATCGACGAGCTTAGTCCAATGAAGCCTACCAAGAAAGTCGTATTCTTCTTCCCGGCGTTCTCCAGTCAAGAGGCCACAGCGCCATTGGGCATTTTGGCGGTCTCCACGCCGCTGCTGCGCGCGGGCTATCAAGTCAAGATCATCGATTCCACCATCACGCCCAACTTTCAGAAGCGCGTACTAGAGGAACTGAGCGATGCGCTATGCCTGGCCGTCTCTCTGGTTACCGGACCCATGATCAAGGAGACGGTGCAAATTGCTCGCAAGGCGAAACAGCTGTATCCTGACAAACCTGTTGTATTGGGCGGATGGCATCCATCACTTTTACCGCATCAGACGCTGGCGGCCGATTACATCGACATCGTCGTCAAGGGTCAGGGTGAAGAAGCGTTCCTGGAAATCGTGCAGCGCATCGAAGCGGGCGAGTCCATGGAGGGCGTTGCGGGAGCTGGATACAAACAGGACCGCCGGATCATTTTCAACACGCCGCGCGCGCTAAAGCCGATTCGAGAGATGCCGCCGAAAGCCTATCATCTGGCGGATTTCGACGCGTATGAGCGCGTGTGTGGACGCCGCTGGGCCATGTACACCTCGAGCCTGGCGTGTCCCTACGATTGCGCGTATTGCACCAATAGCGGGGTCTACGGCCGCAAATGGAACGCGCTTGATCCCGATCAAGTGGTGGAAGAGACAACCGATTTGGTCTCCCGTTACAATCTCCAACTGCTTTGGGTTGTCGATGACAACTTCCTGGTAGACCGCGAGCGCGCCATTGGTATCGCGGAGGGCCTGGTCCGGCGTGGCGTGCAGTTCGATTGGAGCATTCAGGGGTCCACAAACCTGGTGAATCGTTTCACCGTCGAAGAGCTGAAGCTGCTGCGCCGTGCGGGGCTTTCGCAGGTCGCGCAAGGCGCCGATAGCGGCTCGCCCAAGGTCCTGCACTTGATGAACAAGGACTTTCAGAAGCTGGAAACCATTTACACTGCGGCTGATAAGCTGACGCAAGCGGGCATTCGTCCATCCTTCAATATCATCTTCGGATTTCCCGGCGAAGGCCGCGCAGAGCGGCGCGAATCCATCCGCCTGGTGATGGACATCTGCCGTAGGTATCCGGGCGCGGAATTCTGGACTAATATCTTCACGCCTTATCCCGGAGCGCCCGTTATGCAACGCGCGTTTGAGCTAGGCATTGAGGTGCCGCAGACGCTGGAAGGATGGGTGGATTTCTTCCCCCGCTACACCGTACTGCCTTGGCTCCAGGGTAAGAAACACGAAGAAGTGCAGACCATGCGCGAGTATATGCGCGTGGCCTTCAATCGCAAACCCATCGGCGTGCAACGCAAGAATCGGGCAAATCAGTTAGTGCACCGGATGATCAGCTTTCCCGCTCGCTGGCGTCTGGATCATGACTTTTACTTGCTGCCTTTTGAACTTGGGCTAAAGAATGCGGCCAACAAGATCTTTGCGCCGCCCAAGCCGAAGGTGGACGCGCAGATGCTTGAGGCGGAGGTGGTGACGTGCTAGGTGCGCAATCGCGCAAGGTTGTGCTGTTCCTTCCGCCTTACTCAGGCAAGGTGCTGGGGCCGCCTCTCAGCTTGCTTAGCCTGGCCGGATCGCTGCGGGAAGCCGGGTACCAGGCCTGTCTTATCGACGGCGCTCTGGATCGCGATTTCCCCGAGACGGTTGCGCGAGAAATCTCGGGCGCCCTCTGCTTCGGCGTTTCCCTCCTCACCGGGCCGATGATTGACAACGCCATCCAGATGAGCCGCCTGGTGCGAAAGCTCCGGCCCGAGCTGCCAATCATTTTCGGAGGTTGGCATCCCAGCCTGGTCAGCGGCCAGACTCTCTGCGAGGACTTCGTCGACATCGTAGTGCGTCATCAAGGCGAAAAGACGCTGGTCGAGATTCTGCAGAGGCTGGAAGCGGGCCGTACGCTGGATCTGGTTCAGGGCTGCTGGTTCAAACGTGACGGGCGGATCATCCAAAATCCAGATCGTCCGGCCGCGCCTTTGTCTTCGTTGCCGGCGCCCGCATACGACATGATCGACTTCGACGCGTATGAGCGCGCTAGCGGCGAACGCAAGCTGCCCTATGCAACCAGCACTGGTTGCCCCTATGCGTGCAATTACTGCACGGACATGGTCTTTTACAACCGCCGTTTCAATCCCTATGACACCGCTCAGGTTGTGGCGGAGCTAGTGGCCTTGGTTCGGGAGCATCGTTTGACTGACGTCGCTCTGCTCGATTCAAACTTTCTAGTAGACGTGCGCCGCGCCCTGGCGATTGCCAACGGGATTCTTAGTTCGGGAACTCCTTTCCATTGGAGCTTCCAGGCTTCCACGGATTTGCTGTGTCGCATGGCGGATGAAGATGTGCAAACGCTGTCTGCGAGCGGCGTAAATCATATCGGATTCGGCACGGAGTCCGCGTCACCTGAGGTTCTGCGGCACATGAAGAAGGCGCACCAGCACATTCCGGACATGTTTGAAGCTGCCCGCAAGTGCCAGCAGGCCGGCATTCGGGTGACCTACAACTTGATTTTCGGTTACCCGGGCGAAGAGGATCGCCATCGGCGCGAAACGTTAAAGGTGATGGGCGAGATCGCGCAGCGTTTCGATAACGTTAGCTTTTCGCCGAACGTCTTCACGCCGTATCCGGGCATTCCCATCTGGCCGCAGCTCCGTGCCATGGGCCTGCCCGAGCCTGAGTCGCTCGCGGGATGGGCCGATATTGACCTCGGGACCAACAAATTGCCTTGGTTGCAGGACAAATCCTTCGCTCATCTGCAGCGCGGAATCTCGTATTTTCTCCTCGACAATCAGATCAACAAGACGCGACGCAGTTCCAGGTCGGTGGCCGCCCAATCGATTCTGCAAGCCGCCAGGAAGCCGCTGCACTGGCGCATTCGCAATTATTCATTTGCGTGGCCATGGGAGTTGTGGGTTTCCATGGCGAAGCAATGGCTGGTGGTAAGACGGTCACTGCTCACCGGACAATCCCTGAGCCATGAGCTTGCAAAGGCGCGGTGATCCACTTATGGCCGATGTCCTGTTAACTCACAGCAATCACGTCTACTTCGATCGGAAGCAAACGAAGAAGATGCAGCCGTATCCACCACTCCAGACCCTGTTGGTTGCGGCCGCGTTGCGGGAGCAGGGTATCAGCGTAGCGTTGTTTGATTCCACGTTTCATGTTCCTGAGGATGGTTTCGCCGCGGCGTTGGAGGCTCATCGGCCAGGCCTGGCAATTGTTTGCGAAGACGACTTTAACTTTCTCTCTAAGATGTGCCTGGGGCGCAACCGCGAAGTTGCATTTTCGATGGCAGCTGCTGCGGCCGCGAGGGGCGTACCCATCGCCGCTCACGGTTCCGATGCCTCCGACCATGTGCAGGAATTTCTTGACGCGGGCTTTGACGCGATTGTGATCGGAGAGGTGGAAACTACACTGTTGGAACTCGCGGAGGGGCGCCCGCGCGCTTCCATTCGCGGACTCGCCTATCGGGCTGGCAATCATAAGGATGGATCGGTCCAGCGGAACGCGCCGCGCGGGCTTCGTACGGATTTGGAAACGCTTCCTCTACCTGCCTGGGACCTTATCGACATGGAGAAATACCGGCAAGCGTGGCGACACGCGCACGGCTATTTTTCATTAAACATGGTTTCCAGCCGTGGATGCCCGTATCGATGCAACTGGTGCGCCAAGCCGATCTATGGCAATAGCTACCACGCGCGTCCACCCTGGGCCGTCGCTTCGGAGATGTGCTATCTGAAGGCGAGGTTTCAGCCCGACCATATCTGGTTCGCCGACGATATCTTCGCTCTTTCGCCCCAATGGACGCTCGCTTTCGCCGACTCGGTGGAACGTCTGGGTGCGCAAGTGCCGTTTAAGATGCAGTCCCGCTGCGATCTGATGACGCGCGATACCGTGGAGGCTTTGCGCCGGGCAGGATGCGCGGAAGTATGGATGGGGGCGGAGTCCGGGTCGCAAAAGGTTTTGGATGCGATGGACAAGGGCGCGCGCGTGAAAGACATCTACCGCGCTCGAGAGAATTTGCAAAAGCACGGTATTCGCGGTTGCTTTTTTCTACAGTTCGGTTATCCGGGCGAAACGTGGGATGAAATCGAAGACACTATCCGCATGGTCCGGGAGACGCGTCCGGATGACATTGGCATTTCCGTTTCTTATCCGCTTCCGGGCACCCGCTTCTATGAAAAGGTGAGCGCCCAGCTCGAGCAAAAATCGAACTGGTCCGACAGCGCGGATCTGGCCATGATGTTCCGCGGTGAATACTCGAGTGAGTTGTACCGCGCGCTGGCCGAAGCGCTACACGCTGAGGTGCGCGGAGGATTCCGCATTCAGGCTGACTCCTGGGAACGAGTGCGGGAACTGAAGCTTGCGTCGACGCCCAATAGAACTCTTTTCCCGGTTTTGCGGGGATCACCGGAGCTGGTGTCGTGAGGCTGCTGCTCACCCACGCCTATTTCCTCAGCGAAGATCCGAAGGAGCGCCAGATCATGAAGCCCTACGCACCGCTGGGGATTCTCTATCTGTCTTCTTATCTGCGCGGCAAAGGATTCGAGGTCGATATTTATGACTCGACTTTCGGCTCCCGTGAAGAGCTGTTCCAGATTCTGGACGATGGGCCGCCGGCGGCAATCGGGATCTACGGCAATTTGATGACCCGCCGTAATGTGCTGGACATTGCCGCGCGGGCGCGCGCCGCCGGATGGACGGTGATCCTGGGTGGGCCGGAGCCCGCGAACTACGCCGACCAATATCTGGCTGCCGGAGCTGATCTCATCGTGACGGGTGAGGGCGAATACGCGATCGAACGTCTGCTGGCGGCGCGCCTGGACCCGGCCGAGTGGCCATCCATTCCTGGCGTCATGTTTCGTGCCTCCGACGGCTCGTTGGTCCGCACCGGCCCCACGCAGCTCATACCGAATCTGGACGCGCAGCCGTGGCCCGACCGGGAACGCGTCGACATCCCGCGTTACCTCCGAGTTTGGCGCGAACATCACGGTATCGGTTCTGTCTCAGTAATTACGGCGCGCGGCTGTCCTTACCATTGCAACTGGTGCAGCCACTCCGTGTATGGTAAGACGCATCGCCGACGGTCGCCAAAATCGGTTGTCGATGAAGTGGCCTGGATCGCGCAGC
>CAVRZH010000048.1:0-17540 GCA_963725455.1 Bryobacterales bacterium
AAGATCCAACTCTCCGGTGGCCAGAACAATGTCTACCATGGCACCCTCAAGATGGATCGCGATGGTGTCTATCACGTCGCGGGCGTTGAGCAGGGCCAGCCGGTTCGCGTCAGTGAGGACTTTTTCATTGAGGCGCGCAAGGCCAATCCACCGCAGATTTCGTTGGTGCGTCCCGGCCATGATTACCACGCCAGCCCGATTGAAGAGGTAACTGCCGCGGTGAAGGCCACCGACGAATATGGCCTGCACGACCTTGCCCTGCACTATTCCGTCAACGGCGGCCCCGAGACTACCGTGGATCTGCTCCATAAGAAAGGCGAAAAACAGGCCGACGGTTCGGCTCTGCTCTCGCTCGAGAGTTTCAAGCTCGTTCCAGGCGACCTGGTGAGCGTCTACGCTACCGCCAAGGACGGCAACTCCGAAGCCCACACCGACATGATGTTCATCCAGGCCGACCCGTTTGAGCGCGAGTTTTCGCAATCGCAAACAGCGGGCGGTGGTGGAGGCGGGGGCGGCGGTGGTGGCGATCCATCCGCGGAAATCTCCCAGCGCGAGAAGGAGATCATCTCCCAGACTTTCAAGCAACAGGGCGAGAAGAACTCCACGCAACAGCAGGCCACTGACATCGCGAAGCTGCTGTCCGACTCCCAATCCACCTTGCGCGATCAGGCCGTTTCGCTTTCCGAGCGCCTGGAGGCGCGCGAGCTGACCGATGAGGTGAAGGCCATCAGCGATTTCCAGAAGGACATGATCGCCGCATCGCAGTCCATGGAGCCGGCCGCGCAACAGTTGCACCAGCAGAAGTGGAAGGATGCCATCCCCAATGAGCAAAAGGCTCTGCAATTTCTGCTGCGCGCCGAAGCCACCTTCCGGCAAATTCAGGTTGCGTTTGGGGCGCGCGGCGGCGGAGGCGGCGGTGGGGGCGCGGCGCGGGATTTGGCGCAGCTATTCGAACTGGAGCTCGACACCCAGAAGAATCAGTATGAGACTCCGCAAAACTCGGCCACCAGCGCCGAACAAAAGGCGCGGGAAATCGACGACGCGTTGAAGAAACTGGATGAACTGGCCAAACGCGAGCAGGATCTGGCACAGCAGCAACGTAATGGGCCGCAGACCGCCGAACAAAAGTGGCAGCAGGAGATGTTGCAGCGCGAGGCACAGCAACTGCAGCAGGAGATGGAGCAACAGCTGGGTCAACGTGGCCAGCAGGGACAAAGCGGTCAGCAAGGACAAAGTGGTCAGCAGGGCCAGCAGGGACAAAATAGACAGCAGAGCGCTTCGTCATCCGGACAATCGAGTGGGCAATCCGGATCTGGGCAAAGCAGCGGACAGCGCAGCGGCCAGGCCAATCCGCAACAGTCCGCCGACCAGGCTGCCGATAGCCGCCAGCAAGCCGCGCAACAGGCACTCGATCGTCTGCGCCAAGCCACCGATGACATGCGCCGTGCGGTTTCCCAGAATGCCGGTGCAGCCGCTTCCCGCCGCGCCGCCGATCGTTTGCGCGAAGCTACGGACCTGCTAGGCGGCCTGGAGCAGCAGGACGCCGCGGGTCGCTTAAACTCTTTGGCCCAGACAGCGGACCAATTGGCAGCCCGCCAAAAGGCGCAAGCCGATAAGGTGCGTGAATTGATGGCACAGCAGAATGCCGATCGTTCCGCCAATCGTACGCAGCATTACCCGTCCCCACAGGAAGTCGAAAAGATGGTCAACGATCGCCAGCGGGTGAGTGACGATCTGTCGCGCCTCACCCAGCAACTGCGCGACGCGGCTCGCGAGCTTGCGCCTACGCAACCGGGAGCATCGGGCAAGTTGCGGACCGCGCTGGAAGGCATGGACGAAAACGATCTCAACACACGCATGCAACGCAGTTCGGATCAGTTGCGCGGCGGCGAGTTCTCCGATCCGGCTGAAACCGCTCTTACCAGCGATCTCCAAAAGCTGGGTCAACAGGTGACGGACGCCGCACACGCTCTGGGCAGTGCTCAAAACGCTTCCGAGGACGCCGCGCTGAATCGCGCCATGGACGATCTGTCTCGCCTGCGCGACCAACTGGGCGGTCTTGGCGGACGTCCGGGCCAACCCAATGGACAGCAGAACGGACAACCTGGTGGCCAACAGTTCCAAACCGGTCAACTGAACCGCAACGGGCAGCCCGGCCAACGGGGCCAAGCAGGTCAGCAAGCGGGGTCAAGTGGTCAGGGCGGGCAACAGGGAAGTCCCGCCGGCGGAAACCAGGACGGTCCGGTCGGGAACCGCGTGGCCGGACCGGTCGGAAATCCTGGTGGTGGCGCCACCAATGGCGGTCGCAACGTCAATGGCGGTTACGACATGGGCAACACCCGCATCTCCGGCCGCGCTGTAGCGCCTCAAGTGGGTCCCAATCCAGCCGATACACAGCGCGAGATTGACCAGGGCTTGAATCTGCTGAGCGGAGTTCGCGCCGTGGTGCAAGACAGTCCCGAGGCGCGCCGCGAATTGCAGTCTTTGATCGATCAAATGCGCAATCTGGACCCTCGCCGTTTCCCCGGAAATCCGGCTCTCGTGGAGCAAATGCACCAGCAGCTGGTCAGCGGCGTGGACGCGCTGGAACTGCAGTTGCGCCGTCAACTGGACAAGAATCAGGGCGGAACGATCCGCAACCCGGATCCGGCCAAAATTCCCGCCGGCTATCAACAGTCGGTCGCGGAATACTATCGCAAGCTCTCAACGGGCAGCCACTAGACGGCGGTTTTCCTCAACCGTTTCAACGAGTCGTCGACGGCAACCTCAATTATCGAATCACACCTCGACAATCGTCCCCCGCTAGCCAGAACTTCTAGAACGAACGGTATAGAACCAGTAGACAGTACGGAACGGTAATTGGACTCATTTGCGCCCTAGCGGTACGAAAATCGTGTTACTTCGTTTTAGGTTGCGGTACCGTAGATTCATTCACCCCTTGTTAAGGTGCGAGCATACTGACTCTATCACCATATGTTGATCTCATCTCAGTCGGCTTCTAGCGGGAACGATTATGCGTCCAGCCTTGAAGTTTTCCCTCGGGTCATCAAGATAGAAACCGAAAGGCGGCGCGCGTGTGTGGCGAATCTTGTCATGCAGACCGCCAAATCCCGCCCCGAAGCCACCGCGGTATCGGCGGGCCAGGATACTTTGACATTTGGAGAGCTGGCGGAGCGTTCCACGCGTCTAGCCACTTACTTGATCGAGCTTGGCGCGGGTCCTGATGTGCCGGTGGCCTTGTGCCTGGAACGCTCTTTCGACTTCATCATCTCGGCGCTCGCGGCGTTGGTGGCTGGTGCCGCTTATCTCCCCTTGGATCCCTCCTGGCCGGCCGCTCGCTTGCACAACATCTTGAGTGATGCCGGAGCTGGGGTTGTCATCTCGCGCGGTTCTTTGGCCGCGCTGGTAGCCGGGAAGGCCTCGCAAACCATCGATCTTGACGCGGCCGCGAGCGCAATTGAGCGCTGCGATTGTTTGGTTGAGCCCGTTTCGGTGACGCGAGACAACCTGGCGTATATCATCTACACGTCGGGATCCACAGGCGAGCCAAAGGGGGTAGAGGTAACCCACGGCAATCTCTTAAATCTCATCTTTTGGCATCGCAATACTTTTGGAGTCTCGAGCTGGCGATCGGGCCAGCCACCTGGCTGGAGTCGGCTTTGATGCCGCCGCTTGGGAGATCTGGCCGCATTTGACGGCCGGGGCCAACCTGGTGCTCGTGGATGAGAACACGCGTACATCGGCTCAGCTTCTGTGCCACTGGCTGGTTAGAGAGCGCATTACCGTGGCCTTCGTTCCGACCATTGTTGCTGAGTCCATGCTGACGCAAGCCTGGCCGGCAGAAACGACACTGCGGTATCTGTTGACGGGTGGTGAAGCGTTGCATCGCTATCCAGCGCCCGGGCTGCCTTTCAAAGTAGTGAATAACTATGGTCCGACGGAGTGCACCGTGGTTGCCACCTCGGGAGTGCTTCCTTCCGCTGAACTGGCAGAACCGGCGCCGTCCTCGCCGCCGCCGATTGGGAAGCCGATCGCGCATACCAATATCCGCATTCTTCTCCACGATGGACAACCGGCCGCACCCGGCCAGATCGGCGAGATTTACATTGCGGGAACCAGTGTCGCGCGCGGGTATCGGAACAAACCCGAGACCACCGCGGAGCGCTTCTTGCCGGACTCTTTGAATCCCGGCTCGCGGATGTATCGAACCGGCGACTTGGGTTGCTTTCTCCCGGACGGGCAAATCGCATTCCGTGGCCGCGTGGACACTCAGGAACAGATTCACGGTTACCGGGTTGAACTGGACGAGATCGTCTGCGCGCTCAATCAACATCCTGGAATTGCCGCCAGCGCGGTAGTGGCGCGGACCCAGGCCGGCGCCAAGACTGGATCCGTCAAAAGCCTGGTGGCCTATGTAGTGCCCCGTGAGAAATCTTGTCACGCAGGCTGCGCAAGCACCGTGCTGTCCGCTTCTGGTTTGCGCGAATTCCTCTCGGCCAGCCTGCCGCACTATATGGTCCCGTCGACATTCGTTCGAATCTCGGCTCTTCCGTTCAACTCGAATGGCAAGCTGAATCGTTCCGTTCTACCGGAACCCGACGCAGCCAATCGCATTGAAGACGCGGGCTACCGTGCTCCCAGCACGCCCACCGAAGAGAGTCTGGTTCAAATTCTCGCTACTTTGCTCGAAGTGGAACGCGTCGGAGCTGACGACAACTTCTTCCTGCTCGGGTTCCACTCTCTGCTCGCGACTCAGGTTGCGGTCCGGGTCTACGAACGTTTCGGCATTCAACTCGGTCTGCGTCATCTCTTCGAGGCCAAAACCGTGGCGCGTTTGGCCGCGGAATTGGATCGCTTGCTCCTAGAAAAGCTAAGTTCCATGAGCGATGAAGAGGTTGCGCGTTACCTGAACCGCTGATTCTGGCGGAGACGAAACGATGGCTGCCGATATCAGTTTGTATCAGCTCATGGAGCCCGAGGTTATGGCTTCGCCGTACGGTTTGTACCGGGAGCTGCGCGAGGCCGATCCAGTGCATTGGGATCCCTTCATGCACGCCTGGATAATCACCCGATATACCGACAACGTAACCGTCCTCAGCCGTTTTTCGGCGGACCGAACGCTCACCGCCGAGAAGATGGAGGGCATGGGCCTGGGGGCGATGAATCCGATCGTTGAGGTGATGGCCCGGCAAATGCTGTTCCGGGATCCGCCCGATCATACCCGCCTGAGGACTCTGTGCGCGGCCGCTTTCACTCCAGCTCGCGTGGCGGTCCTGCGCGGACACATTCAAGACATAGCGGACAGCCTGATCGACCGTTTTATAGGGAAGGGAAGCGCTGATATCGTGGCCGACCTGGCCGCGCCCATGCCGGCCATCGTCACCGCCGAGTTGCTGGGCGTTCCGGTGAGCGATCACGAGAAGCTCAAACAATGGTCCATCGACTTCGCGGAGATTTTGGGAAATTTCCAACACCAGCCGGACCGCGTGGCTCGCGTGGCAGCCAGCGTTCGCGACATGACCGACTATTTCCGCGCAGCCATACGCCGGCAGGAGACCGACCCAAGGGAAGGTCTGGTGCTTTCGTTGGTACGGGCCGAAGTGAATGGAATTCGCCTGACGGAAGAGGAAATCATCGCCAACTGCATCCTTACCATGATTGGCGGACAGGAGACTGCCACTAACCTGATCGGCAGCGGGTTGCTGACGCTGCTGCGGCACCCCGAACAGATGCGGATGCTGCAGGACGATCCGTCCCTTATTCCTTCGGCCGTTGAGGAACTGCTGCGCTATGAAAGCCCCATCCAACACACGGCGCGGGTAGCGCATGAAGACTTTTCGCTGGGCGGTAAGCTGATCCGCCGAGGTCAGTCGGTGGTGGCGGTTTTGGCTGCGGGGAATCGCGATCCGGAGCGTTTCCCAAATCCGGACGTGCTGGATGTAACCCGTGGAGATAAGGGCCATCTGGCGTTCGGTTGGGCGGCGCATTTTTGCTTCGGCGCTCCCTTGGCTCGCATGGAAGGGCAGATCGCGTTCAGCACGTTGTTGCGGCGCTTGAAGAATCTGGCCTTGGCTTCTGAAGATTTTGTCTGGCGCGAGAATCTCGGATTGCGGGGGCTCAGCGGCCTGCCGGTTCGTTTTGACGTGGGGAGCGAAGAACTCCCGGCTTCACGCCTCGAGTTGGTCCACAATTAGCGCGAGCGCTCAGGAATGACACAACCTGACAGCATCTCCGAGGATCGGCGGCGCCTGCTCGAAAGATTCCGGCGCGGAGAATTGCAAGTCTCCAGCGGCGCTCTGGATCCTCTCATACCCCGGCCATCCGCCGCTCAGTTTTCGCTGCCTCCGGGCCTGGAGCAGGTCTGGCTTCAAGACCAGTCTTCCGGCGGCGCGCCCGTAAATAATGAATCGTATACGATTCACAAACGAGGGCCGCTGGACCCGGCCGTGCTGGAGCGTTGCTTCAATGAAGTGGCCCGGCGTCACGAGATCTGGCGGTCTGCCTTCCCCATCGTCGCCGGGAAGATCGTCCAGCGCATCGATTCGAATGTTCGGGTGCCTCTGCCGTTCGTAGATCTGAGCCACCTTTCCGAGGCCGAGCGTGACGAGCAGGCTGTTCGAATCGCGACCGAGGATTCTCGCCGTCCGTTTGATCTCGACACGGCGCCTCTATTTCGCGTGCGCCTGGTGCGATGCTCCGAAAATTACCACCGGATTTATCTCACTGCTCATCGCCTGGTGTTCGATTGCGCGTCCATAGATCGAGTGTTGATGAGCGAATTAACCGCTCTCTACAGCGCGTTTTCCGCCGGCCGTCCGTCTCCGCTCCCTGAGCCCGTGTTCCAATACCGGGACTACGCTGCCTGGATGGAGCGCCAGTTTGCCGGCGGCAGTCACGCCGCTCAGTTGGAGTACTGGCGCCAGTGCCTCTCGGAAAATCTACCGCGGTTCGATCTCGGCGCTAACCAGCCGCGTCCCGCCCAGCCTAGCTGGCGGTGTGCGATGGAAACATGCACTATCCCAGGGCCGCTGATCGAGGCGCTGAAGGAATTGGCCAGTAGCGAGGGCGTGACGCTGTACATGGTTCTCTTGGCCGCGTTCCAGCTTCTGCTGTATCGTTTCTCCGGGCAAGACGAAATCATCATCGGTGGGAAAACCAATACGCGGACGCGGCCGGAATTTGAACCGTTAATTGGCTCCTTTGTAAATTCCGTCGTTTTTCGAACCCGCGTCGCGGCTGGATTATCGTTCCGGGAGTATCTGGGACGCATCAAGAGCAACGTGCTAGGGGCTCTGGCCCATAGCGAGATTCCGTTCGACGAGATCGTGCGGGAACTGGCTCCCAAAACGGATCCTGGCGCTCACCCTATGTTCCAGGTTCTGTTCTCCATGCGGGCGCACTTCAGCGATTTCCGGGACGGCTGGGACCTCACCGATATGGAAGTCCACAGCGGTGCGTCCAGTTTTGACCTTTTCGCCGAGTTTGCGGAGCTGTCGCAGGGGATGGGTGGACGCTTCGTCTACAGCACTGATCTTTTCGATCGCGCCACGATACTCCGCTTGCAGGAGAATTTCCAAGCGCTGCTGCTGGAGCTGGTCTCGAACCCGGCCCAGGCTGTCAGCCCGCAGTCCGTCGCCAGTGGAAAGCCTGATGGAAGCACTCTGGCCGCGCCCGAAGCCGCGCTGCCCGCGCCTCGAGAATTCGTCCTTCCGCAAGACGAGATCGAAGACCGCTTGGCAAATGTGTGGCGGGGGGTACTGGGGCTGGATTCCATCAGTGTCACCGACAACTATTTCGATCTGGGCGGCCACTCCTGGTTAGCTCTCCGGCTTTTCGCTGAGATCAAGCTTTGCTTCCAGCTTGAGTTGCCACTGGCGACTCTGTTTTACGCCCCCACCGTGCGATCCATGGCTGGAGTAATTCGCGATTCCGGGGTTCAGGTTTCGGCGCCCGTCGTCCCGATTCAACCTAACGGCACCAAACCAGCGATCTTGTGCATCGGTCCACTGAACGGCGAAGTGATTTTGTTCCGGCGGTTGGCCTTGGAATTAGGGCCAGACCAACCTCTATACGGACTACAGCCCTTCAGTTTGGTCGACCGGCTTTCCACGGTTCAAACCCTGGCATCCAGCTATATCGAAGAGCTTCAGGGCTGGGGTGAGCGTCGGCCGTTTTGCCTGCTTGGCTACTCCTTCGGAGGGTTGGTGGCGGTGGAGATGGCCCGGCAGATGCGGGATAAAGGAGAGGAGCCGCCCCTGGTGGTGTTGATCGATGCGCCTTACGTGGCCGGCTGTAAAGCTCGGGAGCCGTGGCGCGATCGAATCCATCGGTATCGGTATCATGTGAAAAAAATCGCCGGCGGTGTCGAAGGGATTCGTCATCTGGCGAACCGGATACGGTCCTTCTTTGTTCGCGTGATACATAGGGTCTCCACCGATCTTGGCGTGGAGGTGTCGAAAATCGCGAGTGATATCGCCGGGCGCCAGCTTCTGGCGGGGGAGAATTACCGTGCGACACCATATCCGGGCCGCGTCTGTCTCTTTAAAGCGGCGTCTCAGGTGGCGTTCTTCGGTTCCGATTCGCGCTTAGGATGGGGAGATATTCTTTCCGATCTGCGGATTGAAGAAATTCCCGGAGACCATGGGACCATCAACACCGGAGTGAATCTGAAAATCCTGGCGCGAAAGCTGAACGCAGCCCTGGACGAATCGCCTGCATCGCCTTCAACCCGCGCGCCCAGACATACACTGCAGCCGACCGGCACAAGCTAGCTCGAGAGTGCGCTCGCCAGGCGGGAGAGGAATTGATCGCAGGCGGCTAGCTGGCGGCATTCGATGTATTCATCAGCCCGATGAGCAGTCGCAATATCACCGGGGCCGCACACTAGCGCCGGGATGCCGCAACGCTGGTGGTAGAGGCCCGCTTCGGTGCCGAACGCGATCTTGGCCGGAGGCGCACCCGAATTGAGCATTGCACCCACAAAAGCAACTACTTCGGCATCTGGCGCAACGGCCAAGCCCGGGTACGAGAACTTCTCATGGAACGCGATCCCGCAAGCAGGATTCACGCGCTTCATCGCCGGCTCAAGCTGATCGGCGGCGAATCTGTGGATCAGATCGAGAATGGGCCCGGCAGGGTCCCGTGGAAGATACCGGATTTCAAATTCGAAGCTGCATGCCGCGGGAATGATATTCAGAACGGTGCCTCCCTGCACCGAACCGACATGCAGCGTAGTATGTGGCGCCTCGTATTGCGGATCGAACGGGCCCGCGCTCTCTTTTTCCTGATTGAGACGCCGGATGAATGCGATCAGCTCCGCCGCATACTCGACGGCATTGACGCCCGTCGCTGGGTTGCTGGAATGGCCAGCCTGTCCGCGCACTTCAACCCGCGTGGTGATTTTTCCCTTGTGCTCCGCCACCAGGCGCATCGACGTAGGCTCGCCTACAACGCCCATCTTTGCAGTCACCGGCAGGCCGCCCGCGTCGTCCAATAGTTCGCGCAACCCAATACATCCCACTTCCTCGTCGCAAGTGAGTGCCAGATGAATCGGCGTGTGCAGCGGCTGGCGTGAAAATTGCGGTACCGCCGCCAGCACGGATGCGATGAAGCCCTTCATGTCCGCGCTGCCGCGGCCGTACAAGCGGTCATCGCGCCGGTGAAGCTGGAAGGGATCGGTAGTCCATGCTTGTCCATCTACCGGGACTACATCAGTGTGACCAGCGAGAAGAAATCCCGGACGATCGATAGGGCCAACGCTGGCAAAGAGGGTGGCTTTGGTATGGGACCGGTCATCGAGCATCTGGGAATTCACGCCCTGCGCTGCAAGATAATCCCGGATGAAGTGAATCAATTCGAGGTTGGAAAACCGGCTGGTGGTGTCGAAGGAGATCAGCCTGGCGAGGAGCGCCTCGGACTTGGAAGTTTCCATGGTGTGCTCAGAGATGGTGTGCTCAGCGATGGTGTGCTCAGGGATCTCCCGCGACGCCATAAGCAGGCGCCGCTTCGGGAGACTGCGCGCGCTGCACATAAGCGTCCAATTGCGGTTGATACAGCTGCCACAAGGACGAAAGCTGTCCGAGAGGATCTTCCGACCAATCGACCCGCAGATCGACAATCGGCCAGGAGACCTGGTCGGCCACTTGTACGCCCGCAGCGTGCAGTGGGCCAGCCTCACCTCCTGCCTTCAGTCCGGCGCGAAGTGCCGCTAATAAACGATCCGCAAGATGCCCGGTGCTCTCCTCAAAAGCCTTGGTCATTTCCGCGGGGACGGAGGGATTCGCAAGTAGATTTCCCGCTGCGGCACAGTCGCTCGATAGCGACTCCGCAAATACACCCAGCGTTCGATTACCGCTGTGGAGTGCAGGCGCGCCGTTTAGCGGAACGATCACCAGTTGCCGCCATTCCATGAAGGGACGCTCGCGCAGGAACAAGTCGATAACCTCTTGCGCGGTGTTGCCGCTCTCGATCAGATCGAGCGCGCGCTGGCCCAGGTTGGGATCGGTGACATTCTGGCTGAGCGCCGCGCCCACGCCTGCTCTGACGTTCGCGCATCGGCTAGTTACGGCAATGCTCGAAGAGGACACCGCTACGCCCACCATGCCGGTCAACGGGCAGCGAGCCGCGATGGACATCGTCACGTCCCACGTTCCTGAGGGATCACGGCGGTGACATCGATCTCAACCAGCCATTCCGGGCGTGCCAGCGCCGACACCACCAAACCAGTGGAGACCGGATAAACGCCCTTCAGCCACTTGCCCACCACGCGATAGACCGGTTCGCGATAGCGGGCATCCACGAGGTAGATCACAATCTTGCAGATGTCGTCGAGACAGCTTCCGGCTTCTTGAAGCAGCACTTTGATATTGGACATGGCTTGCTCGGCTTGAGCCGTGACATCGCCAATGCCTACCGATTGGCTGGTGTCCAGATTTTGCCCCACCTGGCCGCGCACAAAGACCATGTTCCCCGCCACCACCACCTGGCAAAGATCGTTATCGAGCTTTTGCTCCGGATAAGTGTCGCGCGTATTGAATTTGCGTAAACGCAGGTGGCTCATGCGTCTCGCGCCATCTTCTTTTTGCCGAGCACCTGGTCGGAGAGACCCGCCGACTTGCGGACGAATTCGAGCGGGCCGCTCCAATCGAAATTGTTATAAACCGCCGCCAGGTGGGCAAACGGTGGAGACTGAGCGAACAATTGGAACGTCAAGCGATGGCCGGCATAGTCGGAATTCAACAGATCGCGCGCGAAGGCCAGCAGTTTGCGCCGATCTTCCGCCACCCACTCTTCGTTGACCGAATAAAACTTATTCAGCCACTTGCCGGCCACGGGATGCGCGAAGGACGCAGCATCCGGGGTGATGCAAATTTGTCCGCCGCACAGCTCGCGGGCGATGTGCATCATGGCGGGTAATTGCGTGCAGGCCAGCACGCGGCCGGTGTAGAGCAGGGATTGGTTGGGCATCAACAGGCCCCCGGGACTGGGCTCAGCCAGCGCGATGGATGCAGTCAGATGAGCGTGGATGCCTTCCCGATAGCAGGCCAGTTGCGCCAGCTTTTCCTGCACCGCCTGTTGTTTGTCGAGGCCGGTTTGACGGACGTTGAAGAGCGCAGCGCCGATCAGCATGTCCGCGACCTTCAGATTGCGCTGCACGAAGGCGAAGGCGCTGTAGCGATGCAGCGTGGACCGGATAAAGGTTGCTGCTCTGGTGTGCCGGTAGAACAAAACGTTCTCCCAGGGAATGAGGACGTCGTCGAAGATCACCAATGCGTCGATCTCATCGAAGCCGTTAGAGAGCGGATAATCCTCGGCCGGAGCGCGGCCCGCAAAACCCGTGCGGCAGATGAATTTCAATCCGGGCGATCCCAAATCGCAAATGAATCCGACGGCGTAGTCCGATAGCTCCGAGTTTCCCCAGTTGGCGATGGTCGGTTTCACGAAGGCTTGATTGGAATAAGCCGCGGCCGTCTCGTACTTGGCGCCGCGCACTACGATGCCCGCGTCGGTC
Source organism: Bryobacterales bacterium (assembly GCA_963725455.1). GTDB lineage: Bacteria > Acidobacteriota > Terriglobia > Bryobacterales > Bryobacteraceae > Palsa-89. The sequence goes on from CAVRZH010000048.1 coordinate 12,011, forward strand.
TCTTTTACCAGATGCAGCAGCATGTCCGGATCCTGGGCCTGCGGCGGCTTGGAACGGTCGCCTTTGGGATCCGTGTTGGCGGAGACATGAAACAGATCCTGGTGCAGAACGCGATCGATGTGGTTGCGGATGTTGGCCGAGAAGCGTGGGTCCACTTCGTTCAGAATGTTCTGGCCATCGTAGAGCGACCACATCTCGCCAACCGTTTCGTCGCCCACGCGTGTCACTACGCCCCCAATGTCATCCATCACGGCGTCGGTGGCCCGGCGTTTATCCCACCAGTCCTGCTGCGTGTGGGGCAGTTTGAGACCGATGGCGTGATCCTCGCCTTGCGCGTCGGTGTAGGTCATCACCGGGCGCGTGAGCGGATCGTGCGCCATATCGTAGATGCGCGCACGGATGTCGATCAGGGGTTTGAACGCGGGATGCGTGACCACATCCTCAATACGCTCGCCATTCAGATAAACTTCGCGGCCATCCTGAATCGATTGCCGATATTCGTTGCCGGTGCGGATCATGCGTTGGGGTACGTTCTTTCGGTTCCGCTCGTTATCCTAGCATGCACCGCAAAAGCGGAGGACCGGATCGAGCGATTCGATGGGGCGGTCCCATGTGCTTGGGCTAAACTGAACGTAAGCACCGTTGAGGAGTATGTGGCTTGTCCGCTGAGCCAGCCCCGCAAAACGAAAAAGGTCTCAATGCCGGCCGCGCGCCACAGGCGGACGAGATCGAAACTGAGTTTTCGACCAAGCCGGTAAGATCCGCCTATTCGATCGCGGGAACAATCATCGGGCCCTACCATCTGCTGCAAATTCTCGGCCACGGCGGGATGGGTGAGGTGTGGCTGGCTGAACAGACACAGCCTGTTCGCCGCCGCGTGGCCATTAAGCTGATCAAATCCGGTATGGACACGCGCGAGGTAGTAGCGCGTTTCGAGTCCGAACGCCAGGCGCTGGCACTGATGAACCATCCAGCCATCGCGAAAGTGTTCGATGGCGGTTCGACAGAGGAAGGCCGGCCGTACTTCGTCATGGAATACGTCACCGGCATACCCATAACCAATTATTGCGATAAGAACAAGCTGACGACACGCCAACGGCTGGCGCTGTTTGTACGCGTTTGCGAGGGCGTGCAGCACGCTCACCAGAAAGCCATCCTGCATCGCGATCTCAAGCCCTCCAACATTCTGGTGGGCGAAATTGACGGCGTACCGGCGCCGAGGATTATCGATTTTGGCGTGGCCAAGGCCACCGAACAGCGGCTCACCGCCGACAGCCTGTTCACGCGCGCGGGATCGATCATCGGAACGCCGGGCTACATGAGCCCGGAGCAAGCCGACTCGGGCGGTGCGGACGTCGACACGCGCACGGATGTGTATTCGCTCGGGGTGGTGCTTTACGAATTGCTGGTGGGGGCGCTGCCCTTGGACTTTAGCACTACGCCTCTGGATCAGGTGCCGCGCAAGCTGCGCGAAGAAGACGCGCCGCGCCCCAGCACCAAGCTGCTCACGCTCGCTGAAAGTTCGAATGCCGCGGCCCGGAATCGCGGTGCGGATATTTCGACGCTCGCCGGGCAATTGCGCGGCGATCTGGATGCCATCGCCCTCAAGTGTTTGGAGAAGGACCGGGCGCGCCGCTACGCCACGCCGGCCGAACTGGCCGCCGACATTGGACGGTATTTGCGGCATGAGCCTGTGTCGGCCCGCGCGCCCACCAGGGCCTATCAGCTTCGCAAGCTGGTCCGGCGTAACCGCGGGCTGGTGACCAGCGCGGCCGCGATTGGGTTAACGTTGATCGCCGCTACGGTGGTGAGCACACGCGAAGCGATTCGCGCCAAGCGCGCCGAACGCAGCGCGGCAGCCAACTTGAAACAATCCAAGGAGGAGACCGCGAAAGCGCAGGCCCTGAATTCGTTTCTTCAGGAAATGCTTCAATCGGCCGATCCGCGTTCGGCAAGTAAGAAAGATCCCGGCGCCGGGCGCGATGTTACCGTCGCGCATGTGCTGGACCAAGCGGTGCGTCGCTTGGACGCGGGCTCGCTTCGCGGGCAACCGCTGGTGGAGGCGGCGGCGCGCGAGAGCTTGGGCACCACCTTCAGCGGCCTGGGACGTTATCCCGAGGCTGAACGCGAATACCGCGTCGCTCTGGCCGTTCGACGCTCCGCCTCGGGAGGCAGCGACACGGACCTGGCGGACAGCGAAGCGCGCCTGGCCGAGCAGCTCACCTTCGAGGACAAACTCCCGGAAGCGGAATCCCTGCAGCGCGACGCGCTTCGCCTGCGCACGAAAGTGTTTGGTCCCGATAGCCCGGAGGCAGGGAGCAGCCTCACCGACCTTGCTATCACTCTGCGGCACGAAAGCAAACTGCCGGAAGCCGAAGCGGCTCTGCGCAAGGGGCTCGAGATCGACCTGAAGAATAATCGGGCTGTGGACGCCGCGTCCGACGAGCATAATCTCGGCGTTCTGCTGCGTTTCGAAAAACGCCCAGCCGAATCGGAAGCCATGCTGCGGCGCGCGCTGGCAGGTCACCAACAGGCCTTCGGTCTGGAGAACGCCGACACGGCCACTACGATGAATCAGCTCGCTTACTCCCTGCATGACCAAGGAAAGCTGGCCGAAGCCGAGCAGTACGCCCGCAGCTCACTCGAGATCCTTCGGCGTCTGGAAGGCGACCAGCATCCCGACATTGCCGTCGGTCTGAATCACCTGGCTGTGGTGCTGAAAGACGAAGGCAAATTGGATGACTCCGAGGCGCTGCTTCGGCAAGCCCTGGCAATTGGCGAGCACGCCTGGGGTCCTGATCAAGCTGACACGGCGAGAATTGAGACCAATTTAGGGGATCTTCTCGACAGGCGCGGCAAACTTAAGGAGAGCGAGCAGCTGCTGCGTGCGAGCCTGCAAGCTCGCGAAAAGGTTCTCCCAGACAATCATCCGGATATCTTCGACAGTGAGGCTAAGCTCGGCGGCGTTCTGGTCCAGGAAGGTCATTATCAGGAAGCGGAGCCGTTGCTGCTGAGCGCCTGGCATGGGCTCGGTCAGGCTCCGGGGTCGCAGCTTGCGAAGCGGCCGCTGGTGAAGAAGATCGCCGGCCTGTACACGGCATGGAATCGCCGTTATCCCGATGCCGGAAGGGCCAAGCTGGCAGCCGAGTGGACGGCGCTCGAAGCGCAAGGCAAATAGCGCAACATGTTACTATTACCGGAAATTAATGGGCGCCTGCGTGACCGCGTGCGATCGGGATGCGTCCAGGGGAACGACTGGAGCGCGCCGTGATCATGACCCGAGCCATACTTACCGCTGCCCTGCTGGCCGGCCTAAGCTTTTCGGCCATGGCGCAAGTCGCGTATCCATACCCGGATGCCGGCGGCTACCAGCCGCAGCCGTCTTACCAACAGCAGCCATCTTATCCACAGCAGCAGCCGCAACCGGCATATCAACCTCAACCCAGCTATCAGTCACAGCAGGGCTATCCACCGCAACAGGCTCCGAACGGTTACGGCCCAAGTTTATCTCCTGCAGAACTGAGTAACCTGGTGGCGCCGATCGCGCTTTATCCCGACTTGCTGCTGAGCCAGGTTCTCGCGGCTAGTACCTATCCGTTAGAGCTGGTGCAAGCGGAGCAGTGGATGCAGAGCAACCCTGGGCTGCGCGGCCAGCAACTGGTGGACGCAGCCAAGCAGCAGAACTGGGACCCCAGCATCCAAGCATTGGTCGCATTCCCGGACGTCATGAACATGCTCACGCGTGACGTCCAATGGACCACCGATCTCGGCAATGCTTTTCTTGCGCAACAGGCCGACGTGATGGACGCTATCCAGAGGTTGCGTGCCTCCGCCCGCGCCAACGGACGTTTGACGGATACGCCGCAGCACCGCGTGACCGATGACCAGCAGAACGGCCAGGACGCGATCGTGATTCAGCCCACCGATCCGCAGGTAGTCTATCCGCCGGTCTACAATCCCGCGTATGTCTGGGGACCGCCCGTGTACGGCGTCTACCCGCCTCTGGGTTATCCGGGCATCGGCTGGGGCATCACCTACGGCGTCGCTACTTTTCTCGGCGCCCTCTTCACTGGACTGTTAAGCTTCGGCGGCTGGGGTTGGGGACTGAGTTGGTTGACTCACGGGCTTTTCTTGAACGGCCTGTTCTTCAGCCATTTCGGATTCCATGGATACGGCGGCTACGGTTTTCACGGCGGCCCTGGATACGCGGCGCGTGCGGCTTGGGTGCATGATCCTGGTCATCGGCTGGGCGTTCCGTATGGGCACGGATATTCCGGCGCGTCTCGTGGATTTAATTCTCGTGGATTTAATTCAGGATTCGCCAACTATTCGGGCCGCTCCTACACCGCCGGCCGCTCCGGCTACGCTGGTTCCGGCTATGTTGGTTCCAGCTATCGCGATTCGGGCTTTCATTCGGGTGTTCAAGGCAGCAGCCGGCAGATGGAAGCTTATCGAGGTTTGTCCGCTGGCTCCGCACGCGGCGGCTACGGCGGAGAGTATCGGGGTGGCTCAAGCTATCGGGGCGGGTCAACCTATGGAGCCGCGCGCAACTACGCAGGCGCCGCATCGCAAGGATACCGGGGTGGTTACTCGGGAGCGCAGTCTTTCCGCTCTTCCGGGTTCCGCGATTCCGGTGCCCGGTCGTCTAGTAAAGGCTTCGCATCGCCGCATTATTCCGCGCCGAAATCATCCGGCCACTTTGGCGGCGGGGGACACTCGGGCGGCGGCCACGGCCACTCCGGCGGTGGTGGCGGGCATTCGCACGGCGGTTCTCACAAGAAGTAAGAAACGCTTCAGGCTTTGAGTAACGCTTGCACGTACTCAGGCTTCAGAGGGAGACGCCGGGCGATTTTTCCGGTGGCGTCAAAGAGCGCCGCCGCAATGGCCGGCGCAGCAATGGCATTGGCCGCTTCCGATCCACCGCCGTAACTTCCAACCTCCGGCCGATGCAGCAGCACCACCTTGATGTCGGGAATGTCGGCCATTTTGAGGATCGGGTAGGTCCTCCAATCTTTGGCCGTGATCGCGCTTTCGTCGAAGGTTGCCTCTTCCACCAATGCTAGCAAAAAGGGCCCAGATACGACAAAAAATCGAAGGGTCCTCCCGGCGTATGATTGGATGATGACGAATTAAATATGGAAAGCAGGGAGCGCTATTGCAGATCGCGACATCTGAAGGAATCCCCCTCATCAGTCCTTGCATGGCACCAAAATTGAACCGCAGTCGGTGAAGTCCATAAGCCTGTGTAGCCTGGGGAATCGGCCCCAGGGCATCCACGACTGACAGACCGAAGTGGGTGAGACCACGGGAAACGACTAAAATCGTTTTTTTTTTCGTTTTGGCAGGAGAGGGACGGCCGACGAAAACGGGAAGCAGCGCCGAGGTCAAATCAATAGGAGAGAGACTCGGAGTTTGCCTCGAACAAATAGGCCGACGACAGACCGAATGAGTCGCCGCGGTCTCGCTAAGCGGGTTCCCATGAAGGCCGGGGATTTATACGACCAAGAGGAAGCCGCAGCAAGCCCCGTGG
>CAVRZH010000049.1:0-16760 GCA_963725455.1 Bryobacterales bacterium
GATCGATCCGGAGCCACTGAGGCGCTAGGCGTCTGACCCACGCCATTCATGATGCCGGCCGGTGCAATCTGGGGACCCGAGATCATGTACGGCCGCCCGCGTGTTGGGCGCCGACAGTGCGCCCTTTTGAACGCGATTGTGCTCAATCCCACGACGTTGACTCAATTTAACGACCGCGGATTCACGCCGACGCCGCAGCAGCGTACCACCTTCAGCCCACGCATCGATTATCAGCTCAGCTCCAACAACACGCTCAGCCTTCGATATTCCTACCTGGACTTGCATCGGGACTTGTGGGGCATCGGCCTGTACAGCCTTCCCGGGACCGGATACTTATACGATCAGAGACAAAACCTAATCCAGGTGGCCGATACGGCCGTACTCTCGACATCTGTCGTCAACGAGACGCGCTATCAATATCACCACGACATAACGGATCAGGACGCGCAATCCGACGCGCCGCAAATCACGGTTCCGAGTGCGTTTGTTATCGGCGGTTCCACGGTGGGCAGGGCCGCACTGGTGGAAGACAGCCATGAGTTCCAGAACTACACCACCGTCACTCACGGTACACAGACCATCAAATTTGGGGTGCGGGTTCGCGGAGATATTCTGCATAGCAACACGCCGGCCAACTTCAACGGAACTTACACCTTCGCATCTTTCAACGCTTATCAGATTACTGAGGAGGGCCTGGGTGAGGGCTTGCCTTTCTCTGAAATCCAAGCCATGGGCGGCGGCCCGACTCAGTTTTCCATTAGCACCGGCAATCCCTTAATCAGCTCCACCATGCTGGATGTCGGCGCTTACATCCAGGATGATTGGCGCGTCCGGCCCAATCTTACGATCAGCGCTGGGTTGCGCTGGGAAGGCCAGACCAATATTCACGACTGGCATGATTTGGGACCGCGTGCATCTTTCGCCTGGGCGCCCAAGGCCACCAGCGGTAACCCGAAGTTCGTCGTTCGCGGGGGCTTCGGCATGTTCTATATCCGTTTTCCCAACCAGGACGAACTGTACACGGAACAGTACAACGGCGTGAATCAACAGTCCTACCTGGTGCGGTCGCCCGACTTTTTTTACACCACCGCGATGTCCCCGTCCATGTTGGGGTTGACGCCGGAAACTGGCGTGCAATTCATAACAGCCGCGAATTTGCGGACGCCTTACCTGATGCAGTCCGCGCTGAGCGTGGAGCGCCAGTTGGCCCGCCGCACGACGCTCTCTATTAACTGGACCGATACACGCGGAGTCCACCAATTCGTCACCAGCGACATCAATGCTCCCTTATCCAGCGGTCTGCGGCCGCTGCCGAACTTGGGCGATATCTTCGAATACCAATCGGATGGCCTGCTGAAGCAGATGCAGGTAATCACGCGGATCAATACCCAGTTGGGCGCACGGGTATCCCTGTTTGGCGCCTATATCTGGAACACCGCGCACAGCAACACGGATGGCGCACTGTGCGCGACCACCGCGGGCTGCGGAACCTCCGAGCCGGTTATTCAAAATGATTTGAGTGCGGAGTGGAGCAGATCGTCGCTCGACATCGCCGACCGCATGTTCCTGGGAGGCACCATCATGGCGCCGTGGAAGGTGCAGCTTGCTCCATTTATAACGGCTACCTCCGGCCTTCCGTTCGATATCACCACGGGCAGCGACTATCTGGGCAATGGCATCTTGAACGCCCGGCCGGCGATTGCAACCGGGCCGGGCCCCGGTATCATCGACACGCCCTATGGATATTTGAATCCCAACCCGCTGCCCGGCGAACCCCTGCTTCCACGCAACTACGGCACTGGCCCGGCTCAGTTCAACTTGAACCTTCGCCTCAGCCGCACCTGGGGATTTGGAACAACTGAGTTTTCGGGACCAAGCGGCGGAGCGCGCGCCAATAATGGTGGCGGAGGAGGAGGACGCGGCGGCGGTGGCGGACGGGGCGGTTTTCAAGGATTGGGCGGAGGCCGGCAAGGCCGGGGCGGCGGTAGTACCAGCGAACATCGCTACAACTTGACGCTCTCCATCAGCGCCCGGAATCTGATCAATCACGTGAACGATGCAGTTCCGGTCGGGGTGATGGGATCGCCATTCTTTCTCGAGCCCACCGCGATCGCGGGAGGCTTCGCGGCGGAGCAGACTCCCACCAACAATCGCCGGATCGATATCCAATTACGTTTTCAGTTTTAGTCAGTTTTTCCGTTGGACCAGTTGAATAGGGATTGCCATCCGGATCGGCGATCCAGGCAGCGCGCAGCTTGCCATCGAGAAAGTCATGGGCGGGAGAAAGAAGTCGCGCGCTCTTGGTAACCAAGGCGTTCAATGCGGCATCCGTGTCGTCGTCGGTCCAAAGTACGATTTCGATCCAGCGCCCTTCTCCCTCCGGTCGAAGCCCGTGGTGTTCTTGGGCTGCCTCAATGGTCGCGATTCCGAGAGTGAATCCATCAAGCGTGAACTCGATGTGGACTGGTTCGCCCGATTCCGGGGTGCGAAAAGTCTCAACAAAGCCGAGCTCCGAATAGAAAGCCGCAGCACGGGGAAGGTCCCGCGAGTAGAGATTGATCATAGGAGCGCTAAAGGCAGGCATAGTTATTTCTCCGATTATCATGCCGCCCGGCGCTTGCGCCAGCTTGCCTGAATTCTGGTACCATCAGTACAATGCTAAGGATTCGTTTCTATCTCGGCGGCATGGCTTCCCACACCGCCCCTGCCTTTCAATGATTCCATCCAGAAACTACCCGCCCCGCCGTCCCAGGGTTCGGGAAAACGTAAATGAGGCTATCCGAGTGCGCGAAGTGCGTGCCGTATTTCCGGACGGATCCGTTGAGATCATGCCGACGCTGGCTGCCGTACGTAAGGCGCAGGAGATGGGGTTGGACCTGATCCTGATCGCGCCCACCGCCGAGCCGCCGGTCGCCAAGGCCATGGACTATGGCCAGTGGCAGTACGAAAATAAAAAGAAGCAGCACGAGGCCAAGAAGAAGCAGCATGTGATCCAGGTGAAGGAGCTGAAGTTCCGCCCCAACACCGACGATCACGATTACGAGTTCAAGAAGAACCACGCCATTCGTTTCCTGGGTGAAGGCAATCGCGTCAAAGCGGTGGTTCAGTTCCGCGGGCGCGAAATCGCACACGTCGATCTGGGTAAGAAGCTGCTGCTACGTTTCGCGCAGGATTTATCCGGGCACGGACAGGTGGAAGGTCAGCCTCGTCTGGAAGGCCGCAACGCCCACGTGATCATCAGCCCCGTAAAGGCCACAACGCCTCCCAAGGACAAACCCAAAGAACCGGGCAAAGATCCCACGGTCCACTAAGCGCTTGTATTCTGAATTCTCAATAAAATAGATACTTCCGCCACTGATCATCGCTCTTGGCAAGCAGGCGCATCAGGTGACGGCTGGTGTGCAGACTGAACGGACGCGGCGCGCGCGCCAGCTTCATCCCAGCTTCTTCGGGAGTGCGGCTGCCCTTGCGATTGTTGCAGGGATGGCAGCACGCCACCAAATTCTCCCAAGTGGTCTCCCCGGCACGGGATCGAGGCACCACGTGATCCAGAGTCAGTTCTCCGGAGGGCATGGTGCGATGGCAATACTGGCAGGTGTAACGATCGCGCATCAAAATGTTCTTGCGCGATAACGCCCGGGTCTGATGCGGGATGCGGCGATACTCCAGCAACCGGATCACGGACGGCACGCGAATGGAATGGCGCGGCGAATGGACATGCGCCTGCGATTCCTCCTCGGCCGACGCCACGCCCTTCAGCACCAGCACCAGCGCCCGTCGCGCGGCACAGATGTTGATGGGCTCGTAGCTGGCGTTCAGCACAAGGACCGGTCTATGTAATCGATCAAGACTGGGCATCTTCGGTTCTCCCGGAGAAATTCGAGTCACGCTTTAATTCAGATCCTGCGAGCGGGTCAAACATCAACCTGCGGTCCGCCCGGGCCAGAGTGAGTAAAGTAACTTGCCGCGCGCCGCCTCGCTTCAAAGCCCGCGCGCAGGATGCCGCGGTGGCGCCGGTGGTCATCACGTCGTCTATGAGCAGCACACGCCGGCCTTCCAGCGCCGCCCGATTCTTCGCACGACGCGAGGCTTGAAACGCGCCTGAAACATTTTCGCGACGCTTGGCGCTGGTCAAGCCGGCTTGCGATTGGGTGTTGCGGACGCGGCGCAGAGCGTTCCGCACCGGCGTATTGGTCCTCCGGCTGATCTCGCCGGCCAGCAGCTCCGCTTGGTTAAAACCACGCTGCCAGCGCTTGCGCCAGTGCAGCGGCATGGGAACGATCACATCGAAATTTTGTTCGCGCGGCAGCGCACGCGCCAGCAGCCGGCCCAGCGGCGCCGACAACGTCTGCACGCGGCCGTACTTGAAGAGATGAATCAGCCTGCGCAGTTCGTCTTCGTAGAACCCGAACGAATATGCCGCGTCGAATCCCCGGACCCCCCGTCGGCACAGTGCGCAGCGGCCTTCGTCATCCAATGGGAAGCGACTCAGAAACGGAGCGCGGCATTGGACGCAAAAGTATTCCGCCGCCAGGGGCTCAGGCTTAGCCAGACAAGCGCGGCAAACCGGTACGCGCGAAAACTCTTTTAGAGGTTGATCGCAGAGGCGGCAATCATCGGGGAAGAGGAAGGAAAAAAACGCAGCGGGGATCTTTTGAGCGGGCGTGCGAGCAGCAGAAATCGCCAGCTCACGAGAGGTACTTCGTGCGAGCCAACTACTGCTGAAGACGCACCCCCTTCAAACACCTAGTGTACACGAAGTAGTGCCCCGCTTGTACGTTGATTCTCCTGCGACCCGCCGCGTACCCCAACGTGAGTACAATGGAATCGAAAGCGTAAGCATGCAGACCTTCTACATCGAGACCTTCGGGTGCCAGATGAACGCGCACGATTCCGAAAAGGTCATCGGTACGCTGGTGTCACAAGGATATACGCAGGTTGCCAAGCCGGACCAGGCCGACCTGGTTCTTTACAACACTTGCAGTATCCGCGACAAAGCTGAGCAGAAGGTATTCCATCGCCTGGACGAATTCAAGCGCCACGGCCGGGGCAAAGTGTTTGGAGTTCTGGGTTGCGTGGCGCAGCAGGAAGGCGAGCGTATTTTCGAGCGTGCGCCACACGTCAGTTTGGTGGCCGGATCGGCCAGCTATGCCAGGCTGCCGGAAATGTTGGTGCAGTTGGAAACCGGAAACCGCCGCGTCACTGGCTTGAGCCTCGATAACAACCAGGCCTTCGAAACATCCTTCACCAAGCGCGATAACCCGCATCGAGCTTACATCACGATCATCGAAGGCTGCGACAAATCCTGCGCCTATTGCGTGGTGCCCTTCACGCGCGGGCCGGAGCGCAGCCGCACTAGCGCAAGTGTTCTGAATGAAGCGCGTGAACTCGCTCGCATGGGCTACGTCGAAATTCAGTTGCTCGGCCAGAACGTAAACAGCTATCGCGATCCGTCTCCGGCTGGTTGGGACTTCGCGCGCTTGCTGCGTGCCATGGGCGAAGTGGATGGCATCCGGCGCGTGCGCTTCACCACTTCGCACCCGCGGGATTTCGTCAAGGACATCATCGACGCTATCGACGAGAATCCGGTGCTTTGCAATCACGTCCATCTTCCCGTGCAGTCCGGGTCTTCGGATGTGCTGGCTCGCATGCAGCGCCTCTATACGCGCGACGAGTATATGCGCCGCATCGATTGGATGAAGCAGGCGCGCCGCGACATCTCCATCACTACCGACATCATCGTGGGCTTTCCGGGCGAGACCGAAGAGGAGTTCGAGCAGACCCTCGAGTTGCTGGACGCAGTGCAATACGATTCGCTCTTCAGCTTCAAGTATTCGCGCCGCCCCAACACCGCCGCGCTCGGCCTTATCGATCACATCAGCGAAGAGGAAAAGACGCGCCGCCTGGCGATCGTTCAGGAAAAGCAGCGCGCCATCCAGGTACGGCGCAACTCCGAACTGGTGGGCACGGTCGAGGAGACCTTCGTGGAAGGTTATAATCAGGCCACGGGGCAGTGGATTGGACGCACCACGCAAAACCGCACGCTTAACTTTGTTCATCCCCAATTTGCAACGCCCGGTGAGGACTTCACTCTCACCGGCGGGTCCTGGAACGTTCGCGTCACCCGTGCTGGTCCGAATTCCTTAGCGGGTGAGGTGGTGATTTGAATTTAGCAGCGCATAAATCGCGGCCCGCTACGCTGTGCGCGATACGCGCTTGGAAGGAAGGGGGAGCCTTATGGAAGTCGAAATGAAAATCCGCGGATTGATGATGGATCCTGTCACCAACATGCCTATCGTGGTGCTCAAGGATCTGAATGGGAACACCATTTTGCCAATCTGGGTCGGCATCTACGAGGCCAATGCCATTGCCCTCGAGATTGAAAAAGTTTCGACGCCGCGGCCCATGACCCACGATCTGATCAAGACCCTGCTGCTTGGTCTTGGAACCGGTATTCGCAAGGTAGTGGTCAGCGAGTTGAAGGACGACACCTTCTATGCCGTGATCTGGCTGGATAAGGATGGCGATCTGATCAGCGTGGATTCGCGGCCGAGCGACGCTCTGGCGCTGGCCCTGCGCCTGGATTGCCCCATCTTCGTGGATGAGTCCGTGCTGAAAAGCTCCAAGCGCTCCAATGCCGCCGCCGACAAGGTGAGCGACGAAGAACAGCGGCGCTGGCTCGAAAGCCTGGATGATGAGGATCTGGGCCGCTATAAGATGTGAGCCCTGGTCTGATCGACACGCTGGAGAGGCTGGCCGCCGCGGGGATTCAGATAATCCCGGCTGAAGTTACCTCGCATTTCATTTTAGAGCGCGACGGGTTCGTTGCGTTTGTGGAGCGTCGCGAACAGGCGTTCGGCAACTGCGGCGCTCCCGGCTTGATGACTGAGCGAGGGTTCGCGGCCTTGATCTGGCGCGGCCATCAGGCGTTCTTCGTCGGCAAAGGTTTCGAACAGCCAGCCTTGCCGGAGCAAGTGCAAAAGATCCGGGCGTTCGCCACGGATTTAGCTACAATCCTCGGCTAGTTATTGCTGGCCGACGTCTTCTTGTGGCCCGCTGCCGGCCGGGGGTTCTTGCCCGTCCAGCCATGCAACTTGTCGGGGTCTACGTTGAAAACCACCATGTAAGGCATCGCGGTATAGCTCGCGGGTACTCCTTCAAACGACAACTCGGTGCCCGGCTCCACCTTTCCCGCGAGCGGCATTTCAAACTTCAAAGTAGCGTCCGGGGTGGTGCCGTCTTCAAGCGCCAGCACTACCGTCTTGGGCTTCATCTCAGGTTCCAGCTTCACCACTTTTCCCTTGAGCGTGGGCAGTTGCGCGTCCTTCATGCTGGAACTGAAATAGGTGGCGCCATCGGCCCCTGTGAGCTGCATCTTGATGTTCTTCCAAAGCACCAACTCGGGATGGCTGGCTGCCTCGGCTGCATCGGCCTTTTCTTGCTCCTGCTGCTTCGCTTGTGCGATTTCTCCGGCTGTCTTGATTTGATAACCTGCCGCCGGCGTGGCTTGCGACTTCGCGGCAGTCACCAGATCGTTGAAGCCATCGTCGCTGCCGTGATAACCCTTGTAGGCGCGTTGCACGTAGGCCATTGCCTGCTGGCGCCCGGCCGGCGCCAACCCGCCCTCCCCTTCATATGTGCCGGCTCGCGCGAAATAGAACAGCGCCGCAGACATTTTCTCCGGTTTCTTCTCGGAGGCAATCACGGTGCCCATGAAGAAATCTACTTCGCCATTGTTGGGATTGATTTGGAGCGACTTTTGGAATTCAGCCTCGGCTGCGTCCCAGTTCTTGCGCTGCATCTGGATCCATCCCAATGTCGTGTGCCCCAGCGCTTCCACTGCCGGCCGCGCGCCTTTCCACTGGGCGTCGGTGACGTTTGGCGGAGGCGTGTCGATATTCGCCAGTAGCGCCGTCGCCGCCTTCTCGCCCTGGTCCAGCACATCCGGCGTCGGATTGTTGCCGGCCAACGCGCGGGTGAAGTACATCGTGTAATACAGCGAAGTGAAGTCCTTCGGATTGTCGGCCAGGATCTTTTTCGCCTCGTCCACGGCATCCTTCGGCTGGTTGAGCGCGACGTAGGTATTTAGGAAAAGCTGCTTGCGTGTCTTCTCGAAATCGGTGGTGGGATACTTGGTCTGCCATTGTTGCAGCTTGTCCAGCTTGGTCTTGGGATTGGTATCCGCCAGGATCGAAGAGTAGAGAGTGTACTCCGCTGGATCTTTATACTGCGGTTCTTTGGGCTTGTCTTGTCCAGCCAACCAGACCGGCGCCAGCAGCCCAACAAAAGCCGCGCAGATCCCAAGCCTTCCGCAGAAATGCCGATGGCACAAACGCTTCGAGGATTGATTCAACATTCCGGGCCTCCAGTTCTCTATCTGTGTAGAGCCTATTCCGATTTCCGTTTCCAAGCGGAAATGTCGTTAGATGGAATAGTACCAGAGTCCGAAAAAACGCGCAGCCTTATGTTCGCCGGGGTGTCCGTCGGCTACCGGCTAATTGCTCGCCGCCGGCCGCCGGTGATGCACTGGCGCGGGCTCATTCTTGCCGGTCCAGCCTTGCAGTTTGTCTTTGTCCACGGTAAACACAACCATAAACGGATTCGCAGTGTAACTCTCGGCAACGCCTACAAACGTCAACTCGGTGCCCTCGTCGACTTTTCCCGCAAGCGGCATTTCAAATTTCAGCGTGGCGTCCGCGGTAGTGGTGTTGTTGGTCTTGTCTTCCATCGCCAGGAGAATCGTCTTGGGCTTGACTGCCGGCTCCAGTTTGATCACGCGCCCCTTCAGCTGCGTCGGGATCTCGGCTCCCTTCATGTTCATGTCGAAATACATCTGACCGTCGGGACCCGTGAGCGCCATCTTGAGGCTGGCCCAGAGAGCCTCTGAGGGATGAGTCTTGTTGTATTCTTCTTCGTTGGCCACCTGCGCCTGGGCTATTTCGTTCGCATTCTTGATAGTAAAGCCCGCGGGCGGCGTGGGATTGGCTTTGGCGGCGGCCACCAGATCGTTGAACCCTTCGTCGCTGCCGTGGAAATTCTTGTACTGCTTCTGCACATAGGTGAGAGCGGTCTGCTGGGCGGCGGCGGGCAGCGCGCCTTGGCCGGTGTAGGTGGCTGCGCGGGCGAAATAGAACATAGCGGCCGGTAATTGATCCAGCTTCTTTTGAGAGGCGATCACCGTCCCCATCCAATAGTCCACTTCCGCGTCATTCGGATTCATCATCAAAGTCTTCTGGAACTCGGCCTGGGCCGCATCCCACTTCATCTGCTGCATTGCAATCCATCCCAGATTCCGATGCGCCAGCAACTCCACTTGCGGCCGCAGCTTGGCCCAATCCGCTTCCTTGACGTTGGGTGGAGGCGTGTCGATGGTGGCCAGGATCGCCTGGGCCGCCTTGGAGCCATCATCCAGCACTTCCGGCGATTTGTTCTGGCTGTACAGGGCCTGCGTGAAGTACATGATGTAGTACTGAGCCGTAAAATCCTTCGGATCTACCGCCAGAATCTTCTTGGCCGCTTCCACCGCATCCTTGGGATCGTTCAGCGCGGCGTAGGTGGTCAGGAACGCCGTGCGGCGTGCGTCCTCCCAATCCGTCTTGGGATACTTCTGCTCCCATTGCTGAAGCTTTTCCAGACGCGTCTTGGGATTCGTGTCCTGCCCGATTGAGACGTACAGGTCGTACTCCGCCCGGTCTTTCCAGTTCTTCTGCGGTGTCGAAGACGATGGCGCTGCCGCCTGTCCGAACATCCGCCCGGGCAGCGGCCCCAGCATTCCAGTCAATACAAGCGCTAACAAGAATTTTGATGATTGAACCGACACTCCCCGCCTCCCAGCGATCCGAATTTCATGGGCGATGGCCCGCAGCTACCAGCCTCCGACCGTGGCACAACCCTTGTTCATCTAGAGTCCATGCAATTGCGGAGTATACCGAATCGGAACCTTGGTCGCAACCTTCAGCTAACGCGTCTCGCCTAAGCTTAGATGCGTTCCAGCGCCATGATGTTCCGTTTTTGGTATTTTTTGTAATTGCCGAACGGGGCACACGAAGACTCAAGATGAGTACCAAAAGAACCATGCCAGGTGGTTGGGCCGACCGAGATAGCCTTCCCAAGGGACCCCATGGACGCAATCTCTGTCGTTGGTGCAATCTGGAGGTCCCGCAGGGCCGCGCGACCTTTTGTTCGGTGTGGTGCGTGGAGGAGTGGCGCCTGCGAACTGACCCGGGCTACGTTCGCGAGAAAGTATTGGAGCGTGATCGGGGCATCTGCGCCCAATGCGGAGTTGACTGCTTGCATGCAGAACGGCACCTGAAGCAGTCTGCGCGGCGCCGCTCGGCTAAAAGCCCTTCTCGATTGGGGACTCAGCGCCCGCACCCGCCCCAGTCTCCGTAAGTCTCTTTGGGACGCCGACCACATTGTTCCCGTGGTGGAAGGGGGAGGCGAATGCGATCTCGAAAACATTCGCACGCTATGCCTGAAGTGTCATCGCACAGCCACCGCGGAACTACGTGCCCGTCGCGCGAAGGCCAGCCGGGCGCCCGCTAACGCAACAGGGGCTTCAAATAGCGCATAACCGTTTTCGCAACAATTTCATTGCCTTGCGCGGTGGGATGGATGCCATCCTGCTGCATCAGGCCGGGGCGTAAAGCCACGTCGGATAGCAGAAACGGGATTCGCGGTATCTTGTATTTCGCCGCCAAACCCACGTAGATTTGCCCGAAGCGGGTGATGTAATCGCCTCCGTAGTTTGGAGGCAAAGTCATTCCCGCCAGCAGCACTTTCGATCCGGCAGACTGAAGCATCTGGATGATCTGCCCCAGGTTGGCGCGCGTGGTCTCCAGCGGCAGGCCTCTCAGCCCGTCATTGCCGCCAAATTCCAAGATCGTGATGCGCGGCTTGTATGCAAGTACCTCACTGATGCGATCCAGCCCGTCGGTGGTGGTGTTGCCGCTCACTCCCGCATTTACCACCCGCCACTTCAACCCGGCGGCGTCTAAGTCCTTTTGCAGAAAGTCGGGAAAGCTTTTGCCTGGGTCGGCGCCATATCCCGCGCTGAGACTATCGCCGAACGCTACGATCACCGGACGCGTATCCAGATGTGTGGAGGGCGCCGCACCTGCGCATCGCACTGAACATTGCACTAAACCCAGCGCCAGCGCGAAACATCCAACGAATTGAAACCGAACACATTGACGCAGATCAAGCAACATGCAAGCCACCCAATGCCATAATAAAGAATTGCAGGGAGATCCGACTCGAGCATCCGTTCCAGCCCTCGCCATTCAGGTCTCGGCGCTCACCAAAAGCATCCCCACGGCCACGCATCGGGTGGACATTCTGCGCGGGATCGATCTGGAAATCGCGCGCGGCGAGTTTGTCGCCATCATGGGACCGTCAGGCAGTGGCAAGAGTACGCTGCTGGGCTTGCTGGCTGGTCTCGACACGCCCACTTCCGGCCGGATTGTTCTGGATGGCGAGGACATCACCGGCCTGAATGAAGACCGCATGGCTTTGCTTCGCGGGCGCAAAGTGGGCTTCGTGTTTCAGTCCTACCATCTTTTGCCTACCCTGACCGCCGAAGAAAATGTCCTGCTGCCGTATGAGCTAACCGGCGGCAACGGCGTCGACGGTCCCAGGCGCGCGCGCGATCTGCTGGAAAGCGTCGGTTTGCTCGATCGCCGCGATCATTATCCGATCCAACTTTCGGGCGGAGAGCAGCAGCGCGTGGCATTGGCGCGAGCGTTCATGGTTCGTCCGCCCATCCTGCTGGCCGACGAGCCCACGGGTAATCTGGACACGCAGAACGGCCAGCATGTGCTGGAGCTGTTGATCTCTCTCAACCAGCGCGAGGGAACTACGCTGGTACTGGTGACGCACGACGCGGCGCTTTCCGCCCGTGCATCCCGGCGCATCACCCTTCGCGACGGCCGTATTGTGAGTGACGAGCGGGCCGCATAACCACATGCGCTTCTCCTGGAAAACAGCCTGCAAGATCGCCTGGCGGGAATCGCGCTCGTCCGCGTACAAATTTCTATTCGTGATCCTCGCCGTCGCGGTGGGTGTTGGTTCGCTCACTGGCGTGCGTGGATTCAGCCGCGCTTTTCACGACATGTTGTTGAGCCAGGCCCGCACGCTCATGGCGGCCGACCTTTCGCTCCGCGTGTTTGAGTTGCCCACGCCGCAGCAGACCGCTGAAATGGACGCACTGGCGAAGTCCGGCGTCGATCGAACGTGGATCACAGAAACGGTGACGATGGCGTCTGCCGGACAATCGAACGCGCCCATGCTGGTGTCGGTGAAAGCCGTCGATCCCAAGAAATATCCGTTCTACGGCGAAATTCGGCTATCGCCTCCCGCCAAATTGTCCCAGGCGCTGACCGCGGACACCGTTGCTGTATCCGACGACGTGCTCCTGCGCTTGAACCTGAAGGTCGGCGATAGCATTCGCCTGGGCGGACAACCGTTCCGCATCGTGGGCGAAGTGACTTATGAGCCGGATCGCATGCTGGGTAGCCTGAACGTTGGCCCGCGCGTGATGATTACCCGCGATGGCCTGGAACGCACGGGACTGATCTTGCCCGGCAGCCGCGCCGCCGAACGCTTTCTGTTCAGGCTTTCGCCCCTCTCGCCGGATATCGAACAGACGCGCACATCGTTGAAGGCCGCCTTTCCCGACGCTTTGATTGCCGACTATCGCGAGTCCCACCCTATTGTTACGCAAGGTTTGAACCGCGCCACCACGTTTCTGAGCCTGGTGAGTTTGATCACGCTCATTATCGGCGCCATTGGCGTGGGAACCGCCATGCGGGCACATATCCAGCAGCGCATGGATTCCATCGCGATCATGAAGTGTATCGGCGCGCGATCCAGCCATGTTATGCGGATCTATTTGCTTCAAACTATCGCGCTTGGTCTGGCCGGCGGTTTGATCGGCGTGGCGTTCGGGCTGGTTGTCCAGCGCGTTTTCCCCTCGTTTCTCGCGCGCTATTTCGAGCTGGAACCGGCGGCGCATTGGGACTTCCTCACCGCCGCGCAAGGCATCGGTATTGCTATCCTCGCGTCGCTACTTTTTACCTTGCCGCCTTTAATCGGTATACGCCACATCCGTCCCAGCCTGATCCTGCGGCGGGAAATGGAAGGGGCGAAAACCGGCTGGAGGACGCGGCTGACCGAGGCGCGAGCGTCCATCTTCGCGGGCACGGTTATTCTGGCAGGGTTCGCCGGCATCGCCATGTCCTTCGCCACCGGCACGCCGCGGGACATCTGGAAGACGGGCGAATATTTCGCGGGTGCGCTGGTCGTTAGCTTCGCCGCGCTGTCCGCGGTCGCCTGGCTGATGCTGCGCGTGCTGAAAATCTTAAGCCGGGGAAACCTGCCGGCCAGCGTGCGTCACGGCATCGCCAATTTGTATCGTCCCGGCGCGCATGCGCAATCGGTGCTGGTGGCGCTCGGCGTCGGGGTAATGTTTACGCTGACGGTCTATCTGGTGCAGCACGGACTGGTCGCTGAAATGAATCGGACATCGCCGCCCGGTATGCCGAACGTATTCCTGATCGACATTGCGCCCAAGGATCGCGATGCGGTTCTCGATCTGATCAAGCAGCAGCGCGGCGTGGAGGGAACGCCCGAGTTGATCGGCACCGTGGCCGCCAAGCTGATCGCCGTAGACGGACAGGACGTCGCGAGCATGGCTTTGAAAGGCTTCGGCCGCCGTTACCGGTCACCCCGCTCGGTGACATCCGCGGGCGCCATGCCGGATTACGTGGACCTGGTGCGGGGCGATTGGTGGAGTAGTCCAAACGGCAGTCCCCAAGTGTGCGTGGATGAAGACGCTGCCCGAATTCTCCGCATCCAGCCGGGCTCGCAACTGCGCTGGAGTATTTCGGGCAAGGAAGTGCAAACCCGCGTCGATTGCATCCAGAACATCGATTCCATCCATCTTTCCAGCCGCGTTGAATTCATCTTCAACACCAGCGCGCTCGCGGGCTTTCCGATCATCTACTACAGCAGCCTGCGCGCTCAGCCTTCCGCGGTTCCCGCACTGCAAGAAGCGCTCTACCGGCGCTTTCCCACCGTGACTGTGGTCAACGTGGCCGACGTGCTGCAGATCGTGCAGGGCGTGGTGGATCGCATCTCGGAGGTGGTCCGTTTCATTTCGATGTTCGCCATTTTGGCCGGAGCCGTGATCCTTTCTTCGAGCGTGGCCGGCACGCGCTTCCGCCGCATGCGGGAAGTGGTGATTCTCAAAACCCTAGGCGCCACGCGCTGGCGCGTCAGCCGTATTTTTTCGGTCGAATTCCTGGTCCTCGGCGCCGTTGCCGGACTCATGGGCAGCTTGCTGGCCGGCGGCTTCGCAAATCTCCTGCTGAAGCGGATGCTGGATGCGCGAACTTCCATTCCCGTGATTCCGATCCTGCTCTCAGTGCTGGCTACCGCCCTGATCGCCAACGCTGCGGGTTGGATGGCTAGCTTTCCGATCTTGGGCCAGAAGCCGCTCGAGATCCTGCGCGAGGAGTAGTCTTCACTGACCACTCTGGACAGTGATGAACGCGTCCGCGGGTGATGCCACTCCGCCCACCGTGATCACCAGCGCTTCATTCCCGTTCGGCACGCTAGCCGGGACCTGAATGTCCACCTGATAGAGACCGGCGAATTGGGACAAGCCCACGTATAAGATGTTCGACTGCGGCAGCGTGACGCCCCCGAACGTAATGGAAACCGGCGCGGTGATGATCGGCGTGCCGCTCGGCAGCACTCCCGCAGCGAACGATGGATTGGTGGCGCCGAAACCTGTAGCAAACAGCGTGAGATAGTCGCCGGGCTTGGCTGGAGTGAACGTCGCGCCGCTAATCAGCCCCGGCGCGCCAATGTAGCCACCGGTCACCGCGTTGATAGCCGCAATCGGATTCGAGCCACTGGAACTCGTCGTGAAATAGAAGAACTCGGGCGCACTGGCTTGCGCCGCGACGCTGACTGGTGGGCTGGCTACTGCCTGCGGTGTATCGCAACCCGTGATCACTTGCACCGGGACGCTCCCGGGCGTTACCGCCGGAACCTGAACGTTCACCTGGTTCGGATAGACGGCGAAAATCGGCGCTCGCACATTATCGAACTCCACGCACACGTCATCCACGTTGGTTGGAAGCTGCCCGTTTACCAAACCAGCCTGTGTTGCGGTTCCGGCCGGCGCAAAATTGGTGCCGAAGACGCTCACAATCGCATTCGGCGAGAGTACGTTCACGGGCGGATTGCTCAGACCGGCGCTGACGATTCCCGCCGCTGAGATAGACGGGGAATTCGACGCAAGCGCAGTTAGCGAGAACGTGACAGTGGGGAGCCCGCCGGCGAACGCCGTGATCGTGATGGGGCCAGTGTTATTGCCCAGCGTAACGGT
The DNA here is from genome assembly GCA_963725455.1 of Bryobacterales bacterium. Classification (GTDB taxonomy): domain Bacteria; phylum Acidobacteriota; class Terriglobia; order Bryobacterales; family Bryobacteraceae; genus Palsa-89. The sequence goes on from CAVRZH010000049.1 coordinate 15,395, forward strand.
GGCCGACACTGTACCGTCGTTCAATGTGATGGCCGGGGATGGAGTTACCGTCGCCGCGCCCTGCGGGCTTACGGTGAAGGTCACTATCGCTCCTGGAAGGCCTGTGCCCGTGCTATCTGCAATCTTCAAGACCAAAGGCGACGGCAATAGCGTATCCACCGGGGCGCTCTGGCCGCTACCGCTAACAATCGTCATGCTTGCCGCTTTTACAATCTGCGGTGTCAGCATCCGCACATGGTCGTTAAAGGAATCCACCACGTACACGTCTCCCGCGGCGTCGGTCGTCAGGCCGAAGGGAGCAAGCTGCGCGGCGATGGCGGGGCCGCCGTCGCCTGAACTCGGAGTTAACGTGCCGTTGCCCGCAATGGTGGTGATCAGGCCGCCCGCTGTTACCCGGCGCACTACTGAGTTTCCGCCATCGGAGATGTAAATGTTGCCGGAACCGTCCAAAGCGATGCCGGTAGGAGCCCTCAACTGGGCTTCGGTGGCTGGCCCTCCATCTCCCGCGTAGCCCGGCGCGCCCGTGCCCACCACCGTCGTGATTGTACCGGTGGGCGTGATCATCCGAATGCGGTTATTGTACTGATCCACCACCAGAAGATCTCCCGCGCTGTCCAAGGCGAGATCGAACGGATCGATTCCGGCGGACGTCGCCGGCCCGTCGTCTCCGGAGAATTGAAACTTTCCGTTTCCGGCGATCGTGTTGATGGTCCCCGTGGTGTCGATCTTGCGGATGCGGTTGTTGCCCCAATCGGCGACGTAGATATTTCCGGCTGCATCCACCGCCACGCCCTGGGGTTCGTTGAGAACGGCCAGGGTGGCCGGGCCGCCGTCTCCCGAGAAGCCGTCGGTTCCATTGCCGGCGATGATCGACGTTGTTCCGTCCACGCCCAGCTCCAAGATATGCGGCGTATCGCCCGAAAAACCAAATTCCTCATCGGTGACATAGAAGTTGCCCGCCCGATCTACCGTAACGCCATACGGCGATCCTCCCTCTAATTGTCCAATACTGTTGATATTGCCTCCAGCCTTGAACTCTCGTGCCTCCGAGTTTCCGGTGTCGGCTAGCACGATGTCGCCGCTCCCATTGAGGGCGATTCCTTCCGGGAAGTTGAGAAAGGCGTTCGTGGCCGGACCGTCGTCCCGTATCGCGGTGCCCGCCACCGTAGTAATCACGCTGTTGGCCACCTTGCGAACACGCTCGTTGAACACGTCCGCGAAATAGATGGCGCCCCCGGACGCGATTATTCCGGCCGGATAATCGAGTTCCGCAAACAGCGCCGGTCCGCCGTCGCCCAGAAAACCGGTCACACCCGACCCAGCTACCGCATAGATCAATCCGCTCGAAAGGTCCACGCGATGATTG
>CAVRZH010000050.1:0-24720 GCA_963725455.1 Bryobacterales bacterium
TTGCACGTCTTCCCAGGCCAAGCCCCTGCAAACCAGGTCGTCACACAGGGTCGACCGGTGCTGGTCGGGCGGCATTTTCAGACGGATTACCTTGGGTGAATCGACATCGATCACAACTCGTTCGATCATGGTGACATTCGCGTCGCCCACCAGCGGATACTTCCACGCCTTCAGGGTTGGATGGCCATTGGTCACCGGAACCAGATACATCTCGCCTACTTTGCGCTGGTCCTGCTGAAAGGTGGCAATCCTTTTCGAGTCCGGCGACCACACCAGGATTGGATTGTCGGTGTGCTTCCACCCGGCGTTGTCCGTGGCGTAACCGTAGTCCTTTACTCCATCCGTCGTGAGTTGCGTCTCTTGTCCCGTGGCTACGTCGCGCACCCACAGGTTGAAGTCGCGAATAAACGCAACCTTCTTCTTGTCGGGCGAGAGCGGCAGCGAAACTTTTGGAGCATCGTCGGGCTTGGCTGGTTCTTCCGCGACGCCCGGAGTCTTGATGGCGGTGCAGACTCCGGCGCCGCTGAGATCGCATCGAAACTTCCGCGCGCCGAAAGTGACCAGGAGCTCGGCGGAAGGCTGGTTGTCGTGCTTCAGGAACGCCAACTCGGTGATCGCAAGATGGCGCGCATCATCTTTTACCTGCCCGTTGGAAGCGGCCTTCACGGCGGCCGCCAGCTTTAGTTGATCGAAGGCCGGCGCCTTGGTTCTGTTCGCCGGATCAACCATGAGATAGTCCCACCCACCGGCCTTATAGTCGCGGTACCAGAAGCGTCCGTCGTCAAGCCATCTTGCATGAACGACACCTTCATATGCCAGCGGAACGACATTGTACGCCATGAACCTCTCGGCCTTGGCATAGTCTTCTTTGGTGTACTGTCTGGGCTGTTGCGCCATCCCGGCCACTCCAAAACCAGACACCAGGAAAACTGCCGCCCAAGCGGGATATCGGTTCCACATCGCTATTCCTCCCAGAACTAGACTTTTATCTTCCCGCACTGGCGCCCGCGCATGGTCCGAGCCGGGTGTTTCACAGTGGGCCGTGCTCCGACACCGTAACCCACTGCATGACGACGTTTCGCCCGAGGAGCGGATTTTCCTTTGACAAATAGACGCTTGCGGTTCCCGGCGGATCGTATTTCACCAGATCGTCGTTATCCAGATAGCCGAAGCTCCGGATCTCCGTAGCTTGTTTTCCTGGCCGAGAATCTTTTCCTCGCTGTAATTCAAGGTCGATCAGCCGTGCCGCGAACGGTGCGCGTTGTCGCCGATATTCGATTCGTAAGAATTCCATCTGGATCAGCACTTCGCCCGCATGCCAGCCCCACGCCCCGTGGTCGGGGATGGATGGCGGCTTCCGCGGCTTACGCAGCGGGATCTGGTCGTCGAAGTTGATGATGCGGCTTATTCGGCCGTAGACACGAGCGCCGCGAGGAACGTTGCCGGCGCCGGTTAGAGTATGGGCGCGAATGGGATCTCCCACCGCCGCCTCGTTGGGGTCGAGAGCGCTGTCGAGAACCAACTGAAGCTCGAGTCCGGGTTGGAGGGACGCTTCGTCTGTGGACGGTGGCGCGGATGGCGGGGGAACCCGTGGTGTAGAATCTGCCCCAAAAGTCAGGGTGCTGTCCGCGGAGTACTCCCGGCAATTCGAGAACACGGACGCATTTTGTCTTGCGATTCCATCCGCATATGTCAGCCGAAACTCGGAGTTGCGCGCCAAGAGCGTGGTGCGATTGCCGATCAGCACACGCCAGTACATTGTGGTGTCAGAGATTGCCTGCACCTCCAGGTTCGATGGGATGTCGTAGCCTTCAATGTCGAGGCGCAGCAGGTCCAATGTTTCCGGGTCGATCCAGAAAGCTCCTCGTGCCGCCGCGAAGCCGGATTGATTGCCATTGGCCACACCCAGAGCGCCGCGAGGTGCATCATATTCGTAGCGCAAGACGCTCCGGCCATCCACAGTTGCACGGCCGGAGTAGGATATTTTGGTCGAGTTGTTTTTGAAGACCAAGGCGCGATTGTCCGCGAAGTCTCCCCCAAAACTGGCGCCGTAGCCGATCATTACGGTAGGGCTCCTCGCTTGAAAAGCGGAATTTCCCAGCCATGAGAATCGGTCAGCACCCTCTATGTGCGCGAGTTCAGCGTGGACCCGGTCCAGACGTCTGAACTGACTCCCGCCCGGTATCAATAGGGACCGCTCGATGGAGTCGACGCAGACATAGTTGGGCACGCTCGCGAGGTCGTCTATCGCACGCTGCTTTATTTGTTCCAACAGGCGGGTGTCTTTTGTTTGCGCCCATGCTCCGGCGATGAGCGCAAGCAGCAGCAGAAGACGCATTCTTCGAGTTCATCACTCCCGTGCAGAGCGGTCAAGCTTGTGCGTGAGCCGCTACTTCTTCCTTTGCAACGGGATCGCGAAATACCAACTATACCCGTCTGGGTCGATGTAGCTGACATAGAGGCTATCGAGCGGTACTTTGTCGAAGCCGACACACTTGGACGGCGCAAAGTTAGGGCCCGCATGCTTGGTCACAATAACGGTGGCCACCGCCAACCTCCCACTCCTGCCGCTTTTGAAAGTGACGGTGGACATGCTGGTCCAGATGAGCCCCGCGCCGCTCGCCGGAAGCCCGTTGGCATTTGTGCCAGCCTGGCAGAGTTCCAAGGATGGACCGAAGTATTCGGCTGCGGCGGTGGGCATGGCGGTGAGGTAGTGGCGGACATCGTCATGAGGCCCGGCGTGCTGATCGACGACGATTTTGGAGATCACCTCGGGGGCGACCAATTCCGCCAGGGAGCCGGGAGGTTTGCCCCGATAGTCCGGTTTCGGATTGTCGTGAATTTGAGGATGGAGCCAATCTTGGGGATGCGCCGCGGTAGGCGGCACGACGACCTCAATACCCGGCTTTGGTTCCGCCAGGCAGGTGGTGCAAAGCGCCAAACCAAAAAGAACTGTCCGCATTCAGCACCTCCGAGCACAGTATACCCGGGTGAGCAGAGACGCCAAGCCGAATGCGGATGTTGGTCGCGACGCTAAGTAGCAACCGAAAACTTATTTGACGGAGGCGATGGTGAGCGTGTCGCCCTTCAATTTTCCAGTCACCGTGACGTTCTGGCCGGCGCTTGCCACGATCTTGTCCTGATTCGAGATCTTGTAGATTTTGCCTTCCGGGGTCACTAAGACTGCTGGGGAGCCACCTTTGATGCACTTTTGAGCGCAGTCGGCATCGCCCTTCATGGCCGGCATGGTGGAGCACTTCTCGTCCTCGACGAAACCTTTGAATTCCGCAGCCATACCGCTTGCGGCAAGTCCCATAGTAATTAAAACCGCTGCTGTGATCGTCTTCATGTCGTCTCCTCTGAGCCCTCAGGCAGCTCAAGTTAACTATACACTAATTCTTCAGTTTGAATCGCAGGCCTCCCCCTGGCAATCCGGTCCGCCGCCAGTCCGCGCTTTCGGGTCCGCATGAGTGCCGGGCCTAGCAGTTCCAGTACATTACCGGCTACACGAGTCATAGCAGAGCCCCAATATGCCCAAGGTTTTGCACGGCAATCGGCATATGATTGAGTATCCAATGGTCATGGGCGGTTCTACTACCATCAGCCTATTCCAGCCCACTGCCGGCTTGCGGACCTATCGAGTTCCTGGCCTCTCCGCAGGGCGGACGGAGCGGACATGAGTCCTGCGCCCGCGCGCATTGTCGAGCCCCGTCCTACAGCGTGGACGCGAACGGCAGCCGTGGACCTGTTCCGCGGTTTGGGCCTGTGGATGGTTTTCATCGATCACTTAGACCCCAACATCTGGTCCTATTTCACGCTTTGGCGCTTCGGGTTCAGCGATTTTGCGGAGATGTTCGTTTACTTGTCCGGCTTCATTGGCATCGGCTCCTATCAACGCCTGCTCCAGGCCGGAAATACTGGCGCTGTTGTCAAGAAGCTGTTGCGCCGGATGCGCCGGCTCTATATCGCGCATATTCTTTCGCTTTCCTTATCCTTGCTAGTGATCTGGATATTCGCCAGGCACGGCGTGCAGTGGAACGAGTGGGGGCTGGATGCGTGGATGCAGGACCCGGCGCGATATGCGTTCGGCGTATTAACCCTAACCCGAGCACCGGCCATGTTCTCGCTGTTGCCGCTGTACGTCTGCATATCCCCGATCTTGTTGCTCGCCACCATCGGTCTGCGGCGCGCTCCTAAGCTCACTTTTTTGATTTCGGGGAGCCTGTGGCTTGCCAGCCAGATTCCATTTCTGGACGCGAAGATGAGCATTGCGGGATGGGTGCTTCATCCGGTCGCCTGGCAGTTTCTGTTTGTGCTCGGCGCCGGCACTCGCTACTATTCGGACCGCATAGGAAAAATCGCGCGGTCGCGGGGCATCTTGGGAGTTGCTGCTGTGGTCGTTGCCGGGTCGGTTCTGTTGAAGGTTCTGACGTTTCATCAGATCGCTCCTCTATTACCGGCCCTGCTGCACGGCATTCCCGGGCTGAGCGTCGGCAAGGATCATCTGGCGTATTACCGGCTGCTCCATTTCCTCGCGCTGGCGGTAGTGGTCTGCGCATATGTTCGGCGGAACCAGGGAGTGCTACAGACCTGGATTGCACGGCTGGCGATGGCCTGCGGCGTTGATTCGCTTTTCGTCTATAGCTCGGGTCTTGTCCTCGATGTGGGAGCAAATCTTGTTCTGTCTTTCACTCATGGGGGCCCCTGGATGCAAACGCAACTGACCCTGTGCGGTCTTGCTTTGTTATGCGGTATGGCGTGGCTGCGCCAGGGAAGCGCGCGGCACGCAAGCCTCTTCTCCCATCCAATCAAATCCAAAGCAGTGCGGAATGAGCCGGCGTTTCATCCCGCTGCCGAGCGCGCCGGGAAGTAAAACCAGTCGCCGGATTCCGAGTGTTCAAAGGGCGGCATTCCAGCAGTTCCTATAGAGCTGCTCCATTTCGCGCGCGAAGCTTGGCGTATCGCAAACGGGCGCTGCCAACAGTTTCGGTCGCATGGTGCGCCGCAGTTCGCTGAGCCGCTCCCGAGTCCCGGACGACGATCCCCAACGGGCCGCTAAAGCAACGTACTCGTCCAGATCGCACGCCACGAATTCGCCCAATCCTCCGGAGCGCAGGATGGAAGCGCTGGTTCGCGAGGCCCAGCGATCTCCGTGGAAAGCGATCACCGGAACACCCTGCCAGATAGCTTCGGTCGTGCTTGTGCCGCCATTGTAGGGAAAGGTGTCCAGCACGATATCGATCCGGCCGTAAGCCCTCAGGAATTCATAATGCTCCTCCGGCCCTTCGAGAACAACCCGCTCTGGCCCGATGCCATGCTTCGCAAAGAGGCTGTGTACAAACCGGCGCGTAGCTGCCGACGCCAGATGCGAATTCTTGACGATGAGCGAACTGTTCGGACTTTGTTCCAGAATGCGGCTCCAACTGGCGACTACTTCGTTCGTGATTTTGTACTGGGAGGCCAGGGATCCAAACGTGACCCCGCCTTTCGTAACGCAAGGCGGGTCCGCCACTGGCGGCACTGGATAGTTCACCTGGAACGTCAGGTAACTCCCCGGCACGCGCAGGATTTTTTCTGTATAGAAGCGCTCCTCAGCGAGGGGGATTACGTGTTCGTCACCGATCAAATATTGGAAGTCGTTCATCCCCGATGTCGCATACAAATTGAACCACCCGATTGCGATCGTGGCCGGCCGCAGTCTGAATAGCGGAAGGCGCCGCATATTGCTATACCCGTTCAAGTCGATCAGAATGTCGATCCCTGCCTCGCGGACCAATCCGGCCAAGGCTTCATTCGAGAGATTGGTGGTATCGAAAAAACGATCCTGCGGGTGTGGGTGGTAGCCATGCTGAATCACGGTCGCCGGCGCGTCGGAAAACAGGTTGACCTCGACAGCGCTCCGGTCGTGCTGATTGACCAGGCCCCAAACCGGTTTCATCCAATTCTCGCGATGGAAGAAAGAAGAAACGTACCCGATTCGAAGGCGCTGCCCGCTTGCCGCACGTGGCCGAGGTGCGGCTTCGCCAGTGTGAAGGACAAGATCGCGCTCCACCCAATTGGCTCGCGCTTCCAGCACCGCTTGGTTGTCCGCTTCTGGAACACCGGGAATGATCACCGCGATCATCGCCCGCGCTTGAGCGCCGGCCTCCCGCGGCTGAGCGGCGCACCATCGAAAATGATTCAAGGCCGCGCTTACCTGCCCTAGCTCATAAAGCGCCCGAGCCAGGTTGTGGCGGGCTTCCAACCAGTCAGGCTGAAGCTCCAGCGATTTCTCGAAGCACATCACCGCCGGAACGAATTCCCGCCGCGCAATCTCCACGCAACCACCCGAATACCAGGCCCGCGCTATTCGCGGATTTAATCTGAGAGCACTCTGATACACCGCGACGGCTTGGTCTAAGTCACCACACTCCTGCAGGATGTCGCCGAGCTCGCAAAGCACGTCAGTATCGTTAGGTTGGAGCGCCAGGGCCTTTTTGAAATACTCGGCCCCTTCGGTACCGCGCCCCGCCGCATGCATCATCTGCCCGAGAGCCGCGAGCGAATGAAAGTGGCCGCTGTTCAACTCCAGCGCCCGGCGAAAGCTTTCGAGTGCCTCCTCCAGGTCGCCCTGGGCGCGAAGAGCGTTGCCAAGATTGTAGTGCGCGTCGGTGAGGCTGGAATCCAGCCGCAGCGCTGCCTGATATGCGGCTATGGCTTCGGGCCAGCGGTTCTGGCTTTTTCGCAGGGTGCCGAGGCTGTTATGAAACTCCGCTCGATTCTCCAGGGCGATGGCGCGCTGAATACTTCGCTCCGCGTCGTCCAGCCTCTGCAACCGAGTGAGCGCGCAGCCCAGGACGTTGTGGTAATCGGCGATTTGAGGCGCGGCATCGATCGCCTGGCCCAACAGCCCAACAGCCGAGGCATGATTGCCGTTTTGGTATTCGAGACAACCCAGCAGATACAAACCATGCGGATGCCCTGGATTCTTCTGTAAGAAACCCCGATAACACCTGGCTGCGTCTTCGAAATTCCCAGAGCGATGATGGTCTAAACCCCGTTCCAGCAGCGCTTCATCCCTGTCATTCACGAAGTCCACCATAGCACTTGCCGGCTGTGTTTCCCCCTAGCCCGAGGGCGCCAAAAGGGACTTGCGCAGCGAATCCGGCTCAATCAGGTATTTCGGATATTCGATGAATAGCGTCCCAAGGATCTTGCTCCACTCCGAGAAGAACAGTTTGCGCGAACTGGGGTCTTTCCACCACTCATCTGGATGGTACAGGAAGTCGGGCGCCGATATTGCGATAAAGCGGATGCCGGGGCAGAAGAGCCAAAAAACGATGGCTGCTCTTCGCGAATGGTAGTTGCTGGTCACTAGCAGGACTCGCTTTACGCCGCGCCGAAGTAGTTCTGGCCGAAGAGCCATGGCCTCCCCAATAGTAGATGGGGCGTGGTGGCCGAAGCTCTGGAACAATCGTCTCGGATAGCCGTGTGCGACCAGAAAATCGATTGCGAATTCCCCTTCCGGGCGTCCTTTATAGGGAGGGCCGCTGATCAACACCAGCGGCGCATAATGCTGCATGCCCAGATCGGCGCCCTTTACAACTCGCGGTCCCCAGAAGTCGCCTCCCAGCACGAGAATCAGGTCGGCGGGCTGCGGCGATTGCGCTGAAACCAGGTAGCGGCCCAGACCGGACAAAACAGCCTTCCAACCAATGCCTAGAGCCACCACGGCGGCTATCGCCAAAATCAGGAGGGAGCGAAGGATCCGACGACGCGGGGCCCGGCGTTGTGAAAACGTGCGAACGACGATAACCTCATCCTATCGTAGCTGTCGATTGGGTAAGCTAGCTGAAGTCAGCGATTAGTTCTTTGGCGGCGAGTTCCGGTTTCACTTCCGGACAGGGAAAACGCACCGAGAAATGGAATGCGCTGCCTTTGCCCGGTTCGCTTGCGATCCACATTCTGCCGCCCATCAATTCCACTAAACGCATGGAGATGCTTAAGCCGAGTCCCGTGCCGCCGTATCTTCGAGTCATCGATCCATCAGCTTGAGCGAAGGGCTGAAAAATGACGCTTTGCTTATCCTTCGGAATCCCAATGCCGGTGTCGGTAACCAGGAAATGGACCTGGATCTCTTTCGTCGCGCTATATTCCCTGGTGGCGCGCACCAGCACGCTGCCGGAAGGCGTGAACTTCAAGGCGTTGCCGACCAGATTCACCAGAATTTGGCGTAAGCGCGCGGGATCTCCTGTCACTTCGGCGGGGATCTCGGAGGAAATCTCACAGGTTAAGGACAACCCCTTCTGTTTGGCCTGGTTCTCAAACGATCGGGTAGTTTCGGAAACTAGTTTCCCTAAATCGAACCTGTCGTTGTCCAGGTGTACGTCCTGTGTTTCCATGGTCGAGAAATCCAGCACGTCGTTTAGCAGATATAGCAGCGAAATCGCGGAGCTCCGCGACGTTTCGAGCAAATCGCGCTGTTCCGTGCTCAGTTCCGTGTCCAGCGCCAATTCAGTCATTCCGATGATGCCGTTCATGGGAGTGCGCAGTTCATGGCTGATATTCGCCAGGAAGTGACCTTTGGCTTCATTGGCAGCTTCCGCCATTTTCTTGGCTGATTCGAGCAAACGCCGGTCTTCGAAAGCTTTGCGGTATTGCGCGCTCAACTGCCTTCCCTGCGCCAGCAAAAACGCCAGACAAACGAGATTGACGAGAGCCATTCCGTACCCATTTCCGCCCAGGGACACATCAACCACGATGGGCGGGACTAGCAGGGGTAAAACGTGGCAGTAGAGATAGAGTGGCCGGGGAGTGAGCGAGACGATTGCCCCAAAACTGATGCCGAGGACGCAAACTGTCAACAGAAGCGAGTTCCAGTAAGAAAAACCGTTCGAGATGTAGCTGTAACAGCTCAATAGTCCCCAGGCGCTCGAGAAGCAGATCAGCGTCGCACAAAAAGCTACTCGCCATCCCCGGGCATTGCGGGGATAGATCTGATTCTTGCGAAGGATAAGGAAAAGACGCGCCAGATAGGCGCTCATGGTTGCGACGGCGAACAGCGTCACCGCCAGCATGTGGACCCTCGAATAGGTCCCGGCCAAGAGGGCAAACTGCACCAGACCAAGACCGGCCCAAATGCCGGCCAGTGAGCGACGCGCAACGTCGGCGTCCTGTTGAAGGCTCAGGTCAGCGCGCTGAGCCGATTCACCGCTTGTGTCTGGCACGCTACACTTCTATCGTACAAGTGAAATCAAAAGTTTAAGGTCACTAAGCCCGATCTTTCTTTACGTTTTATTACAAAATTGAACACCACTGCTCGGAAGTGCTCTTCGGCGGCCTTTAATTGGCGGTAAGCTGAACGCTCTTTTGCTCCGCTTCATCGATCGTCAGGCTTGACCCTTGAGCCTGGCAAGCCGGCAAATCGTCGGGATTATAGACATCGCAGGGAGGGGAATCCAGCCAGGCTATCAAGACGTACTTGCCGGGTGGCACGCCCCGCAGGAGAAAATTACCGTACTCGTCGGCATGCGTGGTTTGGTAGGCTTGAACGCGCCCGGCGGACGGATCGGGAATCAAGGCGATGGTTGCGCCGCTCGCGACCACCTTGGGATCGGTGGTCACCGCCCTGCCGATCACCTGTCCTCCCTGCGAGCCAATCCGTACGTCAAGCGCGGGCGGAGCGTCACCGGGCGACGCCTCCAGGCCCTGGCCCAGCCGTTCGGAGTTCCCGACCCGGACCGACTTGAGATAGGAATCGTTCGGCGCGTTTAGCACGTATAGATCATAGATTTCGTCCGGAACGAACGGAATCGAGAATTCGCCATTCTCCCCAACTTCGGCCTGCGACACCGTCGCGGTGGAGCGCCGCGGCTGCAGTGAAATCATCAAGCCCTTGGGCAGCGGACTGTCGTCGTCATCCAGATGGACTTTGCCCGTCCAGAGGCTTCCCGCGCCAACTACCACATCCGCGTTCGTAAGGTCCGAGTCGCCGATGTTAATGGGAACGCGGCCCGTCAGCGCAACGCCGTCCTCCGTGCCCGAGGCTATCAATAAATAGGGGCCGGCGGTGACGCCTTGGATGTCGAAGTTCTGATCCTTATCGACGGCAACACGAATGGGGGCGCTCACAGAGGCGGTGTTGTCGGTATCATTCATTCGCAACATTACGCTCGGGCTGCCAACCGCGCCGCCTTTCAGAGCGCTCATCACGCGTCCGCGAATGTGCACGGTGTGGACCAGAGTCAGAAAAATATCGATTCCACCTACCTCATTGCCTGCCGCCACCTTCACGGGAACCGCATCGGACATCTTTTGAGCTTCCGGGAAAAACGTGACGGCATAGCTCAACTCAGGGACAGGATTGCCGAGCGCATCCTTGCGCGTCTGTTCCTGGGCGCCGGAGGGACGGGGCGGCGCCTGATATAACGCCGCGACAAAATAGGTGCCGGGATCCAGGCCATGCACGCGGTACTCGCCGCGATCGTCCGTGTGCGTGCTGGCTGCCACGGCATAGCCGTGCCGGCCCCGATCGTAAAAGGAGCGGTAAAGCTGAATAGCCACGTTTAGCGCGGGTTCGGCGTCGTCGAATTTCACCTTCCCGCTAACTACGCCCGAGGGCAGCATGCGAAACACAAACCCACTGATGGCCTGGCCCGAGTTCACGGAGAAGACGGGAGGCATTTTGTAGTCGCCGATGTGCCCGGCCGAGAGCGGCAGATAGCCCTCGCGCTGCACCGTGATGGAATAGCGTCCGGTGGCTACTTTGGGAAACAAGAAGGCGCCGTTTTCGTCAGTGGTTTGATATAAGGAGCCGGTTTGATTTAACGCGGCGACTTTGGATCCTACCGGGGTGAGCAGCACTTCCGCGCGGCGCAGCGCTTGCCCCGTCGCACCGCTGAGGACGATTCCCTGGATGGCTCCGGGAGCCTCTGCTTCCGGAGGTTGCGTGGTGGGCGGAGGAGATATCGGCGTGGGGGCAGCGTCTTGCCCCAGCGCGCAGGCCAGGCAGCAGAACGTGAGCAGGCAAAGCTTCAGGGCGCGTGGCAAGAGGTCCACTCAAGTTTGACGTATTTGGTGGCGATGGCGTGGGAAAAGCAGCTATGGAGGCGGCGGCAGCTTCATATCGCGAAAAAACCTCATGGTTTCGCCGCGAGCACTTCTGAAATGGCCGCGATAGCCGTCACGCATTGCTCCCGCGACACATCGAAGTGCGTCACGGCGCGCATCTGGCGCGGATTAATCCCGTTCATCAGGACACCTCGGGTCTTGAGCGCGGCCGTCAGGTCCGTGGTGGCGAGGCCCGTGCCAGTGATGTCGAAAATAACGATGTTAGTCTGAACACGCGCCGGATCGATCTGGATTCCGGGGAGTTTCGCCAGTTCGCCGGCCAGATACCGCGCATTCGCGTGATCTTCGCCCAGCCGGTGTGGCATCTCTTCCAGCGCGATCAGCCCCGCCGCGGCCAGCACGCCAGCCTGGCGCATCCCCCCGCCCAAACGCTTACGATAGCCGCGTGCGCGATCGATCGCGTTGGCTGTTCCCACCAGCATGGAGCCTACCGGCGCGCCAAGCCCTTTCGACAAGCAGAACATTACCGAATCCGCCGGGGCGGCGAGATCGCGAACGGGCCGGTTCAGATGGCAAGCAGCGTTGAAGATGCGAGCGCCGTCCATGTGCACCTTGATACCGCGGTCATGTGCGTTCGCCGAAATCTCTTCGACAACATCCAGAGGGTAAACCGCGCCGCCCGCCATGTTGTGCGTGTTCTCGATTTCGATCAACGTGGTGGGAGCGCAATGCGCGCTGGCCGGCCGGATGGCCGCTTCAATATCTTTCCAGTGCAGAATGCCATCGCTGGTGGGCACCGCCCGAATCAGGCATCCGGAAAACCAGGCGAGCATCGAAAGCTCCCAATCCAGCAGATGTGCGCGCGATTCCGTGATCACTTCCTGGCCATGCTCCGTATGCATCTTCACCGCGATGGTATTGCCCATGGTACCGGTGGGCACGAACAATCCGGCTTCCTTGCCCATGATTTCGGCCGCGCGTTTTTCGAGCCGGTTGACGGTGGGGTCTTCGCGATAAACGTCGTCGCCCACTTCGGCTTCCGCCATGGCTTGTCGCATGTGGGGAGTGGGCCGGGTAACTGTGTCGCTTCGCAGATCAATAAGAGCTGGGTCGGTCATGATGTAGTAATAAATTCGGCAAACACTTCGTTCGAAAATAACACGCCGCGATCCGTGAGCCGCAGCCGTGTGCCGTCACGCGCTAAAAGGCCATCGGCGATAAAGCGCGCAATGGGCCGTTCGAACTGGAGCCACTCCTCGGCGAGGGGCTGGATGCCTTGGGTCAGGCGCAGTCCGACGAAGAACCGTTCCTCGGCGGAATGGGAGGGCGTGGCGTCGATGCGCGCAGATTGGCCGGTCGCGATTCGCTCCACGTAATCGCTTGCCGATTCGATGTTTTGGCTGCGCATCACGCCGTCAAACGAGTGCGCATCCGCGCCGAACCCGGCGTAAGGCTCCAGCTTCCAGTACTTCAAATTGTGCAGCGATTCGAATCCGGGCCGCGCAAAGTTCGAGATCTCGTAGCGATGGATCCCGATGTTGCCGAGCTTTTCAACGGCCGTTGCGTATAGCTCAGCGGTAAGCTCGTCGCTCGGAACATCCGGTGCGCCATAGCGTTTTCCGTTGAGCAGGACCTCGCTGCCCAGGCGGCTATCTTCGTCGATTTCGAGCATGTAGACCGAGACGTGCGGAGGCTGCAGCCGTTCGATCCACGAAAGCGACTGGGCCCAGGATGCGCGCGCTTGTCCCGGAAGACCGGCGATTAAATCGACATTGATATTGACGAGCCCAGCCGTGCGCAGGGCCGCCATCTCTCGCTCGACAATCTCGGCCGTATGCTTGCGCCCGGTCCGCGCCAATTCTCGCGGCACAAAAGACTGTACACCCAGGCTCACGCGATTGATTCCCGCTCGAATCCATCCCTCCACGCGCTCTTGGGTCAGCGTACCCGGTGCGGCTTCGATGGTGGCTTCCTTCCACTGCCCGACGCCGGGAACGGCCGCAAGAATCCGAACCAGATCGTCCGTCGCCAGTCCACTGGGCGTTCCGCCGCCAAGGTAAACCGTTTCGGGAGTCCAGGCCCATTGGTGCGACACAATCTCGGTCCCTAGCGCATCCACATACCTCGGTTCCAACTCGCGCGGAAGAACTCCGGACGCGAAGTTGCAGTAGGTACACTTCTGCGCGCAGAACGGATAAGAAATGTAAACGCCCGGCATCTAGAGCGAAACTTCTTCGCCCAGCTGTTTGGCGATGGCATCCTGGATGAGTTCGGTCAGCGATTGTCCGCTCGACGGCAGTACAAAATCATTCGCGACGCTGTCCCAATCCAGTTTGTAGCTCTTGGAATGCGCCGAAACCCAGATCTGGTGTACCGGCGCGTTCGGGCTGATCACAAACTTGCCGGGCGGCTCTTCGAACTCGATGGCCAGCGCGCCGCTGTTGAAATCGGCTTCGAAGTCGGCGCTGTCGGAAGCCGCCGTCAGACGGCGATAGAGCGCCTCCAGCGATTGATCCGCCCGGTTTTTGAACTCCTGATCGTCCATAGGGTTACCCAGCCCGGTCAGAATCCGGGCTGGAACCTTGATTCTAGCGAAAACTGGCCCGCTGCCCTAAAAAGGCCGAGACTTTGGACCACGTTGCCGCATCTGCTACGCTTGGAAAGTTGCTCATGATGGAGTCGGCCTGTCTTCGACACACTGAGATCCCGCACACGTCGGCGCTGTTTTCCGATTATCAATACCGTTTCGACAAGGTCGCGCGGTTCTACGCCCACAATCCCCACGATCCGCGCAGCTATGCCGCTGCTGCGAAGGAGATTGCTTATCCCGACAATCGCCGGGCGGCGCTGGTAGCGGCGCTGCGCCAAAGCAATGTGGAGATGGCATCGCTCGATCTGCTGGCGCGTCCAGGAACCGTCGCGGTGGTCACCGGACAGCAGGTGGGGTTGTTCTCAGGGCCGGCGTACACGATTTACAAGGCGCTCACAGCCGTGCGACTGGCCGCCCGATTGAGCGAGCAGGGTATTCCCGCGGTGCCCATGTTCTGGCTGGCCACCGAAGACCACGATGTGGCGGAAGTGAATCACACGTTCGTTTTCGGACCGGATCATCGTCCGGTCCAGCTCAGCGTGAGTGCAAACGGCGGAACCGAGCGCCCGGTCGGTGGAATTCCAATCGCCGCACCTCCGGTGGATCGCCTGCGCGAAGTACTGGCTGGGTTTCCGCACGGCGAGGAAGTGACCGAAATGGTGCGCATCGCGTATCCCGCGGGCGTTACGTTCGGCAGGGCCTTCCGCGCGCTGCTGGAGCGTCTGCTGGCGGGCCGCGGCTTGCTGTTCGTGGATCCCTTAGACGAATCGGTTCGGCGGCTGGCCGCGCCATTGCTGCAGCAGACAGTCAGGCAAGACGAGGATCTGCATAAGAAGCTGATCGAACGCGGCCAGGAATTGGAAGCGGCGGGGTATCACGCGCAGGTGCACGTGGAGGCGAAGACGTCGCTGGTGTTTTTGCTGGATGGCGATCGGCGCGCCACACTGCGCCGGCAGAACGGGGAGTACGCACCCAAGGAGAAGTCTTCGGGAGAGCGAAAATATTCCCCAGCCGAGCTGATGGAACGCGCCGAACAACTATCGCCCAATGCGTTGCTGCGGCCGGTGGTGCAGGATTACGTGCTGCCCACCGTGGCCTACGTCGGCGGCCCGGCGGAATTAGCCTACATGGCGCAATCGCGGGTCCTCTACAGTGAGTTGCTGGGCCGGATGCCCGTAATGGTGTCGCGGGGCGGGTTCACGCTTTTGGACGCGCGCACGGCAAAATTGCTGGATCGCTATGGACTCACCGTTCCCGCGTGTTTTCAGGGCGAGGAGCATGTTCGCGATGCAATCGCGCGCAGGCTGGTGCCGCCCGCATTGACCGAGGAATTCAGCCAGGTACGCCGTACGGTTGCTGAGTCAGTGGAACGGTTGCGCGATGATCTTACCGGGTTCGACGCTACCCTCGCCGCCGCTGTCAACAAGAGCTCGGCGAAGATTTTATATCAGCTTTCGAAGATCGAGCACAAGACCGCGCGCGAGACGCTCAAGCGCAACCATCGCGCCGGCGCGGATGCCAGCTACATATCCGGTCTGATTTTGCCGGACAAGCATTTGCAAGAGCGTTATTATTCGATCCTGCCATTCCTTGCCAGGCACGGCGTGGGCGATTTGATGGATACGCTGTACAAGCACTTGCCGCTGGAGTGTCCCGATCACCAGGTCCTGGTGGTCTGAGCCTTCGACCCGCAAACTAACTCTGCGTTGGAAAAGCAAGCTTGGCCTGCGTTCAGCGTCGCCCGTCTTGAGCCCGTGGCCCTCGTGATCCCGTGGCCCTCGTGATGAAGACGAAGTATGATGTCTGAGGCCTGAAACCATGCCCGCGCGGGAAAGAGCTAAACCATGCCCCATCGCCGAGAATTTCTAAAAGCTTTCGCCGGCGCGACCGGGATCGTCGCTGCCGGTTGCAGCATTGTGCGCGCTGCTCCGCCTGCCAGCGAACGCCGCCGTGTGATGCTGGACGGCCAGCGCGTGAAGACCGTCGATGTCCACGCTCACTGCGTGATTCCCGAAGCGCTCGGCTTAATGCAGATGCCGGCTGGATCGTCGGCAACCTGGACGAATCCGGAGCTTAGAATCGGCCCGGATCGTTTGCGTGTGATGGATGCACAGGGCATCGACGTGGAGGCGCTCAGCATTAACCCGTTCTGGTACGCCGCCGATCGCGATCTGGCCAGCCGCATCATCCAGCTTCAGAACGAGAAGCTGGCGGCACTATGCGCAACATATCCAGACCGTTTTGTGGCATTCGCCACGGTGGCTCTGCAACATCCGGATTTAGCCGCCCAACAACTGGAAGAAGGCAAGAAACTCGGGCTGCGCGGCGCCGCCATCGGCGGCCACGTCAACGACGAAGAACTATCCTCGCGGCGCTTCGATCCTTTTTGGGCCAAAGCCGAGCAGCTGGGCGCGCCGATATTCATTCACCCGCAGGGGATTCCGGAGCTGCAGAAGCGCCTTCAGGGCAACGGATATTTGAATAACGTAATCAGCAATCCGCTGGAAACCACCATCGCACTGTCGCACCTGATATTTGACGGCACGCTCGATCGATTTCCCGGTCTCAAGATCTGTGCGGCGCACGGTGGCGGATACTTGCCATCTTATTCAGCCCGGTCCGATCATGGCTGCGCCACATCGCCCGGCAGCTGCTCCCCAACACCATTGAAAAAACATCCCAGCGAATATTTGCGGCAGCTTTATTTCGATTCACTGGTCTTCACTCCGGAAGCTTTGCGCCATCTGATTGCAGAGTGCGGCGCGAGCCAAATTGTGATGGGGACGGATTGGCCATATCCGTGGACCACCACCGCCGTCGATCACATCCTCAATACGCCCGGGCTAAGCGCGGATGAACGGCGCGCGATGCTGGGCGGCACCGCGTCGAAATTGCTCGGAATCGGCGCCTAGCCAACCCGGCCCTGGCGTAAAATAAACCCGGAGGGTCAAAGCCGTGATCCGAACCATCACTATCGAGCGCGAATATGGCGCGGGCGGCGGCGCGATTGCGAAGAAGCTCGCCGAGCGGCTGGGCTGGAAGCTTTGGGACCAGGCCCTCACCTGCGAGATCGCACGCGTCGCCAAAGTGGACCAGTCCGTGGTGGAGCGCATGGACGAACGTTGCGATTCGCTGTTCTACCGGCTGATGAAAGTGTTCATGCGTGGCAGCATGGAGCAAAGCCTGGCCGTCCCCGGCATGGGTCATTTTGACGCCGACAGCATGGTGGAGTTCATGCAACGTGTCATCTCGGGAGCGGCTTCGGAAGGCAACTCGGTGATCGTGGGACGCGGCGCACCGTTTCTGCTGCGCGGACGCCCCGACACTTTTCATGTCTTCGTCTACGCCCCGCTGGAAGAGAAAATCCGCCGTCTCGGCGAAACCGGCAAGAGCGAGGAACATGCCATCGAAGAGATCGAGAACGTGGACCGCCAGCGCGTTATTTTCGTTCGCAAGTACTTCGGAATGGAATGGCCCACGCGCGAGCTCTATCACATGATGATCAATTCGAAAGTCGGCGACGACGTGGTGATCGACACCATTCTGAACGAGATCCATAGCGTGGGAGCGCAACGTATTCCCTCGCATCCGAATTGGACCAAAGAGCCCGCCGGCTGGTGAGAGGTAAGCCCTCGGTCGTCGGGTCACGCTTCCCGAAGCAGTTCTGTACGATATTTGGGAGCCAGAGCGACCACTTTCTCGATGAACGCGGCTTGCTCTTGTTCATCCAGCTTCGGCGGGGGTGACGTGCGGGTGGCGACGGGCACTCCAACCTCCCGGAAGAAGTTCTCCTGGCCAGCGGGAGAGCAAATGCAGAGCATCCGGACCGGCACGCTGGAAACGTTGTGAAACTGATGCGGAGCATTGGCGGGAATGTGGAGCGTTTCGCCGGCCCGCACTATCCGTTTCTTGCCGCGGAAGGTTGCTTCCATCTCACCTTCCAGCAGGATGAAAGTCTCCTCGAAATCATGCCGGTGCGGTGGTGGGCCGCCGCCCGGCGGGATGTGCATATCGATTACGCAGAAGCGTCCCGCGGTGTCCTCGCCCGTCACGGTGACCGTGTAGGTATCGCCCACCAGACCGACGTGAGGTAGGCGGTCGGGCTGTGCGAGCGTCAGATTGCGTGTCAGGTCGTCCGGTGGAATGGGTGTTGAGCTAGGTGGCATTTCTTTTCTCCCGTTGGCCGTTACTGCCCTTGGGGCCTGCTGGCGGGCGGAACAATGCCATTCATTCGAAGATATTCCACGATCTGCCCGTAATGATCCATGCTGTGGCTCATCAGGAACGTAGCCTCGTAGAGCGGCGTCGCCTGGCTACCGCGTTCCACGCGGTTCAACTCATTTTTCTCGTTCAGCGACAGCATGGCCTTGTGAGCGTAGGTGAACGCGCCCTTCACATAAGCGACGATCTCCGCCTTGGTCCGCATCGCGACGGGACCCTCATTTTGCTTGCCCGTATCCACGGGCGTTTTTTCACCGAGCACGCCCGCCGAAAAACCGTAGACAACCGCCGCCAGGTGTTTCGCCTGCTGGCCGAACGTGCGAGCTCCCTTGAATTCGCCCACGCTCGGCGCGAAATCGAATTTGTCGGCGGGCATGGCCTCCACCGCTGATGTGATTTCGTGCTCCCAGATCTGCAACTGGGAATCCAAAACCTCGCCGATCGTGGGCGGAGCGGCGCAAAACGCGGGGGCGCAAAACAGAAACGTGACGATGGCGGGCAACGTCGCGATGAATCGAATCATCCCTTCTGTATAACTCACTTGGCGGCAGACGTGTGGTCCACTACCACCTTGCCGCCCTTCATCACCCAACGGACGTTTCGGATCACCACCCCAATATCCTGCAACGGATCACCTTCCACCGCGACGATATCCGCGAAATATCCGGGCGCTACGGCTCCCAGGCTCTTCTCCATTCCCAGTAACGCGGCCCCGTTAGTGGTAGCTGCAGCCAGTGCCTGCTCGGGTGTCATGCCGGCCTTCACAAACCATTCCAGCTCTCGCGTGTTTTGGCCGAACATGGTGAACACCGCGTCCGATCCCATGGCGAACCGCACGCCCGCTTTGTGGGCTCGCTTCGCGGTTTCCAGATTCCGCTGAACATAATCGTTCAGGCGCGCCGCCACTTCTTCGCTGTATCCGAACTGCTGGCGGAATTCGGCGTAGTAGCGATTGTGATCGATGGTCGGAACATAGAAGGTCCCGCGCCGCGCCATTTCGGCGATGGTCTGGTCGTCCATATCGGTGGCGTGCTCAATCGAGTCCGCTCCCGCTCGCACCGCGTCGCGTGCGCCATCCGGCCCATAGGAGTGAACCGCCAGCTTACGGCCAAATCCGTGCGCGGCGTCGGCCGCGGCCTTCATCTCATCAAACGTGAAGGTTTGGAACCCGGTAACATCCTGATCGCTCCCCGTGGATCCATACATTTTGATAACGTCGACATGCGCCGCCACCTGCTGCCGCACCACGCGAAGCACTTCGGCCACGCCGTCGGCAGTGCCCCCGGGAGGAAAACTAAAACCGGGCCGCGCGGGCTGGCTGGTTACGGTCAATCCGTAGCCGGCCACGAACATCCTCGGCCCCACCATCGCGCCCCGGTTGATCAGATCGCGCATGGCGACGTCGGCATATTCGGAAGATCCTAAATCGCGCACAGTGGTGACGCCGGTCTCAAGCGTCTTACGCGCGTTCTCCTGAGCCAGAAAAACCGTTACCGAAGATTGGCGCTCGTCGTTCTGCGCCCAGGGCTTGGTGTCAGGGGCCTGGTCCCAGTAGTAGGTCATATGCGTGTGCGCGTCGATCATCCCCGGGATTCCGGTATAACGCCGCAAATCGATGACCTCGGTTCCCGCAGGCGGCGCCGCGTCGGGCTCTACGCTGTGAATGCGATCGTTCTCCACGGTCACCGCCACGTTGGTCCAAACCTTGCCCTTGCCATCGATGAGCTTTCCGAATCGAACGTATTGTGTCGCAGCCATTGCATGGGATGCGATCACGAGCAGCGCTGCCCCGCAGAGTGTCTTTCTCATGGATGTGAGTATTGCACAGAGTTCCGATCCTGGCCGTCACAACGGACTACCCAGCGGACGCGCCGCAAAGCAGGACGCCCGAGTAATATAAAATAACCCGGTAAGCCTGCGGTCTACGGCGCCAGGCGTCAACAAGGAGCGAATATGTGTGATCAGGATAACTTTGAGAAGGACCTCGAAGAGTACGAAGCTCTCGGTTTGGTGACACGAAAGCAATTCGGCATGATGTTGGGAGCAGGTGTGGCAATGCTGCTGCCGCAGGTCGCAAACGCAGTGGCAGTGATCGAATCGGACGTGAACGTGACGACGCCGGACGGCACCGCGGATTGCTACTTCGTGCATCCGGCCAGCGGCACAGCCCCAGGCGTTCTCATGTGGCCGGACATCTTCGGCCTGCGGCCGGCGTTCCGGCAGATGGGCAAGAGGCTGGCTGAATCGGGCTACTCGGTGCTGGTGGTGAATCCGTTTTATCGTGTCAAGAAAGCGCCGACGGCGGCCGAGGGTGGGAGAACGCCGATCCCGCAAGTGTTGCCGCTGATGCAGGCGCTGAACGAGACCACGCACATGACGGACGCCAAGGCGTTCATCGGATGGCTGGACACGCAATCGCCTGTTGCCAAGGATCGAAAGATGGGCACGCAGGGTTATTGCATGGGTGGCCCGCAGGCGTTTCGCACCGCGGCGGCGATGCCCGGCCGCGTGGGAGCGGTGGCTACTTTCCATGGCGCGGCACTCGTGACGGATATGCCGAACAGTCCCCATCTGGAGGCCGCGAAGAGCCACGCGCAGTTTCTGATCGCGATCGCGGCCAACGACGATATGCGCGCGCCCAAGGACAAGGACATTCTGAAAGAGACGTTCGCGAAGGCCGATCTGCCCGCGGAGATCGAAGTGTACACTGGCGCGCTGCATGGCTGGTGCTCCCTGGACACAGCGGTGTACAACCGGGAACAGGCCGAAAAGGCGTGGAGCCGGTTGCTGGTGCTGTACGGAAAAGCCTTGTCCTGAACCACGCAAGATCGGCGAACGACGAGCATTCAGGGCGACGCATGACGATGAATCACAGCTTCAACCGCAGAAAGTTCATAAGCTTGTCGGGAGCCGGGTTGGCCGGGCTTGTCAGCAAACCTTGGCTGGCCACCGCGGCAGGCGCCGAAGCTGGGGCCGCCGATCTAGTCGTCTTCAACGCAAAGGTCTACACGGTAGATCCCCGCGCTCCCAAGGCGGAAGCGTTCGCGGTGAAAGCCGGACGGTTCACCGCCGTCGGCAAAGCCGCGGACATCAAGGGACTGATCGGGAAGGGAACCGAGCAGTTCGACGCCAAACAGATGGCCATTGTGCCCGGCTTCATCGACTGCCACAATCACGCGCCCGGCGACACGTTGTTGTATGAGGTGCTGGTCGGAAATCCTTATGTCGTCGAATTCGTAACTATCGCGAGCATCATCGACAAACTCCGCGCGAAAGCTCAGAAGACGCCGGCGGGTACCTGGGTGGAAGGATTTTTCTTCGACGACACCAAGGTGAAGGACAATCGCCAGCTCAACGTTCACGATCTGGATCAGGTGTCTAAGGATCATCCGGTGGCGGTCCATCATCGCGGCGGCCACACCGCCTACTACAACAGCAAGGCCCTGGAACTGGCGGATGTCAACAAGAACACGCCCAATCCCAAAGGCGGAACGTTTGACAAAGATGCGAACGGTAATCTGAACGGCCGCGTTACGGATCGGGCCATGGAGGTGGTGGATAAGGCTGGCCACCGGCCCGTCTTCACGGCCGAGCAGACGCTGCAGCGCAATCGCGACAGCTTGGCCTACATTTCGAAGCAGTTCGTCCGCTATGGCCTGACCACCGTGCATCACGAAGAAGGCGACCTGTTCGCCCTGCAGCAGGTGCGCGCCCGCGGCGATCTGAAACACCGCGTCAGCTACGAGGCGGCCGGCAAGGTATTAGAGGCGATGATTTCGAGCGGCCTGACCACCGGCTTCGGCGACGAGTGGATCCGGTTAGGCGCGACGTCAGAGCACACGGTAGATGGATCGTTCTCCGAACGAACCATGGCGCTCAGCAAACCCTATCCTGGCCGAACCCCTCCTTATCAGGGCAACCTCACCGAATCGCAGGAGGATCTCAACGCGTGGGTGGAACGCGTGCACCGCGCCGGTATCCAGGTCAACTGCCATGCCAACGGGGATGTGGCTATAGATCGGGTGCTGACGGCTTACGAGCGTGCGCAGCGGTTGTTTCCACGATCCGATGTCCGCCCCAAAATTACGCACTGCACGTTAATCAATGACAACCTGGTGCGGCGCATCAAAGCCTTGGACGCAGTGCCCGCCCCGTTCACATCCTACGCTTACTATAACAGCGACAAATTTCATTTCTATGGCGAAGAGTTGATGAAGCACTGCATGGCCTATCGCACGTTTCTGGATGCAGGCATTCACGTGGCGGCAGGCTCGGATTTCGATCCGGGCCCCTTCGACCCACGCATGGGCATGCAAGGAATGGTCACGCGCACCGGCTGGAACGGCGAAACCTGGGGCGCCAATCAGCGCATCAGCGTGGAAGAGGCGCTGCGGGTGAACACGCTCAACGGCGCCTACAACTCGCACGAGGAAGCCATCAAAGGATCCATCACACCCGGCAAACTGGCGGATTTTGTGGTGCTCGGGGAAGATCTTTTCGCCGTTGATCACGAGAAGATCAAGGACATCCAGATCGTCCGCACCGTGGTGGGCGGATCCACAATGTACCAGGCTTGACGGTCGCGTAACCCAACCATGGCCAAGGCCGGCTTCCAGTCCGTGGACGAATACATTGCGGCGCAGCCACAGGCGGCGCGGAACAAACTGGAACGCGTGCGCGGAGCCATTCGCAAGGCCGTTCCCCAGGCCCAGGAAGTGATCTCGTACCAGATGCCAACCTATAGGTTGGATGGCGCCCGCTTGCTTTATTTTGCGGCATGGAAGCAGCACTACTCGATCTACGCAGCCACCGGGACGGTGGTCGCGGCTTTTGAAGCTGAGCTTGCATCCTACGAAATCGACAAGGGAACTATTCGGTTCCCGTTGTCCGCGCCGGTACCTGTCAAATTGATCGGCCGCATCGCAAAATTCCGGGCGGTAGAGGTCGCCCAACGCGAGCGGGCGCAGGTGGCCCCGTCCAGATCACAAGAATAGAATTGGCTAAACGGGGCACTTCGATTGCGGGAGGCCGTGGCATAATCGTGTGGCATAATCGTGTACCAATGGGAAGGTACACTATTTCGCGCCCGATTTTTCCGATCATCGCGCTAGCGATGTTGCTGACATCCCTCAGTTCTACGGTAGCCATCGCCCAACATCTAACTCCAGCCAAGGCGGCGACCAGGTTCGCGATCTCCTTCCCCGCGTCGCTGCACGCTGCTCCGATCACTGGGCGCGTGTTCTTGTTCATCGCCAAGAGCGGGTCCACCGAACCGCGCTTGCAAAACGGGGCTATGTTCCTGGGCGCCGATGTGCACGCCGCGCGGCCCGGCGATGCAGCCGTAATCGATGGCGCTGCTCTCGGATATCCAACCCACAGCCTGGCCGAGTTGCCATCCGGCGATTACTACGTGCAGGCCGTTCTCAATATCTACACTGAGTTTCACCGCGCCGACGGGCACGTGATCTGGGCTCATATGGACCAGTGGGAAGGGCAAAACTTTTCCATCTCACCGGGAAATCTAGTCAGCGAACCGAAGAAGCTGCATCTTGACCCCGGCGGCGGATACAACCTCAACATCAGTCTGGCGAGAGCCCTGCCGCCCATTGACCCTCCGGCGGATACCCAGTGGGTGAAACACATCAAGTTCGAGAGCAAGTTGCTCAGCAAATTCTGGGGTCGCCCGATCTACGTCGGTGCGACCGTGCTGCTGCCGAAGGGCTACGATTCACATCCCGGAGTTCACTACCCGGTGATCTGGTTGCAGGGCCACTTCAGTTATGATGCGCCCTTTGGATTCTCCACGGAGCCCGACAAGCCGGGAGCCAAGAGCTGGGCTCGGCAACGCGAAGAATGGGCCGCACAGCACCTCAACAATATGCCGGAGCCTCCCGCGGGAACGCACTACAACGGCGCGCTGATGAACGTGGAAAGCGGTTACGAATTCTATCAGGCCTGGAACGCAGGCAACTTCCCGCGCATGATTGCGGTCACCTTTCAGCATCCAACTCCCTATTTCGACGATTCGTACGGCGTCAACTCGGCCACCGTCGGACCTTATGGCGACGCCATCATGAACGAGTTGATTCCCTCCGTAGAGGAACGCTTTCGCACCATCCGGCAGTCTTATGCGCGCGTGCTGACGGGCGGGTCAACCGGAGGATGGGGAGCGTTGGCGATCCAACTCTACCATCCCGATTTCTTTGGCGGCACCTGGAGCTTCTATCCCGATCCGGTTGATTTCCGCCGCTACTACGGGGGAGTTGACCTGTACAAAGACGACAACGCCTTCACCGAAAAGCCCGGCCGTGTTTTTGCCGGCGGCGGGGAAAGCAATCGGAGGAGCAGCCAATTAATCGCGGTGCTCGGCACGCAGGACGCCGCGTTCGAGTGGGACAAACTTACAGCCGTGGGTTCCGGTGGTTATCCGAAGCCGGTTTGGGATCTGGCGACCGGCAAGATCGACCGCCAGGTGGTCCAGTATATGAAGGAACAAAATTACGATCTGCGCGAGTTCCTGGACAGAAGCTGGCCGAGAATCGGTTCACAGCTGGTTGGAAAGATCCACGTTTATATTGGCGACGAAGACAACGGATATGCGAACCTTGCGGTCTATATGCTCGAAGATTTTCTGGAGGGTACGAAGAATCCGTATTACGCGGGCAGCTTCCAGTATGGCCGCCCCATGAAAGGCCACGGCTGGCAGCCAACCACCAATGCCGAGCTGGTAAGAACCATGGCCAAACAAATCGAAGAGCACGCCCCGGCAACTGAAAAGACGCCAGCCTGGCGGTATTAGCTAACTAATCATGCCGTAAGGCGACGGCTGGGTCGACGTTCATTGCGCGCCGCGCCGGAAT
>CAVRZH010000051.1:0-7144 GCA_963725455.1 Bryobacterales bacterium
CGTTCTGTGCCAGCAGGCGCTGCACCAGCAATTGCTCCGTTCCGTGGCTGGCAGTGGTGAGGAAGCAACCGCCGATCAGCCCGGCCCAAAAGCTATAGCTGCGCGAAAAAAACTGAGGGGTCCACGCAAATCGGAAATCGAACATCTGGAATTTGTGAGCTGCGCCCGCGAGCGCGCTTACGTGCGGCCAGCCGCCGGGAATCTCGCGCAGGATCACGGCGAAGCTGAGAATGGCGCCTCCCACGTATAAGAACATCTGGACCGCGTCCGTCCAGATCACCGCGGTCATCCCACCTTCGAAGGTATAAAACAACGTCAGGCACACGATCACCAATATGGAAACCACCTCGCCCGTGCCCAGCACGATAGAGATAACAATGGAGAGGGCGAACACGCGAACACCTTCGGCCAGAGCGCGCAGTATCAAGAATGTTCCAGCCGTCAGCCGCCGGATGCGCTCGCCGAACCGGCGCCGCATCAGCTCATATGCCGTAAACATTTCGCCGCGGAAATATTGCGGCAGAAACAGCACGGAGATCACGATACGAGCCAGGAGGTACCCGAGCACCAGCTGCAGAAATTGGAAATTGCCGGAAAACGAGAGCGCGGGCGTGCCGATCACGGTGAGCGTGCTGGTCTCCGCGGAAACGATGGACAGCGCGATGGCCCACCAGGGGGCGTTGCGGCCACCGAGGAAGTAGTCCTTTAAATTGTGCTGGCTCTTGCGAAAATGCGCCCCGAACCAAGTGATGGCGACCAGATAAAGTGCGATCGTCGCCAGATCGAGAAAACGCATGAGAAAGCGCCGGGAAAAGGGATGATAGCACGCTGGCTGCTAAGCAGCCGGCTGTTGCATGGTCATGCAATGCAGCGTCCCGAGGCCGAGAACCAGATCGCCGCAATAAATACCGGTCACTTCGCGGGATGGAAACAGCTTCGCTAGCGTGTTGAGAGCCACGCGATCATTTGGGTCGTTGAAGGTGGGCACCAGCACCAGGCCGTTCGCGATGTAGAAATTCGCGTAGCTGGCCGGCAGCCGCTGGCCGTCGAAATACACGGGCGCGGGCATGGGAAGAGTGACCACGCGCAGCCCGGAGCGCTTCAGTATCTTGAGATTTTCCTCGAGCGCCGGATCCACCACGGTGACGATCGTCTTCTCGTCCACGAAGCGAGCTACATCGTCAATGTGCCCGTGCGTGTCGTCGCCCGCGATGCCCTGCTTCAGCCAGATGGTTTGGCGAATCCCGAGATACTCGGCGAAGTATCGCTCCAAGTCCGTGCGGCCGAGCCCTGGATTGCGCACCTGCACGGATTCGCTGAGCAAGCACTCTTCGGTGGTGAGCAACAGCCCGGCGCCGTTGACGTCGATACTGCCGCCCTCCAGCACGATAGCGGGGTCGAGTTCCTGGGTACCCTTGAAACGCCTGGCCACGCGATGAGGGATGCGGTTATCCTCTCGCCAGTTGTCGTACTTGGCCCAGCCGTTGAAAAGCCAATTTGTGATGGCGATCTCGCCGCTGTCATTCCGCACGAAGATGGGGCAATAGTCGCGCGTCCAGCTTCGATTCGTTGGCCAGCGAAAAAACTCGACCGCGCTCATGTCCGCGGCGCATTTTGCAAGAACGCGCCGGGCACTTTTCTCAAGCGCGGCGTCTTCGACAATAATGCGGACCTTCTCCACGCGACCGAGCCTCTTCACGATTTCGCCGTAGACCCAGGGAATGGGAGCGAATTTACCCGGCCAATCCGACCGCTCGTGGGGCCAGGCGAGCCAGGTGGCTTCGTGCGGCTCCCATTCGGCGGGCATCCGCCACATTAATCCAGCCACCGTTTCACAATCGGCCCGTAGGCGTCAATGCGCCGATCGCGCAAAAAAGGCCAGCCTCGCCGAACTTCTTCCATGCGCTTCGGGTCGCATTCCGTCACGAGAATCTCTTCATTGGAAGTAGAGGCTTCGGCGATAATCTGTCCGAACGGGTCGGCCACAAACGAAGAGCCCCAGAACTCCAGACCGTGATCGGGCGGACCTTCAAAGCCGACGCGATTCACCGCCGCGACATAGATCCCGTTCGCGATGGCGTGCGCCCGCTGGATGGTTCTCCACGCATCCAGCTGGGCCTTGCCGTACTGCTCTTTCTCAGCGGGATGCCAGCCGATCGCCGTGGGATAGAAAAGAATGTTCGCGCCCGCAAGGCTCGAAAGGCGAGCGGCCTCCGGATACCATTGATCCCAGCAGACCAGCACGCCCAGGCGCCCGAAGCGCGTATCGAAGTTGACGAAGCCCAGATCGCCAGGCGTGAAATAAAATTTTTCGAAGTACAGCGGATCGTCCGGGATATGCATCTTGCGATAAAGGCCTTCGATTTCGCCGTCCGCGCCAATCACAGCGGCCGTATTGTGATAAAGGCCGGCGCTACGCCGCTCAAAGAGCGACGCGATGATGACGATTCCGAGCTCGCGCGCCACACGGCCCAGGGTCTCCGTGGTTGGTCCCGGAATCGCCTCCGCCAATGCGAACAGCTCCGCGTTTTCCTCGCGACAGAAATATTGCGATCGAAACAGCTCCTGGAGGCACACGATTTGTGCCCCGCGAGCGGCCGCCTCGCGCGTTCGCCAAATCGCTTTTTCCAGGTTCTCGTTCGGGTCTAGCGCGCAGCTCATCTGCACCAGTCCCACACGGAACTTCTCCGTGTTCAAAGAAGGCATGTCTCCATTGTCAGGGCGCGAACAGCGTTACCGCAATTAACGCGCGATTAAAAACTGGTTACATATACCGGGGCTCCTACATATAGAGCCCGCCGTTCACGTTCAACACGTGTCCGGTGATGTAGCCGGCGTCTTCACTAGCCAGGAATCGGACCGCCGCGGCGACATCTTCCGGCTTCCCGATGCGCTTCAACGCAACGTGACCCACCATGTTGTCCTTCAGCTCCTGCGATAGTTTGTGAGTCATGTCCGTTTCGATAAAGCCGGGCGCCACGGCGTTAACCGTGATGTTGCGGCTGCCCATCTCCTGCGCCAGCGCTTTGGTCAGTCCGATCAGGCCGGCCTTGGATGCGACGTAGTTGGCTTGGCCCGGATTGCCCATTTCTCCGACCACGGAAGAGATATTGATGATGCGCCCCCAACGCTCCCGCATCATTTGGTGCAGCACCTGCTGGGTGGCGAGAAATGAGCCGGTCAAGTTGGTGGCTAGCACGTTGTCCCAATCGTCCTTTTTCATACGGAGCGCCAAGCCGTCCTTCGTAATACCGGCGTTGTTGACAAGAATCCCGACCGGACCAAACTCTTTAACGGTTTTGGCGAATGCTTCCTGGATGGACTCCGCGCTGGTCATGTCAATAGTCACAGGAAACGCTTCGCGCCCCAGCGCGCGGATTTCGCCAGCCAGTTCCTCCAGCTGAGCGGTGTTGCGCGCGGCCAGCGCCACCCGGGCGCCGGCTTCCGACAGCGCCAGAGCACACGCCCGTCCAATGCCCCGGCTCGCACCGGTGATAAAAGCGGTTCGATTTGTCATGAGAGTGAATTTACATCATAGTAAAACCTGTATGGCATACAGCGACCTGCGTGATTTCATCGACGCGCTTGAAAAAAAGAAGGAACTGAAGCGCGTCTCGGTGGAGGTGGACCCGTTTCTCGAGATCACCGAATTCGCGGACCGGTCCGTGAAGAACGGCGGCCCGGCCCTGCTTTTTGAGAAACCCAAGGGCAGTCGCATTCCGGTGCTCATCAACGCCTTCGCGAGTATGCGGCGCATGGAGCTGGCCCTCGAAGTAGATTCGGTGGAATCGATCGCGCAACGCATCTACGAATTCCTGGAAATGCGCATGCCTGAGGGTTTGATCGGAAAACTGAAGATGCTGCCGAAGCTGGCCGAGGTGGGCGCGTTCTTTCCCAAGATGGTTTCGAACGGGCCATGCAAAGATGTCATCCGCAAGGATAATTTTTCGCTCGACAACCTGCCGATCCTGCATTGCTGGCCGCAGGACGGCGGCCGGTTTATTACGCTCCCAATGGTATTCTCGCGCAATCCCGATACCGGCAAGCGCAACTGTGGCTGTTACCGGATGCAGGTTTACGATGAACGCACCACAGGCATGCACTGGCAGACGCATAAGCATGGCGCGGAGCATTATCGACGTCTGTTAAAGGAAGGTAAAACGGCACGCATGGACGTGGCGGTGGCAATCGGCTCCGACCCAGCGACGATGTACTCGGCGATTCTGCCGTTGCCCCCGGACTTAGACGAAATGATGATGGCTGGATTTTTGCGTGGCAAGCCAGTGGAAATGGTGAAGTGCGAGATGTCGGATCTGGAGGTGCCTGCCAACGCGGAGATCATATTGGAAGGCTATGTGGAGGTCGACGAGAATCGCACGGAGGGCCCATTTGGCGATCACACCGGGTTCTATTCGCTGGAGGATCAATACCCGGTGTTCCACGTCACGTGTGTGACGCATCGCAATCGTCCGGTGTATGCCACCACCATCGTTGGGCCGCCGCCGATGGAAGATTTTTACATGGGCAAGGCGATCGAGCGGATCTTTCTTCCGTTGATGCGCCTCCAATTGCCGGAAATTCGCGACATTTCCATGCCGGCCGAGGGCGTCTTCCATAACCTGATCCTGGTTTCGATTCGTAAGTCCTATCCGCTGCACGCGCGCAAAGTGATGCATGCCATTTGGGGGCTGGGCCAAGCGATGTTCAGCAAGTGCATCGTGGTGGTGGATGAAGACGTGGACGTGCAGGACTCCGCGGAGGTGGCGTGGAAGGCGCTGAACAACATCGATCCGGAGCGCGACATCCAGTTTGTGCTGGGCCCGGTGGATTCGCTCGATCATTCCAGCCGGCTGCCCAACTATGGATCCAAAATGGGGATCGACGCGACGCGCAAGTGGAAAGAGGAAGGCTTCGTCCGTCCGTGGCCCGACGTGATCCGTATGCCGGATGAAGTGAAGCAGCGCGTGAATCAGCTTTGGAAGAAGGCCGGTTTGGGGTAAGGATCCGATCTAAGACGGCCGGATGGATGTTAAACTAGTAACCGCATGGCGGCTGTAGCTCAGTTGGTAGTAGCGCCAGATTGTGGTTCTGGATGTCGTGGGTTCAAATCCCACCAGCCGCCCCATATAATCAATAACTTACGGATACGGTAGCTTTTGGACTGTGCCCTTATCTGTGCCCTTATGATAAGATCACAGCGTGGCCAAAAAGCAGCCTAGAAAGCATCGTGTAGCAAAAGGAGAGGGCCACCTCTACCAGCGTGGCCGCATGTGGTGGTTTAGGACGCCTGACCGAGAACGTTTCCCGACCGGTACCGCAGTCCTGTCTGAAGCAATAGATTTCAAAATCCGCAAGCTGGCCGAACTTCAGACTGGGATGTTGCCAACACCGGCACGTGCAACGAGGCCAAAGACGACCGTCAACGAACTCCTGGACGCTCACCTAGCGTACATGCGCCGCAAGAACCGAAAGAGCACTCAGGACGTTGAATGGGTCTTGAACCTTCACGTTCGGCCGTACTTCGGCGATCGCGTTGCGGCCACTCTGACCACCAGGGATTTTGAGCGATACCGGGAGGACAAGAAGAACGATCTGGAACCAACCACGATCAACCGGCACATGTCCTACCTTCGCTCCGGTTATTACACGGGTATGAAGCGGGTGACGCCACAAATGGTGAACTTCATACCGGCCTTTCCAACCGTGGACGAATCCCACAACGTTCGCCAAGGATTTCTGACTATAGAGGGGTACCAAAAAGTCTTGGATCAGCTTCTTGTCTCATTGCGGCCTCTGTTCATTTGCGGCTTCCACGTCTCTTCTCGCAAAGGGGAATTGACAGACATCTTGTGGTCCCAGGTTGACTTGGATGAGGGTCTGATAATCATGGAGCCGGCGACTGCCAAAAACAAGACCGGACGGGCGCTCCCGATCTACGGTGACATGGTTGAGACCCTGACAAAACAGAAACAGATTCGAGATGAGTGCTTTCCGCATTGCGCACACGTGTTCTTCTGGCACACTGAAGACGCAATGATCGGCAACGGCGGCGAACGAACTAAGCCCGGCAATCACATCAAGACCTTTCGGAAGTCCTGGGTTAACGCCGTTAAAGCCGCCGGCTATCCGGGTTTAATGTTCCACGATCTGAGGCGCACTGCTGAGCGCAACATGACCAAGGCTGGGATTGAGCAGTCGATGCGCATGAAGATCAGCGGGCATAAAACCGATTCCATGTCCAGGCGCTACAACATTGTCGTTGCTGCTGATGTTGCCGACCAGAAGAAAAAGATGGACGAGTGGTTCAGAAAAGAGCGAGAGAAGGCCGAAACGAAGGCAAGCTAGCCTTTGTGTTGGGTCATGAACTTGTCAAGGTCTTCGCGGTCGATCAAGATGAGCCTGTCCCTCCGGATGACAGGAAAGAGGTTTTTGCGAATCAGATACTCGAACGATCTCTTCGTGTGGGAAATGTAAAAGGCTGCTTGTTCAACGGTAAAATACCGAGGCTGGACGACATTTGGCCTCGGTATTCGCGCAAGCAAGACATTTACGCATTTCTCTGCGAACTCTTGCGCAAATGCAGACATGAAGTCTTGTCGCTCAGCCGGGACCCTGACTGTTTCTTCTTTGGTCATTGTGGTCTATCTCCCACGAACGCCCCAACATCGAAGGCTCGCAGTACTGCATAAGTCACCAGCCAGCCTCTCGAATCCTTTCTTCGACCGGCCGTGGAACTTCGTGCCCTATTCCAAAGGCGGCATTTGACGAATGAAACCGAAATCTTACTTGGAAGCGCCGCTCCGCAGATTGCAGCCTGTCGAGGGCATCAAGAAGCTGTAGGTTTGCCTCTTGCCGGAGACTTGCTTGGCGGACTCCGTTCGGCTCCTCAACCGACTGCTCTGTCGCCTTGACCGCAAATCGAATGCAGTTGGGGATTCCGGGGCAAGATGAACGCGATTCCGGGATGATTCCGAACGGTGTTCCGAGATGATCTCGAACAGGATTCCGGGATGAAGGTGAACACCGGTTCCGGGATGAAGCCGAACAGTTTCAGACCGATCCCGGAATCGTGTTCGGCTTCGCCGGAATGATTTCCACAGGCACGTAGTAGCGCTGGACAACACAATGGCAGACAGCCTCCCCT
>CAVRZH010000052.1:0-39249 GCA_963725455.1 Bryobacterales bacterium
AGCGCGTCAAGCTGCTCTTGGGGCGGCTTCCGGGCAGGGCGGAGACAGCGAGACAGTCGGGAAACATCCGCCTTGTCCCGATTTCACGCGGCACGGAGGCCATTGCTTATCTTGAGGTGGTCTCCGCCACCCGTGAGGTTTCCGGTGAGCAACTTGCCGCCTTGGAGATGCTCGCCGATCGGCTGGCGGCGGCGCTCGAACTCTGCCGGTTGATTGCGGACAAGGTGGCGTTGGAACGCGAACTCGCCGCAAAGGAGAGGATGGCGTTTCTCGGCGAGATGGCGGCGCGCATTGCCCACAACGTCAAGAATCCACTGAGCGGCATGAAGACCATCGTGCAGCTTATGGAAGAGGATGCGGCGCTCCCCGAGAACACGCGTCGTGACTGCCGCATGCTGGTGGATGAGATCGACCGTCTGACGGATCCACCCACACGCGGATTTCGCGCTTCAGGCCTCCCACCAGCTGGATTTGCCCGATTCCGTTAATGTTTTCCAGCTGCGGCTTGATCTGTTTGTCGGCGATCTCGGTCACTTCGCGCAAAGGGCGCGGCGATGACAGAACAATCTGCATGATCGGCGTGGCGTCGGGATCGAACTTTTGCACCACCGGCGCCTTGGCCGTATCCGGCAGATCGTTGACAATCAGATTTACCTTGTCGCGGATCTCTTGTGCGCCCACGTCGCCGTTCTTATCCAGATCGAAGGTGATCACCACCGTGGAGGCGCCTTCCACCGAAGTAGAGTTAATGGAATCTATACCGCTAATGGTGTTGACGGCGTCTTCCACTCGCTTGGTAATATCGGTCTCCACTTCCTCCGCCGACGCGCCCGGATTACTGACGCTCACCGACACCGTCGGCAAATCGATCTTCGGAAAAAGATCGACGCCCAAGGTGAAAAACGAGAAGCCGCCCACCACCATCAGCGCCACAATGAGCATGGTGGCGAAAACAGGCCGTTTGACGCAGAGTTCAGCGAGCTTATGCACGGGCTATTCTCCTGTTCCGGCGGCAACCGCCGCTCCTTCGACGTCTACCGATTCGCCGTCGTAAAGATCCTGCAAATGGTCTTTCGCGACGACGAAATCCGCCGTGATGCCCGAAAGAATTTGGATCATATTGCCATCCACGGCGCCCAACTGCACCACCGCCACACGCGCCTTGCCGTCGCGAACGAAAAACACCTGCGAAGAATTGGTGCTCGGATCAGTCAGCACGGTGGCGCGCGGCAGAAAGATTCCCATGCTGCTCCCGTTCAGCAGGATTCGCGCGGTCGCGAACATGCCGGGCTTAAGCGCCAGGTCCTGATTGGCGAATTTCGCTTCCACGGCAACGGTGCGCGAGTTCGAGTCCACGGTCGGATTAATGGATGTCACTATGCCCTGGAACGTTCGGCCTGGATAACCCGGCACGCTGGCCTCCACGTCGGCGCCCATTTTCAATTGCGGCGCATTCGATTCCTGGACTTGCAGTTCGAGCTTCAGCGGCGTAACGCGAACCAGCGTGGCGATCTTCGACGTGAGAGCGACATATTGCCCCACTGCAACAGGGCGCGAGCTGATATAGCCCGCAAACGGAGCCTTGATGATGGTGTCGTCCACCGCCTTGCGCGCAATCGCGGTCTGCGCCCGGGCATAGCCCAGCGATGCCTGCGCGTTGATGACGCCCTGGAAATTCTGGCGCGCTGAGTTGATGGCCCCTTCATAAACTTGCCGTGCCGAATTGGCCTGTTCCTTGGCCGTGTCGGCCTGGGTGCGCGCCTTATCGTAGGCGCTTTGCGAAACGTCGCCGGTCTTGATCAAGGCATCGTAACGCTGGGCGTCAGCTTCCGAATTTTTAGCCTGCGCCAGAGCGGAATCATAGGACGCTTTGGCCGAAAGCACCTCCGGCACGTTGTTCGCGTCGAATTTACCGCCTTGCGCCAGCCCGATGCGTGATTCGGCTTGCCGCAAGCTCGCCTCAGCCTGCTCTTCGGAAGCCAGTGCCGCCTGCAGACGAAGCTGCGCGTCGCGGTCCTCCAGCTTGGCCAAAACCTGGCCCTCCGTGACGAACGCTCCCGCATCCACCGGAGTCTGAATCACTCTCCCGGCGGCCGGCGGCGCCACATCCGACGACTCCTGGGCGAGAAAACTTCCCGTGGTCTGCACCGAAGAGGAAACCTGTCGGGTGACGGCTCGCACGGTTGCAACCTTGATCATCTTCGCCGGTCCGGTGGCGGCGGCTTCAGTGAGCGACACGTTCTTGTTTTCGCTTCGGCATCCAACGGTGATGAGCGCGATTCCTGCCAGGCCTACAAACACGTATTGGGATGTTGTGCAGCGTGCCATAAAACTACTTCTGCTTTCCTTTTCCAATTTGAGACGCGGCGCCTCGCTGTTCCAGGCCGCCCAAAGCCAGGTCCACGAACTGGTCGATCACCACTTCCTCGGCCAGCGAGAAATTCTTAGCGCCAAGAACGTGCCGGGCCAGCGCGTAATGAATGGTAGATCCGATCACGAACATCACCGCCAATCCCGGATCGCATTCCTGAAACGCGCCTTCCTTCTGTCGCAGCGCGATGTAACGGCAAAGAAAGTCACCCATGGGCAGCCCGAAGCGCTCGTAGAAGAGATCCGCCAGCAAATGCCCCTCGAGCGAGGCATACAACAACAACCGATGAAAGGCGGCGTCTTCCCGAAAGGAGCGAATCAGTTGCCGCGCCACGTGCTGGAACAGGCCGCGGTCGTCGCGGCGCTCGGCCAATTCGTTCATTTCTACAAACCACCGGTCACCACCCATGGTGGCTTCCTTTTCGTCCAAAATGGCGTGATAAAGATCTTCCTTGCTGGCGAAATGCCGGAAGAGGATGGCTTCGCTCACGCCCGCAGCCGCGGCGATATCCTTGGTCTTGGTGCCGCTGAAGCCATTTTGGGCAAAACTCTCAACGGCTACCCTGAGCAGCTGCCGGCGGCGGTCTTCGCCAGGCATGCGTGTGGGCCGGGCGGCGTCGGCGGACTTGGCCGGGGTGACGGGTGCGGGGACTGCTTCCATAAGTAAGTACTCACTCCTGTTGGCGAAACAATAAGACGCGCCCTCCTCCAGCAAGGTTACACGCGCTAATGTGATATGCTTTTCCTCCATGTGGTCAGTCATTTACCACATGACTTCCGGTTCGGTCCGACGCGCTGCCAACCCGCTGAGCCGATCCCAGGGAGAGATTCGATGTGTTTGCCCAGTTCGATGTCTTTGCCCAGATTGATCGGGGCGCTCTTTGGCGCGCTTGCAATTATGCTCGGAGTTACAGTGCTGGCCGGGTGGGCATTTCACTCTGCTGTACTCATTCAGGTTGCTCCGGACTTTTTCCCGACTGAGCCTGATACCGCGATCGGCTTCGTCCTGTGTGGCGTTGCTCTGCTCGGGATTGTGCGGAGCCGGCCGCGCTACACCTTCGTAGGCGCCGCCATCACGGCAGCCTTGGCCGCCGCTGCGCTCCTTGAATATTTGTTCCGTGCCGATCTTGGGTTCGACGCCGGCCTGCACATGTCGCCGTTTACCACGGTGTGTTTCGTCTTGCTGGCCACTGGGTTCGTATTGGCGCAAAGCGCCCCTGGTCCTAAAAGGGCTCCGATCCTGGGCGCCGCCGGGCTGCTGGTTGCCGCGCTGGCGGCGGCTAGTGGCATTAGCCTTATCTGGGGAACGGGCAACGCTTTCGGCTTGGGACACCTGACCCACTTAGCATTCCTCACCGCTGCCGGCTTCCTGCTGCTCGGGACCGGGGCCGTGGCCATGGCCTTGGACCTGAGCCAAGCCGGCCTTCGACAGCCCGCCTGGTTGTCCGTCGGCGCAATCTTTTTCCTGGCCACGGTCCGAATCGGATTGTTGCGAGCGTTTTCGCCCGAGCACCAGACCGGTATGTCGTCCGTGTTGTCGTGGCTGGGAGCGCTGTTTGGGGCAGTTGTCTTTGGCGTGTTCGTGCATCTTGCTTTGAAGGCCCATCTGCAGCGCGAACTCCTGCGCAGGGCCGAGCAGGCAACGCTCGCGGCGAATGAGCAGCTGGAGCAGCGGGTGGAGGAGAGAACCAGAGCCCTGGAGACCGTCAATGCAGAATTGCGGGAGGAGATCGCACTGCGGCAACGGGTGGAACAGGACTTGCGGCAACAGAAAGAGATTCTGCAAAGCATCTTCGACCACATTCCCGTGATGGTCAGTTTCGTAGATCGGGACCACCGTGTGAGGCTGGTCAATCGGGAATGGGAAAAAACTCTAGGATGGTCGCTGGAAGAAATACAGGGCCAGGACATCGACAGGATTGTAGTGGAGCACTATCCTGATCCTGGCGACCTGGAACAGGCCCGCGATTTCGTCCGGAACTCCGAGGCGGTATGGGTAGACTTCAAGACCAAGGTTCGGGATGGCCGGACGGTCGATACCTCGTGGGCCATTCTTCATCTCTCCGATGGGACCGGCATCGGGATCGGGCAAGACATCAGCGCGCGCAAAGAAGCGGACCGGGAGCTTCGCCGTCAGAAGGAAATTCTGCAAACCATCTTCGATCACCTGCCCCTCATGGTCGGTTTCGTGGATCGGCAGGGCCAGGCGCAGGTGGTGAATCGGGAATGGGAAC
The DNA here is from genome assembly GCA_963725455.1 of Bryobacterales bacterium. Classification (GTDB taxonomy): domain Bacteria; phylum Acidobacteriota; class Terriglobia; order Bryobacterales; family Bryobacteraceae; genus Palsa-89. The sequence continues at coordinate 4,605 of CAVRZH010000052.1, forward strand.
GCACGCTGGGTTGGACACTGGAGGAAATACGCAGCCAAAATATCGACGTCATCGAGGAAAACTATCCGGATCCGGAATATCGCGCCAAGGTCCGCGATTTCGTCGCCAATTCAGACGCGGAATGGGCCGATTTTAAGACCACGGTGCGCGATGGGCGCGTGATTGATACCTCGTGGGCCATGCTCCGGCTTTCGGACGGGAGCGGCATCGGGATCGGGCAGGATATCACCAAACGGAAGCGCGCTGAAGAGGGGCTGAGAGAGAGCGAGGAGCGATTTCGGCAGCTGGCGGAGAACATCCAGGACCTCTTCTGGATCAGTACACCCGACTTCCAGCAAATGCTGTACCTGAGTCCGGCGTATGAAAGCATTACGGGCTTCGCCCGGGAGGACCGCTATCAGGACCCGGATTATCAGCCGTTCCTCGACAAGATTGTTCGCGAAGACCGCGAGAGGGTGGCTGCGATCCTCAACCGGGGAGCGCGGGAAGACTTTGAGATCGAATTCCGCATCATGCGAGCGGACGGGTCAATTCGCTGGATTCGCGACCGCGGATTCCCGATCCGGGATCAATCCGGACAGGTCTATCGCATTGCTGGAATTGCCAGCGACATTACCGAACGCAAACTAGCTGAAGATGCGCTGCGGGAAAGCGAAGAACGGTTCCACCAACTCACCGAGAATATCCGTGAAGTGTTCTGGATCACCACGGCCGATTTTGGCCGGCAGGTATACATCAGCCCCGGGTTCGAAAACCTTACAGGTCAGCCGCCCGAAACGCTTTATCCCGGCGAGGCCCATAAGCCATTTCTCCACTTCGTTCATCCCGACGATCTGCCGCTGTTAAGGGAGGTTACCAGCGACTCGAAACGGGAATTTGATGTCGAGTATCGCGTGATCCATACCAATGGCTCCGTGCGCTGGGTGCGCGACCGCGGCTTCCCCATTCGAAACCAATCCGGGCAAATCTATCGCTTTGGTGGCGTGGCGGAAGACATCACCGCCCGCAAGGAAACCGAGGAGCGGCTCAAGGCCACCGGCGAGCAGTTGCGAGCCTTGTCCGCCAGCCTTCAATCGGCGCGCGAGAAGGAGGCCACGCGCATCGCGCGCCAGATCCACGATGACCTGGGCGGTATTCTCACGGGCTTACGCTGGGAACTGGAGGCGCTCGAGAAGATGATTCGCGATCCGGGGATTCACGATCCAGTTGATCCGTGGCATCAGAAAGTAGTGATGCAAAACAAACTGACGGCGATGATCGGCCTGACCGACACCACGCTCAACGTCGTGCGCGGCATCGCCTCCGAACTGCGGCCCAGCATCCTGGACGATCTGGGCCTGATGGAAGCCATCGAATGGCAGACCCAACAGTTCCAGGCGCGCACCGGAATCCAATGCTGTTGCGATTGTTCACTGCCAAGTATCGGGCTGGCGGATCAGCAATCCACCGCGGTGTTCCGTATCGTTCAGGAAGCCCTGACCAACATCCTCCGGCACGCGCGAGCCAGCCAAGTGAAGGTCGCAATCCGGGAACAGAGCGGCGCGTTGGTTCTCACGGTAGCCGACAATGGCCGCGGGATCACGCAGGCCGAAACGTTCAGCCGCCAGTCCCTGGGTCTGCTGGGGATGCAGGAGCGAGCTCACCTGATCGGAGGCTCGGTGGATATTGCGGGGACGCCGGGAACAGGCACCACGCTGCATATTCGAGTGCCCCTTACGAAATCGGAGCGGGTAGGAGCAATCTGATGCGAAAAGTTCTCATCGTTGACGACCATGAAGTGGTTCGCGACGGCGTCAAAAGACTGCTGGACGAACAGCCTGGCGCCATTTCCTGCGGTGAAGCGGGCACGCCCGATGAAGCCGTTCGGATGGCTTTGTTCGATGAGTGGGATGCCGTGGTTCTGGATTTGTCCTTCGCCGGCAAAAGCGGACTGGAAGTGCTCAAGGAGTTGAAACAACTTCGTCCCCGCCTTCCGGTGCTGGTCCTGACCATGCATTCCGAGGAACAATACGCTCGCCGCGCATTCAAGGCCGGGGCAGCCGGATTTATCACCAAGGACAGCCCGCGTGCCGAGCTTTCCAAAGCCATCCACAAGGTGATGGAAGGCGGGCGATACTTAAGCCCGGCGCTGGCCGAGAGACTGATTGTCGACCTGGAGCGTGGCATCGATCGCCAGCCGTCCGAGGTCTTGTCCGATCGCGAGTTCCAAGTCATGCGCCTGATCGCCTCCGGCAAGACGCTGAGCGAAATTGCCAGCCTCTTGTCACTAAGCGATAAAACGATAAGTACTTATAGGGCGCGGCTTATGGAAAAGATGGGGATGCGCAACAATGCCGAGCTGACCCATTACGCGATCCAGAACAAGCTGGTGGACTGACATCCTGTAGGGTCGTCAGCCGAGGTGGGGACAGCATGCGGCGAGGACTCTTTGTAGTCCTAAATCTGACAACAAAATCAAAGACCGCCTGATTGTCACCGTTAGCTTCCGCACGTAAACTGGAATGTCAGGTGACTACTTCACTAGGGGAAACGATCAATGAATTCGAAGGTGGAGCTTGGGCCCAAGTCGCTGGGGAACGACTTAGGGGGATCGACGGCGGTGAGTAGGCGATTGAAAAAGCTACGCCGTGAACATCATTTAGTTGAGAGAGCCATCCTCGCCTTGACCGAGGTGTCTCGGGCGCGGGAATCCAGGGACCGGCGGGCCCACCGGAACTAGCCAAATTTGCAGCCCACCTAAGAACGCTGGGAGGAATCGAAACGTGAGTCTCGACGACGCGGACCCACGCCGGAACTCGATCGCCTCCCAGCCGAGATATGATAGCAATACAGTTGCTGGCGTGTTGTCTCGTCGCTTCCCGACCATTCAGCCAACCCCGCTAACCTGGCAACCCACCCAGCACGCCCCGTCAGCCAAGCCGCCCAGTCCGCGAAAGCTCTGGTAGTCCCAGTAATGCTATGTTGAAAGTGACCCCGAAATCAAACCCATGCTTGCAACAAAACTCGTAACCAGCGAGGACCCCAACGCACAAGAGACCAGCGAGTGGCTGGAAGCCCTGGACGGCGTTGTGGAGGAGGGTGGCGCTGAGCGTGCCGCCTACCTGCTCGCCCGCCTGACGGACCGCGCCGCTCTCTACGGGGTTCAGACTCCGAGCGGCCTCAAGACCCCTTATATCAATACAATTCCGGTCGACGAGGAAATCCCTTATCCCGGCGACCGCGCCATTGAGCGACGCATCAAGAGCCTCATCCGATGGAACGCGATGGCCATGGTGGTGCGCGCCAACAAGCACGATAGCGGCATCGGTGGCCACATCTCCACCTACGCCTCGCTCGCCACGCTCGCTGAAGTCGGCCACAACCACTTTTTCCACGCCAAGCACGGCGACCAGCCCGGAGATTTCGTCTACTTCCAGGGCCATGCCTCGCCCGGCGAGTATGCACGGGCCTACCTCGAAGGTCGTTTGAACGACAAGCATCTGGAGAACTTCCGGCATGAATTGCGCGAGCACCCCGGCCTGTCCTCCTACCCTCATCCCTGGCTGATGCCGGATTTCTGGCAGTTTCCCACGGTTTCCATGGGTATCGGTCCCATCAATGCGATATATCAGGCTCGCTTCATGCGCTACCTGGAGAACCGCGGCATCATACCCGTGACGGCTCGCAAGATTTGGGCCTTCCTGGGCGATGGCGAGACCGACGAGCCGGAATCCCTGGGCGCGATCGCGTTAGCTTCTCGTGAGAAGTTGGACAACCTCATCTTTGTCGTGAACTGCAATCTGCAAAGGCTGGATGGCCCGGTTCGTGGCAATGGGCAGATCATCACGGAGCTCGAAACACACTTCCGCGGAGCTGGATGGAACGTGATCAAAGTGCTGTGGGGCAGCAATTGGGACGATTTGTTGGCTCGCGACACCACCGGTCTGCTGGTCAAACGCATGAACGAGTGCGTCGACGGCGAATATCAGAATTTCAAGGCCAAGGGCGGCGCTTACACCCGCAAAGAGTTTTTCGGCAAATATCCGGAGCTGCTCAAGCTGGTAGAGCACATGTCCGACGAAGAAGTAGGCGCATTGCGGCGCGGCGGTCACGATCCGCTAAAGGTCTATAACGCCTACAAGCGCGCGCTGGATCATACCGGAGCGCCCACTGTCATACTGGCCAAGACCATCAAAGGCTACGGGCTGGGCGAAGCAGGGGAAGGCCGCAACGTCACGCACCAGCAGAAAAAGCTGAATGAAGACGAAATGCTGTACTTCCGCCGTCGCTTCGATATTCCTATTTCCGAAGAGACCGTGCATACGGCGTCCTTCTATCGGCCGCCCGACGACAGTCCCGAGATGCGCTACATTCGTGAGCGTCGGGAAGCCATGGGCGGCAGCCTGCCCGCTCGATCGGTGCCCAAGATCACGCTTCAGGCGCCGCCGCTCGAGCTTTTCGCCGAATCGGTGGCCGGATCCCAGGGGCGTGAAGTTTCCACCACCATGGCGTTCGTGCGCGTGCTCACGCTGTTGCTCAAGGACAAGGACCTGAGCCAGTACATTGTCCCGATTATCCCGGACGAAGCACGAACCTTCGGTATGGAGAGCCTGTTCCGGCAGTATGGCATCTACGCCAGCCGGGGCCAGCTCTACAAGCCCGTGGACAGCGAGAATTTCCTGTTTTACAAGGAAGCCAAGAACGGCCAGATCCTGGAAGAAGGCATCAACGAAGCCGGTTCCATGGCGTCGTTCACCGCCGCCGGGACCTCCTACGCCAACTACGGCGTTCCGATGATCCCCTTCTTCACTTACTACTCGATGTTCGGCTTCCAGCGCATCGGCGATTTGATCTGGGCGTTTGCCGATTCCCGAGGCAAGGGCTTCCTGATGGGCGGCACCGCAGGCCGAACCACTTTGTCCGGCGAAGGTCTGCAACATCAGGATGGACACAGCCTGGTTCTAGCCAGCACCGTCCCCACTTGCCGGAGCTACGATCCGGCCTACGCTTACGAGATTGCCGTCATCATCCAGGACGGCATCCGGCGGATGTATCAGCAGATGGAGGATCGCTTCTACTACCTGACCATCTACAACGAAAACTACGCGCAACCGGCCATGCCGGAGGGCGTGGCGGACGGAATCCTGCGCGGCATGTATCGCTTTAAGACGGCCGAAAACGGCAGCGCGCAAGTGCAGCTTTTCGGAAGCGGACCAATTCTGAATGAGGCTCTCCGTGCGCAGAATATCTTGGCCGAGAAATACCAGGTTGCCGCGGACGTCTGGAGCGTCACCAGCTACAACGAACTGCGCCGGGACGCTCTCGAAGTAGAGCGCTGGAATCGGCTACACCCCACCGAGCCCGAACGTAAGCCCTACCTGCTCGAAACGCTGGAAGGCGTACAGGGGCCGATCGTCGCGTCCACCGATTATATGAAAGTGGTGGCCGATCAGATTGCGCCGTGGCTCCCTGGGCGCTTGGTCACTTTAGGCACCGACGGTTTCGGACGCAGCGAGAATCGCGAATATCTGCGGAAGCATTTCGAGAACGGCGCCGAAGCCATCGCCGCGGCCACGCTCACGCGGCTGGCGCGTGACGGTCAATTCGATAAGGAACGCGCCAAAGCGGCCATCGCCGAACTCGGGCTGGATCCGGAAAGCCCCGACCCGGTGACGAAGTAGGGGCTTCCGCCTTACCGAGCCGCGACCATAAGGGAGCCGGTTAACAAAATGCTCTACCTCCACGAAGAGGATGTAAAAGAGCTTCTGCCGATGCGCGAAGCCATCGGCCAGATGCGCCTCGCGTTCGAAGCGCTGGCCCAAGGTCGGGCCGTCAATCAGCCCCGGCGGCGTCTCATCCTGGATACCGGCGCCATGCTGCACAGCATGGCCGGTTCCTACCAAAACTATTTCGGAACAAAGATATACTCCGCGCATCCGCGCTACGGAGCCCATTTTTATTTCCTGCTGTTCGACGCGCAGACAGGCAATCCTCTGGCGCAGATGGAAGCCAATCATCTGGGACAGATCCGCACCGGCGCCGCCAGCGCTTATGCCACGGACCTGTTGGCAAATCCTGAGGCCGATACGCTCGGCGTGATCGGCTCCGGCTTTCAGGCGCGAACTCAGGTGGAAGCCATTCGCGCAGTCCGCCCCATCAAAAGCGTGCGTGTCTGGAGCAGGAACGAGGAGAAGCGTCACCAATTCGCAAAAGAGTGCGGCGCTCAAGCTGTCTCGACAGCCGAAGAAGCCGTTCGCGGCGCCCAAATCGTCGCGACGGCTACAAATTCAGCGGAGCCGGTTGTGGACGATTCTTGGATCGCGCCCGGAACCATGATCAACGCCATGGGATCGAACGTAGCCAAGCGGCGCGAACTGCCAGGCGAATTGGTTCGCCGCGCGGCGTTAATCGCGGTCGATTCATTGGAACAAGCCAAGATCGAAGCAGGCGATCTGATCTTAGCGAATGGCTGGGAGAATGTTGTGGAGCTGAAAGACGTAAAACCACACTTCCGCCCGGATCAAATCACAATCTTCAAATCGCTTGGAATTGGAGTGGAGGACGTGGCCGCAGGCGCCCTCGTCTACGAGAAAGCGCTACTTACTCCTGAACGGTTTGCTGATCGGAATCGCGCCACGCGCTGATCTTTAACCGGCGGCACACCCAGCACAGGCCTTCGGCGGAATTGGGGGCACAAACCTCGCCGCAAACGGTGCATTTCTCCACGCGCTTGGTCAGCTCGCGCATCACCGAGCGCTTGGCCTCATCCAGAAGCTTCTGGTCAATTACCGGCTCTTCTTCGGGCACCGGATTCGCCGACGCCGGCTTCGGATGTCCCGTGGGTTTTCTTTTCATTCCTGAAAACTACAGTAGCATGTCTTTCCGGCGGTGGTCGGTGGCGCAGCCGCGTTAGGCCGCGCGATCCATGCGCATGATATAAGCCGGATCGAGAGCCGCCGAGCATCGCGAGCACTTCTGACCGGGTTTCACCTTGGCGGTTTTTCCGGCGATCACCACGGTCCCTTCCACGGTGTGCGTGCAAATGGGACAGTAAACAAAAGCGTGGGTCTCGTATTGGGGCACGGGCTGCTGCTTCTGAGAGCGAGTCTGAATGTTCATGCCTCCTCCTTCCTCACTGCATAAGACGCAAGTGAGGGGCCAAAGGATCGAAAAATCCTGTCGGGAAGGAGCTACACTGAAAACGTTTGTTTCATTATGAAGACAGCGTTCGTTTTCCCCGGCCAAGGCTCGCAGTACATAGGAATGGGAAGGAGTCTGGCGGAAAAATTTGCCGTCGCGCGCGCGATTTTCGACCGGGCGGACCAAGCCTTGGGGTTCTCGCTCTCCCAATTGTGCTTTGAAGGTCCGGCCGAAATCCTGCAGCTCACCGAGAATATGCAGCCGGCGCTGCTGACGGTTTCCGTCGCGGCCTGGCGTGTCCTGGCCGACCAGAATGTCCAACCTGATTTTGTCGCCGGTCACAGCCTGGGCGAATACAGCGCTCTGGTGGCGGCGGGATCGCTCGATTTCGCCGACGCGGTGCGTCTGGTGCGAAAGCGCGGCCAGTATATGCAGGAAGCGGTGCCGGTGGGCGTGGGCGCCATGGCTGCCTTATTGAAACTGCCAGCGGCGAAGCTGGATTCGGTGCTGGCCGAAGCATCGCAAGGCGAAGTGGTCACTGCGGCAAATTATAATTCTCCCGATCAGGTGGTGCTGGCCGGACACGCCGGCGCCGTCGCGCGAGCTGTCGAACTGGCCAAAGCCGCAGGAGCCAGGCGAGCCATTCTGCTGGCCGTCAGCGCACCGTTCCATTGTCCGCTGATGGAGCCGGCGCAACAGCGCCTAAAGGCCGACCTGGATGCCACCGAGTTTCGCGATCTGGCTGTGCCACTGGTGAACGGCTGGCGGGCTGCGGTGATTCGAACGGGCGCGGAAGCGCGCGAGGGGCTCTATCAGCAGGTGCCCAATCCGGTCCGCTGGACTGAGGTGATCCAAAGGTTATCTTCGCTGGGCGTGGGGCGATTCGTAGAGGTAGGCGCGGGTGGCGTACTCACCGGATTGCTACGCAATATAGGCGGAGACGCGGAGGGTTCGAAATTCGGGGAAGCGGAAGATCTGGAGAAAGTACATGCGGCAATTGCGTAACGTCGGTCTGGTTTTCGCGGTGTCGGCCGTTATATGTCTTATGAGCTGCAAACAACAGGCGCCCCCGCCGGCCAAGCCCGATCTTTCCATGCTGACTGATGACTTCGTTTATGGATCACTGGCTCTCTCGCCCTCCGCGGCCACCTCCGCTGGCTATCACGAACACCAGGGCGTCAATCTGGAAGATCAGCTGGACGATTTCAGCGCGGCAGGCATCGACCAGCAACACAAATTCTATTCGGATTTCCACAATCGCCTGGCTGCCATCCAGCAGGATTCGCTCTCGTCCGAAGACCGCGCCGACTACCAGATCATCGATAACCAGGTGAATTTGTCGCTGCTCGAACTCGACAAGATCCAAAGCTATCGCCACAATCCGACTGTGTATGTGGAGTTGGTGGGTAACGCGCTCTTCAATCCGTTTGTGCTGGAGTACGCTCCGCTCGACCAGCGTTATCGCGGGATCATCCAGCGTCTTCAAAAGATTCCGGCCCTGATCCAACAGGCCCAGGCGAACCTGCTGGATGCACCGGAAATCTGGAATCGCGTAGCGCGCGAAGAAAACGAAGGCAACCTGGATTTGATCGACAAGACGCTGCGCGCTAAAGCGCCGGATGCTTTAAAAGCGGATTATGATCGCGCGGCCGGGCCTGCTCTCGACGCTCTGCGCGGGTTCACCAAGTTCCTGAAGGACGATTTGTCGAAGAAAACCAGCGACTGGCGGCTTGGCAAAGAAAACTACGATCAGAAGTTCGCCTACACTCTGGTTTCCGGCAAGACGCCCGAGCAAGTGCTGGCCGAAGCCGAGGCGTCGCTCAAAGATGTTCGCGATCAGATGGCGAAGCTGGCCGCGCCGCAAACCGTGAAAGCCGCGCTGGATAAAATCGCGCAGCAGCACACCACGGCGGCGAACTTCATGGATGAAGCCAAAAAGGATCTGGAAGAAGCCACCAACTTTGTCCGCGAAAAGCACCTGGTAACGCTATCTTCCACAGCCAATCTGCAAGTGATTCCGACTCCGGAGTTCATGCGTGGCATCTATTCCGTTGCCGGATTCAACGCGGCGCCCGCGCTGGAACCGCAGCTGGGCGCATTTTATTGGGTGACCCCGATTCCCCCGGACATGCCCAAAGCGCGGGTCGATTCGAAGCTGCGCGAATACAATCGCTACGGCCTGATGGAGATCACCATCCATGAGGCCATGCCCGGCCATTACGTGCAGTTCCAATTCGCCAACGCCCTGGAACCAAAATCGCGCCGCGTACTCCGCAGCGTTTTCAGCAATGGACCATATGTCGAAGGTTGGGCTTTCTACACGCAGCAAATGATGTCGGACGAAGGCTTCATGAACAATAGCAAGGAGCTGCGCTTGACGTTGATGAAGCAAGAGCTGCGGGCCATCGCGAACGCAATTCTCGACATCCGGCTGCAAACCATGGGCATGACGGAGCAGCAGGCCATGGATCTCATGATAAACGACACGTTCCAGGAAAAGGAAGAAGCCAGCGGCAAGTACCAGCGCGCTCAATTGTCCTCCTGCCAGCTTCCCATGTACTTCATCGGCTGGCGCGGCTGGCTGGACACGCGCGAACAATACCAGAAGAGAAAAGGAGCTGGCTTTCAGCTTCAGCAATTCCACGACGCCGCTTTGAAGGAGAGCGCGGTTCCGCTCCCTGCGTTGGGTGCGTTACTGCAGTAGCGCCTGGTCAAAATTTGAGCACATGCCACAAGCTGGCGAAGTCGTCGGTCCAGGTGATGGGCGCGCGGCGGCTCCAGCCCGAGAGTTGGTGCGCCAAGCCGGCCCGTTCGAGAAAATCCTGGTTCGAAGTGATCAGTACCCAGCGCGAGCTGCTCTCCCCCGTCTCCGGGTTGTCTCCTGAGATGATCTGTACCGCCGTCCATCCCAGATAGCGCGCCATCCCCCGCGCCACCGGATCGAGATTGAGCGCGCGGTTGGATATGTGCAGAGCCAGCACCCCGCCGGAGGCCAGACGCCGCCGGTAGATCTCGGCGCATTCCGCCGTTAGTAGATGCATCGGAATGGAATCGCTCGAAAATGCGTCTACCGCGATCAAGTCGAAGTCATGCGATCGTCCCTGGGCCAGCTCCCGCTCCAGTTGCACGCGCGCGTCGCCTAATACGACTTCAGTTTGCGCCTTGGAGTCGCGCAGGAAGGAAAACCAACTGCGAGCGATCTGCTCCACATCCGGATTGATTTCGTAGAACCGGAACGTGTCGCCAGGGCGTCCCCAGGCCGCCATGGTACCGGCGCCCAAGCCGACCACCGCGATTCGCCGGCTGGGCTGGGGAAGTGCATTGAGAGCCGTCGCAATGCCGCTGTGCGGCCCATAATACGACGTTGGCCAGTCCTTTCGATCGGCTTGCAAGTATTCGAATCCGTGCCGGGTGCGGCCATGCTGCAATTCGCGAAACGGCCCGTTCGCGTCTTCACGCGCCATCACTCGCAGGATGCCGTAGAAGTTGCGCGCGCTCACCAGGGCGCCTTGCTTGCCGGTGCTCACGGTGGCGGTAATGGCCGTCACTCCTCCAATCATGAGCGCCATCAGAGGCAGGCGCACTGAGAAATTGCGGCTGGTCCACTGAGCCAGCGCGCCGCTTCGCAGCCACCCCACGAAGCCGAGCAGACAAGCGGATCCCAAGCCGATCTGATATTCACTGAATTCGGTGAATAACCGCGGCGCAAGCAGGGCAACGAAAACACCGCCCATGGCCCCGCCGGCGGCGATGGTCAAATAAAACATCGTCAGGTAGCGTGGCGAGGGGCGGGATCGCGCTAGTTCCCCCTGGCAAAGCATACAAGTGACGAACAGCGCAATCAGATAGACCATGAGTTGTGAGCGCAGCGACAGCCCGATGGACAGGCTGGGAAGCGCGCAGGCAATCGGAGCAAACAAGCCGGCCGCGATGGCGAACAGCGTTCGCCGGTAAAACCGGTCACTATCGAAAGCGAGCACGAAGGTGAGCAGGTAGATGGCAAGTGCGGCAACCCACAGGAAGGGACTCACCGCGATATCCTGCGAGATTTGATTGGTGGTGGCAACCAGCAGTACGGAGCCACAGGCGGAAAGTCCGAGCCAGAACAACACGCTGCCGGCGCTGGGAGCAGCCGCGTTTTGCAGCTCTCCGGATTCGAGCTCCCTGCCAACCTGAAGCGCCGAGAATGAGACGCCACGCATGCGCCAGGCCGTGAAGCCGCACAGTGCCGCGAACAGCAGGTACAACCCCGACCAGACCGCCCCCTGCGTATGCAGCCGCAGCAACGGTTCGAAAATGAACGGGTAGCTCAGCAACGCGAGAAAAGATCCGAAATTCGAAAGAGCATATAACCGCCACGGGGATTTCGCGGGATCTCCTGAGGAGCTAAGCACGAACCAGCGCTGTAGCAGCGGCGCGGTCGCGGACAACAGCAGGTACGGGCCGCCGACTGTCACGGTTAGCAAAAGCAAGATCCGTCCGGAGGGATCCGCGGCTGAAGCAGGTTTCCAAATTGCCGCATTCGGGTGAAGCGGAAGAAACGCCAGCGACGCCAGCAGCAAGCCTATATGGACGCCCGCTTGAACCCGCACATTGGCAAGCGAGCCCAGCCAGTGCGCATAGGCGTAGCCAGCCAGCAGGAAGGCCTGGAAGAATAGCAGGCAACTGGTCCAGACGGCCGGCCCGCCGCCAAACCATGGCAAGATGTAACGTCCAATCATGGGCTGCACTTGGAAAAGAAGAAAAGCGCTCAAAAAGATCGTGATTGGAAAGAGAACATGATACGTTGGGAAGAGAAATGAATCCCAGCGAAGTGTCCGAACGGCTGGATGTGCGGGCAGAGGAAGCGTCCCTGGCGGAGTTGAGTATGCTGGCGGAAGCGGCTGCCGCCCCGGTTGTGTTAAATCCGTCTTCGCTGAATCAGTCTTCCTCAAATCCGTCTTCCTTAAATCGCGGCTGGCTGCGCCTGGCCTACGCTTTGGAGTTCTTCATCGCTTTGATCGCCATTGTTAGCCTATGGAGCGAAATCGGAGGGGAAGGCCATCTGGATCTGATGCCCTGGTACCTCAAGCTGGGATGCATTTCGGGCTTGGCCTGGTGTTGCGTGCGCTTTACCGCCAGCCTGGTGGAACAGCAAGAAGTTTGGACGCGGCGCAGCATAGCCTGGTTTGCGGGGATTCTGCTGTTTTGTATCGCCATGGGTGGGATCACGTATTATTATCACTTGCACGAGGACCCGGATGACGGAGATGAAGACAGCACTGCCACGGCACTGAACATCAACAACCTAGGAACTTTCTTCTATCATGCCAGTAAAAGAACTTGGCCCTCATTTCCAATTTGCTTCCTGGCGCGTTCCGCAATTCTCGCGGGCGATCGAATACCCATTGGAAGTAATGGAGGAGATCCGGGCCTTCGCATGTGACGAATTACTGCAGCTTTCGCACGGCGGGGATGCTGTGGCCGGCGTTCTGTTCGGAACGCGGCGCGACGATCTCATCCGCATCCTGACGTGGCGGCCGATTGCCTGCGAGCACACCCGGGGAGAGGGCCTGCGATTGTCCCATACCGATCGCATGAACTTGGCCGTGCAGTTGGAAGTGGCCAGGCAGACCCCCGACCTGAAGGATCTCCGTCCGGTCGGCTGGTTTGTGTCGCATACCCAGGGTAGCGTTTCCCTGTGGCCTTCGGATTTGGAAATCTACAACGCCTTCTTTCCGGAGGCGTCGCAGGTCACGCTGGTGATCTGTCCAAAAGGGAGCGGGTGCGCTCAGGCTGGCTTCTTTGCGCGCGAACCCGAAGAGAAGTTGCAATCGGAAGCGAGCTACCAGTGCTTTGACCTGGAGCCGTTGCGTCTGGCGGCGAATCCCGCGCTGGAGCCGGCCCAGCCTGCTCCCACCGAGGACATCAACCAATCGGTTCCCGTGGCCGAACCAGTTGGCCAACATTCGGCTCCACGAATAGCGGATGCGCTGGTAAAAACTGATGTGCCGGTGGAAACTGAAAGCCCGCGAAAGGCAGCAGAGCAGGGATCTCCCGAGCCCGCGCTGGTTCCAGCGAGATTTCCTGCGCGGCCCGCTGCGCCGCCCCTAGTTGATTCTCGCGCGCTTCCATCGCCCGGCCTCCCATCACGCGGCTTTCTATCACCCAGCTTGGAATCACCCGGCTTCGAATCGCCCAGCTTCGAAGTGGACGAGCGAGTTCCCACGCATGAGCGCTGGCTGTGGGCCATACCCATCCTTCTGGCGCTGGGCATCGCGGCCTTCCTGCTGTATCAGAGGCGCGTCCCGTCTCCCAACACAGCCCTTGGGCTGCGTGCTTTGGCTGAGGCCCAGACCGTGCAACTGGCCTGGGATGGAAACACGCGAGCCGTTCGCGACGCAGATCGGGGCGAGCTGGAAATCAAGGATGGCAGCAAGAGCTCGCAGGTCTCTCTCACCAGCGATCAACTGCAGGCAGGCAAAATGTCCTATCTGCCGCAATCGAGCGACGTGAGCTTCGCGCTGACCGTATATCCCGCCAACGGCGATCCAATTCATGACTCCACCAGGCTGATCGCGCCCGCATTCAGCGCGCCAACGCAACCACCGCAACTGCTGCCCGCCGCTCCACCTTCCGCCGCTCCACCTCCCGTAAGCGCGCCCGCTGCGTCAAATTCCCAGGCCGACGCCCTGGCGCAGCAGGTCCAACACCTGAAGGAAGATCTCAGCAAGGAACGTGCCCACGCCGATGAATTGCAGAACCTGGTTCGGATTCTGGAAAACCGTCTGGGCATCCAGCACGCAACGCCGGACACCCGGCGGCGACCTTAGAGCGGCACTCGAGCCAACCGCGTCCGACGAACCGCATCCGGCGAACCGCATCCAGTAAGATGAAATAGTTCGCCTCCAAGAGAGTTGGGTCGCGTAGCGCCTCGTAGCATCCAAGTGGATTCAGGCCAAAGGTGTTCATGGTTTTCGACAGCATTCATTATTCGAAACTTGTCTTGTTCCTCGTGATTGGTAGCTGTGCGCTAACTTCGGCCTGCAATTCGGCCGCGCAGAACCGCGCGCCCGCTCAGGCTGCCGCGCCGATGGTCGTAGTCACCGCGGTCGAAGCGAGCGACGTTCCCGTGTTATCGGACTATCCGGCCCAGACCTACGCGCGCAACACCGTGGAGGTGCGCGGCCGCGTGGACGGCTATATCGACAAATGGCTCTTCCATCCGGGTCAGGAGGTGCACACGGGTGACGTGCTGTACGTTCTGGATCTGCGCCCCTATGAGGCCGCGGTGGAGCAGGCCAAAGGAAATCTCGCGCAGAGCGAGGCGGATCTCGAGTTCGCACGCAAACAGGTGGCGCTTTTGCAAGCGGAGGCGAACCTGGCCGCCGCGCAGGCCAATCTGCTGAAAGCCCGGCAGGATTACGAACGCTTGACCCCTTTGGTGAAGGACGAAGCCGCGGCGCAACAGGAATTGGATACCGCCGTAGCCGCTTTGCACGCGGGCGAAGCGACGGTTCGCGCCAACCAGGCCAACGTGGATCAAACGCGGCTCTCCACCGCCACGCAAATCTCTTCCACTCAAGGCAAGATGGAGGCGCAGCGCGCCGCTCTGCGCACGGCAGCGCTGAACCTGGAGTACGCCACTATTCACGCGCCGATCAGCGGATTGATCGGCGATACTCTAGCCGGTGGGCGGATTGGTAACAGCTAATGCCGCTCAGCCGCTCACCACCATCGTTCCGCTGGATCCTATTTGGGTACGTTTCAAAGTCACCGAGTCCCAATATCTTTCATTCAAGAAGAACCCCACGCTGCTCCAATCGCCGCTCCTGCTGATCCTGGCCGACAACAGCGAATTCCCCCAGAAGGGGCGTATCCAAAACACGCTCAACCAGGTGGATCCGAAAACCGGCACGCTCGAATTGCAAGCCAGCTTTCCGAATCCCCAGCACGCGCTGCTGCCTGGGCAGTTCGGCAAGGTGCGCGTCGAGACTGATCTCCGCCGCAACGCCATCCTGGTTCCGCAGCGCGCCATTCAACAACTGCAAAGCGAGCAGACGGTGCTGACCGTCGGCGCCGGGAACATCGTCGAACTCCGCCCCGTTACTACCGCCGAGCGTGTGGGCGAGAACTGGATCGTGCAGCAAGGGCTGAAACCCGGGGATCGCGTCATCGTCGAAGGCCAGCTAAGAGTGCGGCCCGGCGCGCGCGTTACGCCTGTGCCTTATCGAGCAGACGGAACCGAGGGCCACTAATCCGGCATGGCGCGATTTTTCATTGACCGGCCCGTCTTCGCTATCGTCATCGCGATCGTCATCGTCATCCTGGGCGTGGTAGCGATTCCGAATCTCCCCATCGCCGCGTTTCCGGAAGTTGTCCCGCCGGTGGTTCAAATCACCGCGACCTACCTGGGCGGCAATTCCATCGATCTCGAGAAGACCGTAGCGCAGCCTATCGAAGAGCAGCTGGCCGGCCTGGACGGAATGATGTACTTCCTCTCGAGCAGCGCCAACAACGGCTCGCTCACGATTAACGTCACTTTTCAGCTCGGCACCAATCCCGACACCGCTACCGTTCAAACGCAAAACAAAGTTAACATCGCGCTGCCCCGCCTGCCTCCCGAAGTGCAGCGGCAGGGCGTGACAGTGAAGAAGGTGTCCAGCGCGTTTTTGATGGTGATCGGCGTGGTCTCGCCCGACAACCGTTACGATTCGCTGTTCCTCACCAACTACGCGCAGATCAATCTGCTAAACCAAATCGGCAGCCTTCCCGGGGTGGGCGATTCGCGGCTTTCCTCGCAGCAGGTATATTCGATGCGCGTCTGGGTAGATCCCGACAAAATGACCAAGCTCGGGCTTACCGCAACCGACGTCAGTGACGCCATCAACGCGCAGAACCGGCAGAATCCGGCCGGCGCTTTGGGCGAGGCGCCGTCTCCTAATGGAACCGCGTTTCAATACGCCGTCACCGCGCCCGGAAGGTTGGTAAATCCCGAACAGTTCGGCGACATCGTACTGCGCGCGCAACAGGACGCATCGCTCGTTCGCGTGCGCGATATCGGACGAGTGGAGCTCGGCGCGTTCACCTATCAAGGCTTCAGCCGCACCAGCGGCAAGCCTTCCTGCAACGTGATCGTCTTTTTGTCGCCCGGCGCAAATGCAGTGGCGACATCCAACCAGGTGAACGCGTTCATGCGGCAGGCCAAGCTGAATTTTCCAGCCGGCGTGGACTACCAGATCACTTATGACTCCACCCGTTTTGTGCGCGCCTCCATCCAGGACGTGATCTTCACCTTGCTGGCCGCCGTCGGCCTGGTGATTTTAGTGGTCTTCATCTTCCTGCAGAACTGGCGTGCCACGCTGATCCCGCTGCTTACCGTGCCGGTGGCCGTGATCGGCGCGATCGCGCTGTTCCCGCTGCTCGGCTTCTCCATCAACATCACCAGCATGTTCGGGCTGGTGCTCTCCATCGGGATCGTGGTGGATGACACCATCGTGGTGGTGGAGGCGGTGCAGCGCAATATCGACGACGGGATGAACCCGCGCGAAGCCACCATTCGCGCCATGGATCAGGTTTCGGCGCCGGTGATAGCAATCGCCTGCATCCTGGCCGCGGTTTTCATTCCGGTGGCGTTTCTGGGCGGGATCAGCGGACAGATTTATCGCCAGTTCTCGTTGACCATCGCCAGCTCCGTGCTGCTCTCCGCCTTTAGCGCGTTGTCCTTGAGCCCCGCTCTCAGCGCGATGCTGCTGCGTCCGCATTCCAAAGCGCGCGGGCCCTTAGCGTTTTGCTTCGGCGGGTTCAACCGCGGCTTCGAGTGGGCCACCAATCGATACCTGGCCGGCGTCGGCGTGATGATTCGCCGGTCGGCGCTGGCTCTTATCGGGTTGGCCGTATTCTGGGTGGCCGGCGCGTGGCTGTTCAAGATTCTGCCTGCAGGATTTTTGCCCGACGAGGACCAGGCCGCTTACTTCGTGCCGGTGCGGCTGCCGGACGGGGCTTCGATCGATCGCACCGATGCCGCGGTCGCCAAGATCGAAGATCGGCTCAGAAAGGTCAAGGGCGTGGAGTCCTGGTTCGTGATCGGCGGGAACGATTTCACTACCAATACCGCCGCGTCCAACGTGGCCACCATCGTGGTGGTCACCACGCCTTGGGAGGAGCGCAAGACCAAGGATCTCCAACTTAGCGCGATTCTGGCCAATTCCCAACGCGCCTTCGGAGATGTGCCCGAAGCGTTCACAACCGTTTTTGGTTTTCCCCCCATCCTTGGGTTGAGCAACACCGGCGGCTTTCAGTTCATGCTGGAAGACCGCGGGGGCGGCGAGCTGGAACAACTGAGCAACGTGGCAGACGCCTTAGTAGACGCGGCCCGCAAACATCCCGAGATCGGCAACGTGGTCAACACCTTTCGCTCCGCGGTGCCCACCTACAGCATCGACATGAACCTGGACAAGCTCGAGACCA
This sequence comes from Bryobacterales bacterium, assembly GCA_963725455.1. Lineage (GTDB taxonomy): Bacteria > Acidobacteriota > Terriglobia > Bryobacterales > Bryobacteraceae > Palsa-89. Next base: position 22,173 of record CAVRZH010000052.1, read on the forward strand.
TGGGCGTGCCGGTGACCGACGCTTACAATGCGCTGCAAACATTCCTGGGCGGATTGTACGTGAACGACTTTAACCGTTTCAGCCACACCTGGCAGGTGCTGATCCAAGCCGAACCCGAATTTCGCAGCCAGCCTTCGGACATCAACCGTTTCTACGTACGCAGCGTGGATGGAAACATGATCCCGCTGGGCACCCTGGCGTCGGTCAAGCCGTCCAGCGGCCCGGAGGTGGTCTTCCGCTATAACCGCTTTCGCGCCATTCAGATTTTGGGTTCGCCGGCGCCCGGGGTCAGTTCCGGACAGGCCATCGACGTCATGGAAAAAGTGGCGGCCCAGACGCTGCCACCGGGTTACGGCTACGAATGGACCGGCACCACCTACCAGCAAAAGCTGGCGCAAGGGCACGAGGGCGTAATCTTCGGTTTCGCCACGGTGCTGGTTTTTTTGTGCCTGGCGGCGCTGTATGAAAGCTGGTCCATCCCCCTGGCAGTGCTGCTTTCGCTGCCGTTGGGGCTCTTCGGCGCGCTGCTGGCCGTTTATTTGCGCGACTTTCCTTACGACGTTTACACGCAAATCGGAATCGTTACGTTGATCGGCCTGGCCGCCAAGAACGCGATTCTGATCGTGGAATTCGCGAAGGAGAGCCATCACCGCGATCTCATGCCCGTGCGCGAAGCTGCTCTGCACGCCGCCAAGCTGCGGTTGCGGCCCATTTTGATGACGTCCTTCGCGTTCATCCTGGGGGTGGTGCCGCTGTTTATCGCCACCGGCGCTGGCGCTGCATCGCGGCGTTCGCTTGGAACCGCGGTGTTCGGCGGTATGCTCGCGGCCACGCTACTCGCCATTTTCTTCGTCCCCGTCCAGTATTACGTAGTGGAGACACTGGCCGAGCGCCGCGGCAAGCGAACCCCTGGCACAATGCGGCGCGAGCGCGAAGTTGTCGAGGCGACGGACTGATGCAAGGCCAGCTGATGCGGCGCCTTTGCATTCCGCTGCTGATCACATTCGGCCTGTGCGGTTGCCTGGTGGGACCGAACTATCATCGCCCGTCCACCGCTCTCCCCGCGCAATTCCCAGGTTCGCCGACCGCTTCCGAATCGATCGCCGATAAGAAATGGTTCGATCTTTTCCAGGATGCAACGTTAAAGCAGACTGGTGGAGACCGCGCTCCAGAAGAATTTCGATGTGCGGATCGCGGCCGAGCGAGTGCTGGAGGCTCGAGCACAATACGGGATCACGCGCGCCAACCTGCTGCCCACGCTGGATGGGCAGGCCAGCTACACCGCCTCGCGCAGCTCTTCCATCGGTTCATTCCCTTTCCCGCCGGGAACGCCGGTAGCGTTTGCGTACACCCAAGCCGGGCTCCAGCTTTCCTGGGAGCTGGACCTGTGGGGCCGGTTGCGCCGTCTGGACGAAGCCGCGCGGGCACAATACCTGGCGTCGGAGGATACGCGAAACGGCGTCATCATTTCGTTGATCTCCGATGTGATGACCACGTACTTCTCGATTCGCGAGCTGGACCTGGAGCTGGCGATCGCCCAGCAGAACAACGGAATCGCGCGCGACAATCTGCGGTTGATCCAGGAGCGCAAGGATCGCGGCGCGGCCAACGGCCTGGAAGTCCAGCAGGCGGCTCAGTTCCTTTACACCACTACGGCTGAGATTCCGAGCGTGAAGCGTTCCATCGCGCAGCAAGAAGATGCGTTGAATCTGCTGCTCGCCAATGCACCCGCCGAGGTTCCGCGCGGCTTGACTCTGGAACAGATCACCATGGCGCCCGAGTTGCCCGCTGGGCTCCCTTCGTCGCTGCTCGAGCGCCGCCCGGATATTCGCGCAGCGGAGGACAACCTGATCGCGGCCAATGCTCAGATCGGCGCCGCGAAGGCCTTGTTCTTTCCTCAAATATCCCTGACCAGTTTCCTGGGCGGACAAAGCGAGCCGCTAAGCCTGCTTTTCAGCGGTCCGGCGCGGATGGCGTCTATCGCACCCTCCGCGCTGCAACCCATCTTCCACGCGGGCCTTCGTGCCGGCGTCCAGCTTACCGAAGCTCAGGAGCAGGAGATGCTGCTCAGTTATCAGAAAACAATTTATGGGGCGCTCCGCGAAGTGGCCGATGCCCTGGCAGTCCATACCCAATCGCGCGAGCAACGGGCTGAAGAAGAAAAGCTGGTCCATGCGCTCTCGGAAAGCGTGCGGTTGTCGAACCTGCGTTACCGCGGCGGGCTGGACAGCTACTTGCAAGTGCTGGATTCGGAGCGGGACCTGTTCGCGGGCCAGCTCACGCTGGCGCAATTGCGGCTGGTGGAACTGCAGTCCGTGGTTCAGCTGTACCGCGCGCTGGGCGGCGGCTGGCAATAGCGCCGGGCTTGTTCCTACGCCGTCACCGGTACCTGCTCCAGCGGCTTCTTAAACTTGCATTCGCCGTTGGGACATTGCGCCACCGGTCCGGCTTTCAGCCACTTCTCGATCAGGTAGCTGGAGCCGCAGTCCGGGCACTTCTCCTGGATCGGCTTGCCCCACGCCACGAAATCGCAATCGGGATAGCGGTTGCATCCGAAGAACGTTTTGCCCTTCTTGGAGCGTCGCTCCACCACTTCGCCTTCCGAGCAGTTGGGGCAAGGAACGCCGATGGTCTTCTGCTTGACGTACTTGCATTTCGGATACGTGCTGCACGCCGTGAATTCGCCGAAGCGCCCGTTCTTCAGCACCAGATTGCTGCCGCACTGCGGGCACTTTTCATCCAGCGGCACATCGGACTTCTTCTGCGTCCCGCCGATCTGCTTGGTGGTTTTGCAATCCGGGTATCCGGAGCAGGCGTAAAACTGCCCGAAGCGGCCCTTCTTGAGCACCATCACGCGGCCGCAATTTTCGCAATACTCTTCGGCATCCTGCTCGGTCAGCCCTTCGGCCGAGGCCGGATCGGGCGGAAGCTCGCGCGTGTTGGAGCACTCGGGATACCCGGTGCAAGCGATGAATTTTCCAAACTTGCCCCACTTGATCACCATCGGCTTGCCGCACTTTTCGCAGGCTTCGCCGGTGGGCTCCTCCATGCGCTTGATGTCGGTCATGTGGCGTTCGGCGTGTTCCAGATCTTTCTGGAATCGCTCGTAGAACTCCGACATGGCCTCGCGCCAATCGATTTTGCCTTCTTCGATCTCGTCCAGCTCCATTTCCATGCGAGCAGTGTAAGTAATATCGAAGAGATTCTTGAAGTTTTCGAGCAACAGGTCCGTCACCACCATGCCGAGCTCGGTGGGCACGAACTTGCCGCCCTCTTTCTTGACGTACTCGCGCTCCTGGATGGTGGAAAGGATCGATGCGTACGTGGAAGGACGCCCCACGCCGTCCGATTCCAGCTCCTTCACCAGCGTGGCTTCATTGAAGCGCGGCGGCGGTTCGGTGAAATGCTGCTCCGGCTCGATCGATTTGAAGCGCAACTCCTCGCCCTGGGTAACCAGCGGGAGCTTGTTCTTCTCCTCCTCGTCGTCCGCGTCCTTTTCGTCCTTGCTCTCTTTATAGACGTCCAGGAATCCGTTGAATTTCGGCACGCTGCCGGTGGCGCGGAACATATAAGTGGCGCCATCCTTGCCCTTGGCGGCAACGTCGATGGTGGTCTGGTCGAAAACCGCGGGCGTCATCTGCGACGCGACGAAGCGCATCCAGATCAGCCGGTAAAGCTTCAGCTCGTCTTCCTGAAGATAGGGCGCCAGATCCTCCGGAGTGCGCCGCGCCGAGGATGGCCGGATGGCTTCATGCGCGTCCTGCGCATCCTTCTTGCTTTTATAGACGTTGGGCGATGCCGGAACAAAGGCAGCGCCGTAGCGATCCTTGATCAAGCCGCGAACTTCGTCCAGCGCGTCTTGCGACACACGCGTGGAATCGGTTCGCATATAAGTGATGAGACCGACCGAGCCTTCCGATCCCAGCTCCACGCCTTCATACAGCCGTTGAGCCAGCATCATGGTTCGCTTCACGCTGAAACGTAGCTTGCGTGAAGACTCCTGCTGCAACGTAGATGTAATAAACGGTGGGACCGGGTTGCGTTTCTTTTCCTTGGTGGTAACCGAATGGACCAGATACTTGGAGCCGTCCAATTGATCCAGCAGGCTCTTCGTAGTGCCTTCATCCGGCAGCTCGATGGCTTCGTCGTTCTTCTTGGTGAAGCGCGCGGTGAGAACGGGCGGCTTCTTGGCGTTGAGCTGGACGTCGATGGTCCAGTACTCGCGCTTGATGAACGCGCGAATCTCGCGCTCGCGATCCACAATCAGCCGCAGCGCTACGGTTTGCACGCGGCCGGCGGAGAGCCCACGCCGCACCTTGTCCCATAGCAGCGGCGATATCTTGTAGCCCACCAGCCGATCCAGAACGCGGCGGGCTTGCTGGGCGTCCACCAGGTGCAGGTTTACCGAGCCCGGCTTCTCGAACGCCTTCTTTACCGCGTTGGCCGTTATCTCGTTGAACATCACCCGATAAAACTTCGGGCCCTTCTTCGAGCCGTTCAGCTCCTCCTGCAGGTGATAGCAGATGGCTTCGCCCTCGCGATCCGGGTCGGCTGCCAGGTAGATCGAGTCCATACCCTTGGCCGCTGCTTTCAATTCCGCGATGAGCTTTTTCTTGCCCTCGATCACCTCGTAGTGAGGTTCGAAGTTCTTTTCCACGTCCACGGACAGATTCTTTTTGGGGAGGTCCTTGACGTGGCCGAGCGAAGCCTTCACGACAAACTGCTTACCGAGATATTTGCCGATCGTCTTCGCCTTCGTCGGCGATTCGACGATGACGAGAGATTTTGCCATGGTCTTCCTGAATCGTAAGAATGCTTACAGTCTTTTACAGTTTAAGTTCTACCACACTCTAACAAAGTTCTTGCCGGGGAGTTGGCGGATGAGCCCTAGAAGTTCCAGTTCAAACAGTGCGGCAATTACCTCTGATGATGTCAATGTATCAGAAGATTCAAGCAACTGGTCAAGCTGAATGGGCATGTCGGCCTTCAAATGCTTGAGGATCGCTCGGCTCGCGGAGCCCAACTCCGGTGGAAGCGCGGGCTGTTCGCCGTTATTTTCCAATGACATAACGCCCTGCGCGCCAAGACGGGCTTGCGCCCTGCCGATGAGAGCGCGCCGCGTGTCGGTAGGCAGTTCTACCAGCACATCGTTCCATTCCTGGACCAGCTTCGCGCCCTGCTTGATCAATAGGTTCGGCCCCCAACTCATTTTGGACGTAATATTTCCCGGGACCGCAAAGACCTCGCGCTGCTGATCGAGCGCCATTTTGGCCGTAATGGCCGATCCGGAATATTGCGCACCCTCCACCACCAACACTCCCACCCCCACACCGCTTATGATGCGATTGCGAATGGGAAAGTTTTGCGGGTACGCGGGCGAGCCCATCGGAAACTCGGAGACGATCAAGCCTTTCTCGGCCATCTCGGACGCAAGTTTTCGATTTTCCGCTGGATAAATAAGATCCACTCCGCAGCCGAACACCGCGACGGTATCACCGCCCACGTCGAGCGCCGCACGATGAGCCGCCGTGTCGATGCCGCGCGCCATGCCGCTCACAATGGCTAGACCCGCTTGCGCCAGATCTGCCGACAGGCGCTCCGCCGCAGCCATCCCATACGCTGTAGGACGCCTGGTACCCACCACCCCTAGGAGGATCGATTTCAGAAGTTCCACGCGGCCCCGCGTGAAAAGGACAATGGGAGGATCGAAGATTTCGCGCAGACGTGCCGGGTAGGCCGCATCGGAAATAGGGATCAGCAGGGTTCCGGTCTCCAGCATCTTTTGCTGTTGCTCGACGGCGTCGTCGAACGTGCATCCACTTGCGATGGTCTGGGCCACGCTGCCCGAGAGGCCGCGCGATTCGAGTTCCGAGCGCGAGGCCCGAAAGATCGCCTGCGGCGAATGATAGCGTTCGATGAGCTTGCCGGCTTTGACAGTTCCCAATCCGGGAATCAGGCAGAGCGCCAGCCAGTGCAGTTCATCTTCTTTGGAAATAGCCGGTTTGGTGGCGTTGGGGGCGAGCACGGTGTCTTCAATGTGGTGGGAGGACGGGGCGCAATTTCTCTCGCGAGGCCAGGCCGCGAAGGGCAAAGCCACGTGATGATCGGGAACGGGTTGCGCCTGGAGGTTTGCCGCTTGCCTGTTAAGATTGGACCTATCTAAAGTCAGAGCACAGGACTGGGCCCAGAACGCAGGACTGGGGACTAACTAAATATGACCAGGCGAATCTTTGTTGTAACGGCATCCGTGCTCACGGCAATGTTGGCGGTGTTCCCCTCAATCGGGAGCGCCCAATCCGGCCCCATCCAGAAAGAGATGCTGGTGGGCACTTGGAAGCTGGTGAAGGCCTCAAACGTGACCGACCAAGGTGTCGTCAAGGACGAACCATATGGCCGGAATCCGATTGGCTTCCTCACCTACACGGCCGACGGCCGAATGATGGCTCTCATTACCGACGGGGGGCGTAAACTGCTGTCGAAATATTGGAGAGCGGCGCCCGCCGAGGAAAAAGCCCAAGCCTTTTCAACATCGCTTTCCTACGCTGGGACTTACACCGTCAGCGGTAATCGCGTGACTCATCACGTGGAAGCTTCATCCGATCCGAATCGGGTAAATAAGGATCTGGTGCGATTAATCGTAAAATTGCTGGACGATCGAGTGACGTTGCGAACGGCCAATTCTTTGGTTTGGGATGACGGAGTGCAATACGCGTACCAGGAATTGGTCTGGGACCGGATGAAGTGAGCCCATCAGGCGCGTTGATACCATAACCGAACATGCTATTTTCCGATCTCGCACTTTCGAGACGCTTAGAACGCGCGGAAGGGCACTCCTGCACCCGGTTTGCGGAGGCGCGGCGACATCTATTTCCCGAAAGCGGATCGGAATGGATGGAATGCGCGGGGGCATACGCGGTCTTCGACGGCATCGATTCTCCTCTCACGCAGAGTTTCGGGCTCGGCATTTTCGAGGAACTGAGCGCGGCGTCGCTAGACGTGATGGAGCGTTTTTTTGAGGACCGTGGGGCGCCGGTGCAACATGAGGTGAGTCCGCTAGTGGGGGTTGCCGCGCTGGACTTGCTTTGTTCCCGGCAATACCGGCCGATTGAGATCAGCAACGTCATGTTTCGGCCAGTGGAGGAGCCCGCGGCTCAACATTGCGATGGGATACGAGTGCGCGTCACGGATCCGGAAGAAGCGCAGCTCTGGGCCAACGTGAGCGCCAAAGCTTGGACGCACGAACATCCGGAGCTGCTCGATTTCGTTTTGCAAGCGGGCGTTATTTCCGCAGCGTGCGAGCAGAGTCCGCGCTTCCTTGCCGAGTTTGAGGGCCAACCCGGCGCTGCCGGCGCGCTTTGGATCCATGACGGAGTGGCTGTGTTCGCCGGAGCGGCCACACTTCCGGATATGCGCCGTCGAGGGTTGCAAGCAGCGCTGCTTGAAGAACGAATGCGCTACGCTTTCGAGCAGGGCTGTGATTTGGCCATGATGGTGGCCGAGGCGGGAAGCAATTCACAGCGCAATGCGGAGCGCAAGGGTTTTCGGATCGCATACACGCGCACGAAATGGCGCTTATCGCGGGAGGGCCAGGCGATATGAAAGGGAATAAGGTTTTTGCGGGTCGATTGCGATACGTAGCCGCGTTCATTTTGCTATTCGTTGCCATTTCGGCGCCGGCCGCCAGTTCAGGCAAAGACCAGCCGATTCCGATCAAAGTGGTCGTCGTCACCATGTTCGAAGCGGGCGCCGACACCGGTGATCGGCCGGGCGAGCTGCAGCATTGGGTGGAGCGCGATCATCTCGACAAGGTCCTTCCGTTTCCCCAGGCTTACCACGCCCTGCGGATGAACAACGACGGAGTGCTGGCCGTGCTTACGGGCGTAGGGACGGCGAAAGCGGCCGGCAGCATCATGGCTCTCGGTCTGGACCCGCGCTTCGATCTGCGCAAGGCCTACTGGATTGTGGCGGGCATTGCGGGCATCGATCCGGCGGATGGCTCGCTTGGCTCGGCTGCGTGGGCGGAATGGGTGGTGGACGGCGACCTGGCTTACGAGATCGATGGCCGCGAGATCCCCGCCGACTGGCCGACCGGTTTTGTGCCGCTCGGAAAGTCCAAGCCCTATCAACCACCGCGCGCGGACTGGGGTGAGATGTACCATCTGAATCCCGGGCTTATCGATTGGGCCTTTCATCTGACCGAGCATGTCGCGCTGGGCGACACCCCAGAGATGCAGAAGGATCGCGCGCCATACGCTTCCGCAAATGCACGACGTCCTCCGTTCGTGCTGAAGGGCGATACCATCTCTTCCAGTACTTTTTTCACCGGCGCCAAGATGAGCGAATGGGCGAACCAGTGGGTGAAGTACCATACCGGCGGCAAAGGCAACTACGTCACCACGGGAATGGAGGACACCGGCACCCTCTCCTCGCTACAGATGCTGGCCAAGGCCGGCCGCGTGGATTGGAATCGCATTATGGTGTTGCGTACCGCCAGCGATTTCGATCAACCCCCGCCCGGCGTGACCGCCGCGCAAAACCTGGCACGCAATGCCGGGCGGCAATACGTGGGCTATCTGCCCGCGCTTGAATCCGCGTGGAGAGTGGGGAACACCGTGGTCCAGGAAATCACGGGACATTGGGATAAATATAAGTGACTGGGGGACAAATATAAGTGACCGGCAGCCGCTGAGCCCGTGATATAGCGTGCTACAATCCGCGCATGTGCCGGTTGGTAGCGCTGTTCGTTGCGTCATGGACGTTAGCCCTGGGGGCCGCTTCGGCCGCGATGCCGCCTGACGCCGACCGGCAGCTGGCGCGCGAGATATACAAAGAAATGGTAGAGGTCCGGTCAGGCTACACTACCGGGTCCACCACTCCCATCGCAGAAATGGTGGCCGCGCGATTGCGTGCCGCGGGATTCCCGGATGCCGACATTTTCGTGGGCGGCGCGAGTCCTAAAAAGGCCAACCTGGTGGTGCGTTATCACGCAGGGACGGCGGGCGGGCTCAAGCCGATTCTGTTGCTCGCCCACACCGATGTGGTGGAAGCCAATCGTCAGGACTGGAGCACCGATCCGTTCCAGTTCGTCGAAAAAGACGGCTACTATTATGGCCGCGGCACGTCTGACGACAAGGCGCAAGCCGCTGTCTGGATCGCGAACCTGATTCGTTACAAGCGCGAGGGATTCAAGCCGGCGCGCGACATCATTGTGGCCCTTACCGCGGACGAAGAAGGCGGCGGTCCTTACAACGGAGTGATCTGGCTGCTCAAGAACAAGCGCGAGTTGATCGACGCCGATCTGGCCCTGAACGAAGGGGGCGGGGGCGTGATGGTGGGCGGCAGGAAGATCGCGAATAACATTCAGGTCAGCGAAAAATCGTACGCGGATTTCAAGTTCGAAGTCCACAATAAAGGCGGCCACAGCTCCGTGCCTGTGCCGGATAATGCCATCTATCGCCTGGCCACCGCGCTCGAAAGGCTTTCCCGCTATGGCTTCCCGCTCCAGACGGACGAAGTGACGCGCGCCTATTTCCGGGAAATGGCGAAGGTGGAGGATGGACCGCTAAAGAATGATCTGATCAAAATCTCCGAGGGCTCGTCCGAATCCGCCAGGGAAGCCATGCAACGGGTAGCCTCACTTTCGGCGCGCTGGAATTCTATGCTGCGCACCACTTGTGTCCCCACCGAACTGGCGGGAGGTCACGCGTTGAATGCGCTTCCACAGCTCGCCACGGCGAACGTGAACTGCCGGATCTTTCCCGGCGACTCGGTGGAATCGGTGGAAAAGGCCTTGCGGCTGGCGGTAGGGGATGATCAGGTTGGCATCCACGTAGAAGGTGATGTGGATATCGGGCCGGCCTCTCCGCTGCGCCAAGACGTCTTGAAAACGGTGGCTCGCTTGAGCGATAGCATGTGGCCTGGGGTGGTGACAATTCCCGTGATGAGTACCGGCGCGACGGATGGCAGATACTTGCGCGTGGCGGGGATACCTACCTATGGCGTGTCGGGGTTCTTCGGCGATCGCGACGACGTGCGCGCCCACGGGCGCGATGAGCGCATGAAGGTGAACTCGTTCTATGAAGGACAGGCGTTTCTCTATCAGTTGGTGAAGGAACTGTCGGCAGGCCAGTGATTAGAGGACTACGCTCAGCCGCTCGTCAAACGGGCTTCCCAACATCGGCTGGAGTTTTTGGCGCATTTGTTTGGTGTGTGCGGCCTCCAGGTGCGCATTGAAAGCCGCTTGATTCTTCCAGACGGAAACAATGGTGAAATGATTCTTGCGCGAAACGTCCACCAACATTTCGAAGCGCATCACGCCCTGGTCCTTGCGGCTTTCGGCCGCATACTGCTTTAACAGCGGAGTGCCGTCGGCGATGTAATTCGGAGTGAGATCCACGTGCGTCACCACGTAGAGCTGGCTGTCTTGGGCTGAAAGAACCACACTGGCCGCGAGAAAGAGCAGCGCTGTGAGAGAAAGTCGCATGGCTTCTGATAGTCTACTCCCGATGGATCTGGATCGCCTGGATAGTCTGAAACGCGCCTTTGGTACCAAAGAACAAGCGGGGCTTGCGCGTCTGCTGCGGAAATTAGGCCGCTCGCATTTCGCCGCCGCCGCGTCGCTGATTCGCTTTCACGAAGCGCTGCTGTTTTTTCGCGCGTATCCGCGCGATGCGGAAATACGCCAGTTATGTGACGATCTGCTCCAATCGATACCGAAGAAGATCGAACAACTCCGGCGCGCGGGCGCGGATCTGGTGCTGTTCGAGGAGCCCGATGTTTCGGGCATCGCAGGGACGGCATTTTCGGCGCTGTTCACGTACGACATCACCCGCTGGCTGGCGGAGCATCATCCCAAGATCGTTGAAATCGATTGGGACGGATATGATGCCGCGCTACTGGGTCCGCTGCTGCGCCGCTTGCATCCCTTGGCGAACGAAGACCTGCTGGTGGAAGCAAACATTCCGTATATGGATTGGTTTCGGGCTGCGAAGCGGGGAGACCGTTCCGATCTTGGCTGGCTCATAGCGCGCATTGAGGCTCTGCCGATCCCGGCCGAAGACCGCGCGGAACTGTTCGCGCAGGCCAAAATCTTCGTCCGTTGGCAGCTGGGCGAATCGCACGGCACGCGAACCAATGGACGGTTACCTTGGAGCCGGAAGCGGTTCTTCCACGATGCTCCACTGATCCGCCGCGCCGATGTGTCGCTTGCCGCGGAACTGGAAGCGCCTCCGCTCGAGATCGAAAAACTCAGCCGCGTGGAGGGCGAAAGGCTGCTCGATTTCGCGCGTGAGACGTCGGCCATGCGCTATCGCGAACTGCATGGCTTCACCTATGGCGACGCCGAACACGTATATCGCGCCGACCTGGGCCGCGGCGTCGAAGTTTTCGTTTGCGGCGTTCCGCCCGAGCATCGCCTGCCATTGCGCGCTTATCACGCGGGCATGTTCTTCAAGAATGGGGTTCCTATCGGTTACATTGAGTGCCTGACGCTGTTCGAGCACATGGAGGTGGGTTTCAACCTTTATTACACGTTTCGCGAGGGTGAGACCGCGTGGCTCTACGCGCGCTTGCTGCGAGTGTTTCGCCAGTTGCTCCCAGTGACTTGTTTTGCCGTGGATCCGTATCAGCTTGGGGCGCACAACGAAGAGGCGATTGAATCCGGAGCGTTCTGGTTTTATCGCAAGCTGGGATTCCGCCCCGCGAACGTCGAAGTTGCCAAACTTTTAGAGCGCGAGGAGGCGAAGCTACGCGCGAATCCGGCGCATCGCACTCCGGCTGCCACGTTGCGCCGGTTGGCGGCGGGCTGGTTGATCTACGAGATGAACTATGAGACTCGGGGGGCGCGGGCAGGGGATTGGGATCACTTCGAAACGCGTCGCGCCGCCATGGCACTCCGAGGATCTCCGTTCATCCCGGCGATTCAGCGCGCCAAGAACGCACCCGAGGAATCCGTATACGTGCGCGCACTGCAGAAGGACCCGGCCTTGCGCCGGCGCATACTCAACTTGGGCTCTGCGCTAGGATGAAAGCCGTGGAGCGACAAGATCCGCCGCCAGCCGCGGCCGAACAGCCAACGCCACTAGTTACGCCCTGGCCGGCTTTGAAGGATGACGAGCTACTCCAAAAGCGCATCTGCGATCTGGGCGTGCGCATTCCCGGCAGCGAATTGGAAGGGCGCATCGCGCAGCTCTCTGATGAACTCGGCGCGCATGGACTGGCGTTTCGCCCAGCCTGCTATTTGGGCGATGAATGGTTCTCACCCGCCGGCTCGCCGGCCATCGCGATTCCGTTTTATCTGGCACATCCCCGTTTGAAGACGCTCGAGATGCATCAAATGCTGCAGGTGGAAGGCGGCACGCCCGAGTGGTGCCAGCAATTGTTGCGGCACGAGAGCGGACACGCCATCGATCATGCGTATCGCTTCTCCTCGCGCGACGATTGGCATGCCGTCTTCGGGAGCCCTGAAACCGAGTACGCGCCGGAAACTTATCAGCCGCGCCCTTACAGCAAAGGCTTCGTGCGCAATCTCCCGAACTGGTACGCGCAAGCGCATCCGGATGAAGATTTCGCGGAGACATTCGCTATCTGGTTATCGCTAACACCGGAGCAGTGGCGCGAACAGTACAAGGGATGGAAGGCGCTCGACAAACTGGAATTCGTGCATTGCCTGATGGAGGAAGCGCAGAACACACCGCCCAAAGTGAAGCGCGTGCGGCGCATCTATGAGGCCAGCCGCCTGCAGAAAACGCTGGCGCGCTACTATACCGAGCGGCGCAAGCTGTACGCCGAAGACTTCCCCGACTTTTACGACGCCGATCTGCGCGCTATATTCGGAATTGGTGAGCCGAACGGAGAATCCGCTGCGAAAGTTATGCGACGCAATCGGCCGGCGCTGGTGGCTTCCATCGTTCATTGGACCGGACAACACAAGTACACGGTGGACATGCTGGTTCGTAAATTGATTGAGCGCTGCCAGAAGCTGAAACTGACGTTTCCGCCGCCGCTGGAGCGCGCTCGCGTTTCGTTTGAGCTGGCCGCCTATTTGTCGGCCATGGTCACCAACCATCTGCACACCGGCCGCTTCAAGAGGTCCGTGTAATCGTGAAGGTTCTGATCTTGTTCGATGTGTCGTATCGAGCCGCGCCGGCTGAAACCTTCTCGCCGCAAGAGTTGAAGGAGGAAGAAGACAAGCCGACTGAAGCCGATGTTCTGGCGTGCCTACAGCGCTTGGGACACGAAGTGGATACGCTGGCGGTTTTCGACGATGTGGCGTCGATCGTGGAAAAGCTGAAGAGCTTTGCGCCGGAAGTGGTTTTTAACCTGACCGAGTCCTTCCACTGCAATCGCGCGAACGAGCCCAATATCCCCGCGCTACTGGAGCTGATGCGCGTGAAATACACGGGCGCCCGTCCCGACGGCTTGATGCTTTGCAAGGACAAAGCGCTGGCCAAGAAGGTGCTGGCGTATCATCGCGTGCGCGTGCCGCATTTCGTGATCTCTACCGAGCAACGGCCGCTGAAACATTTGCGGCGCTTCATCTATCCGGCGTTCGTGAAGCCGGTGGGCGAGGAGTCGTCCGATGGAATCGCCAAGGCGTCCTTCGCCAAGAGTGAAGAGGAGGCGCTGGAGCGCGCGCGCTTCATCCACGAAAAGTTTCACTGCGATGCGCTGATCGAGGAATATATCGACGGCCGCGAGCTGTACCTCAGCGTGATGGGCAATCGAAAGCTGACCGTTTTGCCACCGCGCGAAATCTTCTTTCATGAGGTGCCGGAAGACACGCCGAAGTTCGCCACCTTCAAGGCCAAGTGGGACGACAGCTATCGCAAGAAGTGGGGCATTCAGAACGGACCGGCGACCCAGTTGCCCGCAGGCGTTGACGAGAAGCTGGCGCGGCTGGCGCGCAAAGTGTATCGCGTGCTAAAGATTCGCGGATTCGGAAGAGTGGACGTGCGTCTCACGTCGGCGGGCGAGGTAGTCGTGATCGAGGCTAATCCCAATCCATCGCTCGCTTGTGAAGATGATTTCGCGCAATCGGCCGCTACGGCGGGGTTGCCGTACGATGTGCTGATCCAGAAAATTCTGGACAGCGCTTGCGCGTAATTAAGGCGGATTTCCACCCTTACTTAGTACCACCTTCTCACTATCCCTTCCAGCGCGCCTGCCGATCTCTATGGGCTAGAGGAGCAGTCACTGATGTGACGCGGCCATGTGGTGGTCGCGTCCGCGATGTCAGCGGCGGCTCGACAGCGTCTTGTGTCCATGATTCGAGGGGGACGGTCCCTTGTACGTTCCCCTCACTTTTTTCCGCGCGTACCGCCGTCTTAGAATTCCAGCCGAGCCTGAAACGCGATCATGCGGGGCGAACTGTCGCCACCCAATCCAACTCCCAACAGGCCAGTAGGCGGGGAAGTGGAATAGCTGAACGCGCCGAATCCGGTCTGGGTGGAAGGCTTGCCAGGGATGCCCGCATAAACTACATTAGGTAAACCGAAATTCGGATGATTGAACACGTTGAAGAACTGCCCTTCGATGCGCAGCCTTACATGTTCCCGCAACTGGAACCACTTGGTGAGATACAGATCGCTCCAGACGAAGTCCGGACCGCGCAGAGCATTGCGGCCGAGGTTGCCGAACTGGCAATTCGCCGGGCTGTCGCCGCCGGCACATGCGCCGGTACTTGGATCAACGGTGGAAACGAAGGCGTTGGGGTTGAGCCACTGGATGGTTCCTGGTTGAGTGACGCCGGGAATTGGGTTGTGCTCGTAAAGCGGCACGCCGGACACCACGCTCGCGTACTGCGGGCCGCTGCCCTGGACGATTCCGTTTCCATCAGCCGAATAAGGCGCGCTTAAAACAGAAAACGGCAGTCCGCTGTGCCAGAACGCGGTGCCCGAAACCTGCCATCCGTTGAGCGCGCGAGCCATCCGTGGATCACGAACCTTGATCGGCAATTGATAAACGTACTGCGCGGTGAAATTGTCCCGCACATCGTAATCGCACGGGCCGTATTGACGTCCAAGCTCACCCGGCAGCGGGGTAAGAAGAGCCCCGGCGGCGAACGGAAGAAATCCGCCGTTGGAAACCGTGTCCATGCAGCGGCTCCACGTGTAATTGACCAGGACCTGCAGGCCATGCGTCAGCCGCTTGTCCGCTGTTAATTGCAGGCCGTTGTAATGGCTGTTCGCGCCGGTGTTCAACTGCGTCACGGCGCCGAAGCGCGGATCCACCGGCTGTCCATAAGGAAATGGCGCGAAACAGCCTTGGCAGACGGTTTGATAACCGTTCACCTGCGTCTGATAAGGCTGGTTTACGGCTCGGGTACCGACATATTGAGCGCGCAGGTTCAGTGCGTTGCCGATTTGATGTTCCAAGGCGAAGCTCCACTGCATGAAGTAGGGCGCGTGAAGCTTGCCATCCGGCACGGCGGTAATCGAAATGGGAGGAAGGCAGGCGTTTCGATTGGCTAGCGGCGAAGCGCAGGAAAGCTCGCCGTTGGCAAAGCCGGAAATGAATTGCTGATTGGCGGCAGCAGTGGCATCGATCGCGCTATTCGGAACTCCTGGAGCGATCGCCGTCCCACCCACCGTCCCGAGCAACCCGCCCTGAAAGGTGTTCGAATAAGGAGGATTCACGCCCACCAGGTCGACCACGCTGCCGGGCAAAAGATCACTGAACAGGCCAAATCCGGTGCGCAGAACGGTATGCGGCGCGATTTGCCAGGCGATGGCGGTCCTGGGTTGAAGGATGGCCAGCGGTGTTGCGGCAAATACGTTCGAGAGATGCGTCTGAATGACGGCATCCAAAGGTTGATTTACATCGTGAGAAATTGAGGCGAACGATCCGTCCAGCCGCGCCACGGCGTCGTGCGGATTGAGCGGATTCGAATTGTAGGTATCGCGGATGCCGAAGGTCCAGGTGAAGGTGCGCGTCAGCTTCCAGGTATCTTGTGCGTACAGATCCAGATTGAGGAAATTGTAGGGCTGAGAATCGGCCAACGGGAAGGTCTCTGAAGCGGTGGACGCGACACCGTGGATGAATTCCGGAAGGCTGGTGTAGGTAACCAGCGGCACCACGCCCTCGCCAAAGTCATAGTCGTTCAGGCGAAAGATGCGGGTGTTGGTTCCGAAGCGGAACTCGTGGGGACCTACCGTCCAGGCGAGATTGTCGTTGATGAAGAAGCGCGAGGCGCGCCGGCCTTGCACCCAGGTGTTGTCCAGGCCCCCGAGCGGCGTGAACGGTGCATTCGCCCCGCTGCCCTCCAGCACGATTGGAAATGCGTCCAATGTTTTCTCGAAATCGGTTGGGCCGAACAGGCTTTCATACCAGGAGAACGCAGGATTGAAATAGTTCACCAGATTTCCGGAGAACACGTGCGTGTAGCCGGAAGCGAACGAGTAGAGCGGCTGCGGGGAGATGGCGTTGAAGATCGGATTGATCGGATCGGTGTAGGCGGCCTGCAGTCCGGTGTCGGACTGAAAGCGGAACCAGGCCATGTTCGTGGTGTCGATGTTGTAGTCGATGCGCGCCGTCTGCACTTGCTCGCGATCGTCGCTGGAATGCGAAACGCTTTGGCGGTTCGCGCACCCGTTTCCGTCCGGTGGAACGCCCCCAGCCGCGTCCCCGCTGCTGTTGAATGGGCATCCGAGAATCGCCAGCGGGGTGCCCGCCGTGTTCCCGTAAAGCGCAAACATCTTCTGATAGAAGGGAACCAGCTGGGCGCCGGTTGATACGTCGATCCGGTGATTGCATCCACGCCACCGCGCGGCAACTGCTGCAGGACGTAATTCTCGAACGCGGGAGTCGGCACGGTGGTTGCCGTGACGATGGGGAGTGCGATACGAACCCATTCGGAATCGAAGAAGAAAAACAGCTTGTCGTGGACAATGGGACCGCCCAGACTTCCTCCGAAGTGATTCACCGTGGAGCGCGGCTTATGATTTCCGGGCGTCGCGTTGGTGAAGAAATCCGCCGCGTTGAACTTTGAGCCATTCCACAGCTCGTACAGATTTCCATGAAACTGATTGCTGCCGGATTTCGTGACGTAGTTGACCTGAGAAGCGCCATAACGGCCTTG